>CAYFMP010000005.1:31339-87817 GCA_964344215.1 uncultured Thalassospiraceae bacterium | reverse complement strand
TTCAGCTTCTCAAGGGTGGGCCGAATGAACAACCTCTTGGGACATCACATCTAGACGGTGTAATCCGATCGATTTGGACCGCGTGCCGTTTCCGAAGGGTCGGAGACCGCTCAAAATCTTCGGGATGGCGGACGGTTCCGCTACTGGGCGGCGGCTTCGGCCTTGGTAAAGGTGACCTCGAGGCGTCGCGCCAGCGCCGACGGCTCCTTGAGACGCGCCTTGAACCCGAGTTCGCCCTGGGCTTCCAACTGGTTCTTGGTCGGCGCCACGTTGAGGCTTTGAACCTCGTTGCCGTCGCCGTCGAACAGCGCCACCCGGATCAGCGGCACCGGCCTGGTCTCGTCGGAGATGTTGGTGATGATGCCGCGCACCACCAGGACTTCGATGCCGTTCTCGGTTTCGCGGGCCGACTTGACCTGCCCTATGTCGAGCCCGTCGCCGAGCTCCTCGCCGCCGAACGGCAGCATGTCGTAGACGCCGGCGGCGGCCGGAACCATGTCGATGATCATGCCGCGCAGGAAGTAGGCCCCGGCCAGCAACCCGATGACGACGACCGCCGCGGCGATGCCGATGATCTTGCCGAGGCCGAGCTTCCTGCCTTCGGCGGCCTCGTCGTCGGCCTCTTCGGACGTGAACACCTCGGGGATCGGTTCCGGTTCCGGCAATTGGTCGGGATCCAGGATATCCTCGTCCATGTCTTCGTCGTCGCCGGTTGCGATAAGCGACTCGACGGGCTCCGGCTCCTCGTCCTCGCCGAACATCTCGTCGAGCTGTTCCGGCGACAGCGGCTCGTCGGCGGCGCCGGGGTCGGTTCCGGCCTCGGGTTCCGGTTCCGGCTCGGGTTCGGGCTCCGGCTCCGGTTCCGGCTCCGGTATCGGCTCCGGCTCCGGTATCGGCGCCGGTTCCGGCGGTGGAGGAGGCGGTGGAGGCGGTGGAGGCGGCGGCGCGGCGGCCGGTTGCGGCATCGGCTGCGCGTAAGCCGCCGGCTGCGCCATCGGTTGCGGATAGGCCGCCTGCGGCGGGGCCACCGGCGGCGCCATGGCGGGCGGCGGCGGCGCCACCGGATGCTGGAACCAACTGTGGCCACAATTGGAGCACCGTGTCGTCTTGCCGGCACCGAGAGCAGCCGGATCGACGTTGTACGGCGTCGTGCAATTGGGGCAGGTGATAATCATTGCCGGTAAGGTCTGTTAAGATTCTGTCATTTATAGGGTTTCGCCAGTTTCAACGCAACCCGCGCCGGGCCGGGCGTCGGCGCCCGGCGGGCGCTGGACGGGAGGCGGTGTAACATGGCATTGTTCCGGACCGTCGGCGTCGTCGGCGGCAGCGGAACCGGTGGCGGGCCGGGGGAGCGATACAACCTTGACGACAGCGGATCACGAAGCAATCGTAAGATTTGAGAATGTCGGTCTACGCTACGGCCTCGGCCCCGAGGTCCTGCAGGACGTCACGTTTACCCTGGCCCCCGGATCGTTCCACTTCCTGGTCGGCGAGAGCGGCGCCGGCAAGTCCTCTCTGCTCAAGCTCATCTACCTGGCGTTGAAGCCGTCGCGCGGCCTGATCTCGCTGTTCGAACGCGATATCGCGACGACGCCGAGACGCGACCTGCCGGCGCTGCGGCGTCGGGTCGGCGTCGTCTTCCAGGAATTCCGCCTGCTCAATCATCTGTCGGCGTTCGACAATGTCGCCCTGCCCTTGCGGGTGGCCGGCACCCGCGAAAGCGAGGTCGAGAAGCACGTCGTCGAGCTGCTGACGTGGGTCGGCCTCAAGGACCATCTCAAGGCCCGGCCGCCGACCCTGTCGGGCGGCCAACAGCAGCGCGTGTCGATCGCCCGGGCGGTGATCGCCCGGCCGAAGCTGTTGTTGGCGGACGAGCCGACCGGCAACGTCGACGACACCATGGGCTTGCGCCTGATGCACCTGTTCGAGGAACTCAACAAACTCGGCACCACCATCGTCATCGCCACCCACAACAATCATCTGGTCGAACGCCTCGGCCACGACAGCCTGAGGCTGGAGCGCGGCCGCCTGAGTCTTATCGCAGCCGCCGGAAACGGCGGCGCCGGCGGATCTGATACGCCGCCGGCCCGGCCCCGCGAAACCTCCGGTGCGCGAACCGAGCCCAGAGACAAGCCGGGCGTGGAGAATTTCTTGTAGGATGTTTGCGCGCCGTTTGGACCTGCCGCTCGATCGAGACGAACACAGCCGCTTCCTGCCGTGGCTGATCGCCTTCATGGTATTCCTGGCGGTGCTGGCGATGGCCGGCATGCTGGTCCTCAACGCCGCCGCCGGGCGCTGGGAAAGCGGCGTGCGCGGAACGTTGACGGTGCAGATCGCCCCGGCCGACGACCCCGGCAAGGACGAAGAACGGCTCCGCGAGGCGGTCGCAGTTCTGGCCGCCGTGCCCGAGATCGACCGCTACGAGGTCCTCGACGAAGGACGCATGCTGGCCCTGCTCGAACCTTGGCTCGGCACCCTGGTGCGGGCCGGCGACCTGCCGCTGCCCAGGTTGATCGACGTCGAGCTGAAGCCGAACGCCGAACTCGACATCGGCCAGTTGACGACGCGGCTGGCGGCGCGGGTGTCGGGAGCCAGCATCGACGACCACAGAATCTGGCTGGAACGGCTGGTCCGGCTGATCGAGACGGTCGAGGCGGTGGCTACCGCCGTCCTGGTTTTCATCGGCCTGGCGACGGTCGGCACGGTCATCTTCACGACCCGGACCGGGCTCGCCGTCCACAAGGAGGCGATCGAGGTGTTGCACCTGATCGGCGCGCAGGACAGCTACGTGGCCCGGCAGTTCGCCGGCCGCGCCCTGTTCCTGGGACTGCGCGGCGGCATCATGGGACTGCTCATCGCCGTGCCGACATTGCTCGGCGTCGGTTATCTGGCCGAACAGATGCAAGGCGCCCTGGTCCCCGATCTCGGGTTGGGTCCCGTTCACTGGGCGGTGCTGGCCGGTCTGCCGGTGGCGGTGGCGCTGATCGCCATGGTGACGGCGCGCATGACGGTGATGCGCACGCTGGGCAGGATGCTGTAGGGCATGGCCAAGCGTCGCCGCGACCGGGGCCGGCTTTTCAGCCCGACCAATCTGGTGTTGTTCGCCATCTTCGTGATTGGCCTCTGGGTGATCGGGCTGTTCCGGTTCGCCGGCGAAATCCCCGACGAGACCGCTGACGATGATACCCGAACGGAGGCCGCCGTCGTCCTGACCGGCGGCTCGCAACGGTTGAATGCCGGCCTCGAGCTGCTGGCCGGCGACCGCGCCCGGCGGCTTTTCGTCTCAGGCGTCTATCGGGGCCTCGACGTCAGACGATTGCTGCAAATTCTCAAACGCAACCCGCGCGACCTGGAGGAACGGATCAGCATCGGCAACGCCGTCAACACCGCCGAGAACGCCTCGGAGACGGCGGCCTGGACGAAAACGCAAGGCATCCGATCGCTGCGTCTGGTGACGGCGGCCTATCACATGCCGAGGAGCCTTCTGGAGTTCCGAAACGCCATGCCGGGCATGACCATCGTGCCGCACCCGGTGTTCCCCCGACACGTCAAACAGGACGAGTGGTGGGCGTGGCCGGGTACGGCGGTCCTGATCACGGGCGAATACAACAAGTTCCTGCTGGCCTGGTTGCGCCACCGGGCCGTCGAATTTTTCGGTCCGCCACCGCCGACCTGAAGGGGCCGTAGACGAGGCGGCCCGGATCCTTGCCGCTTGCCCCGGTCCGGCGGGCGGACTATTGGAAACGGACCTCGGCGGAATTCCTCGGGATGATCGAATGCAACACCTAAAGAGCCTGCTGTTCGCTCTCGGCGCCTTGACCTGGACCTCGGTGCTGGCCGTCCTCTACCTGCCGTTGCTGCTGGCTTCCCGCCGTTCCGTGCATCGCGGCGCCAAGTTCTGGGTCAAGGGAGTCATCGCTTGGCTCGCCTCCACCGTCGGTCTCGGTCACGAAATCCGGGGCCAGGACAACATCCCGGAGGGCCCGGTCGTCTTCGCCTCCAAACACCAGTCGGCCTGGGACACCATCATCTTCAATCATCTGTTCGAGGAGCCGGCGTTCATTCTCAAGCGCGGGCTCTTCTGGGTGCCGTTCTTCGGCTGGTACCTCAACAAGGCCGGCATGATCGGCATCGACCGCCAGGCCGGCGCTTCGGCGCTGAAGACCATGCTGCGCGAAGCCGGCAAGGCACTCGAAGGCGGGCGGCCGGTGATCATCTTTCCGGAAGGGACGCGGACCGCGCCCGGCGCCCGCCGGTCCTACCATCCCGGCGTGGCGGCGCTCTATCGCCAGCTCGACGCCGCGGTGGTGCCGATCGCCCTCAACTCGGGCGTGTTTTGGGGACGGCGGGCGTTCCTGAAGCGCCCCGGCACCATCGTGCTCGAGTTTCTCCCGGCCATCGAGCCGGGTCTCTCGCGCACGGATTTCCAGTCCCGCCTCGAAGACGCGGTGGAAACGGCCAGCGCCCGGCTGGCCGAGGAGGCGAGGGCGTCGGCGGATTAGACATCCCGCCTTGTGGAACAGTTTGTGGATAACTTGTTCCGCAGCCTGTTAAAGGCGGGTGGGAACCGGCCAAGCCATTGATCATAAACAAAACCGCTTGACGCCGGCCGGGGATGGTTTGGTGGAAACAATTAGTGAACGAAAATCGTTGACGGCGATTCGCCAAAACCTTAGATTCAAGAAGCGAAATGCCCCGTAAACGGGGTGTTTCCCCCGATTCTCCGTTCCACGAAGGGGCTGGGGCGGCCGCATTCGAGCCGCCGCCGTGGCCTTGAGGGTCCGAATGGCACAGGTTTCGTCCATATCGCAACAGATCTGGGATATGAAATACCGCTTGAAAGCGGTCGACGGCCGTCCTGTGGACAAAACCATGGCCGACAGCTGGCGCCGGGTGGCGGCCGCCCTGGCGGCGCCCGAGAAAGACCCAGCCCGTTGGGAACAAACGTTTTTCGAGGCGATGGAGGATTTCCGCTTGCTGCCGGCCGGGCGCATCCTGTCGGGCGCCGGCTCGGACCGCGAAGTGACGCTGTTCAACTGCTTCGTGATGGGCGACGTGCCCGACGACATGAGCGGCATCTTCGATGGCCTCAAGGAAGCTGCCCTGACCATGCAGCAGGGCGGCGGCATCGGCTACGACTTCTCGACGCTGCGCCCGAAAGGCGCGCCGGTCAGGGGCGTCGGCGCCGACGCCTCGGGGCCCTTGTCGTTTATGGACGTGTGGGACGCCATGTGCCGCACCATCATGAGCGCCGGTTCCAGGCGCGGCGCCATGATGGCGGTATTGCGCTGCGACCATCCCGATATCGAGGACTTCATCGAGGCCAAGCGCGAGCCCGGGCGCTTGCGCATGTTCAACCTCTCGGTGCTTGTCACCGACGCCTTCATGCGAGCCGTCCGCGAGGACGCGCCGTGGGAGCTCGTCTTCGGCGGCACCGTCTACAAGAGCGTCCAGGCGCGCGAGCTGTGGGACAAGATCATGCGCGCGACGTATGCCTACGCCGAGCCCGGCGTCGTCTTCATCGACCGCATCAACACCCGCAACAACCTGGCCTACTGCGAGACCATCCACGCCACCAATCCGTGCGGGGAGCAGCCGCTGCCGCCTTACGGCACCTGCCTCTTGGGCTCGATCAACCTGGCCCGGCTCGTCGAGCAGCCGTTCAGCGACGAGGCCGGCATCGACGAGGCGGCCTTGGACGCGCTGGTGGCGACGGCGGTCCGCATGATGGACAACGTCATCGAGGTGTCGGGGTTCCCGTTGGACGCGCAGCGCCACGAAGCGAGCGCCAAGCGCCGCATCGGCCTCGGCGTCACCGGGCTGGCCGACGCCCTGATCATGTGCGGGGCGCGTTACGGCGGTTCTCAAGCGGTCGCCCTCAGCGAAACCTGGCTGCGCCGTATCGAGCGCGCCGCTTACCTGGCCTCGGTCGAACTGGCCCGCGAGAAAGGCGCCTTTCCGCTGTTCGACCGCGACAAGTTCCTGGAAAGCCCGACCGTGCAGGGCTTGGACGCCGACGTCCGCGAAGCCATCGCCGAGCACGGCATCCGCAACGCGCTGCTGACCTCGATCGCGCCGACCGGCACCATCTCGCTCTATGCCGACAACGTCTCTTCGGGCCTCGAGCCGGTGTTCAGCTTCACCTATACCCGCAATGTCCTGATGCCCGATGGCGCCAGGCGCTCCGAAGAGGTCGTCGATTACGCCTACCGCGTCTACAAGCAGATGTTTGGCGAGACGGCGGCGCTGACCGACGCCTTCGTCGACGCCCAAGGCTTGAGCCCCAACGACCATCTGGTCATGCAGGCGGCCGTCCAGAAGTACGTCGACAGCTCGATTTCGAAGACCATCAACTGCCCCGAGAGCATCTCGTTCGAGGACTTCAAGGACGTCTACCAACAGGCCTTCGATTTGGGGTGCAAGGGTTGCACCACCTACCGCCCCAACGAAGTGACTGGCGCCGTCCTCGAGGTCAAAGGTAAAGCCGGAAAGGACGAGGCCGAGCCGGAACTGCCCCTGGAGGCGCCGGTCAAGCAGGCCAAACCGAAGGACTTGGGCGACGCCGGCCCGGTGACGCACCTGTTCCAGCCCCTCGATCGCCCCGGCGCGCTGCCCGGCCAGACCTACAAGCTGGTGTGGCCGGAGAGCGACCACGCCATCTACCTGACCTTGAACGACATCGTCGACGATTCCGGGCGCATCCGCCCGTTCGAGATTTTCATCAACTCCAAGAACATGGAGCACTACGCCTGGACGGTGGCGCTGACCCGCATGATCTCGGCCGTGTTCCGGCGCGGCGGCGACGTCTCGTTCGTCGTCGAGGAGTTGAAAGCGGTGTTCGATCCGCGAGGCGGCCAGTGGATGGGCGGCAAGTACGTGCCCTCATTGCTGGCCGCCATCGGCGGCGTCATCGAGGAGCACATGATCGACATCGGCTTCCTGAAAAGCCCCGGCCACCTGGCCGAAGGGGCCGAGGAAATGCCCCAGGTCATGGCCCTGGCCGGGCCCGGCGGCGAAACCGGCGAGCCGGCCTCGGAAGGCGAAAACGCCAACGTGGCGGCGGGCGGCGGCCCGATGGCGGCCATACGGCAATGCCCGAAATGCGGCCAGGCGGCGATGATCCGCCAGGAAGGCTGCGACGTCTGCACGTCGTGCGGCCATTCCAAGTGCAGCTAAACCGGATCGCGGCGGAGCGATAGGACGGGCCTCGTGGAACAGCGCCTGAGCCTGGTCAGCCTCGGCGTCGCCGACGTCGCCGCCAGCACCGCGTTCTACGAGCGTCTGGGGTGGACGGCCTCGAGCGTGAGCAACGAGAACATCACGTTCTTTCAGCTTGGCGGCATCATCCTCGGCCTCTACGGGCGCGACGCGCTGGCCGAGGACGCCAACATGGAGCCGACCCCGGCTGGCGGCTTCTCCGGCGTGACGCTGGCCCACAACGCGCGCAGCAAGGACGAGGTCGACGCGTTGTTGGCCAAGGCCGAGAAGGCCGGTGCGCGCATCCTCAAACCGGCCGGGGACGTCTTCTGGGGCGGCTATTCCGGATACTTCGCCGATCCCGACGGCCATGCCTGGGAGGTCGCCTGGAACCCGTATTTCCCGATCGACGACGACGGCGCCGTCCACCTTCCCGATTAGCCCCTAGCCGCGGCTCGCCAGTTCGGCTTTGGTTTTCCTGAGCAGCCGCTCCAGGGTGTGGTCGCGGATGCCCAGCTCCTTCAGGTGCTCGATGGTGTTGCGGACGTAATCGACGCAGTGGCCCGACTTGCCGCACCCCTGTAGGATCAGGCGGACGGCTTCGGCGTCCTCGAGGTCGCCGACGTACTGCGGGTGGCCGGGGTTGGCGACGAAGCCGTAGGCCTTGACCGTGCGGTCCGGCAGGCGGGCGTTGAGCCAGGTCGGCCGGTAGACCTCGTTGATCATCTCGCGCGCATAGAGATAGTCCATGACCGCCTCGATGTCGGCGGCGGCGACCCGGAATGCCATGCCGCGGCACGAGCCGCCGCGGTCGAGGCCGAGCACCAGGCCGGGCTTGGCATGGGTGCCTCGGTAGGTCGTCGAATAGATGCAGAGCGCCCGGTGATAGCCGTGAACCAGGGCCGGCTCGGTGTCGGCGTGCGCGAAGTTGGGCCGCCACATCAAAGAGCCGTAGCCGAACACCCAGATATCGCCGCTTGGCCGTACCATCCCGCGTTCCCTAATTCCGCGTTACCAGGGCGACGGCCAGCACCGCCAGGCCCATGCCGGCGACGGTGGTCGGGGTGATCGTCTCGCCGAACAGAAAGTACGCCTCGAGGGCGACCAGCGGCGGCACCAGGTAGAAGAGGCCGACCACACGGGAGGCGGCGCCGCGGCGGATCAGGAAATACATCAGCGTGAACGCGCCGACCGACATGACGACGGTCAGCCAGATGAGCGCGAACACGAACTCGCCGGTCCAGGCGATGTCGCCGGTTTCGAAAGCAAGCGCCAGCGGCACGAGAAGGACGGCGGCGGCGGCCAGTTGCAGGGTCGAACCGGTGCGCAGGTGGGTACTCTCGCCGTGGCGTTTCGAATACAGCGTGCCGAAGCTCAAGCCGGTCAGCGCGACGACGCAGCTCAACAATCCCGGCCACTGGCCGATGTCGACGGCGACCTTGTCCCACACCACCAGCCCGATGCCGACGAGGCCGAGCCCGAAGCCCAGCCACTGGCGCACCGTCACCCGCTCGCCCAGGTAAGGTCCGGCGCCGACCGCGGTGAGCAGCGGGTGGATGCCGACGATGATGGCGGTCGTTCCGGCCGAAACGCCGTTATCGATGGCCCAGAAAACGCCGCCCAGATGGACGCCGTGGACCAGCCAACCGGAAACGATCGCGTGGCGGACCTCGGCGGCGGCGCGCGGCCACTCGGCCCGAAAAGCCAGGCAGACGCCGCCGAACAGGGCGGCGGCGATGACGAAGCGAATGCTCAGGAAGGTGAACGGCTCGGCGTGCGGCGCCCCCATCTTGGCGCCGAGGAAACCAGTGCTCCACAGCAGGACGAACACGGCCGGCGCCGCCGCCACCCAGGCCGGCTCGCTCGTTCGATCGGCCTCGGCCGCCGCCGTCGGCGCAGGCTTAGGGGTATCGTCCATGTCGCATCGAAGCTAGTCCCTTCAACCGCCTCCTGCAACGCACTATAAGGAGGCACGTTTGGCCCACAGCTTGCCGGAACAGGCCCGCATGGAACCGCCGCCCGACCCGCAGTCCGCCCCGATCCGGAAGCGCCCGCCGAAGATCGCCTGGGTCGGGCTCGCTGTGCTGCTTGCCGTCGGTGCCTATGTCGGGTTCTGGTCGACGGTGGCCCGGCAGGTCGAGGCCGGGTTCGTCGCCTGGGCCGATGACGTCCGTAACGAGGGTGTCCAAGTCGCTTATGAATCGCTGAAGACCGGCGGTTTCCCTTTCCATATGGAACTCAGCATCGGCCGCCCGTCCGTCCAGCGTCCGGACGCCAGCCGCCCGTGGTCGTGGCGCGGCGAGGCGGTGTCGTTGAAGGCCCGGCCCTGGAACCTGGACCGCATCGCCTTCGATCTGTCCGGCGGTCACGTGGTGACGCTCGGCGCCGATGCCGAGGCCCGCGCTTATCAAGCGTTCGCCGGCATTCTCAAGGGGACGCTCGAGGTGCGCCGCGACGCCGCCGGCGTCGCCGGCGATGTCGCCATCGACGCGGCGGCGGTGCGGCTGCCGGCGACGCTGGACCTGCCGATGGGGACCGACGTTGCCGCGGCCGGGCTCGCCGCCCGCCTGATCGAGCCGTTGCCGTCCGAAAGGCTGCCGAACGCACTGGCCCTGTGGCGCGATGCCGGCGGCACCGTCGAAATCGACCGGTTCGACCTCGACTACGGCGAGTTGAAGCTGCAAGGCGACGGCACGCTGGCACTCGATCAGGCGATGCAGCCGGTCGCCGCGTTTTCGGCCCGGGTCGAGGGTTTCTTCGCCGCCGTCGAAAGCCTGCGCCGGCGCGGTGTCGTCGATACCGCCGCCGCCGTCACCGCCAAGCTGGTCTTAGGCGCTCTCGCCAAGACGCCCGAGGGCGGCGGTCCGCCTTATCTGGACATCCCCGTCAGCGTCCAGGACCGGGTCCTGTTCGCGGGTCCGGTGGCGTTGGTCCGGATGCCGCCGGTGAAATGGAGATGACCGATCCCCGGGTCGCGATTTTCTGCTAACATCGGGACCATGCGAAAAGCCCTCGTCGGTCTCGGCTGGGCGGCGGTGTTCGTGTTGCTCGCAGCGATGGCGTCGCCGGCCCTGGCGCAATCGGGAAAACCCGCCGCCGGCCCCTATCTGGCCGGGCAGTTCCTGGTCGCCACGCCGGAACTTCCCGACCCGCGTTTCCAGCGGACCGTCGTCTATATGGTCGAACACAACAAGGACGGCGCGCTTGGATTGATCGTCAACAGGGTCTACGGGTCGGGACCGCTCGGCACGCTGCTCGAAGGGCTCGGGCTGGAGGCCGGCGAACTCGGCGACGGCGGCGAGGAGGTCCGTCTCCATTACGGCGGCCCGGTCGAGCCGTCGCGCGCCTTCGTCCTCCATAGCGCCGACTTCAAGAGCCCGAAAACGCTGGTCGTCAGCGACGGCATCTCGATGACCGCCGAGCGCGGCGTCTTCGAGGCGATCGCGTCCGGAACCGGCCCGGAAAAGGCGCTGGTCGCACTCGGCTACGCCGGCTGGTCGCCCGGCCAGCTGGAGGCGGAAATCGAGCGCGGCGACTGGCTCAGCGCGCCGGCCGACGAGGCGGTCATCTTCGATGCCGACATCGACAGCAAATGGCAGCGCGCCACCGACGGCGCCGGGCTACGGTTGTAGTCGGCCGCCCGGCCTATTCCTCCTTGGCGTCGATCTTGTCCTGTTTGGCCTCGACGACGCCGCGGCGGATGGCGCGGGTACGGGTGAAGGTCTCGAACAGGACGTCGGCCTCGTCGCGGCGGATGGCCCGTTGCAGCGCCGTCAGGTCCTCGTTGAAACGGCCCAAGACCTCGAGCACGGCCTCCTTGTTGGCGAGGAAGATGTCGCGCCACATGACCGGGTCCGACGCCGCGATCCGGGTGAAGTCGCGAAAGCCGCCGGCCGAGAACTTGACGACCTCGCCCTTCAGGTGCGCTTCCAGGTCGGTCGCCGTATCGACGATGGAGTACGCGATCAGGTGCGGCAGGTGCGAGGTCAGGGCCAGCACCTGGTCGTGGTGGTCGGCGTCCATGACCTCGACGTGGCTGCCGGCGCGCCGCCACATCTCGGCGACCGCCTCGATAGCCGTCGCGTCGGTGCCGTTCTCCGGCGTCAGGATGGTGAAATGCCCCTCGAACAGCTCGGCATAACCGGCTTCCGGTCCCGAATGCTCGGTGCCGGCGACCGGGTGGCCGGGGACCAGATGGACTCCTTCGGCCAAGTAAGGCCTGACATCGCGGATCACCGATTTCTTGCAACTGCCGACGTCGGTGACGATGGCGCCCTCCTTCAGGACCGGACCGATGGCCTCGGCGAGTGCCGCGTTGGCGCCCAGCGGCGCGCACAGGGCGACGAGGTCGGCGCCGGCGGCGGCTTCGGCCGGGTCGGTCGTATACGTATCGCCGAGGCCGAGGTCGCGGGCCTTTGCGAGCGTCGCCTGGCTGCGGGTGGCGACGGCGATGGTCCGGGCCATCCCGTCGCGCCTCAGCACCCGGGCCAGCGACGAGCCGATCAGGCCGATGCCGATCAGGGCGACGGTGTCGAACAGCGGCTTGCTCACGCGTTCCTCCCGAGGAAGGCGGCCAGCGCTTCGATGACGGCGCGCATTTCCTCTTCGCGCCCGATGGTGATGCGCAGGTATTCGGGCAGGCCGTAGCCGGCAATGCGTCTGACGATGATGCCGCGGCCCTTGAGGAAGGCGTCGGCGGCCTCGGCGTCGTGGCCGCCGCCGTCGGGAAACCGCACCAGCACGAAATTGCCGACCCCATCGGGCGATTCGAGGCCGAGTTTGAGGACGGCGTCGCGGGTCCAGGCCTGCCATTCCGCGTTGTGGCGGCGCGACATCTCGGTGAAGGCGGTGTCTTCGATCGCCGCCACGCCGGCGGCGATGGCGGCGGCGCTGACGTTGAACGGGCCGCGCACGCGGTTGAGCACGTCGGCGACGGCGGGCGGGCAGTAGGCCCACCCCAAGCGCGCCCCGCCGAGCCCGTGGATCTTCGAGAACGTGCGCGTCGTCACCACGTTGTCGCTGGCCTCGACCAGGTCGATGCCGTCCGTGTAATCGTCGCGCTCGACGTACTCGGCGTAAGCGGCGTCGATCACCAGCAGCACGTCTTCGCGCAGCCCGCCGCGCAACCGCTCGAGCTCGGGAGCCGGCAGATAAGTGCCGGTCGGGTTGTTGGGATTGGCCAGGAACAAGAGACGGGTGCGCTCGCTGACGCGTTCCAACAACTCCTCGACGTCCGCCGTCAGGCCGATCTCCGGCGCGGCGACCGGTTCGGCCCCGCAGGCGCGGGCCGAAATCGGGTACATCAGAAAGCCGTACTGGCTGTGCAGCACCTCGTCGCCGGGACCGGCGTAGGCGTTGCAGAGAAGCGAGATCAACTCGTCGGAACCGGTGCCGCAGACGATGCGCTCGGGATCGAGCCCGTGAATATCGGCGATCGCCCGGCGCAGCGCCGTGCAGGCGCCGTCCGGGTAGCGGTGCAGGTCAGCGGCCAGTTCGCTAAAGGCTTCCATCGCTTTCGGGCTGGGTCCGAAGGCGCCTTCGTTGGAGGCCAGCTTGATGACCTTGGCGATGCCGGGAATCGACGATTCGCCACCGACGTAGGGCTCGATCCGCATGATCCCCGGCTGCGGGACCGGCGCGCTCACGGGCCCGGCTCCGTCGGCGCCAAGTCGCGCTCTCCGAGCGGCGTCGCATAGCCGCCCAAGGCAACGATGCGCGTGGCGCGCTCGCCGAGCCCGTCGAGCAGCCGTGTCATGCGCCGCCCGTCGCCGGCGAAGAAGCCGAACACCTCGACCAGGTAGGTCCAGCCCGGCGGCCGGTCGGGGTCGTGCCAGACCTGGTGGAAGACGGCCGAGAAGCCGGCTTGCGAAAGGGCCGCCTCGATGGCGTTGAAACCGATGTCGGCTTCCGCCTCGATGGCCAGGAAGGAGCGGTCGCGGCCGGTCTCCTCCTGTTCGACTGGGCAGACGACGAGCGCCTCGAGGCCGGCGTCGCGGGCGTTGCCGAGGCCGATGAAGGGCAGGCGGGCGATCACCTTGGGTGCTTCCGGCGCCGCGCTGACCAGCAACCGCCACCAGTTGTCCTCGTCGTCGCGCCTCGGCAGCGGCAGGATGCCGAGGGTCGCTTCCTGGGTGCGGACGGCCTCGACCACGGCGCGGGCCGAGCCGTGCCGGGTCATCGGCGTGAAGGTGCCGTACTGGTCGCGGGCCAGGTCCCAGTAGCCGGGCGTCTCGTCGGTGACGTAGACGGCGACCGAGAACGGCCCCTCGAACCCGAGCGTGGCGACGATCATCTCGCGCCACATGCGGGCCAGTTCGCTCTTCGGGAACGGGCCGTGGTGGCGAGCCAGCAACCGATACAGGATTTCGGCCTCGCGGGCCGGGCGGATCTTGATCGGCTGGTCGCGCTTGACGTCGCGGACGCGCTCGACAATGGCCGTGCGTTGCATGATCAGGTCGTGGATCGAATCGTCGATGGCGTCGATCTCACGGCGCAGATCCTCCAAATCGTTGTTTTTGTCGGTCATAACGCGCCCTCGGCCGTTCCCGTCGGATGCCGGTGAAAAAGCGCCCCTTGATAAGCGTACGGCCCAGTAAAATCAAAGAAAACATTGACAGTGGCAGGCCTGAATCCTAGCTATGAGGCCGTTTTTCGGCCCCCGGTTTCCTCGAGCAAGTTTGACGGCGATACGAACCATGACCGCACCCGAAAGCCAAACCGCCAAAACGGGCTCCGAAGCGACCGCCGACGGCGGGCTGCCCGGATTCGTCGTGCGCCTCGGCCGCGACCGGCCGCTGCGCCTCGACAGCGGCGCCGAGCTCGTCGATTTTCCGGTCGCCTATCAGGCCTACGGGGCCTTGAACGACGACAAGTCCAACGCGGTCCTGATCTGTCATGCCCTGACCGGCGACCAGTTCGTCGCCGAATCGCACCCGGTGACCGGCAAGCCCGGCTGGTGGGACCTGATGGTCGGCCCGGGCAAACCGATCGACACCGAACGCTTCCACGTGCTGTGCGCGAATATTCTCGGCGGGTGTATGGGCACGGCCGGGCCGAAGGAGATCAACCCGGACACCGGACGGCCGTGGGGGCTCGATTTTCCGATCATCACCATCGCCGACATGGTGCGCGCCCAGGCCATGCTGCTCGATCACCTAGGGATAGAAAAGCTGTTCCTGGTCACCGGCGGCTCGATCGGCGGCATGCAGGTGCTGGAATGGGCGTCCATGTACCCCGAGCGCGTGTTCGCCGCCGCCCCGATCGCCACCGCCGCCCACCACACCGCCCAGAACATCGCCTTTCACGAGGTCGGCCGTCAGGCCATCATGGCCGACCCCGATTGGCACGGCGGCGATTATTTGAGCCACGGCGTCAAACCGCACCGGGGCCTGGCCGTCGCCCGCATGGCGGCCCACGTCACCTACCTCTCGGAATCGGCCCTGCACCGCAAGTTCGGCCGCCGGCTGCAGGACCGCGACGACGTCACCTACGGCTTCGAGGCCGACTTCCAGGTCGAGAGCTACTTGCGCCACCAGGGAATAACCTTCGTCGACAGGTTCGACGCCAACTCGTACCTCTACATCACGCGGGCGACCGATTATTTCGACATGGCCGCCAAGCACGGCGGCGTCCTGGCCAACGCGTTCAGGGACACGCCGGTGCGGTTCTGTGTGATCTCGTTCACTAGCGATTGGCTGTATCCGACGGCCGAGAACAGAGCCATCGTGCACGCGCTGAACGGGGTCGCCGCCAACGTCAGTTTCGCCGAGATCGAATCGGACGCCGGCCACGACGCCTTCCTGTTGGACGAACCCGAGTTCCGCAAGGTCCTGAGGGGCTTCATCGTCGGCGCCTGGGAGCGGCGCGAACAGGAAGCCGGGGCCGGCTGATGGTGCCGGACCGCAAATCGATCCGCGTCGACCTGCAGTTGATCGCCGACATGATCGAACCCGGCGCGCGGGTTCTCGACGTCGGCTGCGGCGACGGCACTCTGCTCGATTACCTGGTGCACTTCCGTCAGGTCGACGGCCGCGGCATCGAGCTCAGCCCGGAAGGGGTCAAGGCCTCGATCAGCGCCGGACTGTCGGTCATCCAGGGCGACGCCGAAACCGACCTCAAGGACTTCCCCGACAACTCCTTCGACTACGTGGTGCTGTCGCAGACCCTGCAGGCCATGCACCAGCCCCGCACCGTGCTCGAGCATCTGCTGCGCATCGGCCGCCGGGCGGTGGTGTCGTTTCCCAACTTCGGCTATTGGCGGGTCCGCTTCTACCTGGCCGTTCGCGGCCGCATGCCGGTCAACGAAACGCTGCCGTATCAATGGTTCGAGACGCCCAACATCCATTTCTGCACGATCCGCGATTTCGTGGCGCTGTGTTCGGAACTCGGCATTATTCTGGAGCGCAGCGTTTTCCTGGACGGCAGCGGTCAGGCGATGGGCTCCGGCGCAACGGCGCTGTCGGCCAACCTGTTCGGCGAACAGGCGGTGTTCCTGTTGAGTAGTTAGCGCGAACGGCGGTCCTCGACGGTGCGACGGGGCGCCGGCGGCGCGTTCGGGAAGGACAGGTAGCTGCGCCGGCGCTCCGTCTGGGTCTCCGCCTGACCGGCATAGATCTGCTTGGTGGCCTCGGTGATGACGACGCCGGCGAAGGTCGACAGGCCGTGTTGGCCGATCTGTTCCCAGGCCGGAGCAGAAGACAGCATCATTCTCGAACTGACCGGCGGCACGTAGAGGGCGTTGTGGGATTCGACGGGCGTGAACAGGTTGTCGCGCAGCACCCGCGACAGCTGTCCTCTCGAATAGGGCTGGCCGTGGCCGAACGGGGTGCGCTCGAAGCGGGCCCATACGCCGCGCCGATTGGGGACGACGACGATGAGCCGGCCGCTGCCGGCCAGCACCCGCCATACTTCGCGCATCAACGGGCGGACCTGTTCGGCGCACTCGACGGCGTGAACCAGCAGCACGCGGTCCATCGACAGGTCGTCGAACGGCAGCTCCAACTCGTCAACCAAGGTCGTCAGGCCGGGTTCGTCGGCCGGCCAATGCAGCACGCCCTGGCCGGCCGGCATCGCGGCGAGCACCCGCGCCGCCTCGCCGCGGAAGCCCGACAGGTAAGGCGCCGCGTAACCGAGACCGAGGATGGCCTGGCCGCTGACGTCGGGCCACAGCCGGCGCAGACGGCGGCGCACCATCCGGCGGGCGACCTGACCGAGGGCAGAGGCGTAGAAATCGCGCAGATCGATAACGTCCGTCCACATGATCGGCGAGCATAACCCACAAGTCGGGCGTTTGGCAGCTTTCGAGGCGACGGCGGATGGTGGTAGTGTCTCGCCAAATCCGATCCGCCAAAAAGAGGCTAGACCGATGAAACTCCGCTTCTCGCCGACCTCGCCCTATGTCCGCAAAGTCACCGTCATGGTCATCGAAACCGGCCTCGATGCCGTCGTCGAGCGGGTCCCGACCAACGTCTGGGACCCGGCCACCGACATCGCCGAAAACAATCCGTTGGGCAAAGTCCCGGTGCTGCTCCTCGACGACGGCACGATGCTGTTCGATTCGCCGGTCATCTGCGAGTACCTGGACGGTCTGCATGACGGACCGAAGCTGTTTCCGGCGGCCGGCCCGGAGCGCTGGGCGGCGTTGCGCCAACAAGCCCTCGGCGACGGCATCCTCGACGCCTCCATCCTTTGCATGCTGGAAGGCCGCCGCCCCGACGGCGAGCGCTCGCCTTCCTGGATGGAGCGCCAGGCCAGGGCCGTCGAGCGCGCCCTCGACGTACTCGAGGACGAGACCGACGCCTTGGCCGGGCCGCTCACCATCGGCCGCCTGACCGTCGCCGTCACGCTGGGCTACCGCGATTTTCGGTTCGGCGACGACGACTGGCGCCTGGGCCGGCCGGCGTTGGCCGATTGGTACGAGGCGATGGCGGATCGGCCCTCGATGACGTCGACGATGCCGAAAGACCCGGCCTGAGCGAAAATCATGAACCGACGGCAGCGGCGAAGGGAAATGAAGGCGCGGGCGCGCAAGGCCGCGAGGCCCGCCGCAACGGACCCGCAGGCATCGTTCAAATCCGCCCTCGCTCACCAGCGGGCGGGCCGGCTGGAACTGGCCGAAGCGGCCTACAGGGAAGTCCTGAAGGCGCTTCCCGGCAATCCGGGCGTCAGCGTCAACCTGGCCATCGTATTGCGGCTCGCGGGCCGGCCGAAAGAAGGACTGGCCTACTGTGAGCAGGCTGTCGCCGGCGATCCGGAGCTGATCGAGGCCCATGCCACGCTGGGCGCGCTCCTGACCGACCTCGGCCGTCCCGACGAAGCCGTCGGCGCCCACCAAAAAGCCCTTTCTCTCGATCCCAACCTGGTTGCCGCCCATGTCAATCTGGCCGTCGCCTACAAGGCGCTGGGCCGGTTCGCCGACGGCATCGAGGCGGCCGAGCGCGCCGTCGAACTGGCCCCCGACGTGGCTGACGCGCATAACACGCTGGGCTCGCTTTATCAGGCGGCGGACCGCTTGGGCGAGGCCGAGGCGTGTTACCGCCGATGTCTAGAACTGGCTCCCGGCCAGCCGCAGGCCCTGGTCAATCTCGGCGTCATTTTCGCCTTGGCCGAACGTTACGAGGAAGCGGTGGCGCTCTATGAGCGAGCCATCGCCGCCGCGCCCGGCGATGCCGCCGGTCATCGGAATCTCGGCGCCGCCCTGGTCCGGCTCGAACGGCTGGACGAGGCTGTCCGTCACTACCGGCGCTCCCTCGAAATCGAGCCGGACAACGCCGAAGTACTCATCAACCTGGGCAATGCGCTCCGTATTCTCGGCCAGCCCGGTGAAGCGATCGACGTTTTCCGGCAAGCCCTGGAAATCGAGCCGGACGACGCCGAGGCGCATCTCGGCTTGGGCGTCACCCAGCTGCTGACGGGCGAGCTGGAAGCCGGGTGGGACAACTACGCCTGGCGCTGGCGGGCCGAACAGATGGCCCCGGAACGGCGCCGGTTCGCCGAACTCGAGTGGGACGGCGGCGATCTCGCCGGCAAGACGATCCTGGTGTGGAGCGAGCAGGGAATCGGCGACGAGATCATGTTCGCCACTTGCCTGCCCGACCTCCTCGAACAGGCCCGGCCCGAATCCTGCCTCCTCGAATGCGACGCCCGTCTGGTCGGGCTCTACGCCCGCACCTTTCCGGAGCTGACGGTCGTGTCCAAGGGAGCGCCGCCGCCGTTCGACGTGCAGGCGCCGATCGGTGACCTGCCCCGTATCTACCGGCGGCGCTTCGAGGATTTTCCCAAGACCGTTCGACACCTGATCCCCGACCCGGAGCAGGCCGCTCTGTGGGGCCAGCGCTTGGACGAGCTCGGCGACGGCCTCAAGGTCGGCATCGCCTGGCGCGGCGGCGGCTATTCGCACATCCGGCTTAGGCGTTCGGTTTCGTCGAACGGGCTTAGGCCGCTGCTGGCCACAGGCGGCGTCCAATTCGTCAATCTGCAATACGGCGAGTGCGCCGAAGAGATCGCCGCCATCGCGGCCAAAACAGGCGTCGTCGTTCACGATTGGCCGGACGCGGACCCGTTGACCGATATCGAGGGCCAGGCCGCCCAGATCGCCGGCCTCGACCTCGTCATCCAGGCCTCCAACGCATCCGCCCATCTGGCCGGGGCACTCGGCGTTGCGGTCTGGAACCTGGTGCCGTTCTCGCCGGATTACCGGTGGTTCCTGGGCCGCGACGACTCGCCCTGGTATCCCTCCATGCGGCTGTTCCGCCAACCGGCCGCCGGCGACTGGACCGGCGCCGTCGAAGCGGCCGCCGCGGCGCTCGAAGAACGGGTCAGCGCTCGAGGCGCTCCTTGACGTCGGCTGCGAAGTCCTCGTAGGGGCGCAGCGCCGTCACCTGAACGTCCACGTGCTGCCCCATCTCCTGCATGATCGGCAGGTCCATGAGGATCTGGTCGAGGGTATCCGGTCCGTCGAGATCGACGATGGCGATGACGCGGCGCATGCCGGCGCACTTCCAGAGATCGACGACGGCGCCAGCCTCCTTAGAGCAGACCATGCTTTGTCGGAATCGTCCGGGCGATCCGTCAAAGCATGTGAATCTGCTCTACATCATTGAAACCGATCGGATTCACACGTTTTGTCGTCGACACCTCGTGTTTCCGACAAAACGTGATCCGATCTAGCGCCCAAGGCGGCATCCGCCTCCTTCGCCCAGATCGTGAACAGGTCCTTTTGACTCATATCCGCGCCGTAAGCGACGCGGAAATCGAGAAAGTACGACATGATCATCCTCCCTTGGCTCGAAGGTCGCCGGTTCGGGTGCGACCACGGTTCAGGGTATTCGGTTTCACGGATCGCGAGAAGGGCGGCGCGGTCGCCGGCTCAGGCCGGCCGGACCAGCATCTCCTTCGAGGCCAGCAGGGCGCCGCCGACGATGAGTGCGCAGGCCGCCGCCACCGCCCAGCTCGCCTCGCCCTTGCCGAAAGAGATCAGCAACACCGTCGAGATCAGGGGTGCGGCATAAGCGAGTGCGCCGAGAACCCGAATGTCGCCGTGCTTGGTGCCGTAATCCCAGGTGAAGAAGGCGGCGCCGACCGGCAACAGGCCCAGGCCGGCGACGGCCAGCCATTCCGATGGGCCGGCCGGCCACACGGTGTCCTCGAAGGCGGCATGCGCCATCGCCGCCAGCACCGCGGTGACGGCGCAGAAGCCCCCGACCGTGTCGGTCGGCACCCGGCCGAAGCGGCGGTTGACCACGGAGTAGGTCGACCACGTCAGCGCGCACACCGCGGCCATCGCATAGCCGAAGGCGAACTCGCTCTTGAAGCCCCCGAAACCGGCAAGACCGCCGCCGCCGTCGGTGACCAGCAGCACGGTGCCGCCGAGCCCGGCCATTGCACCGGCCAGATGCCACCAGCGCAGCCGTTCGCCGGGCAGCAGCGCCGAGAAGACGACGATCAAGAGCGGCCAGGTATAGGCGATCAGCCCGGCCTCGACCGGCGGCGCGTTCCTGAGTGCCATGAAATAGAAGAAGTGGTAGCCGAACAGGCCGCTCACCCCGGTCGCCCAGGCGCCCACGGGCTGCCTCAAATGCGCCACCACGTCGTCGCCGCCGATCACCCACTTGACGGCGATCAGCGCCGTCGCCACCGAAAACGCCAGCGCCGCCAGCAGGAACGGCGGCACTTGCCCGGTCAGCGTGGTCAGGAGCGCCAGCAGCCCCCACATGAGAACGGCGGTGCCGCCGATCAACGTGGCGCGGGTGGTGTGCGGCGAGTCGGGCATGGCGCTTGTTAACGCGTCGGCGCCCGTTTGACAACGGCCCGGCCTGTGCTAGAGCAGTATCCGGTTAACTTGAACCGTTCGGGTTCAAGTTAACCGGATTTACTTGCTCTAATTTTCAATAGATTAGAGCGGTGTAATCCGATCGGTTGGAACCGATGGCCGATTCCAACCGATCGGAAGCCGCTCTAGAGGAAGGCGATGACCGAGGTCCAGTTCCGCGCCGCCGTCAGGGACGACTGCGGCCATATCGCCAGCCTCTTCCGGATTGCGTCCGAAGGGGTGTCGGACTACGTCTGGAGCCTGATGTGGGACGATTACGCGGGGCTGTCGTTGCTCGAAATCGGCGAGCGGCGCTACGCCCGCGAGGACACCGAGTTCTCCTATCGGAACTGCATCATTGCCGAGCGCCGGGGCGCCGTCGTCGGCATGATGTACGGTTACCCGATGGCGGTCGACCCGGACGCCGATCTCGACGGCATCGACCCGGTGCTGCGGCCGATGGCCGAATTGGAAGCCGACGGCACTTTCTATATCGCGGCGCTCGCCACCTACCCGGAGTGCCGCGGCCAGGGAATCGGGACACGACTTATCGAGGTCGCCCACGAGGAAGCCCGGCGGTGCGGGCTCGAAGGCCTGAGCCTAATCGTCTTCGAGCAGAACGACGGCGCCGTTCGTCTCTACCGGCGCCACGGCTTCGTCGAGACCGACCGCCGCGCCATCGTTCCGCACCCGATGATCGACGCCACCGGCGACGTCCTGCTGATGGAAGCGCCACTCGGTTGACGGGCGATATTCCGCAACCGAAAAAAAGCCCCCTCGCTCAGGCAAGGGGGCCGGAATATCAATCGCGACGGCGGCGCTTGTCAGGCCATGTACTGGCCGCCGTTGGCGGTCAGCGTCGAGCCGGTGATGTAGCTGGCCTCGTCGGAGGCCAGGAACACCACGCATCGCGCAATCTCCTCGGGTTCGCCGACGCGTCCGACCGGGATGAACGGAAGGATCGCCTTGTTCATCACATCCTCCGGCACGGCCTTGACCATCTCGGTGGCGATATAGCCGGGCGCGATGGCGTTGACGGTGATGCCCTTGGCCGCCGTCTCCAATGCCAGCGCCTTGGTGAAGCCGATCTCGCCGGCCTTGGCGGCCGAGTAGTTGGTCTGTCCGAACTGCCCCTTCTGGCCGTTGATCGAGCTGATGTTGATGATCCGCCCGAAGCCGCGCTCGCGCATGCCGTCGATGACGCCGCGGCTCATGTTGAAGAGGCTTGACAGGTTGGTGTCGATGACGGCGTCCCAATCGCCCCGCTCCATCTTGTGTAGCGGTTTGTCGCGGGTGATGCCGGCATTGTTGACGAGGACATCGATAGCGCCGACGTCTTCCTCGATCTGCTTGATGGCGGCGGCGCAGGCGTCGAAGTCGCCGACATCGAACTTGTAGACGGGAACGCCGGATTCCTCCTTGAAGGCGTTGGCGGCCTCGTCGTTGCCGGCGTAGCTGGCGGCTACCGTGTAACCGGCCTCGACCAGGGCGCTCGAGACGGCGCGGCCGATGCCGCGGGTGCCGCCGGTGACCAGTGCATTTCTACTCATGGCTCGGGTCTCCTCCCTATTTGGCCTTGGGCGCCGAGCGGGATCAGTCGCGCTCGACGCACATGGCGATTCCCATGCCGCCGCCGATGCACAAGGTGGCGAGCCCTTTCTTGGCGTCGCGTTTCTGCATCTCGTACAAGAGCGTCACCAGGACCCGGGCGCCGGATGCGCCGATCGGGTGGCCAAGCGCAATGGCGCCGCCGTTGACGTTGACCTTGTCGGTATCCCAGCCCAAGTCCTTGTTGACGGCGCAGGCCTGGGCGGCGAAGGCTTCGTTGGCCTCGATCAGGTCGAGGTCGTCGGTCGTCCAGCCGGCCTTCTCGAGGGCCATGCGGCTGGCCGGTATGGGGCCGGTGCCCATGATCGAAGGGTCGACCCCGGCCGTCGCCCACGACTTGATGCGGGCCAGCGGCTCGATGCCGCGCTTGTCGGCTTCCTCGGCGCTCATCAGCACCGCCGCCGCGGCGCCGTCGTTGATGCCGGACGCGTTGCCGGCCGTCACCGTGCCCTCCTTGTCGAAGGCCGGGCGCAGCTTGGCCAGGCTGTCGGCGGTGGTGTCGGGCTTCGGGTGCTCGTCGGTGTCGACCACGGTATCGCCGCGCCTCGACGTGATGGTGACCGGAACGATCTCGTCGGTGAACTTGCCGGCCTCGATGGCGGCAGCGGCCTTTTCCTGGGACTTCAGCGCGAAGGCGTCCTGCTCCTCGCGGGTCAGCTGCCATTTCTCGGCGACGTTCTCGGCCGTGTTGCCCATGTGATAGCCGTTGAAGGCGTCCCACAGGCCGTCCTTGATCATGCTGTCGATCATCTCGGCCGAGCCCATCTTGGTGCCGTTACGCAAGTGCACGCAGTGCGGCGCCTGGCTCATGCTCTCGTGGCCGCCGGCGACGACGATGCCGGAATCGCCCAAGCGGATGGCCTGGCTGCCCAAGGCCACGGCCCTCAGGCCCGAGCCGCATAGCTGGTTGATGCCATAGGCCGTCTTCTCGACCGGCACGCCGGCGCCGACGGCCGCCTGGCGGGCCGGGTTCTGACCGGCGCCGGCGGCCAGGATCTGGCCCATGATGACTTCATCGACGTCGGCCGGGTCAACGGCGGCCCGCTCGAGGGCGGCGGCAATGGCGACCTCGCCCAGGTAACTTGCAGCGACGGAACTCAAACCGCCGCTGAACGCACCGACCGGGGTACGCGCGGCCGCCGCGATAACGACTTCTGACATGTTGACGATCCTCCTTAGGGGAGCGGCGGTTGGTTGCCGCCGGGGCTCATCCCGCGTTCATTTCGCAGGTGCACAAAACAGCTTGGTTATAGGCCTCTTGCCGTAGGGACACAACATAGATTGTGCAGTCCCGAGAGCATTGATTCAGATCACGCCGGAGAGGCGGTTTCGGCCAACCATTGGGCCAGCGGCCGATACAGGTGCTTGGCGGCGCGGCCGCCGACCATCATGCCGATATGGCCGCCGGCCAGGCTCATCAGGCGAGCACCGGGGATGGCGCCTGCCAACGGTTCGGCGGAAGCCGGCGGTACGATGGTGTCGCCGCTCGGCGCCGCCACCAGGGTCGGCACGGCGACGTCTTCGGGGCGCACGACGGCGCCGCCGACCCGCCATTCGCCTTTCATGGGCGCGTTGGCGACATACCAGTCGAACAGGCATTCGCGGGCCACCGGCCCGGCCAGCGGCATACCGTCGTTGAGCCAGTCCTCGACGGCGACGAAATGGCGGGCCGCATCGGAATCCGGCGCCAGGTCGGCGAAACGGCGGAACTTGTCGAGCGTCAGGTAGGGGTTGAGGCTGGCGAACATGGCCTGCAGGCAATCGACCGGCAGCTCGCCGGCGGTCTCGATATAGGCGTTCAGGCCCGGCGCCATGGCGGCCAGGAAGCGAACCTGGGCGTCGTGTTCGGCGTGGAAGTCCCACGGCGTCGCCAGCAGGGCGAGGCTCGCGGTCCGGCCGGGAATGCGCGAGGCCAGCGCCAGCGCCAACAGCCCGCCCATGCAGTAGCCGACGACGGCGGGCGGTTTGTCGGTCGCGGCGGCGACGAAATCGAAGGCGCCCTGCAGCGGGCCGGCGATGTAGTCGGTCAGCCCGAACCGGCGTTCGGCGGCGCCGGGCACGCCCCAGTCGAGCAGATAGGGCCTGAGACCGACCGCCGCCAGGTAGCGCATCAGGCTGAAGCGTTCGGTCAGGTCGAGGATATAGGCGCGGTTGATCAGCGACGGCACCGCCAGCACCGCCGCTCCATCGGCCGCTGCGCCCGCCGCCCCGTAATCGAGCAGCCGGGCCGGCCCGGCCCGCCACACCACCGGCGGTTCCGGCGGCGGCGCGGCGCGCGGGTGGCGGCGGTAGGCGGCGACGGCGTCGGCGAACAAGCGGGTGCGGCGCCGGGCCTCGGCGTCGACGGCGCCGGCGAAGGCGTCAGGATCGCTTGTTTCGAGATTTCGGCGCAGCGCCTCGGCCGCCTGTTTGAGGTCCGGACTCCAGGGCAGCGACCCGTTCCTCAAGCCGGGCAAGGCGCTCAGCGAGCTGACCCAGGTCAGGGTCTGAAGCGCCATGTGCAGGGCCAGCGGACGCGGTCCCTGGGGTGCTGGCGGGTTCGGTCGCGGACCCGTCGTTTGCTGCGGCGTCGGCGCCATCGCTGGTCTCCCCGTCGTCGTCAAGGCCGCCGGCCGCGGATGCGGCGAGGGCGGCGAAGTTGGCGGCGCCGGCGTTCATCAGGGCGACGGTCCGCGCCATCAGGTCGGCGACTTCGCCGTCGTCGGCCATCCGTCCCAATTGCTGTTGCCATAGATCCAGGTAGCGTTTCGCCAGGTCGTCCGGATCGGGCGGCTTCGATGCGTCGTCGCTCACGGCGTTCCGCCTCGCTTTCGTTGAGGGCGGGCGCATTATAGCGGCGGCGGCGGGACGGAGGAACATTTCATTGCAGTGCAGCATTTTACACGCTAGGTTTCGGCACCACTCGAACAACGGGTAGAGAAGGCATGGCCGACGACAGCACCGAGAGTGCCGAGCAACCACCGATCACGATCAAGAAATACGCCAACCGGCGCCTCTACAACACGGCGACCAGCAGCTACGTGACCCTCGACCATCTGGCCCAGATGGTCAAGGAGGGCACCGACTTCGTCGTCTACGACGCGAAGACCGGCGACGACATCACGCGCAGCGTCCTCACCCACATCATCGTCGAGGAGGAGGGCAAGGGGCAGAACCTGCTGCCGATCAGCTTCCTCAGGCACCTGATCAGCTTCTACGGCGACAGCCTGTCTTCGGTGGTCCCCAACTACCTGGAACACACCATGCGCTCGTTCGCCCGCAACCAGGAACAGATGCGCACCTATATGGAAGACACGCTCGGTGGCTTGGGCCCGTTCGGCCAGTTCGAGGAGATCGGCAAACAGAACCTGGCCATGTTCGAAAACGCCATGAAGATGTTCTCGCCGTTCCATCAGGGCCGCGAAGGCGGCAACAGCGCAAGCGCGCCGAAAGGCGATGCCGGGGGCGTCGAGGCGAGCGCCAATTCCGATGACAAGATTGACGAACTTCGCGCTAAGCTTGATGAGATGCAGAAGCAGTTGGAAAGCTTAAGCGGCGACGGCGGCAAGCCGTAAGACCAAGCCAATTCCTCTTCTAATTCCGTGGAAATTCCCTAGAAACTGTAGGCTTTCTTTGGCGTGCGCCGGAGAATTAGTTGATTAAAACACTAGGTTTTTTATAAAAATCGGTTATAGTGTTTGAAATCCGTCGGCGACGGCCTCGGAAAGCCAGCGAACCGACTTCCGCGCTTGGGTAGAAAACGCCCGGGTAAAATAGGGAGCCGTGAAACACGGCCAAGCGGTTGGGGGACCCGAACAACCGAACCGCCGTGAGGATTTTGTCGACGGACCGACTCCCTCGGATCCGGAGGGATCAGGTTACAACATATTGGAGGAACAACCGTGGGACAGGACGGAAGAAATCTAAGATCGAAAAAACATCGCGACAAACCGGTCAACCGGGCCACCGACACCGATCGTCACGTCGGCGCCCGGATCAGGGAGCGCCGGGTCATGCTTGGGCTTTCACAACAGCAAATGGCGGAGTTGATCGGCGTTACCTATCAACAGGCGCACAAGTACGAACGCGGCATCAACCGCATATCGGCCGGACGGCTGTTCGAGATCGCACAGGTGCTGCGGGTGCCGGTCGGGTTCTTTTTCGAGGGCTTGGACGCGCACGGCAGCGACGGCGAGATCCCGACCCGCCAGCGCATGTGCCTTGAAGTGGCCCGCAACTTCGCGCAGATCGACAATGAACGCCACCAGGAAGCCTTGAGCCAGATGGCCCGGGCGCTGGCCGTCAAGGAAGCCGGGATGTAGGCGTTCCGGCTCAACGCAGTTCGCGCAAGACTCGAAAGCCCAGCCAGTAGCTGTTGACGGCGGGCGGGTTCTTGGCCCGGTAGGCCGATCTGGCGACCTTGTTGAAGTAATAGAACGATCCGCCCCGGATCACGCGGTAACGGCAGTTGCCGCCTGCGGTAACCGCCGAACCGTCGGTCGGGGCGCCGCGGTAGTCCCGGGTCCAGCAGTCCTCGACCCATTCGAAGACGTTGGCCGACGTATCGTAGAGGCCGAACGGATTGGGTTCGAACGAGCCGACCGGAGCGGTGCTCTTGGCGCTCCATTCGGACCCGCAGTCCTTGCAGTTGGCCATGTTGTCGCCGACCTCGTTGCCCCACCAGAACTCGGTCGTGGTGCCGCCGCGCGCCGCGTATTCCCATTCGGCCTCCGACGGCAGCCGGTAGGTCTTTCCGGTCTTGCGGCTGATCCAGCGAAGATAGACCTGGGCCTGGTCCCAGGTCACGTTGATGACCGGCCGGCCGACCCGGCCCCAGTTGTGATCGTGAGGAAAGTGCTTGCACCCGCCGTCGTCGATACAGGCCTGCCATTCGGCGAACGTCACCTCGAAACGGCCGATGGCGAAAGGCCTGGCGATGTTGACGCGGTGTGCGGGTTTGTCGGTCTTGCGCTTGCCTTTCAGCCCCATGATAAAGATGCCGGACGGCACCACGACCAACTCCGGACATTTCTCGCAGTCCCTGAACACCGAACCGGGCTTGAGCGACGCACCGGCGCTGGTCGCCGGCGCCGTAGCCGTCGACGCCGCCAGCACCAGGCCGGCGAGGACAATGCCGAAGCGGGTCGCTTTCATGGTCCTTCCACAGGTAACTTTCGCTCGTTCATTCGTCAAGGCCGGCCAGGCGCCGGGCGGCGCGGCGGGCGGCGGCGGCGACCAGCGACGAGGCGTCGCCGGTGAGCCTGTCGGCGACCGGCTTCAGGCTCGGATCGGCGCTGTTGCCGATGGCGATCAGCACGTTGCGGACGAAGCGCGCGCGCCCCGTTCGCTTGATCGCCGAGCCGGCGAAAACCCGGCGGAAGGCGGCGTCGTCGAGGCAGGCCAAGTCGGCCAGCCTCGGCGCCGATAATTCGGCGCGGGCCAGGAATTCGGGGCTCGTCGTCGGCTCGGCGAACTTGTTCCACGGGCATACCGCCAGGCAGTCGTCGCAGCCGTAGACGCGGTTGCCCATGCGGTCCATCAACTCGGCTTCGATCTCCCCTTTGTGCTCGATGGTGAGATACGAGACGCAACGCGTCGCCACCATCCGGTAGGGCTCGTCCAGGGCCCCGGTCGGACACGCCCTCAGGCAGGCGTCGCACGACCCGCAGTGGTCCGGTTGCGGCTTGTCCGGCTCGATTTCGAGTGTCGTGAATATCTCGCCGAGAAACAGCCACGACCCGAAACGCGTCGACACCAGATTGGTATGCTTGCCCTGCCAACCGAGGCCGGCCCGGGCGGCCAGCGGTTTCTCCATGACCGGCGCGGTGTCGACGAAGACCTTGACGTCGGCGCCCGTTTCGTCGACCAGCCAGGCGGCGATCCGCTTCAACCTCTTCTTCAGCACGTCGTGATAGTCGCGCGCGCCACGCGCATAGACGCTGACGGCGCCGCGCCGGCGCTCTTCGAGAGCGGCCAGGGGATCGCCGGGCGGACCGTAATTGGCGCCCAAGACGATGATGCTTTTGGCCTCGGCCATCAGCGCTCTGGGGTCGGCGCGCCGATCGACGGTGTCGGCCATCCAGCTCATGTCGCCGTGCCGGCCCTGGCCGACGAACGCCCGCAAGGCCTCGCCGTCGGCCGCATCGGCGGCGGCGTCGGCGAAGCCGACGGCGTCGAATCCTTCCTCGATAGCCTTTTTTCGGATGCGGTCCTTCACCATATCCTCGCCAACGCCGGACAGGTGTGATACTGACCCGGCCGACACAGTTCCATCAAAAGGGTGCCATAGCATGAGGTTCGGTTACACCGTTCTCTATATAGGTCTCATCGTCGCCGTGAACTACGGCTTCACCGTGGTTCCACTGGTCGAGATGCCGGGCGGCGAGAAGTGGCCGCCGATCTCGCTGCTGGTCGGCTTCATCTTCGTCGCCCGCGATTTCGCGCAGCGCGAAATCGGCCATAGGGTGATCATCGCCATGCTGGTGGCCGCCGCCATCAGCTACGTCATGGCCGACCCTTTCGTCGCCGCCGCCAGCCTCGCCGCCTTCCTGGTCAGCGAGTTCGCCGATTGGGCGGTCTACTCGTTCACCGGGCGCCCGTTCGCCCAGCGCGTGCTGCTCTCCAGCCTGGTCGGCACGCCGTTGGACAGCGCCATCTTCCTGACCATGATCGGCATCGGCTCGGTGACCGGCATCGCCGCCATGACGGCCAGCAAGATGGTCGGCGCCGTGATCGTCTGGTGGATGCTGCGCCGCCGCGAGGCCGGGGCCGCCTGACATGGAAGTCGTCCTGCTCGGAACCGGCTGCCCGAGCGCCGATCCCGAGCGGTACGGACCGGCCACCCTGATCGAAGCCGGCGCCGGCGCCCGGCTGCTGGTCGATTGCGGGTCGGGCGTCACGCAGCGCCTGATCTCGGCCGGATGCCCGGGCCGCGACCTCGACGCCGTCTTGCTGACCCACCTGCATTCGGACCATATCGTCGATCTCTTCCAACTGGTGATTTCGAGTTGGCACCAGGGCCGCGACCGGCCGCAGCAGGTGTTCGGCCCGGCCGGCACCCGGGCTTACGTCGGGCGCCTGATGGAATTGTGGCGGCCCGAGCTGGAACAGCGCATCGCCCACGAGAAACGTCCGTCGGCGGCCGCTCTCGAGGTCGAGGTGACGGAGATCGCCGGCGGCGAGATCCTACGGTTCGGCGCCGCCGCAACCGAAGTTGAGGTCGAAGCCGTCGAGGTCGACCATGCGCCGGTCGAGAACGCCTTCGGGTTCGTCGCCGGCGACGGCGCTGCGACGCTGGCGATCAGCGGCGACACCACCTATTGCCGGAACCTGATCGAGGCGGCCACAGGCGCCGACGTGCTGGTCCACGAGGTCTTCATCCACCGCGAGATGAAGGTGGTCGAGGGACTGCGCACGGCCGACACCATCGACAGCGTCGCCTCCTATCACACGCTGTCCGATGTGGTCGGACGGGTGGCGGCGGAGGCCGGGGTCGGGATGCTGGCGCTGACCCACTTCGTGCCGCCGCGCTTCGACGAGGAGGCGCTGCTCAGAGAAGTGATGGGGGATTTCGACGGCGCCGTCGTCGTCGGCCGCGACCTCATGCGCATCGAGGTTGCCGAGCGCACCGTCGTCGAGGACGCCTAGTCCTCTTCGTCGTCGCTTTCGGCGGCTTCCACCACCTTCACTTCGTGGGTGATGTCGGCGGTCTTGGCCAGCATCTGCGAGGCCGAGCAGTACTTCTCGGCCGACAGCCGGACCGCCTCTTCGGCCTTTTTCGGATCGACGCCGCGCCCGATCACCGTGAAAACGGCGTGGATCTCGGTGAACACCCTCGGCACATCGTCGGCCCGCTCGGCCTCGAGCTCGACGACCACGTCGTCGATCGGCTGGCGCATCTTCTCGAGGATGGCGACGACGTCGTAGACGGTGCAACCGCCCATGCCGAGCAAAAGCATCTCCATCGGCGACGGGCCCAGGCGCTCCTCGCCCTCGGGCGTCGAGGACGCGTCCATGATGACGCCATGGCCGGTGCCCGAACCGCCGACGAAGCGCCGGGCCTCGACCCATTTGACGCGCGCCTTCATCCGCGCCCCCTGTAGGGAGGGACGCCCTGGTCCGGCAGCCACAGCCCGGCCGGCGGCTCGCCGGTCTGGTAGAAGACGTCGATGGGGATGCCGCCGCGCGGATACCAGTAGCCGCCGATCCTCAGCCACTTCGGCGACAGCGTGTCGGCGAGGCGCTTGGCGATGGCCACCGTGCAGTCCTCGTGGAAGGCGGCGTGGTTGCGGAAGCTGGCCAGATAGAGCTTCAGCGACTTGCTCTCGACGATCAGATCGTTGGCTACGTAGTCGATGACGAAGTGCGCGAAATCGGGCTGGCCGGTGACCGGGCACAGCGAGGTGAACTCGGGCGCCGTGAAACGGATCGCGTAGTCGGTGCCGGGGTGCGGGTTGGGCACCGCCTCCAGCGTCGCCTCGTCGGGCGAAGCGGGCACGACCGCTTCGGCCCCCAGCTTGGTCAGGTTGTCGTAGACGTTGTCCGCCATCGGCCGTGGTTTCCTCGCTGCGCTCGTTGCCCGGCCGCCATGATGTCGCACCGAAGCGCCGGCGTCAAAAGGCGTCGAGATGAAAAACGCCCGTGCTTGGCGACCGGGCGGCCCGGGGCCTCCCTGAAGGCGGCCTAGATCGGCTTGTAGCCCTCGATCTTGGTCAGTATCTCCTCTTCGACGGCGACGCGGCGCATGCGCAGCTCTTCGGCGTGCAAGGCGGGTTTCCCCGTCTTCGCGCCGGCCAGTTCGTGAAGCTCGTTGTTGATCTCCTTGAACTCGTCGCACAGCCGGTCGAATTCGCGGTCTTCGGCGATCAGCGCGCCGATGGCCTTGATATCCTCAGGGAACCGCTCGATCAGGTCCTGAATCCGATGGACCATGTTTTCGTCCTCCGGTCGAGTCCTGCATCAGCTTCTAATATAGGCAGATAACGGCGGCGTTTCACGCCGGCCCGGCCGGCCGGCGCCACCCCTAAACCGGCTCGATGTCGCCGGCCTGGCGGCGCGTCTCGAAATCGACGGCGAAGGCGTCGAGCGTGGCGTCCGCGATGGCTTGACGCAGGCCGCGCATCAGGTCCTGGTAGTAGTGCAGGTTGTGCCAGGAGAGCAGCGTCAGTCCCAGCACCTCCTTGCTCATGCTGAGGTGATGCAGGTAACCGCGGCTGTAGCGAGAACACGCGTAGCACCCGCAATCGGGATCGAGCGGCCGGGCGTCGTCGCGGTGCCGGGCGTTCCTCAGGTTGACCTGGCCCATCCGCGTGAACGCCTGGTCGGTGCGCCCCGACCGGGTCGGCAGCACGCAGTCGAACATGTCGACGCCCAAACGCACGGCGGCGAGAAGGTCGTCGGGCTTGCCGACCCCCATCAGGTAGCGCGGCCGGTCGTCGGGCAGGTGCGGCACGGTTTCGCCCAGCACCCGGAGCATCTCGGCCTGGCCCTCGCCAACCGCCAACCCGCCGACGGCGTAGCCGTCGAAGCCGATGTCGATCAGGGCGGCCGCCGATCGGGCGCGCAAATCCTCGTAGACGCCGCCTTGGACGATGCCGAACAAGCCGTGGCCGGGACGCTCGACGAAGGCCCGTTTCGAGCGTTCGGCCCAGCGCATGGAGAGCTCCATCGAGCGCGCGGCGTCTTCCTCGGTGGCCGGAAACGGCGTGCATTCGTCCAGCACCATGGTGATGTCGCCGCCGAGCGCGTGCTGGATGTCGACGGCCGTTTCCGGCGTCAGCTTGTGCCTGGCGCCGTCGATGTGCGAGCGGAACTCGACGCCGTCGTCGTCGAGCGTGCGAAGTTCGGCCAGCGACATCACCTGAAAGCCGCCCGAATCTGTGAGGATCGGCCCAGGCCAGTTCATGAAGGCATGCAAACCGCCGAACCGCCGCACCCGTTCGGCGCCGGGCCTCAGCATCAGGTGGTAGGTGTTGGCGAGGATGACCTGGGCGCCGGTTTCGGCGACCGCTTCGGGGGTCATCGCCTTGACGGTAGCGGCGGTGCCGACCGGCATGAAGGTCGGCGTGTCGATGGTCCCGTGCGCGGTCTCCAGCGTGCCTGTCCGGGCGGTTCCGTCGGTTGCCGAGATTTCGAAGGTAAGCGCGCTCATCACCGGGTTTTTCTAAACGCTTTCGTCCCGCTCCAAAAGGCAGGCGTCGCCATACGAGTAGAAGCGGTAGCCGGAGCGCTTGGCGTGCTCGTAGGCGGCCTTCATACGGTCCAAGCCGGCGAATGCCGCGACCAGCATGAACAGGGTCGATTTCGGCAGGTGGAAGTTGGTCAGCATCAACTCGGCCGAACGGAAGCAGTGGCCCGGCGTGATGAAGATGTCGGTCTCGCCGGCGAACGGGCCGATGCGCCCGTCCTCCAGGGCGGCCGTTTCCAGCAGCCTCAGCGCCGTCGAGCCGACGGCGACGAGGCGCCCGCCGGCATCGCGGGCGGCGTTGAGGGCGTCGGCGGTGGCGGCGTCGATCTCGCCCCACTCGGTGTGCATCTTGTGATCGCGGACGCGCTCGACACGGACCGGCAGGAAAGTGCCGGCGCCGACGTGCAGGGTCAGGCTGACGATGTCGATGCCGGCTTCCTTCAGCGCCCCGACCAGGGCTTCCGTGAAATGCAGCCCGGCGGTCGGCGCCGCGACGGCGCCGTCGCGCTCGGCAAACACGGTCTGGTAGCTGTCACGGTCGGCGTCGTCGCCCCCCCTCGGGCGCTTGATGTAGGGCGGCAGCGGCATGATCCCGTGTTCGGCCATCGCCGCCATCAACTCGGGCCCGGCCATCTCGAACTGCAGCGTTGCCTCGCCGCCTTCGCCGCGCTCAGCTATGCGGGCCGAGAATCCGGGCGCGAAGGTGATGACGTCGCCGAGGATGAGCTTGCGGGCCGGGCGCACGAAGGCCCGCCACAGCCCTTCGCCCTCCTCGCGGTGCAGGGTGGCCTCGACGTGGGCGCCGCCGTGATCGCCCGGCCGCGTGCGCCAGCCGTTGAGGCGGGCCGGGATGACGCGGGTGTTGTTGCAAACCAGAACATCACCGCGCCCGAGCAGCCGGGGCAGGTCGCCGACGACGTGATCGGTCAACTCGGCGCCGATGCGGAGCAGCTTCGCCGAATCGCGCGGATCGGCCGGTTTCTGAGCGATCAGCTCGGCGGGCAGGTCGAAATCGAAATCGGATACCAGCATATCGGCCCCGGTCGCCACTCGGCGCGAGCACACTTGAAGCAGTGCGCGTAAGCGATACGCCAACGCCCGGTCCCGGGGCAAGGACGAAGAGGAGATATGTCAGGTGTGCCTCTTCAGGGGTTCCGCCTTCTCCTCGCAAGGCGGCGCCCGCGGAGGCTGAAACCGCGTTCAGTCTTGGCCTTCGACAAGGACCAGATCGACGGCGAAGGTCTTGCCCTCGTCGTCGCTGGAGATCTCGAACTGAACCTTCTGGCCCTCGAACAGGCCGGAAAGCCCCGCCGCCTCAACGGCCGTAATGTGGACGAACACGTCCTTGTCCCCACCTTCCGGCTCGATAAAGCCGAAACGCTTGGTGGGATTGAACCACTTGACGGTACCCGTCGGCATTTCGCTTCCTTTCAGGACTCAAGCACTTCATGCAACACATCTTTCAGTCGCGATCTTCGTGGTGCTGGTCCTTGAAGCATCCCGCCAGCCGGCGAGGCCGTCCCTGGTCACGCAGAAGAATCGTCACGACAGATGCCGCCCTCTTCCGGGGATTGCCGGGAAGCTTAGTATCTTTTTGTGATTCGGTAAAGATGACCAGCCTTTGCTTGACTGTCCGGAGCGGTCGGCACCGTCCACCGGCCACGCAGGTCCCGTCAGATCTGGACGGCGCGCCCGCTCTCGGCCGAGCGGACAATGGCTTCCAAGACGGCGACGCCGTGCACGGTGTCGTCCAAGGGCACCGGAAACGGCTCCTCGCCGGCAATGGCCCGGGCGAAAGCCTCCAACTCGGCGCGCTCCATGTCGATCGGCTCGAAATCGGTCGTTTCGGCCTGCTCGGTGTCGCGCATCTTGACGGTCAGCCGCTCGGCGTCGCGCATCTCGACCCAGCCCTTGTCCCCGAACACCTGCAGACGCCAGTCGCGCGCGGTCGCGAACATGGTCCCGAAATAGCCGCTGACGCCGCTCTCGAAGCTGAGCGTCATGAAGGTGGTGTCGTCGACCTCGACCGGGGCGACGCGGCGCTCGCTTATCGCCGTCACCTCGGCGACGGGACCTAAGAGCGAGACCAGGGCGTCGATGACGTGGATGCCGAGCCCGGTCATGCCGCCGGCCGGGCTCTCGGCGCTGGACGCCCGCCAGTGGTCGGACGCGTAAGCGAGCGCGCCACCGGCCGAGAAATTCCCTTCCACATGCAGAACGGCGCCGATCTCGCTGCCCGTCACCATCTCCTTGAGCCGCTTCATGGCGGGAAGGAAGCGGCGGTTGTGGCCGGGCGCGCAGACGATGCCGGCCTTCTCGCAAGCCGCAACGGCGGCGGCGGCGCTGGCCCGATCCAGGGTGAACGGTTTCTCGACGAACACCGGCTTGCCGGCGGCGGCCGCCGCCTCGATCTGGGCGCCGTGCAGGGAATGCGGCGAGGCCAGGACGACGGCGTCGATATCGGCATCGCCGAGCAGGTCGTCGAGGCGATCGCGCAACTCGATGCCGTTGGCCTCGCAGAATTCCTTGGCGCGCTGCTTGCGGCCGGTGCAGCCGGCCGTGAACCGGATCAGGTCGCTCTTGTCCTGGACCGAGGCGACCAGGATCTGCCCCCACTTGCCGAGCCCGGCGATACCGGCGCGAATCATGCGTTTGTTCTCCTTGGAATTGGTGTCGGACGCCATCTTTAGCGGCTCCGGCCGGCCGGGGCAACGCCGCGCGGCGAACGGCTCTGGCGGTGGCGGCGGAAACCTCTATAGTGCGCCGATGCCCGAAGATTCCCGGATTGCCGTTGCCGCGGCGACGCCCGCTCGCGGCTTTTTGATGATGTCGGTCTCGGCCCTGGTCATCGCGATCATGCACGTCGGCGTGCGCTACGTCAGCGCCGAAATCCATCCCTTCGAGATCGCCTTCGTGCGCAACCTGACCGGCTTCTTGTTGCTCGCCCCGGTGCTGATGAGCCAGGGCCGCGACGCCTTCAGGACCACCCGGCCCGGCCTGCACGCGGTGCGCGGCGTCATCGGCAACGCTGCCATGCTGAGCTGGTTCTATTCGCTCTCCATCCTGCCGGTCGGCGACGCCACCGCGCTCAGTTTCACGGCCGTCATCTTCACCGCCTTGGGCGCCATCGTCATCCTCAAGGAACGGGTCGGGGTCAGGCGCTGGGCCGCGATCATCGCCGGCTTCGTCGGCACCCTGGTCATCCTCCGCCCCGGCCTGCAGGCGGTCAGCACCGGCGCGCTGCTGGCGTTGGGATCGACGGTCTTGTGGTCGGCCTCGCTGATCTGCGTCAAGATCGCGTCGAGAACCGATTCCAGCGTCACCATCGTGTTCTATTCGATGGTCTATTTCACGGTCTTCTCCTCGGTGCCGGCGATGACCGTGTGGCAATGGCCGAGCCCGGAGCAGTGGGGCATGCTGGCCGCCATCGGCGTGCTGGCGACCATCGGCCACCTGACCCTGGCCGAAGCCATGAAGGAGGTCGAGGCCAGCGCCATCATGCCCTTGGATTACAGCCGCATGATCTGGGCGGCCGGGCTCGGCTATCTGGTGTTCGGCGAGTTCCCCGACCTCTGGACCTGGGTCGGCGGCACCGTCATCTTCGCCAGCACCGTCTACATCGCCTATCGGGAGGCCCGCACCCAGCGCGCCGCCGTCGCCGAGGCGGCGCTGAAGGCCCGCGAGGACTATTGAGAGCGGGTTGTTCCGAAACGGCGGCGATTGCATAGTGGTGGCCTAGGAGGGCGAGATGAGCCGCGAACGGGCGATCGAAGCGATCGAGCGCTATTTCGACGACGGCGGCTTTTTCGCCGAGCTTTCGCGCCGCGTCGCCTATCGCACCGAAAGCCAGGAACCGGACCGCCGAGACGACCTCTACGCCTATCTCGACGACGAGATGACGCCGTCCCTGGAAGGGCTCGGCTTCGAGTGCCGGATCGTCGACAACCCGCTTCCGCGCGGCGGTCCGTTCCTAATCGCCCGGCGGTTCGAGGCCGACGGCCTGTCGACGGTGATGAGTTACGGCCACGGCGACGTGGTGCGCGGCTACGACGAGCAATGGCGCGACGGCTTGGATCCGTGGCGGGTGACCAAGGACGGCGAGCGCTGGTACGGGCGCGGCACCGCCGACAACAAGGGCCAGCACACCATCAACCTGGCCGCGCTGGCCCGTGTCCTCGAGACGCGCGGCCGGCTCGGCTTCAATATCGTCGTGCTGATCGAGACCGGCGAGGAAACCGGCTCGCCGGGCTTGCGCGAGATGTGCGCCGACAACAAGGAGCTGTTCCAAGCCGACGTCTTCATCGCCTCCGACGGGCCGCGCCTCAAGCCCGACCGGCCGACCGTCTTCATGGGGACCCGCGGCACCTTCAATTTCGAGATGCGGGTCGATTTGCGCGACGGCGGCCACCATTCGGGCAACTGGGGCGGCCTGCTCGCCAACCCGGGAGTCATCCTGGCCCACGCCATCGCCTCGATCACTACCGCCAGCGGCGAGATCCGGGTCGCTGGCTGGCGTCCCGAGGCCATCCCCAACTCGGTGCGGGCGGCGATTTCCAGGCTCGAGATCGACGGCGGCGAAGAAGCGCCCGAGATCGACCCCAACTGGGGCGAGCCCGGCCTGACGCCGCCCGAGAAGGTGTTCGGCTGGAACACCTTCGAGGTGCTGGCCTTCACCTGCGGCAACCCCGACCGCCCGGCCAACGCCATTCCGCCGTCGGCGCGGGCCGTCGGCCACCTGCGCTACGTGACGCCGACCAAGCCCGAGACCCTGATGCCGTCGTTGCGCGCCCACCTCGACGCCGAGGGCTTCGACATGGTCGAGCTTAGCCCCGAGCGCGACGTCATGAACGCGACGCGCTTGGATCCCGACCACCCGTGGGCAAGGTGGGCGATTGCCTCGGTCGAGCGGACGGCGGGGCGCGACGTGGCGGTGCTGCCCAACCTCGGCGGCTCGCTGCCGAACGACGTGTTCGCCGACATCCTCGGCCTGCCGACCATCTGGATACCGCATTCGTATGCCTCGTGTTCGCAGCACGCGCCGGACGAGCACCTGCTGGAGCCGGTGGCCAGGGACGCGCTCAGCATCATGGCCGGGCTGTGGTGGGACCTGGGCGAGGAGGGGACACCGGCCGGGGGGCGGACATGACGGGGTCCGTGCTGCTCGCCGGTTTCATGCACGAAACCAACACGTTTTCGCGGCTGCCGACCGACCTCGAGGCCTACCGGGCGCGCAACCTGTATCGCGGCGAAGAGGTCGTCGAACGCCTGACCGGCACCCGCACCGAGATGGCCGGCTTCCTGGAAGCCTGCGAACGCTACGGATGGTCGCCCGTCACCCCGGTCTACGCCAACGCGACACCGTCCGGCCCGGTCACCCGGCACGCCTTCGAGACGGTGGCCGGCGATATGCTGGCGGCGCTCGACGGCGAGGGGCCGTTCGACGCCGTGCTGCTCGCCCTGCACGGCGCCATGGTCACCGAGCATGTCGACGACGGCGAGGGCGAGCTGCTCGGCCTGATCCGCGACCGGGTCGGCGCCGGAGTGCCGATCGCCGTTACCCTCGACCTCCACGCCAACGTCACCGACCGCATGGCCGAGCTGGCCGACGTGATGATCGCGTACCGCACCTATCCGCACGTCGACCAGTACGAGGTCGCGACCGAGGCCGCCGCCCTCGTCGCCCGCGCGCTGGCCGGCGACATTGCGCCGGTCGTCCACATCGCCCGCGGACCGATGCTGGACGGCGCCGACCACGGCCGCACGACATCGCCGGGACCGATGACCGAGGTGTTGGCGAGCGCCGAGCGGCTGATGGACGAGCCCGGCGTGCTGGCGGCCAGTTTGGCGGCCGGGTTTCCGTGGGCCGACATCCTGGAGACCGGACCGTGCGCGATCCTGACCGCCGACGGCTCGGATGCGCGCTTCGCCGAAATGGCCGAACGGCTCATCGACGAGGTCTGGGAGAAGCGCACCCGCCTCACCGTCGACATCGTCGGGCCGGAGCAGGCCATCGCCGCCGTCGTCGCGGCCGGCAACGCCGACAAGCCGGTCGTGTTGGCCGACTTCGCCGACAATCCCGGCGGCGGCGGTTACGGCGACGCCACCGGGTTGCTGCGGGCCATGGTCGAGGCCGACCTCGACAACGCCGCCTTCGCCACCCTCTACGACCCCGACGCGGCCGCCGCCTGTGTCGCCGCCGGTATCGGCGCCACGGTGACGGTGGCGCTCGGCGGCCGGCTCGACCCGCGCTACGGCGGACCCTTGGAGGTGACGGGCAAGGTCAGGACCGTCACCGACGGCGCCTTGACCTACGAAGGGCCGATGATGGCCGGGATGACGGCGACGATAGGGCCGACGGCGGTGCTCGGCACGGGCGGCCTCGACATCGTCGTCACCAGCTGCCGTTACCAGGTTTACGACCGCGCCTTCTTCACCCACGCCGGCATCGTGCCGGAACGGAAATCGGTCGTCGCCGTCAAGTCGGCGCATCATTTCCGGGCTGCCTTCGGACCGATCGCGTCGGCCGTCTACTGCGTCGATGCCGGCGGTCTGACGTCGCGCAATTTCAAGGAACTGCCGTTCGAGAAAGTACGCCGACCGGTCTATCCGCTGGATATGGACTGAAGCGGCGGCGCTATTTCGACGTCGCCCACCCGCAGCGATTCGAAATAGCGCCGCAGGGTCGCCTTGTTGGCGCTGAAGTCGTTGACGGCGACGATGCCGTCGATGTTGCGGTTGTCGGCGGCCAGCGGCATGCGCAGCACCGGCGTCCTGACCGTCACCCCCGACCGGGTCTCGAACTCGTTGACGTAGAGGCCGGGACGGCGGGTCTGCGCCATTCGCGGGAAGGCCTCGGCCAGGGGCTGGAACAGACCGTGCTCCTTCCAATCGGATACGTAAGTCCCGGTCGCCTCGACCCCGAATACGGTGACCAGGGTCGTTCCCCAGTAGCGGATCCGCAAGTCCATGCGCCGGGGCACGTAGTCGGCGACGACGACGCCGGGGATCAGCCGGACGGGGAGCCGGAGAAGGTCGAACTCGGGCCACGACGGCGCCGCCCGCTCGCCTTTGGCCGTCAACCAATAGTCGTAGACCAGCCGCAGGTCGGGCCAGTCGGTCCAGCCGTCATGCAGATTGGCGACAAAGTGCGAATCGTAGTGTGCCAAGTTTCGGTTCTCCCCAGGACAGGACGGAAGTATAGGCGGGTTGGCTTACGCTTACCTTTCACGTCGGCATTCTACGCGTGGCCCCCCGAAGGCGGCAAACGGCGGCACCGGCCGCTCAGTGGAGGCGGGGAGAGACCAGGAAATCGGAGCGGTCGCCGGAACGGACGTTGATTTCGAGGGCGTCGCCGTCCCTATAAACGGTCAGCGGTACCTCGACGCCGGCGCCGCCCATCGACCAGATGCGGCGGAACATGGCGGCGAGACCGGTGACCGGAGCGCCGCCGACCCCGACCACCAAGTCTCCGACCCGGATATCGGCGCGCTCGGCCGGCCCGCCGTCGGCCAATCCGGCGACGACGATCTTGCCGTCGGCCTCGGCCGTGATCAGACCGAGCCAGGGCCTGGGCGGCCTGCCGGAACGGCCCATCGTCGAAAGGTTGTCGAGGATCGGCTTGAGGAGATCGATCGGCACCACCATGTTGCCGTCGAACGACGGCGCGGTGCCGGGGTTGTGCTGGACGAACAGCGAGCCGATGCCGCCGAGCCGCCCATGCCGGTCGATCAGCCCGGCGCCGCCCCAGAACGGGTGCGGGGGCGCCGTGAACAGGGCTTCGTCGAGGACGTATTCCCAGTAACCGGCGAATTCCTGTTTGGCGACCACTTCGGCGGCGACTGCGCCGGCAACGCCGCCGTTGCCGGCGACGATGACGGAATCGCCGAGGTCGAGGGCGGCCGACGAGCCCAGCTCCATGACCGGCAGATCGAGGCGCTCAAGGGCCTGGACCAGGCCGAAGCCGGTCTCCTGGTCGTAGCCGACGACGTGCGCCTGCACGGCCCGGCCGCGCCCGTCAAGCAGCCAGACGGTTTCGGCTTCGATGATCAGGTAGCCGATCGTCAGGATCAGCCCGTTGTCGCCGATCAGCACGCCGTGGCCGCTGCGCTCGTCGCCCAGCGACGAGGCCGTGAACGCCGATTCGGGAATCTTGGTGTGGAGCGAGACGATGGACAGGAGCGCATGCTCGAGGTCGAAGCGGACGGTGGCCGGATCGGGCCGTAGCGACGGATCGACGGCGGGGCCTAGGTGCATATCGAGAGAGTCCGACATCAAAACCTTTCCTCGGGCGGCCGGTCAGGCGGACCGCATGACGACCATTTTAAAGAAAATCGCGGTCCGGCGATAGACCGGGCGCCGCTCGCCGGCGCGCGTTCCGCTATCGGTCGTTCCGCCTCGATTTGTGCTACCGTCCCGGACGACACCGACAAGGGAAGAGGATTGCGATGACCCACGGCATGGTATGTGCGCCGCAGCCAGAAGCGGTCGAGGCCGGCGCCATGGCGCTGAAGCGCGGCGGCAACGCGGTCGACGCGGCCGTCGCCTGCGCCCTGGTGCAGACGGTGGTCGATCCGTTCATGTGCGGCATCGCCGGTTTCGGCTCCATGCATCTGTACCTGCCGGAGCGCGGCGCCCATAGCTGCCTCGATTTCCACGGCCGGGCGCCGGAGAAGGCGAGGGAGGACATGTGGGCGGACCTGATCGAGGCCGAGACCGAGGACGGTTTCGGGTTCCTGTTGAAAGGCCGCGTCAACGACATCGGTTATGGGGCGATCACCACGCCGATGACGCTGAAGGCGCTCGACGACGCGCTTCGCCGTTACGGCTCCATGGAGCTGGCGGCGCTCATCGAACCGGCCGCCGAATACGCCGAGCAGGGGTGGACGGTACGCCCGCACGTCGCCTACTTCTGGAACCTGGCCGAGCAGGCCGGGCGGGTCGAGCACTGGAAAAGGCTCGACTACTCGGCGGCGGGTGCGGCCGTCTACCTGAACCGGGACGGCTCGCGCAAGAAGGTCGGCGACACCGTCGTCAACCCCGACATGGCCCGCACGCTCAAACGCATCGCGGAGGACGGTGTCGGCGTCTTCTACGAGGGCGATATCGCCCGCGCCATCGCCGCCGACATGGAGGTCGGCGGCGGCCTGATGACCCTGGCCGACCTCGAGGCGGTGGCGGCGGACGAGAACGAACCGCTGTGGGGCGAATACCGCGGCCACCGCATCGCCTCCAACCCGCCGCCCGGCGGCGGCGTCATGGTGCTGGAGATGCTCAACATCCTCGAGAACTTCGACCTCGCCGGCATGGGCCACAACTCGCCCCGCTATATCGCCACTGTGTCGGAAGCCATGAAGATCGCCACCGTCGACAAGGACGCCCACGTCGGCGACCCGAGGTTCGTCGACGTGCCGCTTGAGCGGCTGCTTTCCAAGGATTACGCGAGAGCGAAGGCCGAGGCAATCCGGGCCGGCGACATCGCCCACGTCGAGCGTTTCGGGGCCGACGAGCCGAAGGACACCACCCACGTCTGCGCCATCGACGAAGCCGGCAACTGCGTGTCGCTGACCCATTCGCTCGGCATGCCGTCCGGCGTCGTCACCGACGGCCTCGGCTTCATGTACTCGGGCTGCATGTGCGTGTTCGACCCGCGGCCGGGGCGGACCGGCTCGATCCATCCCGGCAAGTCGCGGTTCAGCTCGATCGCGCCGACCATCGTCTTTCGCGGCGACGAGCCGTATCTGGTGATCGGCGCGCCCGGCGGCACCTACATCGCCATGGGCGTCCTGCAGGGCATCCTCAACGTCGTCGATTTCGGGATGGATGCCGCCGCCGCCGTCGCCGCCCCCCGGTTCTGCACGACGTCGGACGTGATCGACGTCACCAACCGAATCCCGCGCTTCGTCACCGCCGAACTCGAGGCGATGGGCTATACGGTGCGGCGCTCGCCCATGAGCTACCACTTCGCCGGCGTCCATGCCATCGTCAACGAAGGCGGGCGTTGGCACGGCGGCGCCGACCCCGGCCGCGACGGCATGGCGTTGGAGGTGTGAGGGCGTCAACGCCTCTTTCCAGGCGCGCTCGGAAAGGTGTAGGGTTTTTCCCGAGACCGGGGGGGCGAAACATCCAAGGACGGAGAGCCAGGCATGGGCCAGGATGGAGGCAACGGCAACAAGCGCCGCCATGAGCGCTACCCGACCGACAAGCGCGCCAACCTGCGCGACGGCAAGCGCCACCGCACCGGCACCGTCACCGACATCTCGGCCGGCGGTTTGGCGATGGACCTGGATTCGGACATGGACCCGGATGGTCTCGGCCTCGACGATCCGGTCGATCTCGACGTCGAGGACATGAGCGAGTTGACCGGACAGGTCGCCCGCACCTTCGACGACGGCCTCGCCGTCCAGTTCGACCTCGACGAGATGGACGAGAGCCGCATCGTCGACGAGATCATGAACAGCGTGCGCGGGGTCGACGCCGGTGATTAGCGGCATCGCGCTCGGGCGCCGGCGACGGAACTTTCCGTTTTTCAACTAGCCGCGCCGTTGTCGACATCCGCTTTGTCTCCAAAGCCGACATTCTTGACGACGGCGGCGAAGGTTCGCTGCGGACCCAACTCAGACATTTGACTGATTGCCGAACCTAGACGCCGCTCTCTCCCAGAAGAAGACTGCCGAGCGGTACCTTGAAGGGGCCGAACATGTTGAACGAAATTGTCAACGTTATTACTATGTAATGCAATCACGGAAGAACGGTAATGTTGGCTGATGTGAGGGGTTCCTGGCACGGTATATGGAGAAACAAATGACCAAGAAAACACGACACGGTCGGGACTCTTTCAAACTGCCGTTGACGAGGTCCATTGCAGCGTTTGTCGTGGCGACTCCCCTTGCCCTTTCCGGCCTCACACCGTCATTCGACCATAAGGCCGCTTTCGCCCAGGGAGCCAGCGGTGGTGCTGGCGGCGCCGGTGGTGGTGCCGGCGGGGCCGGTGGTGGTGCTGGCGGAGCTGGCGGAGCCGGTGGTGGTGCTGGCGGTGCTGGCGGAGCCGGTGGCGGTGCTGGCGGAGCCGGTAGCGGTGCTGGTGCTGGCGGAGCCGGTGGCGGTGCTGGTGCTGGTAGTGGTGGTGCTGGCGGAGCTGGTGGTGGCGCTGGCGGAGCCGGCGGGCCCGGAAGTGCGACGGCCGCCGCGGCTACCTCGTCCGACACGACGGGATTGAGCAAGGCGCAGGCTGTCGTCGGCACGACGCCCGGGGCTGATGCGGCGGCGTCAGGGCTCGCGACGGCCAGCGAGTCGGTGGCTCAGGACGAAAGCACAACAGACACGGAAGCCGGTGATACCATCGACGGTTCCGGCGAAGAGGGCCTTGAAGGTTAAACGTGAAGTATAGTGCCCTGGTGCTGCTCCCAGCAGTCCTCGCCTTTACAGCCTGTTCCACTTTGCCGGGCGGGGGCGATTCGTCCGGGAAAGGGGGCGTCCCGTATGGTGCCGTCGCGTTTTCCGACGAGACGCGACGTTGGGCGGTCGTCAGCGATCATGGCTCGCCCGCCGTTGCGGGCGAGAAAGCCATAGCGACTTGCGGCGCCCCCGATTGCAGGCTCTTGCTTGGATTTGACCGTGGCGTCTGCGCGAGCTTCGCGTTGGATGCCTCGCGGACGATAGATAAGCCGTTCGTGGCCAGTTCGACCAACGCCAACTTTGTGCGGCAAGAGGCGATCGAAACCTGCTCGGCTTCCGGCGGTCAGGACTGCAAGGCCTCTCGCCCCGTCTGCAACTAGACGTCGCTTTTGCGCACCACTTCTTTCTTCGCTCGAATCGTCGGACAAGAAGACAGTAGCGGCCTTTCCGCAAGGGTGGTTCTTACCTTCCTCCGGCTACAAGCCGACGTTCCGCTACGGCCCGGATTGGGTCCGGTCTACTCCCGGAAGCAGGTGAGACGTGTCTCGCGGGTTGCGGGCGTTGCTTCCGGTTGCGAAATCCGATCTTCAGATTGGGATTCTGGAATAGTACACTCAACCCGTTAGGAAGGTTCGGACAAGACCAGTATCTTGCCGTCTTTCTGTTTGTGGGATGCCGCCTGCCCGCCCGCCGCACTCTGAGGGATTTTCACGACATGGCCAAGACCTACGACGCGATCATCATCGGGGCCGGCGTCATCGGCGCCGCGGTCGGCTTCGAGCTGGCCAAGCTGGGCCGCCGGACGCTGAACGTCGATGCCCTGCCGGCGTCGGGCTACGGCTCGACCTCGAATTCCTGCGCCATCATCCGCGTCCACTACTCGACTTTGGACGGCACCGCCATGGCCTACGACGGCTACTTCTACTGGCGCGACTGGGCGGACTACCTGGAATGCGCCGACGAGCGCGGCCTGGCCGAATTCCACGAGACCGGCTGCCTGGTCATGAAGACGGCCCAAAACGACCGCCTCGAGCGGGTCCTGACCCACGTCGAGGCGCTCGACATCCCGCACCAGCACTGGGACGCGGCGCGCATCAAGGAAGCCATGCCGATCTACGATCTGAGTTGCTTCGGACCGGCCAAGCGGATCGACGAGGACGGCTTCGGCGAGGCCACCGGCGGCGCCGTCGACGGCGGCGTCTTTTTCCCGACCGCCGGCTACATCTCCGATCCGCAGCTCTCGACCCACAATATCCAGCGCGCCGCCGAGGCGAAGGGCGCGGAATTCCTGTTCAACGCCAAGGTCGCCGAAATCCCCGTTCAAGCGGGCCGCGTCGGGGGCGTCGTGCTGGCCGACGGCACGGCGGTCGAGGCGCCTGTCGTCGTCAACGTGGCCGGGCCGCATTCCTACAAGGTCAACGCGCTGGCAGGCGCCGCTGCGGACATGAAGATCACCACCCGGGCGCTGCGCCAGGAGGTTGCCCACCTGCCGGCGCCGGACGGTTTCGACTACGGGGGGCGCGGCTTTGTGGTGTCGGACAGCGACATCGCCGTCTACACCCGGCCCGAGATCGGCAGCCACATCCTGGCCGGCAGCGAGGACCCGGAGTGCGATCCGCGCGAATGGGTCGATCCGGACGACTTCAACCGCGACTTCACGGAGCAGTGGACGACGCAGGCGATGCGCCTCGGCCAGCGTATCCCCAGCCTGGGCATCCCGTCGCGCCAGTCCGGCGTCGTCGATCTCTACGACGTCACCGAGGACTGGCTGCCGATCTACGACAAGTCGTGCGTCGAGGGGTTCTACATGGCGTGCGGTTCGTCCGGCAACCAGTTCAAGAACGCGCCGGTCGCCGGCAAGCTGATGGCCGGGCTGATCGAGTATTGCGAGGGCGGCGCCGACCACGACTCTGAGCCCCTGCAATTCAAGCTCGAACATGTCGAGCACAGCTTCGACACCGGCTCCGTCTCCAGGCTCAGGGAAATCAACCCGGACAGCAGCTTCTCGGTGCTCGGTTAGGGTCTAGTCGGCGGCGACGGTTCTGTTCAGGTTCGGAAGCTTGTGGGCGACGCCCTTGTGGCAATCGATGCAGGTCCTGTCGGCGTTGGCGACGAAGCGCTCGTGCTGATCGGCGGCGCGCGGGCTCTGCTCGGTGAAGTCCATGAACTCGAAATCGTGGCAGTTACGGCATTCCAGCGAATCGTTGGCCTTCAGGCGGGCCCATTCGTGCTGGGCCAGTTCGAGGCGCTTGTCGAGGAACTTCTTGCGGGTGCCGATGGTGCCGAAAATCTTGCCCCACAGTTCCTTGGTTGCCTGGGTCTTGCGGGCGATCTTGTTGGTCCATTCATGGGGCACGTGGCAATCGGGGCAGGTCGCCCTGACGCCGGAGCGGTTGGTGTAATGGATGGTCGATTTGAGTTCCTCGAAAACGTTGTCGCGCATCTCGTGGCAGCTGACGCAGAAGGTTTCGGTGTTGGTCAACTCCAAGGCGGTGTTGAAGCCGCCCCAAAAGATAATTCCCGCCACGAAGCCACCCAGCGTCAGGAACAGGAGGCTGTAATGGCGGCTGGGAGCGCTGACGACCTCCCAGTATCCCTTCAGGACGTTCAACAGACGCAACGATCAGTTCCCCGTCTTGGCGCCGACGTGCTCGACATCGACGAAGGTGTTGCCGGTCAGGGGGCGGGCGTCGATCTGGGTGACGTGGCATTGCGTGCAGAAATACCGGCGCGGCGATATCGAGGCCCGCACCTGGCTGTCGCGGTCCATGAAGTGGGTGACGCTGACCATCGGCGCCTGCGAGCGCTCGACCGCCCTGCGGCTGTGGCAGGTCATGCACTTATTGACGTTGAGGTCGAGTTGGTAGTCGCGAATGGAATGCGGAATTACCGGCGGTTGCTCCGGATAGTTGCGCGCCTGCTTGAGATCCCGGTCGGTCGGGTTCGACAATCTCGGCGGTTTCGTCCCTGCGTCGATGGCGGCATTGCGCAGCGTGGCGATCGGCTCGCCGCCCCATCCGGTCGCCGGCCACCCGCCGCCGAGAATCAACAGGGCGACGCCGAAGATTGCGACAACGGCTCGTATCATGCGGGAAGCACCTTGACTGCACATTTCTTGAAATCCGTCTGTTTGGAGATGGGGTCGGTGGCGTCGAGGGTGACCTTGTTGATCAACTGGCTGGCGTCGAACCACGGCACGAAGACCAGCCCTCTCGGCGGCCGGTTGCGGCCACGCGTCTCGACCCGTGTTTTGATCTCGCCGCGCCTCGACACCACCCGGACCTCGCTGCCGCGGCGCAGGTCGCGGTCGCGGGCGTCGTCGGGATGCATGTAGACGACGGCATCGGGGAACGACCGGTAGAGCTCGGGCACCCGCTGGGTCATCGATCCCGAGTGCCAATGCTCCAACACCCGGCCGGTCGAAAGCCACAGATCGTATTCGCCGTCGGGGGATTCCGCGGCCGGCTCGTAGGGCAGCGCGAAGGCGATCGCTTTGTTGTCCGGCTTGCCGTAGAACTGCACGCCGCTGCCGGCCTCGACGTAGGGATCGAGACCTTCGCGGTAACGCCACCGCGTCTCCCGCCCGTCGACGACCGGCCAACGCAACCCCCGGGTTTCGTGATAGGTGTCGAAAGACGCCAGATCGTGGGCCTTGCCGCGGCCGAACGTCGCGTATTCCTCGAACAGGCCTTTTTGGATGTAGAACCCGAAGTGCTTGGCCTCGTCGTTCTCGTATTCGAGGCTGGTATCGGACAACGGATAACGATCGACGGCGCCGTTCTTGAAGAGTACCTCGAACAGGGTCTTTCCCTTGTAATCGGGGTTGTTGTCGAGAAGGTCGGCGGGCCACACCTCGTCGGTCTTGAAGCGTTTGGAGAACTCGACCACCTGCCAAAGGTCGGAGCGCGACTCGCCCGGCGCGTCGATCAACTGGTGCCAGAACTGGGTGCGCCGCTCGGCGTTGCCGTAGGCGCCTTCCTTCTCGACCCACATGGCGGTCGGCAGGATCAGGTCGGCGGCCTCGGCCGTCACCGTCGGATAGGCGTCGGAGACGACGACGAAGGCGTCCGGATTGCGGTACCCCGGGAAGCCCTCCTCGTTGAGGTTGGCGGCCGCCTGCATGTTGTTGTTGCACTGGACCCAGTAGGCGTTGATCTTGCCGTCCTTCAGCATGCGGTTGTGGAGGACGGCGTGGTAGCCCGGCTTGGCCGGGATCAGCCCGGACGGCAGTTTCCATATCCTCTCGGCGATATCGCGGTGCTTCTTGTTCTTGACCACCATGTCGGCCGGCAGGCGGTGCGCGAATGTACCGACCTCGCGGGCCGTGCCGCAGGCCGACGGCTGCCCGGTCAGGGAGAACGGACCGTTGCCGGGCTCGGAGATTTTGCCGGTCAGCAGGTGGATGTTGTAGACGAGGTTGTTGCACCAGACGCCGCGGGTGTGCTGGTTGAAGCCCATGGTCCAGAACGACACCACCTTGCGGTCGGGATCGGCGTAAAGCTCGGCCAGCTCCAGGAGCCGCTCCTGCGAAACGCCGGATAGCTCCGACACACGGTCGATGTCGTAATCGGCGACGAAAGCCTTGTATTCGTCGAAAGTCATCGGCTTCGAGCCGCCGGCTTTCTTCGCGTTGGCGGCTTCTTTCTGCAACGGATGATCGGGCCTGAGTCCGTAACCGATATCGTCGTTGCCGCGCCGGAAATTGACGTGGCGGGATACGAACTCCTGGTTGACCCGTCCGGTATCGATGATGTGTTTGGCGATGAAGTTGAGGATTGCCAGGTCGGTCTGCGGCTCGAACACCAACGGTGCGTCGGCCAGGTCGAAACAGCGCTGCTCGAACGTCGACAGCACGGCAACGCGGACATGCGGCGCGCTGAAACGGCGGTCGGCCACCCGGCTCCACAGGATCGGGTGCATCTCCGCCATGTTCGAACCCCACAGCACGAAAGCGTCGGCTTCCTCGATGTCGTCGTAACAGCCCATCGGCTCGTCGATTCCGAAGGTGCGCATGAAGCCGGCGACGGCGGAAGCCATGCAATGGCGCGCGTTGGGCTCGATGTTGTTGGAGCGGAAGCCGGCCTTCATCAGCTTGGCCGCCGCATAGCCGTCCCACACCGTCCACTGCCCGGACCCGAACATGCCGAGCGCCGTCGGGCCGTTCTTGTTGAGCGCTTCCTTGAACTTGGCCTCCATCACGTCGAAGGCCTGGTCCCAGGAAACCGGCGCAAAATCGCCGTTTTTGTCGTAGCGTCCGTCCTTCATCCGCAGCAGCGGCCGGGTCAAACGGTCCTCGCCGTACATGATCTTGGAGAGGAAGTATCCCTTGACGCAGTTGAGGCCACGGTTGACTTCCGATTTGTTGTCGCCGTGGGTCGCCACCACCCGGCCTTCCTTGGTCGCCACCATGACGCTGCACCCGGTACCGCAGAACCGGCACGGCGCCTTCGACCACTTCAGTTCGGTGAACTGCCTGGCCGTTTTCAATTCGGCGGCGGAAGCGGCCAGCGGCAGTCCGGCGGCGGCGGCAGCCGCGGCGACGGCATTGGCCTTGATGTAGTCCCGCCGGTTCATCAGCGGACCGCCCTTCTTATTCTTCATCGTCGATCTCCTCCAAATGGTGATAGACGAGCGAGGCGGTGATGACGCCGTCCGCCGTTTGGATGCGGTTCATGGCGTTGACCAGGCCAGCGTCGGTTTCGGTTTCGACGGTCACGATCAGCTTGCCGGCGCCGGTCCGGCCGTGGCTCTCGACACCGTCGAGATGCGCCAGGCGATCCTCGACGTCCGCTAGCCGATCGGGCCACGCCTGAACCAGCACGCTGGCGATATGGCTCTGCCGTTTTCCGGCGCGCCCTTTCAAGAAATCCCGCCGCGTCCGCGAGATGACGGATTGTTTCCCTTCGAACATCGCATTCCTCCCGTCGATCGCTCGACGACGTCAGGCGGTTCCCGGAGGTCCCGCCAGAAGCTGGTAAATCCATATGGTGAAACCGTATCCACCGACCAGGGCGATGGCGATGGCCGGCGCCAGAACCACGGTCAGGAAAAGAAACGCCCGCAACTCGCGCGATTTGTTCTGTCGGTGATCCAGGCTAGGCAAATCTCATCCCCTTCGAATTCGGTACCAATATAAAGTTCGATACTCGTTCATTTCCTTGACATAAATCAACCGCAAGCTCGTCGACGCCGAATACCGCGTCTCTTGCATCGACACCCTTCAAGCCCTTGCCGAACAAGAATAAGGCGGGTGCGGGCGGACAGGTTTCGAGTGCCCTCGACTCCGCCGCCCGCCGGCGAGATGAAGCTGAACGCGCCGGCCGGCGGCTTCTCGGTGCTGGGCTGGACCGCGACGTTACTCGGGCGGCCCGGCCGACGGCTTGCCGGCGCCATCGCCGATCAGCAGCTCGGGCCGCTCGCGCGCCAGATCGGGCTCGCCGCAATGGCCGAGTATCCATTCGCGGGCGCGGTCGCGAAGCGCGACGGCGGCGCCGAAATCGCCCTTGTCGGCGCCGGCCCCTTCGGGCGCCATCGGCTCGCCGATCGTCACCCTGAGCACGCCGCGCCTCGGCAGCCAGGTGCCGTCGCGCAGCACCGAGCGGCTGCCGCGGATGGCGACCGGCACGACCGGCCGGTCCGCCGCCACCGCGATCTCGAAGGCGCCGAGGCGAAACGGCTTCAGTCCGGGCATCCGCTCGATGGTGCCCTCGGCGAAAAACAGCAACGGGTGCCCGGCCTCGACACGCCCGGCCAGGCGTTGCGCGTCCCTGACGCTACCGGCGCTGTCCATGCGTTCGACGAACTCGGCGTCGACGCGCTTCAGAAGCAGCCGCGTGAAGATGTTGTCGGCGAGCTCGTGCTTGACCGTGAAGCCGACCGGCCCGGGCAGGGCGGCGACCAGGATAAAACCGTCCAGATAGCTCTGGTGGTTGCTGACCAGGATCTGGGTGCCGGCCACGTGCTCGGCGCCCGTGACCACCAGTTGCAGCCCGCTCAGGCGCAGCGCCGCCCGCGCCGCCATCCGGCCCAAGCGCCAGCACCAGTCGGGCCGCGGCACCACGGTGAGAAGCAGCCACAAGGGCACCATCAGCAGCCCGAACACGGTCCAGCAATAGCCGCCGTAGAGGTTGGCGCCGGCGACCCGGCGCAGCCGGCCGAGGCGCCGAGGCAGCGCCGCCAGGGCGAGGCGCACCAACTGCAGCCAGACGGCGCTCCCGGGCTTGCCGATATCGCCTTTCTCGTAGATGTCGCGGCTGGCGGCGCGCCGAATCTTGCCGCTCGACGTCTTCAGCACCGTGTTCGGCGGCGCCAGCACGACATCATCGGCCGGCGCCCCGATCAGGTCGGTGACGATGGCGTTGATGTCGCGGCCGAGCGCCTGGCGCCTTTCGGCGTCGCGCTCGCGGGTCTCGGCCAGGACGATCAGCCGTTCGGTCCCCGATTGCGGATCGTGGCTGCCGAACACCGCGACCCGGCCCTCGCGAATACCAGCGATCTTGCCGACCTCGCCCTCGATCTCCTCCGGGTACAGGTTACGGCCGGCGTGGATGATGATGTCCTTGCTGCGGCCGGTGATGAAGACCTCGCCCTCGGCGATATAGGCGAGGTCGCCGGAATCGAGCCACGCCCCGTCGAACATCGCCTCGGTCTGGTCCTGCGCGCGCAGATAGCCGCTGGTCGCCGATGGGCCCTGGAACTGCAGCCGCCCCTGGCGACGGTCCGGCAGCTCGCGTCCGGCCTCGTCGACGATACGGATCTGGTGGCGCGGCAGCGGGTGGCCGCAACCGACGAACCTGAGCGCGTGCGGGTCGGCCGCCTCGGCCGCTTCGGCGCGGCCCATGCCCATCAGGCCGTCGCGTCGGATGCGGTCGATCCGGGGCCCCCGGCCCAATGGCGGAAAGGCGAGGCCGACGGAGTTCTCGGCCAGTCCGTAGACCGGCATCATGGTCTCTTCGCGGAACCCGAATTTGGCAAAGCGCTCGATGAAAGTCTCCATGGTCTCGGGACTGACCGCTTCGGCGCCGTTGGCCGCGACCCGCCACGACGACAGGTCGATGCCTTCGAGATCTTCGTCCTTGAAGCGCCTCAGGCACAGCTCGAACGCGAAATTGGGCGCCGCCGACAGGGTTCCGCGATAGCGGTGGATGGCCCGGAACCAGCGTTGCGGGCGGGCGATGAAGGCGAGCGGCGGCATGATGACCAGGTGCGCCGCGTAGTAGAGACTGCCGAACCAGGCGCCGATCAGGCCCATGTCGTGATAGAGCGGCAGCCAACTGACGAAAACGTCGTCGGACGACGCCTCGAGGGCTTCGCCCATGGCCCGGATGTTGGCCAACAGATTGGCGTGGGTCAGGATCACGCCCTTCGGCATGCCGGTGCTGCCCGACGTGTATTGCAGGAAGGCGACGTCGTCGGCTTGCGCGCGCGGCAGGCGCGGCTTCGCCGTCGCCGCTGCCGCAGCGCTCAGCGCCTCGGGCGTGACCACGTGGCGCAGCGAAACCGCCAGGCCGCGCAGCAATTCGGCGAAGCGGGCGGCCTCGGGCATGGCGATCATGATCGCCGCCCGGCTGTTGTCGACGATGGCGACGTGGCGGCGCAGGTGCTCCTCGATCTGGCTCGGCCGTCCCGGCGGATAGACCGGCACCGGCACGCCGCCGGCCAACAGCACGCCCACGAAGGCGGCGAAGTAGTCGCGCCCCGTCGGCAGCATGATGACGACCGCTTCGCCGAGACCCTGTCCCAGTTCCAGCAGGCCGGCGGCGGTGGATTCCGCCTCCTTCCACAGATCGCCGTAGGTGATGACCTCGCCGTCGTCGTCGTCGCTGTAGAGGCGGATGTGCGGCCGCTCGGGGTGCGCCTCGACATGCCCGCGCAGGGCGTCGACCAGGGTGCGGGCGTCGTCGGGAGCGGCGGCCTCGCCGAGCGCCAGGTCCTCGACCGCGGCTGAGATCGGCATATGGCTGCGGCCCTGGGCGCTATGCAGCGCGCGCAGCAGGTCCCTGGGCGTATCGGCCTCGGCAATCAGCTGCTCGGACAGGGTGACGTCGAAATCGCGCTCCAGCCTGCTCAGCAGTTCGACGCGGCCCAAGCTGTCGAATCCGAGGTCTCTGTCGAGCGCGCTGTCGAGCGTGACGGGGCCGGTGGCCAGACCGCGCGGGTGCAGTTCCTGCGACAACCGCCGGGCCACTTCGAGCAGGCGCGCGGCCTCCGCCGCCGGGGCCTCTCTACTCTGTTTATCGCCGCCGGGCGTTTCCTGCACCGTCATCATCTTCGCATTGCCGGGCGGCCGCTTTCGAACGGGCAACGGACCACGGACCGCCGGTAGGGGCTCGTCGCATCGCAATCGAGCATATCCGTCCGGATTCCATTGTAGACCCCTCGGAGCGGAAAATCAGGCGGCGAGTTGGTCGGCATTCGCTGCCGGCGGCCTCCGTCTCGTTCAGCTTCGGGCGGCCGATTGCGAAACCCCCGGAGCCCTCCTATATGAATATCGTCGGGAGGCAGGAGCTTGGCTCGTGCCGCGACAAGGAATCGGCTTGATTCGAAGCGCCGATCGCTCTCCATCTCATCGCCAAGGGGCCCGTTCGCGTCCGACCACCGTCTCGATCCTCGGACGACGGGACCCGGGGAGGAACCGCCATGCAGTTCCATGTCTACCAATCGCCCGACGACCCGGACCACTACTTCGTCATCGACAACGACAGCTCGACCGCCGACCTGCCGGCCACCATCAAGTTCGACACCATGCTCGATGTCGGCGTCTTTCCCGAGATGGGAGAGAGCAGGGTCGCGTTCAGCGAAAAGATCGCCAAGAGCGCCATCCGCGCCCGGGGCTACTACGACTTCACGGCCCACGGCGATCTGGTGATGGAGACGCCGGGCGTCTGACGTACACGGCCCGGCCGGTCCGGCGCCTTCGAGGGGAGTGGCGCGGACGGCGGGTTCGATCCGGTCAGGAGGGGGGAGCGGCGCGCCGCGAAAGCGCGGCGCCGAAGGGGTGATTGCGGTCATTGTTTGCCGGCGAGATCGTCCAGTCCAAGTTGCCGCGGGTTGGGCCGATACGAATGGGATGCGCGACGGAAACCGCTGCGGATGGCGCTCGTTGACCAGGATCAAGGTCCCGTCTCCTCAAATCCTGTAGATATGCCGATTAAATCTCAAGATTGACGTTTGCCGCCTATCATCTATCGCCCCTAGGGAGGTCCACATGGGTGACAGAGATGAAATTATTCGCCACCTGCGAACCGAAGTTGTCGCGCTCGAATCCCGGTTGGATTCGAAAAACCATTTGATTAGGTCTTTGCGCGGGCAACTGGAGGATCATGAAACGCGCAAAGCCGACGAACGGCGAACCCAGGTGTTTCGCCGTGCCGCTATCGATATCGTTCCCGAAGAAACCTCGAGAGAGTTTTCGAACCTGACGCCGGTAATCGTCAGGGACATGGGTGATGCGCTGGTCGCCCTCGGCAGCCGGCTCGATCACAAGTTCGCCGAAATCAAGGCTCTCAGCGAAATAACCGAGCGTGTCAACGCCGGCGTGTTTTTCGACGAGGTGCTTGATCATGTATTCGAGAGTTTCGAAAAAATCATACCTTACGACCGAATTAGCGTCGCTCTGTTTGAGGATGGCGAAAAGGGCCAAACCCTGCTGCGATGGCCGTGGGCGCGCGCCAAATACGACGATTTGTATGTAACCAAGGGGTATACGGCGCTTCTCAACGATACCGGTCTGGAATCCGTCGCCAAGGCAGGCGAGCCCAGAATCATCAACGATCTGGAAAACTACCTTCGCGAACACCCGGACTCGCGGTCGACCCGGTCCGTTATGATAGAAGGGATCCGCTCCAGCCTGACCTGCCCACTCATCGTTCGGGGCAAGGTGACCGGATTCATTTTCTTCTCGAGCCTCGAGCCGGACACCTACCAGGATCAGCGCGTCGAGCTGTTCCTGCAGATTGCCGGCGAGCTGGCGCTTACCCTCGAGAAAAGCCGCGCCTACGAGGATCTCTACCTCCGCAACGAGTTCATCTTGAAGGTGTTCGGTCAGCATGTGACGAATGAAGTCGCGGAGGCGGCTTTGAGCAGTGACGGTCCTTTGACGCTGGGTGGCGAGCGCCGCAAGGTCACCGTTCTCATGGCCGACCTGAGAAGCTTTACGCCGATGGCGGAGGTGCTGCCCCCGGAGGAGGTCGTCGATGCCCTGAACGTTTTCCTGGGAACGATAGCGGACATCGTCATGAAGCACGGCGGCACCGTCGACAACTTCATCGGCGACGCCATGATGGCCGTTTTCGGGGTCCCCGTTGCGAAGCCGGATGATGCCGCGTGGGCCATCGCCTGCGCCATCGAAATGCAGAACTCGATGCCTTCCGTGAATGCCGAGATCGAGGGCAGAGGCTTGCCCGATTTGTCGATGGGGATCGGCCTGAGTACGGGAGAAGCGGTCGCCGGCAACATCGGTTCCGAGGCGCGCGTCAAATACAGCGTCATCGGCAGCATCGTGAATTTGGCGGCTCGGATCGAAGGCATCGCCAGTGGCGGTCAAATCTTCGCCGCCGCCACCACATTTGACGAGGTTCGTGACATCGTTCACACGACCGGACATCTCAACGTGAAACTGAAGGGGCTGAGCCAGCCCGTGCCGCTCTACGAGGTCACCGGGATCGGTGGCGATTACAATGTTGCCAAGGCGATGGAAGCGGTTGCCTAGGCTTTCTGGCTTTTTCTCCCCTCCCATCGGACGGGGACGGACGGTCCTATCGAAAGATCGATCGCACCGGGCGCGATGTCCGCTGTCGGCGGCGACGCCGAAGAGAATTGCCGGGCGGCCGAATCTCCGCTGATAGCCGGAGACGGACACCCGGCCGCGGCGTCGAGGGCCCTTCGGGGCGCTCGGTTCGGCGCCCCTCGGCGTGCCAAGAAGAAGGCCCGAAGCTGGCGACAAAAAGCGGCCGGCCCTATCGGCGAGGGCAAACCAATGGCCGCATCGGGGGACTCTACTCTGAAGCGGCGCGGGGGGGCTGCAACGACCTCCGGATAGGCCGATTTGGAAGAGGTCATTTGAAAAAAATTCAAAAAACCCCGTCTCCGCCGCCTGTGTCGCCGTAGCTGTCATCCCCTAATCAAATCAACGGGTTCCGGGCTTCTTCCAACCCGGAGATTGGCGGCACGGGCCGACCGGACCGTCCGTCGTCCGAAAAGGAGCTGATTGCCCTAAAATCTAAATTCGGGTCATTTTGTTTCCAATGAACTCGTTTCTACCGGATATTTCGGTAAAGACCGAAAGAATGATTGGCGATGAAACTTCGAGCGATACTGCTTGTCCTGGCCATTTTCTCGCTGGTGAGTGCGGGTGCGGGCGGTTTTTTCCTCTACTCTCGCCTAGCCAACACCGCCTGGGAGGTGGCGACGGACCATACGGACAGAACCGCGTCGACGGTCCGCAAACAAGTCACCTTCTATCTGGAGCAGCATCGAAAGACGTCGCTGGCGCTTTCGAAAATACCCCAGCTTGCGACCGCCTTTAACCGGCGGGATGAAGCGGCGCTGGCGGACGCCAACGCTCTGCTCGATCATCAGTGCGCCAGCCTGGAGGCGGCCGTCTGCTACCTGATGGATGCGGGGGGAACAACCATCGCCTCCAGCAACCGCGACACACCGGTCAGCTTCGTCGGCAAGAACTATGGCTTTCGGCCGTATTTCAAGGAAGCCATCGCCGGCAGGCCCGCGGTCTACCTGGCCCTCGGCGTCACGTCGAAGAAGCGCGGGCTGTATTTCAGCGCTCCCGTGATCACTTCTCCCGGAG
>CAYFMP010000005.1:0-31329 GCA_964344215.1 uncultured Thalassospiraceae bacterium | reverse complement strand
CCCTGGACAAGCTGGAAAGCGAGTTTTCGACCCTTGCCGGGATTTTCGCGCTAACCGATCCGAAGGGAATGGTCTTTGCCTCCAATCGAAAACCCTGGATATTCCGCAGCCTGTCGACACTTTCGGACAAGGAGGCGGAGGCGATCGTGAAATCCAGGCAGTTCGGAGAGGACAAACCGTCGTCGGTCGGCCTGATCGAGACCAAGGACGCTCGCGCCATCGCTCCCGACGGCACGAACTACCTGATCAGCAAAGAGATGCTCCCTCTTCCGGCCGGATGGCACGTCGCCTATCTTTTCGATACCGCCAACATTTCCACTCAGCTCAAGTTCGGGTTCGGCCGGGTCCCGGTGGAAAGCATGTTCGCGGTCCTGTTCCTGATCGTCGCCGTCATCGTTATTTTCTTGTACCGCAAGGCGGCCGGCGAAATCGTCATAAGGAACCAAGCCGTGGCGGCGCTACGCGAGAGCGAAAACCGCCTGCTCGAGGCTCAACGCATTGCCCATCTCGGAAACTGGCGATGGGACATCGTCGACGATACCCTTTGGTGGTCGGAGGAGATCTTCCACATCTTCGGGGTCGAGCCCCGATCTTTCGACGCGACCTATCGAGCCTTTCTCGAGTTCGTTCATCCCGACGACAGGGAAATGGTCGAATCGGCGGTTAAGAACGCCTTGGACGATAAAGCACCGTACAGCATCGAGCACCGCATCGTCCTTGCCTCGGGCGAGATCCGCTATGTCCACGAACAGGGAGAGGTCACATACGGGGAATCGGATGAGCCGGTCCGGATGGACGGTATCGTTTTGGACGCCACCGAGCGCAAGCGAGCCGAGGAGGCCCTGCATGAGAGCCAGGCGCGGTATCAAGGCATCGTCGAGGATCAGTCCGAGTTCATCAGCCGCTTCACCCCGGACGGCACGCGGACGTACATCAACAGAGCCTACGCAGAGTTCCTGGGCGGAACCGCCGACGAGTTGTCCAACGCAGATCTCTATGGCGTCGTTCACGAGGATCACCGGGACGCACTCAAGGCGATCGTTGCCGGCTTCACGCCCGAAAACAGCCGCGAAGAGCACGAGCAACTGACTCTCAGTTCCGACGGCGAATACCGTTGGGTTCAGTGGACCGACCGCGCCATCTTCGATGACCAGGGTCGGGTCGTCGAAATCCAGGCCGTGGGGCGCGACATCACCGAGCGCAAGCAGGCCGAGGAAGCGATGAAGGTGTCGCAGGCTCGATTGTCCGGAATACTCAGAATCGCGCCGGATGCGGTGATCTCGGTCGGGACCGACATGAACATCCAGCTTTTCAACCAAGGGGCGGAACAGATTTTCGGTTATACGGCGGAGGAAGTGCTGGGACGGTCCTTGGAAATCTTGATGCCCGAATACATTCGCAAACACCACCGAATTCGTGTCAACGAATTCGACCGCTCCGGGGAAACCTACCGCCTCATCGACCGCCGCCAGGATGTCTTGGGTTTGCGAAAGGACGGAACCGAGTTTCCGGCATCGGCATCCGTCACCAAACTCGACATCCACGGTGAAAAGATATTCACCGTGATGTTGCAGGACATCACCGAGCGCAAGAGAACTGAAGAGGCGCTGCGCGAGAGCGAGGGTGTGCTCAATTCGATTATTGAAAACGTTCCGGTGGGTCTGCTGATAAAGGACCAGAACCACGTCGTGGAGCGGGCGAACAGAACATATCTTAATTGGTACGGTTTCGATGCGGACAACATGTTGAACCTCCGGTCCGACCAGATCGAGGACTTCCAAACCGCCGAGGAAGCGGCGCCTATGAATGCCCAGGAACGGGAGGTGTTGACTACGGGACTGACACAGTCGCGGTAGGTCGAACGCCCCTTCATCGACGGTCAGATCCATACCCTCAACATCACCAAGTTTCCGATCTACGACCAGCAGGGCAACATCACCAAGGTCGGTTCGGTCAGCGTCGATCTGACCGAACAGGTTAAGGCAAACCGAGCCAAATCCGAGTTTTTGGCCGCCATGAGCCACGACCTGCGGACGCCGCTGAACGCCATTCTCGGTTTCGCCGATTTCATCAGCAATCAGTACTTCGGGCCGATCAGTGACAAATACCGGGAGTACGCCAAGGATATTCATTCCAGTGGCGAACATCTGCTGGCGCTGGTCAACGACATCCTCGACCTATCGGCCATCGAGGCCGGGACGCCGTCGTTGGACAAGGAGAACGTATCGATCCCGGATATCGTGACGGAATGTGAGAAAATCGTTGGAGACAGGTTGAAATCCCATGGCATCGACCTGGTGACGAAGGTGTCTGAGAACCTCCGGCCCATCTACGCGGATAGACGGGCGACGAGGCAGATTCTCCTCAACCTGCTGTCCAATGCCGCCAAGTTCACGCCGGCGGGCGGGAAGATCATGCTCAGTACGGCAGCCACGAATTCTCACCACACCATTGAGGTAAGCGACACAGGGGTGGGCATCCCGGCCGACAAGCTCGCGACCATCACCGAACCCTTCGTCAGGGGCGAGACCGATCCCCATAAAACCCAGGAGAGCACCGGCCTCGGCCTGGCGATCGTAAAATCGTTGGTGGAGCTTCACGATGGTGAACTGGACATCAAGAGCACTGTTGGCAAGGGAACCACCGTCACGGTGATGCTGCCAAGCGGCGAACCCTGATTAGGCTCAGAAACTCAATGAATCTAAGCTTCGGTCCGGAAGCCGACATGAAGCCGGTAAAGCCTGTGTATCGGCTTTCGGATGCGAAGCGGGCCTGAGTCAGCGGGCGCCTGAACGTCCGCCAATAACCGAGAACGGGCGTCGGCAAGCCGAGCGCGGAGATCTTCGCGCAGCCATAATCGAGGCTTGTCAGATCCGGTCTCTTGAGCCTTCGAGGGTGAGCCCGAACTTGCCGGAAGCCCCGTCGCGGGATCGGCCGACGGCAGGCGAGGACCGCGCCTTGTGCGCAGGTTCGTGCGCCCGATGGTTGCGGCCGGAGAACGCTCTCCGGTTGATTTCATGGTACAATCGTGGCGTTTCTCCATCTGACGGACGGAGGACGAACGATGGCATTGAAACTGACTTCGCAAGCTTTCCCGCACGAAGGCGAGATCCCGAAAAAGCACACCTGCGACGGCGACGACGTCTCGCCCACTCTCGAGTGGACGGGCCTGCCGCCGGGAACCGAGAGCCTGGCGCTCGTCGTCGACGATCCGGACGCGCCCGATCCGGCGGCGCCGCGCATGACGTGGGTACACTGGGTGCTCTACAACATACCGCCCTCGGCGAACGGTCTGGAAGAGGGCGTCACGACGCTGCCGGTAGGAACGCGGGAGGGCCTCAACGACTGGAAACGAACAGGCTACGGCGGACCGTGCCCGCCGGTCGGGCGTCACCGTTACTTCTTCAAGCTCTATGCGCTGGATACCGTTCTAACCGAGCCGGGCGAATTGTCGAAAAGCGGGCTCGAAGAAGATATGGGCGGCCACATTCTCGAGGACGCCCAGTTGATCGGCACCTACCAGCGCTAGGCGACGCCGCCCCGAACCCTCGCGAACTCCCGTTCGCGCCAAGCCCGAGGCCGCCATGACGGATATGGACTGCATCGCCTTTCTGCAATGGGCGCTGCCGAGACTGGGGTTCAGGTGGGACGGCTACCGTCGTGTGCGCCGCCAGGTCTGCAAGCGCGTGCAGCGGCGGATGAGGGAGCTGGGGCTCGACGGCTATGCGTCCTACCGGGCGCATTTGGAATCGCAAACGGACGAGTGGAGGCGGCTCGACGGTCTCTGCCGCATCACCATTTCGCGCTTCTTTCGCGACCGCGGCGTGTTCGAGGCCCTGGCCGGCGAGGTGCTGCCCGAACTCGCCCGTATTTCGCGAGACGACGGCCGTCCGCTGCGCGCCTGGAGCATCGGCTCGGCTTCCGGCGAAGAGGCCTACAGCTTGGGCCTGCTGTGGCGCTTGAGCGTCGCCGCCGAGTGGCCCGGGGTGGCGCTGGAGGTGGTCGGCACCGATGCCGATCCGGCCATGCTGGAACGCGCCAGGGCCGCCCGCTACTCGAAGGGATCCCTGAAGGACCTGCCGGCGGGTTGGCGTGATCAGGCGTTCGACCACACCGACGGGGAATGGCGCCTGAAGCCCGAATTCAAGACCGGTGTTGCCTGGTTCGAACAGGACATCCGCCAAGAGACGCCGGACGGTCCGTTCGACCTGGTCTTCTGCCGCAACCTGGCGTTCACCTATTTCGACGATACCGGACAACGCGAAACGCTGGCGCGCATCTCAGACGTTCTGCGCTCGGGCGGCGCTCTGGTGTTGGGCGCTCACGAGGCCTTGCCCGACGGTGCTCCCGGCTTCGCGCCGTGGCCGGGCGCACGGCATGTCTGGCGCCGCGTTCCCTTGCCCTGAAGAGGCCGGTGATTGCGACGTGATCCGGCGCGCCACGCGGGAAACGGAGAGCCACTCGTCAGGAAGACGGCCCGCCACCTGCCTCGTCGGCCCGGAACGCCGCCATCGCCTCGTCGGCCAATTGCTCGCCGCGGTCCGAATAGCGGGTCGAGAAATGGAACGGCACCAGCCGTTGCACCCCGGCCCGACGGGCCAGCGTGCCGGCCTGATGGGCGGTCAGATGTTTCTTGGCTGCCGCCGCCTCGGCGTCGACCTCGAGAAAGGCCGCCTCGGCGTAGAAAAGATCGGCGTTTCGGGCGAGGGCGACGATGGCCGCGAAGTTGTCCTCGTGAGGGGCGGCATCGGTGACGTAGACGATCCGCTGTCCGGGTACGATGGAGAGCAGCCGCCGCTTCAGTGCGCCGAGCGGCCACTCGGCCTCGTGAGTCGCTCCGTCGTCGCGCCAGTGGACCCGGAACGGCGTATCGTCGGCTTCGCCGCGATGGACCGCTTCCTTCAGTTCCCTGAGCCATGGCCCGACGGTGAAACCCATGGCCTCGACCTCGTTGCGCCAGACATTGACGTGGCGGCTCTCTTCCAGCGCGAAGGCCAGGCACGGCACGCCGTGGTCGAGAATGGCGAAGCGAACCCGTAGGGCCGGCTCATCGACAAGCGTGCGGTCGTCGAAGGCGACCGCACCGATATCGCGGCGCGCGAAGCACTCCTTGAGGCGGAACTCGGCCGCTTGGCCGGACCGCTCGTCCGCCACCTCGGTCGCGGTGAGCACCAGTTCGGTGGTGAAGGTCGGGGCCAGGTTCCAGGTGTAGGCCCGAAGCTTGGCCTCGACACGGTCGATGAACCCGGCCGGCCCGAACAGATGGAGGCGTTTCTGCCGGCCCAGAAAAAGGCGCAGCAGGCGGTCGAAGCCCGCGAAATGGTCCATGTGGGCGTGGGAAACGAAGACATGACTGAGACGCAGTACCTTGCGCGGCGCCAGCGACGCCAAGTCGCCGAGATCGAACAGCAGCGCCCGGCGCTCGAATTTGAACTCGACGTAGAGGGCTGGGTCCCCGAACGAATCGTTGACGAGACGGGTCTGGAAGTGTGGGTTCATGAGCGCCACCGGCCATCGATCTTGACCCGCCATCGCCGCCGCCGCAAGGTCCATGAAATACCCAAGGGGCCCGAACGGCCGGGTGCCGGCCAGCCTTGTTCCTGGCCGGGAGGCCCGGCAACTCGAGTGCGGGAGACCCGACGCGTGCCCACCGTCGCCGAGGCCGCCGCTTGTCGGACGATCCTCTCTCATAGGGTCAGAGAATTTTCCCTGATATGCCCCAAATTCCTATTTTGTTGTTGACTTTATTCCTTTAATAGGCTATATAGGTCAGTCCTTGCCCGTTCGCTCGTTGCCGACGGGCGGTTTCGTTGCCCGATGGGCCGCTCCGGCCGATCTCCGCCGAGGCGGGGTCCGGTATCGGTTGCGGGGGGCCGGACCGCCGCCCGGCGCGGCGACGACGGCGGGTGTTCGAAGGACGGTGCGAAAATGTCGATGTTGTCGGAGGATTTGTCGATGTTCGGCCCCGAAACGTCCGGTTCGGTGTTCGGAGACTCGCGGGATTCCGGGAGACGACGGGCCGGCGCCGGTTGTCCTCAGCATTCATCGGCATTTATCGGCATTCATCGGCAATTATCGGCATTTCCGGGCGTCGGGATCGGACCCGGGCAGAACAGGACAAAACCGGACATTTCCCGGTCCGCCTCCGTCCGCCGGATGATAAGGAATGTTAAGGTTGAAAAGGCCCGGCCGACGGGCCTCACTCGAAGAAGCGCATGGCGAAAATGTCCTCGACCGAGGTGTAATCGTGATAGCCCAAACGCGCCACCGGCCTGACGGCGGCGACGTCGACCAGACCGTCCTTGAGCACCGAATCGGCGATGTGAACGCCGATCACGCGGCCCAGGCACATGGCGTTGCGCTCGCCGGCCGCCGTCGCCGGCAGCTCGACCGTCCGGTGGTGGAGGCATTCGAGGTGGATCGGCGCCGCCTTGACGCGCGGTGGCTTGACCAGCTCGGCCGGCGCCGTCTCCAGCCCGGCCAGGTCGAACTCGTCCGCTTCCGGGTCGACCGGGGCGCTGGTCTCGTGCATCTGTTTGCGCAGGCTCCAGGTCGCCATGTTGCAGACGAACTCGCCGGTCGCCTCGACGTTGGACAGCGAATCCTTCATGTCGCCGTTGCTGGCGCGGCTGCCGGAAGCGAACATCACCATCGGCGGGTCGCCGCAGATGGCGTTGAAGTAACTGTAGGGCGCCAGGTTGACGACGCCGACGGCATCGAGCGTCGATATCCAACCGATCGGGCGCGGCACGACGCAAGCCTTGAAGGGGTCGTGCGGAAGACCGTGCGGGCCGTCGGTGCGATAGAACATGGGCGTGTTTCCTCTCGGATCGTGGACGTGGCCGCCGGCCCGGCGACGCGGCGGGCGATCGGGCGCGTGAGGCCGGAACATAGCCGAGCGCGGCGTCGAATCCTATGGCGATTTGGCAACCGCTCGGGCATGATGCGGGCGAGGGTATTGGCATGAGCGAGCTCAAGACCGAGAACCAGAACCGCGGCCTGACGGCCGGCGCCGGCGAGGTCGAAAAGGCGGCCGACAGCGTGCTCGAGATGTTCCTGCGCATGCTGGACACCGACGCCGAGCAGACCGGCGGCGCGCTCAGCGCCGAGCGCGCCCGCCTCGTCGCCCAGGCCTTGCGCGACAACCGAGAGGTGATGGCGCCGATCTACGAGAAGGCGGCTCAGGCCTGCGTCCACGTCTACGAGGAGGGGGTGTGGGAGGACAAGCGCGCCAACTGCATGGCGCGCCTGCTGGTGCACGGTTTCGAGCACCTGATCTCGGAGGACCTCAGTCTGCCGCCGGGACGGCCCGAGCTGAGCCGCGCCTGCATCCCCGGCTTCATCGAGATCATGATCATGGTGATGGGCCAAGAAAGCTACGACTCGTGCTACGAGAGGGCGCGCCGAATCGTCGACGAGTTGAAAAGGGAGACCGGCAAGGTCAGCGTCTGGGACGAGCTGTTCGCGTCGTCGAAGGCGCAGGCGCTGGTCCGCGAGGCGTTGATGGCGCTGATGGGGCAGTTCGAGGACTACGAGAAGCGCCGCGCCTGGTTCATCGACGTCATGAACTCCCACCTCGACCATCAGCAGGGTTCGGAACCGGCCGGCGAGCGCTGGCACTTCGAGGAACAGCACTTCAAGAGCCTGATGCAGGCCCTCTACAGCAGCGTCCCGGGTCTGGCCGATCAGGTCGAGGACGGTCCGGGCCGCGCTCAACTGGCCGCCTTCCTGGCCCGTATCGAGGCCGTCCCGGCTTAGGCCCGCACCGCCCGCACCCCAACCCCGAAACCGGAGACCTGCAAGACCATGGCATTCCCCACTCACGCATCGACCGTCATCATCGGGGCCGGTATCCACGGCCTGTCGACCGCCTGGCACTTGGGCGAGAACCTCAAGGCCCGTGGCAAGCCGCCGCGCAACGACGAGGCCGCCGTCGACATCCTGGTGCTCGACAAGACCGGCATCGCCGCCGGCGCCAGCGGCATCGCCTGCGGGGTGGTCCGCAACAACTACTACCAGCCGGCCATGCGCGAGCTGATGGCGCACAGCGTCGCGGTCTGGGAGAGCGACCCGCAAGCCTTCAGCTACCACGCGGTCGGCTATATGCAGATCAGCCCCGAACCGATGCGGGCCGACGTCACCACCATCTACGAACAGCAAAGAGCGATCGGCTACTCGTCGGAGTTCGTCGAGGGCGAGGCCGACAGCGCGGCCTACATGAAGGGGCTGTTCGACGACTGGCAGGCCAAGGGCATCACCTCCGTGCTGCACGAGAAGAAGGGCGGTTACGCCAACAACACGGCCGCCATCTACGGGCTCGCCGACAAGGCGGAAGCGGCCGGTGCGAGGATCGCCTCGGGGGTCCGCGCCACCGGCTTTCGGGTCGACGGCGGCGCCGTAGCGGCGGTCGAGACCGACCGCGGAACGATCGAGTGCGATCAGGTTGTGGTCGCCTGCGGTCCCTGGGCCAAGACCGTCTGGGACATGCTGGACCTGCCCAGGACCGTCGATATCAAAGGCGCCGACGGCACCGTCCACGAGGACATCCCGATGTGGACCTACTGGAGCCTGCAGGAAGGCACGCTCGGCGTCGATCCCAACCTGCAAAAGACCAACGACGGCCGGATGCCGCCGGTCATCCACGTCGATACCGACGCGCCCTTGTATTCCGACGTCGACGGGTCGCTGATCACCGATGAGATGTGGGGCATCTACTACAAGCCCGACTTCAACTTCAACGGCATCCAGGGCGGCGCCATGCCGTTCCGGGTCGAGACCCCGGCCGACGACGTGGCGGTCGATCCGTACGGGCCCGAAAGCCCCGATTTCGTGGTCGGCGACGAGTTCGCCCACATGTGGTGCTCGGCGCTCGCCTTCTGCCAGAAGCGCTTCGAGGGGCAGATCCCGAAGTACAAGGACGAGCCTTCGGGAGGCATCGGCTGCTTCACGCCGGACAGCTTCCCGGTATTCGACCGGTTCTGCGAGAACGCCTACTTCATCGCCGATTCGAATCACGGCTACAAGATGATCGGCGTCGGCGCCCTGGTCGCAGACGAACTGACCGGCAAGCCGAGCGCGCTGTTGGAGCCGTTCCGCTTCTCGCGCTACGCGGAAGGCAAGCTGCACCCGGTGTCGGGCAGCCCGTTCCCGTGGAGCTGAGGCGCGGGGCGCGGCCCCCGCCCCGGCGAACGGGCGGCACGCCGGTCCCGGCCGATCGGCTCGTTCGGCGTCGGGGTGCGGCGCGGAAAACGGCGGAACCGCTGGAGCCTCGACCCGCTTCGAGCGGCGGCGCCCGGAACCGAGGCGGCCGGGGTTGAGACCCGCTTAGGGCGGCCCGCAGGAAGCGCGCGGGGGCCGGCCGGCTGGGCCGCGTCGAACTGAGGCCCGTCGTGTTGACGCCCGGGGAATTGCGGCGCCGCTTCGATCAGCAATCGAGGCTGTGGTCGCGCTCCCACTGGGTCAGGTGGTGGCAGTAGCCGTCCCACTCCATCATCTTCAGCTTGACGTAGCTGTCGATGACTTCGTCGCCCATGGCGCCGCGCAGCACCTTGCTCTTGTCGGTCAGGCGCAGCGCGTCCAACAGGTTCAAGGGCAGCTTCTTGGCGCCGCGTACCTTGTGGGCCTCGGCGTACATGTCGATGTCGAGGCGCTTGCCGGGGTCGCGCTTGTTGGCGATGCCGTCCAAGCCGGCGGCAAGCACGGCGGCGGCGCCGAGATAGGGATTGACGGCGCCGTCCATGAGCCTGAGCTCGAAGCGGCCGGGGTCGGGGATGCGGACCATGTGGGTGCGGTTGTTGCCGCCGTAGGTGACGGTGTTGGGCGACCACGTGGCGCCGGAAAGCGTCACCGGCGCGTTGATCCGTTTGTAGCTGTTGACGGTCGGGTTGAAGATCGAACACAGCGCCTGGGCGTTGTGCAGGATGCCGCCGAGGAACCGGTAGGCGAGCTTCGAGTTGCCGAGTTCGCCGCGCTTGTCCAGGAACAGGTTCCTGCGGCCCGTCTTGTCCCAGATCGAGGTATGGAAGTGACAGCCGTTGCCGGTCAGGTCCATGAAGGGTTTCGGCATGAAGGTGGCGCGCAGGCCGTGCTTCTCGGCGATCGACTTGACCATGAACTTGAAGAAGGTCTGCTTGTCGGCCGTCCGCAGACAATCGTCGTATTCGAAGTTCATTTCGAACTGGCCGTTGGCGTCTTCGTGGTCGTTCTGATAGGGACCCCAGCCCAGCGTCTGCATGGAGTCGCAGATCTCGGCTATGACCTCGTAGCGGCGCATCAGGGCGCTTTGGTCGTAGCACGGCTTCTCCTGGATGTCGCGGTCGTCGGAAATGGCGGTGCCGTCCGGGTTGATCAGGAAATACTCGCACTCGACCCCGGTCTTCAGCCGGTATCCCTTCTTGGCGGCGGCGGCGACCTGGCGTTTCAGGGCAACCCGCGGCGAAGCCTCGACTTCCGTCCCGTTCATGTGCAGATCGGCGGCCAACCAGGCGACGTCCGGTTTCCACGGCAGCACGGTGAGGCTATCGGGGTCCGGCACCCCGAACATGTCCGGATCGGCCGGCGTCATGTCGAGCCAGGCCGCGAACCCGGCGAACCCGGCGCCTTCCTTCTGCATGTCCTTGATGGCGCTGGCCGGCACCAGCTTGGCGCGCAGCACCCCGTAGAGGTCTACGAAACTGATCAGAAAGTATTTGATTTTCTTCTGCTTGGCGATTGCGGCGAGGTCTTTGGCCATCCCCCCTTACTCCTTCTCGTCTGTGTTGAATGTTTGGACTCCCCGGCCCCGTTCGGATTGAACGGGGCGTTGAATAGCGATTTGGTCGTTAGACTACTGCGAGTTCGCCTCCGGTATCCAGTCCGTCCCGACCAAGGGCACACCGGCGGCACGGGCCGTGCGAATGGAGATCGAACGGATATCCTCCGGTTCGAGATTGTGAACGTCGGTCTTACCCGTACAGCGGGCCATGATCGAGGCCTCTCCGGAGAGCGCCTTCAGGAAGTCGGCCGCGGCTTCGGCCCGATCGTCGTCGTTGAAGTCGGAATTGAAGACCAAGGCGCTGCCTTCGATGACGCCGCCCAGCGCAAGCCCCATGGCGGTTCCGAGGACGGCGGCGCGGCAGCCCATGCCGATCAGTTTGGCGGCGTCGGTGCCGGAGCGCACGCCGCCGAAGTAAAGCAGGTCGATGTCTTCTTCTCGGTTCATGCGGCGCAGCAGTGAAACCGCCCGCCACACGATGGCGATGTCCGGAGCCTCTTTCAGTTCCGCCCAAGGAGCGGCGATTCCGTTGCTGCCGTCAAGCACCAACAAATCCATTCCGGAGTCGAGAGCGAACGGCAGGACATCCTCGAGATCGGCGGATCTCGACACCATGCCGAGAAGCTGAGCATCGTCGGCGCGACCCGCCTCGACCGAACGGAAACCGTCGGGATGCCAGTAGATCTGAGCGGCTGCCGCAGGATCGGGAGTATCTTTGCCGGTTTCGAGCAGTTGCATCCACGGCACTCCGTCGGTCAGCGGGGCGCGGCCGAGATAGGCCGAACCGGCCGCGCCGAGACCGGCCGCGAGACCCGAGCGCGCTTCCTCAGGCGCCTCGTCGAAACCGGTGGCGAGGAACGGAGAGGAGATTTCGAGGCGGCCGCCAACCGAAGTCCGCACGTTGCAGGCGTCCCGGTACGGATCGATGACCAGGCGCGACAGATTGGCGGGGAGAAAGACCAGATCGTCGAAGGTCGCCGGCAGGTCGTCGGCAAAAGGATGTTCGTGCGGCTCCACCCTTCTTTGCAGGATGGCGCACTGGGTGGCGCCGTCGTTGGGCTCGGTGCGCGCCATCACGAAGATATCCTCGCGGCTGTGCACGGAATAGTCGGCCGATCCGGTTTCGGCGTCGCAGCGGTAGCAACGCGCCGCTTCATCCCTGGCGGCCGCAGCGTCGTACGGCGATTCGATCTCCGGAAACTCGACCGGGTTGTCGCCGAGTCCGTGGAAGTCCTGCTCGTGGCGGGCGAAGACCTCCCAGTCGACATCCTGGGCAATCGGCACGCGGCGCGTGCGATAGGGCGTGCGGTAAGGCAGCGGGTTCTCGCGGCCGTCGAGGAAGGCCTTCACGTAGTAGGCGGCGCGATGGCCGTGGTACATGGCCACGACGATGGTCGAGCCGCCGAACGCCCCGTCGCCGGCCGCGAACACCTTGGGGTCGTCGGTGCGCATGGTGGCAAAATCGGCCTTGACCCGATCGCCGGCCATCAGGCCCGCCCTGTCCAGTTCCTCGCAGGCCCCCTTCTGGCCGATGGCCATGATCACCATGCCGCACGACATATCGTGCTCGGTGCCGGGAACGTCGATCGGGTGGCGGCGGCCGTCCGGGTCGGGGTCGCCGGGCTCGGTCCTGACGCAGCGAAGGGCGAAGCCGTCGTCGCCGGCGATTACCTCCACCGGCTGCGTGTTGTAGACGAACTCGATCCCTTCCTTCAGCGCGCCTTCCAATTCGTCACGCCGGGCCGGGATGTCGACCGGGTCACGTCGGTAGACGACCTTGACGTCCTTGCACCCGGGCAGGCGCTTGGCGACGCGGCAGGCGTCCATGGCGACGTCGCCGCCGCCGATGACAAGAACGGTCTCCGGCAGTTCCGGGCGTTCGCCGCCGTTGACTCGGCGCAGGAACCCGACCCCGTCGACGACACGGGCGTCGTCGTCGCCCGGAATGTGCATGTCCTTGCCCCACCAGGCACCGATGGTCAGCAGGACGGCGTCGTGGCGCTCCTTCAATTCGTCGAGCGTAACGTCCTCGCCCAAGGCGCAATCGAGGTGCGGCGTGATGCCCGGACAATGCGAAAGCAGGCGGTCGAGGTCTTCCTCGATGGTGCCCGGCGGCAGCCGGAAGGCGGGAATGCCCCAGGCCATCATGCCGCCGAGGCGGTCGGACATCTCGTAGACATGGACCTCGAACCCGGCTTCGGCCAGATCCTGGGCCGCCGTCATGCCGGCCGGGCCGCCGCCGACGATGCCGACGCTCTCGGGGCGCGATACTTCGACCGGCGGCAACGCGTGATCACGGCCCAACTGGTCCATGACGAAACGTTTCAGATTACGGATCGCCAGCGGCCCATCGCTGTCGGTCCGCCGGCAGGCCGGCTCGCACGGCGCGTCGCAAACCCGGCCGCAGATCGAACTGAACGGATTGGTCGCCGTGATCGCCTCGAAGGCTTCCTCCAGCTTTCCTTCCCAGATGTAGGCGATGTAAGAGGGGGCGTCGGTGCCGACCGGACAGGCCACCTGGCAGGGCGCCGGCACGAAATGGGTGTCGGCGACGTCGTCGGGGAACTCCGGCGGCGCCTCGCAGGGCTTGACCCGGTCGATATCGTAGACGCTCATCCTACTCGGCCGCCCCCTTCAGTTTCTGGTCGGCCCCGCGGCGATCCGGCTCATAGGGCAATCGCGTGATTTCGGCCGCTTCCGGAGTCAGGGCGACGAGGTCGCCGCGGTGGAGCTTGTGGACGTCGTCATAACCGAGCGCATCGGTTATCGCCGCCAGTTGCCAGCGGATGCTCTCCAGGTAGCGGTGAATGTTCTGGGCCTCGACCGGCACGTTGTAGCGTTTCTCGTGTTCGGGGTCTTGGGTGGCGATGCCGACCACGCACTGGCCGACATGGCACTGCAAACAGGCAATGCAGCCGCCGGCGATAATGGCGCCAGTGCCGACACCGACGGCGTCGGCGCCCAAAGCCAGTGCCTTGGCGGCATCGATACCGTCCTTGACGCCGCCCATGAGCACGATCGGCAGTTGGCCGGCACGGTCGATGCTGGCCAAGGCGTCGAGTGCTTCTTGGATAGCCGAAAGCGTTGGAATGCCGACGAATTCGAGAACTTCGTTGCCGGCGGCGCCGGTCGAGCCCTGTAAGCCGTCCAGTTCGACAAAGTCGAAACCGTCTTTGAGCGCGATCTTGATGTCGTCGCTGACGCGGCCGGCCCCAAGCTTGACGGAGACCGGAATCCGATAGCCGGTGGCCTCCCTGAACTCCTCGATCTTGATGACCAGGTCGTCGGCGCCCAACACGTCCGGATGACGCGACGGCGAACGCAGGTCGATGCCTTCCGGAATACCCCGGATGCGGGCGATTTCCTTGGTCACCTTCTTGGCCATGAGCTGGCCGCCGAGTCCCGGTTTGGCGCCCTGCGATATGTAGATCTCAAGGCCGTTGGCGCGCTGCATGTCGTGGATGTTCCAGCCCAGGCGTCCGGACAGGCATTGGTAGATCAACTGGTCCGCTTCGGCGCGCTGCTCGTCGGTCATGCCGCCCTCGCCGGTATTCTCCGAAATACCCGAGAGCCGCGATGCAATGGCAAGCGACAATTTGGCGGACTTGCTAAGCGCGCCGTAGCTCATCGGCGCGATCACCACCGGCATGCTCAGTTCAAGCGGCTTGGCACCATGCTTGTCGCCGATCCGGGTTTGCAGGTTGACCTTGGAGACGACGTCGGAATCCTCGCCGATCCTCGTAAGATCGTGGCGAAAGGCAATCTCGGAAAGATGCGGCAGGGGCCGTGTCGTCCCATAGCCGCGGATGCGATACCGTCCGATCACCGATTTGACGTGAATGTCTTCCTGTACCTTGTCGTTCCAGTATTCGGACGTGCCCGACGCCATGAAAAACGGGATATTCCGAATACGCGGCTCGACTTTCCCATAGCGAAGCTTTTGACCAGCGTTGACGATCTTCTGGAAGCGCCCCGTGAAGGGGATTTCGTAGCGGTCCAGGAAGGCCGCCAGGTCATCCGCCTCGTCGGCCGCTAGGTCGATCAGCTTGGCGTCGGTCCCCAGCGTTTGGATCTTGCCGCCGACGAAGATTTCGCCGCCGGTCATGTCCTGTCCGACCTGTTCACCTGAATCACCGAGGATGATTATCCGACCACCATACATCATATAGCCGGCCATGAAGTTGGCGTTGCCGCCGCACAGCAGCGTTCCTTGCTTCATCACCTGCCCGGCCCTGGAGCCGACGTTGCCGCGAACGACGATATCCGCGCCGCGAATGGCGACGGCGGCGATGGCGCCGGCGTTGCCGTTGACGACGACCGAGCCGCCGAGCATGTTGTCGGCCAGTCCCCAGCCGACGTTGTTGTCGATTTCGAAACGGGGGCCGTCGGTCAGTCCGGCGCAGAAATATCCGGCGGAACCCTGGACATGGATCTTGACGTCATGCACGACGCCGACGCCGATGTGGTGACGGGCGTCGGGGTTTATGACTTCGATGTCCTCGCCTTCGGAGGCGTATCTACGAATGTGCTCGTTGGCCTCCCGGACCGCGACCGCGCCTAAGTCGATCGTTGCCATGTATCGTATGTCCCTGGCGGAGGTTCGGCGGTGTTGAGGGCCTGGCCCGGAAACAGTCGGTTCAGGGAAACTTCCTCGGAAGCGATGGCGATGAGGTTGTCGTTTTCGAACTTGACCATGGGCTTGGCGGCGAGCCGGTCCTTGGCGTAACCGATTTCGTCCTTGGTGGAGACGAGAAACGAGAAGGTGCCGTCGAGGTCGTCGATCGAGGTTCTCAAGGCTTCCTTGAGGGGAATCTCCTGCGACAGCTTGTCCGCCAAGTAGACGGCGATCAGTTCGCTATCGTTGGCGGTATGAAATTCGAAGCCGCGCTTCTCCAAGCGCCGTCGCATCTTCCAGTAGTTGGTGATCTGACCGTTGTGGACGATGGCCACGTCGGCAAAACCGGTCGCCCAGAACGGGTGCGAGGCCTCCGGAGCGACATCCGACTCGGTTGCCAGACGGACATGACCGATCCCGTGCGATCCTTTGAATTCCTCCACATGATAAGTGTCGTCGACGTCGTGCGCGCCGCCGACATCCTTGATGATGTCGAGGCTCTCGCCAATGGAGATGACCTTGGCTGCGTGCTCCATGGCGTAAGCGAGTTTCTGGAGATCGCCGAAAAAGCGGATGGTCATCCGATAGGTCGTTCCAATCGATTCCTCATCAACGATTTCTGCCTGGAACTCAGCGAGTCTGTCCTTGATGTCGGCAATCGCCGTGTCGGCCTCGCCTCCCTCGCCGACGAAGAACCGAAGCCGCAACCGGTCGGCATCGGGTCGATGATAAAGCGCAAACCCGGTCGAATCGGGACCTCGGTGCTGGCACCCGTCGAGCATGCTGATCAACGCTTCGCCGACCTCATTGTCCGGCTGTTTGCCTTTGTAGAGAATCCCCGCAATGCCGCACATGGTAGGAAATTTCCCTGGCTGGATCGATTGACGAGCGGACTTTACAAGAGTGTTGCCGGGAAATCAAATGCCGGAAATAATTTTTCCTGAGAGGAATAATCGAATTCCCGGTGGGACCTAAGTTTCACGTTCGCGGGGGTAGGAGATGACCGAGATAAACCGGATCGGTAACACCTTGAGTTCCTCCGGTCCGTGCGGGACGTCGGCGTCGAAATACAAGGAATCGCCCGGCTTCAATATATAGGTCTTGTCGCTGTGACGATACCCGACCTCGCCTTCCAGCATGTAGATGAACTCGGTACCGGCATGTTGGAACAGCGGAAAGACGTCTGACTCCTCGGTCAGGGTAATGAGGTAGGGTTCGACGACAACCCGACCGTCCGTCGTATGGCCCAGCAGCTCATACTGGTGCCCGGCCCGCGTGCCGCGGCGCTCGATGGTCAGACCGTGTCCCGCCTTGACGTGAGTTGCGTCTCGGCTCTCCTCGAACCGCCTAAAGAACGAAGTCACGGGAACATGCAGCGCACTCGACAAAGCCTGCAGCGTACTCAGCGACGGAGAAGTATTTCCGTTCTCGATTTTCGAGAGCATGCCTGCCGACACACCGGACCTCTTGGCGAGGTCGACCACGGTCATGTTCTGCTTGCGTCGGAACTCTCTGATCTCGTTGCCGATCGCAACTTCGAGCTTGTTGTCCCTGGCTCCGGACAGAGCGTGCGGGTCTTGGGTCAGGTTGAGAGTCTTCGGCGATTTCTTGTTTCTAGCCATATCATTTCATAAAAGAAGAGGGCGCCGAGAGAAACCCCGGCGCCCTCCAATCTTTCAGGCTATATCTTCAGCCTAGTCTAATCGTCCGTTGCGCATGGCCCTGCCAAGCGTTGCCGGATCCTTGAGTTTCTGCTGTTCCTCGTTGTAAGTCGAGTTTTCGTGCTTCATCTGCCAGATATGCCAGATGATCCAGAATGCAACACCGATGATGACGAGAATGCCTTCGGTACCGACCATGGGATAGATCGGCCCGACGTTGGCCAAATCGACGGCCCAGCTTTCAACCATTGTTGTAGACATGGATGGTTCCTCCTAACTGATCAGGCCTTGCGACCGGGCTTCTTCCTCTTCCGCGGCACGGAGGTCTTGTTCCACCGCATAGTGGCCGTGGTATTCGACGAGGTCGAGGCCGGCGAGTTCGATTTCCTTCGGTATCCTCAGTAGACCCATGCCGGCGAAGATCTTGGCCAAGATCCAGGCCGGAAGGAACCCGAGCACCCAGAACATGATGATCGCGCCGATGAACTGGCCGATTGGGTTGATCGCGGCATAGCCCTCGAAGCCTGAGGACGGATGTCCCCACAGAATGAAGCCGGAGAGGACCAGACCGAAGAAACCGGCATAGCCATGCACGGCGACGGCGCCGACGGCATCGTCGACCTTGAACCGTTTCTCGACCCAGTGGTGCATCTTGTAGGCGAACACCACGCCGGCTCCCGCGACGATCGTGGCTTGGATCGGATGATACAGATCGTTGCCGGCCGACGCCGTAATGATCCCGGCGAGGCCCCCGGAATAGGTCCAGAACGCATCGCCCTTCGAGACCATGTAACCGACCAAAAGACCGCCGGCCAACGACATCAGGAAGTTGACCGTGATCGCCGACAACGTCGTCGGAGTCAGGTAAATGGTCGTCGCCGTGAACATCGCCCCCTTCGAACCGATGTCGCCGGCGGCGATGATCGGCACGTTGCAGGCCACATAGAAGCCCCAGAAGCCGGTATAGATCAGAAACAGTCCGATCGTCACCAGCCACGGGTTGTGCGGGCGAATGTCGCGGGACGACCCGTCGGCGCGGAACTTGCCGATGCGCGGGCCAAGCACCACCAGGACGCCCAAGGCGGCGCCGCCGGCAACGGCGTGGATGACGCCGGAGGCGTAGGCATCGTGGTAGCCCAGCAGCTTGACCATCCAGCCGTCATAGTGCCAGCCCCAGGCCGCGTCGATGATCCAGGTGACGGAGCCGACGAGGACCGCGATCAACCAGAACGCGCCTGAGCGAATGCGCTCGATAACGGCGCCCGAGACGATCGAGGCGGCTGTCCACGAAAACAGCAGGAATGCCGCCCAGAAGACTCCGTTGATACGCGCCCAAAACGCGGTGTCGTCGGCGGTAACGGCGTCGGAGGCCGGCGGGCCGCCCAAGTGCGGTCCCATCAGTTCGCTCCACGGAACGGCCGTCGGCGCGTCAATCAGACCCTTGCCTTCGAAAATGAACGGACCGTTCGGAAAAGCGAAATAAATCCACCACCCGAAGAAGAAGAAGGTGATGGTTACAAGTGGAATCAACATCGTGTTCTTCATCAGTGTGTGCATCATATTTTTCTGGCGCGATGCACCCACTTCGTACATGCAGAACCCGATGTGGATCAGGAACATCAAAGCCACCGTGAGCCAATAATAGAACTCGGTGAATATGACGATTAAAGCGCCAATGTCTGAATCCATTGTTTACCCCTCTGTTCAAGGTTCGTCTGTTTTTGTTCCCCCACCATCGGCGGTGACGAAACGTCGATAGTTATTGTTTCCGCGTGTCTTAACGACACGTCCCTCCCGCAGGCGGAACAGCCCGCCTGCCGAATTCAAATCTCAGTCAATGGAGCGGAAGATTGCCGATGGAGGTTGCAGCCAATACGTACCCCGACGTTCTTCGGTGTTGGCGGCGACCCTCAATAGCATTCCGTTGCCCCCCATCTGCAACTGCGTTTCCGGCTTGGCGGTGCTGGTTCCCAGCCCCCTTTCCGACATGCCGGAGACATGATCGAATTGCCGGAACGCTACACAGAATTTTCATCTCAAACAATAAATTTAACCTTCATGACATATTAAAAATCTGCTGGAGTTGGTCTAGTTGACTGAAATACAATCAGAATTCCGTCCCCATGAGGTCTCGTCGGGCCTTCTCGAGGTGCTCGGTTATGACGTGGATCGCCGCTTCCACGTCGCGCCGGCGAATCGCTTCCGTGAGTTTCCGGTGCTGGGCGTTGTACTCGCGAATCCGCAGGGGCGTGAGAATCTTATCGCGCGTGCCGTGCCACTGAGCGTGGCCACGGATCTCGTTGATGTGACGATACAGCCAGATCAACAGGGGGTTTCGCGTGCATTCGGCGAGCCGCAGATGGAACGCCTCATCGGCGCGCGAAAAGTCGGCTGGATTGTCGGCCGCCTCCACCTCGGCCAACGCCGCTTCCAAACGGTCCAGGTCGCGGGCGCCGGCGCTGGCCAGGGCGAGACGGGTGATCTGCGGCTCGACCGCGATGCGGACGTCGATCAATTCCAGCGGACTGGTTGCCCGCGCAACGTCTTCGCGGTCTTCTTCGCCCCGATAGCTGACATAGGTGCCGCTGCCGATCCTTCGCGACACCAGATCGGATTCCTCGAGTTGCCGAAGCGCCTTGCGAACGGTGCTGCGGGCCGCGCCGAAATGTTTCGCCAGGCTGCGTTCGGACGGCAATCTCTGGCCGAAGGCGTATTCACCTTCGAGAATGTCGCGGCGCAACTCGACCGCGATGTTGGCCGAACCTGCCCCCGTTCTCACCTCCATGGGCATCGACGCATTGCTCTCCGTATGAAAAAACGGTTTAAAATTGGATTCGATTATGCACATAATGGCAATGGCCGGGTCAAGCGGTTTTCGGGCGTTTGTCTGTTTACAGCGTTGTATTCGGTAACATATTGGTTAGAAACGATAACAATAAAATTGGTATATAATTGGTTTAGTTTTCTCCAACCTCGGTGATCTCCACCACCGGGATAAGGCAAACGGCAACGGGGAGCGTTATGGACATTGAAGCCTATGTCAGCGCCAAGGGGCGCGACGACCTGGTCAAACAGGTCCGCGAGAAGATCAACGAACTCGATATCCACTACATCTACTACCAGTTCATTTCCGTGACCGGCCGCATCGTCGGCAAGGGCATTCCGGCCGACCATTGGGAGGCCATTGCCGAGCGCGGGTTCCAGCTCGTCTATGGCTCCACCGCCAACCTCTATACGGACCGGCACGGCGAATACATCGGTTACGGTCCGGAGGCGTCCGAGCTGGTCGGCATCCCCGATCCGGAGACCTTCGTGCAGCTGCCGTGGGACAAGCGGGTCGGACGGGTCTTCTGCACGTGTTTCAGGAACCGCGAGGAGGATGAAAACCCGGGCGGCTTCCTGACCTCGGACTGCCGCGGCAACCTCAGGCGCATCCACGACTGGTTCAAGGACAAGCACGGCGGGCTGCACTTGCGCCACGGCACCGAGCCGGAAATGATGTGGCTGAAGAAGGGCGAAGACGGACTGCCCGACGGCGGCGTCTCCAAACCCAACTGTTACCACCTCGATCAGTTCGAAATCCTGCGCCCGGTGTTCCTCAAGGTCATCGAGTACAGCCAGGCCATGGGTCTCGACATGATCCAGGGCGACCACGAGGACGCGCCGGGGCAGCTCGAGCTCAATTTCACCTTCGACGACGCGCTTCGCACCTGCGACCGCTTGACCACCTATCGCCAGGTGTGCGCCGCGGTGGCCCGCGAGTTCGATATCATCGCGTGTTTCATGTCGAAGCCGTTTATGGGGGTGTCGGCGTCCGGCTGCCACCACAATCTGTCTCTGTGGCGGGGCGGCGAGGACACGGTCCTCAATACGGCGCACGTCGATTCCAAACCTGGGCTCGACGGAGCCTTTACCTACTTGAAGGGCGGCGACAACACCTTCCTGCCCGATCCCTCCATCGACACCAAGAAACCGGGACCGATCGAGCACGTCGGCGCCCTGACCGCGTTGGGCTCCTCGACCGTCAATTCCTACCGGCGGCTCTGGGATACCGGATTCTGGGCGCCGGTGTTCGCCGACTGGGGATACCAGAACCGCACCTGTGCGCTGCGCATCTCGGCGCCCGGCCGCTTCGAATACCGCTCCGTCGATTCGATGGTCAATCCGTACCTGATGGCGGCGGGCCTGCTGAAGGCCTTCGACGACGGCATCGCCCGCGACCTCGATCCGGGCGAGCCCGAGGAACGCAACATCTACGAAGCCATGGAAGCCGGCAAGATGGTCAACAAACTGCCGATGTCGCTGGGCGAGGCACTCGAGCGCCTTGATGCCGACGAAGTCGTCAAATCGGCCCTGCCCGACGAGATGTACAAGGTCTTCACCCATTACAAGGGCGACGAATGGGAAAAGTTCAACGCCACCGTCACCAACTGGGATCTCGAGTCCTATTGGGATTGCCTGCCGTGACGGCGCCATCGGGAGGGCATCAACCATGTGCGGCATAGCCGGCCTCATACACCGCGGCAGGACCGCCGACATCGGCACCGAGATGACCGACATGCTGCAGTCGCTGCGCCATCGCGGCCCCGACTCGACCGGCTTCGCCATCTACGGGAAACCGCGCGGCGACGAGTTCGTCATGCGCTTCAAGGTGGCCGAGCAGGAAGACCTGGCGTCGGGCTTCCGCATCCACGAGGAAATCAAGCAACGCCGCGCCGTCGTCGACGCTCGCCTGGCCGAGAAGGGCGCCGTCGTCACCGACCGGTTGGAGGCCACCGAGTACGCCTTTCGCTACCGCTTCACCTTCGCCGACACCGGCGGCGGCGAGCTCGAGAACCTGGCCCGTTACATCGAGGACGTCGAGGGCGCCGAGATCCTGTCGTTGGGTCGCGGGCTGGAGCTGATCAAGGACTTGGGCGATGCCGGCACGGTGTCGGGGCAGTACGGCCTCGGTGGCTTCGAGGGCACGCACGCCATCGGCCACACCCGCATGGCCACCGAATCCGACGTCGACATTCGCTCGGCCCATCCCTATTGGGCGTACCCGTACAACGACATCGCCGTCGTCCACAACGGCCAGATCACCAACTACTGGATCATGCGCCGCGAACTCGAGCGGCGCGGCCATCGCTTCATGTCGAACTGCGATTCCGAATTGCTCGCCGTCTACACCGCCGACAAGCTTAACGACGGCGTCGGCCTCGAGGACTCGCTGAAATCTTCGATCGACGAGATCGACGGCGTCTTCACCTATGTCGTCGCCACTCAGGACTGCCTGGGGTTGGCCAAGGACACCATGGCCGCCAAGCCGATGGTCCTCTTTGAGAGCGACGACGTCGTCGCCCTGGCATCGGAAGAGGTCGCCATTCGCGCCATGATTCCGCATGAGATCGACACCTACGATCCGTACGACGAGGAGGTCCGGGTATGGCGGACGTGAAACAAACCGGCGAGGCCGGCCACGACATGGGCCTGCACACCGAGCAGCTGGCCGGGCGCACCCAGCAGGTCTTCTTCTCGGCCGAGGAGGAAGAGAGCTTCGTCTACCCGTACGCCTTCGAGGTCGACTACAACAAGCGCGCCGAGTTCGATGCCGCCGACCTGGAGCCGACCGCCGTCAACGAGAAGATCCGCGAGCTGATGGCATCGGGCCACGGCACCATCGTGGTCAAGAATCCGGGTGCCAAGCACTCGCTCGGCACCGGCATCCTGAACCGCCTCAACCTGGTCTTCGAGGGCAGCCTCGGCTACTTCGGCGTCGGCCTGATCGACGGCCCCAACGTCCGCATTCATGGCCGGGTGGGGTGGTCGTGCGCCGAGAACATGATGGCCGGCACCGTCGTCGTCGAAAAGAACGCCGGCTCCACCTTCGGCGCCGCCATCCGCGGCGGCGACCTGGTGTGCCGGGGCAGCGTCGGCTCGCGCACCGGCATCGACCAGAAGGGCGGCACCATCATCGTCGGCGGCGACACCGGCGCCTTTTCCGGCTTCATGATGCAGCGCGGCCGCATGGTAGTGTGCGGCGACGCCGGCAAGAACCTGGGCGATTCGATGTACGACGGCACCATCTACATCGGCGGCGAGATCGCCGGCCTCGGCGTCGATGCGGTGCCCGGCGAGCTGACCGACACCGATCATGCCTGGCTCGAACGCAAGCTCGCTCTCTACGACCTGCTGCCCGAAAAGGGCGTCGAGCATTTCCAGAAAATCGTCGCCGGCAAGCAGCTCTGGAACTACGACAACCTGGAGCCGACCGAAAAGAAAATCGTTCTCTAGGCCGGGGAGTTCAACATGGCGAAGACCGAAAAACCCGAACGCAACACCTCGATCTTGGGCCAAAGCCGGATCTTCACGCCCGAGGTCATCGACGACATCCACATAAAATCCGAACTCGGCCGCTACCGCATGCGCGGCTTCTCGTTGTTCAAGAAGATCCCGCACTGGGACGACCTCACCTTCCTGCCCGGCACGCTGACCCGCTTCGTCATCGAGGGCTACCGCGAGAAGTGCGAGACCGAGACGGTGATCGGGCCGCGCGCCAAGAAGCCGATCGTCCTCGATATCCCGGTCTACATCACCGGCATGAGCTTCGGGGCGCTTTCCTACGAGGCGAAGACGGCGCTGGCCCGCGGCGCCACCATGGCCGGCACCGCGACGTGCTCCGGCGAAGGCGGCATGATCCCCGACGAGCGCCGCTATTCGGAGAAGTGGTTCTACCAGTGCATCCAGTCGCGCTACGGCTTCAACCCGCACCACCTTTTGCTGGCCGACGGCTGCGAGTTCTTCATCGGCCAGGGCTGCAAGGTCGGCTTGGGCGGCCACCTGATGGGCCAGAAGGTGACCGACCAGGTGGCCGAGATGCGCTCGTTGCCGGCCGGCATCGACCAGCGCTCGCCGGCCCGCCACCCGGACTGGCTCGGCCCCGACGACCTGGCGCTGAAGATCCAGGAAATCCGCGAGATCACCGACCACCAGATCCCGATCCAACTCAAGCTCGGCGCGGCGCGGGTCTACGACGACGTCCGCATGGCCGTCAAATGCGACCCCGACAGCATCTACATCGACGGCATGGAGGGCTCGACCGGGGCCGGCCCGCACCTGGCGACGGAAGAGACCGGCGTTCCCGGCATGGCCGCCATCCGCCAGGCGAGGCGGGCCATCGACGATCTCGGCAAACGCGGCGACATCACCCTGATCTACGCCGGCGGCATCCGCAACGGCGGCGACATGGCGAAGGCGCTGGCCTTGGGCGCCGATGCCATCGCCATCGGGCACTCGGCGATGATGGCCTTGAACTGCAACAAGGACATCGAAGAAGCCGACTACGAGGCCGAGATGGGGGTGCCGGCCGGCTACTGCTATCACTGCCATACCGGGCGCTGCCCGGTCGGGGTGGCGACCCAGGACGCGGAGCTGCGCAAGCGTCTCGACCCCGACGCCGCGGCCGAGCGCGTCTACAATTTCCTGCACTGCCTGACCATCGAGGCGCAGATGATGGCCAGGGCCTGCGGCAAAACCAACGTGCACTCCTTGGAGCCGGAAGACCTGGCGGCGTTGACCATGGAGGCGTCCGCCATCGCCGGCGTGCCGCTGGCCGGCACCGAGTACACGGTCGGCGTCGACGACTACCACCACCTGTAGGGAGCTAGGACGATGGCCAAGAAAAAGTCGACCAAGGGCGCCGCCGCGAGCACGGACACGGGCGACGTCGACAAGTACCTGACCTCCGACGGCCTCGATAGCGAGCGCGAGCGCGAGATCGGCCAGCACATCGGCTATCGCTACGACGTCAACCTGCTGCCCGACTACGACCGCCTGACGCCGTTCCTCGAGGAGTACATGGAGATCATGGGCTGGGACGACCTCAACTGGCTGGAAGATGTCCACATGGGCTACGAGGAGGGCAAGCCGGCCGTCTTCGACCGCAATATCAACGGCTGGGTGTCGATCCCCGACGACATGGAACTGCCCGACAACCAGCAGGACCGCGACATGGTGGCCCGCGAGTTGCTGATCAAGTTCCAAATGTCGGAGCGCCACCCGCTGGTCGAGCTCTACAAAGCCTACCGCAAGTTCTGAAGCCGCCACCCGGGCGGCCGTTTCCGACCTTAGCATTTCTTATCATTCTCGATGTCGCGGCGCGGCGCGCGGCGGCCGTTTGCCGTCCACGAAATGCCGAGAAAAGCCGATCAATGCCGAGAAATGCCGAGAACACGCCGGCTCCGGGCCGGGAATGTCCGGAAACGCCCAAGAACGTCCGGTTTTGTCCGGTTTTGTCCGGTTCCGTACTCGGCCGGTCCGTTTCTTCCCGCGAGTTCCACCGTCGCTTCCGCAGCCTCGGCCGTCAGATCCGCGCGGGCGGGAATCCGGACCGACCCGACCGCGAAGCCGGACCCCCGCTTATCGAGGAGTTGACGAGACAAGCGGCGGCAACGCAAGCATGCCTCATCTTTCGACGTTGCTCGGGATGAGGTATTGTTTCGCTCCGCTCGAGGTTCCGTTTCGCCCTCATCCCGGGCGCCGCCTCAAGGCGGCGGTCGAAGGGCGAGGCCGCCTAGCAACGCGCGCGCGCAGGTGCGGCCCGTCCGCCGGGGTTTACCTTTCCTGGCCGTCCCGCCAACGCGCGTCGCATCGGATCGGGAAGGCCTCGTATTCACAATTTCACAGAGCACCGGCCACCGCGCCCAAAACGCCCGGACTTGGCGACGGCGAAATTATTATCATATAAAAGGAAAAAAGTCAACATAAAAGAAGAACAAACACCATAATCCAGGCGCGTTTATCGAGTGCGGACGGGCCCGCTTCACGCCCGAAAACGGACTCGATCTCTTGAGGTGTGCAAAGTCCACGCCTGACCGGCAGCGGACGCACGCCGGCCGTTACGATCCGGCGTTCGAACGGGTTTCGGCGAGCGCCACGTAGGGACGCAGCGCGAACCGCATATCTTCGAGGACCACTCTCTTGTAGTCGGCGAAAGCCATGGCGTCGTTGGAGGCGAGTTCGATGTAGTGCATGGTCTCGACGCGAAAGAGAATACCGCCCAGCTTTTCCGTATCGCAATCGGCGGCAAGCGTGCCTTGCGCCTTCAGTACATTCAGCATGCGAACGATACGGTCCAGAAGGCGCGCGTTGAAGCTCGCGAACCGCCGCCCGAGCATGGTCTGGCGCTGGGCGATCGAGAGCCCGAACAGGTTGCGCCAGTTCTCCTTGCCCAGGTGGTCGAGCGAATGGCGGGTCATGGCGAAAAACACGCCGCACACACCATCGACCAGATTGCCCGGTGGGTTCTTGATGAGTTCGTCTATTTCGCCGGCGATGAATTCGTCATGGATCGTCACCAGCGTAAGCAACAGGTCGGACTTGTTGTCAAAGTAGTTGTAGACGGTGCCGACGGACACGCCGGCCTCGCGCGCGATGGTCTCGATCTTGGTGTCCTCGTAACCGTGTTCGCGGAACCGGTGCTCCGCCGCATTGAGGATGCGCCGTTCACGGTCCGCCTTCTGTCGTTCTCTCAGTCCTGCCGCCACGCCGATATCCCCTGTCGAGCCGTTGGGATTCGACGAATAGTTTGACTCAATTCGCGATCGGAGTCATAAAAAAATGAACGGGTTCAGTTTTTTATGACTCCGACAAATCTAATGCAAAAACTTTTGGGGAGGCTGAAATGATTCCACGACAGATTTGGACCGCCGTTCGTTCGGCGTTATATGGCGTCCCGCTGGCTCTTGGGCTGGGCGGAATCGCGTCGACGGCACACGGCGCGGAAGAGTTGAACGCCCTGGTCTGGTGCGATCACACGGATCCGGCGCTGATCGCGCCATTCGAACGGAAACACGGCGTCAAGGTGAACCTCAAGGAGTACGAGGGAACGGGCGCCGCCCTGGCCATCGTCGAGCAATCGCAGCCCGGCGATTGGGATGTCTTCGTCATCGATGGCGTCGATGTTCCGGGCGTCGTATCGTCCGGACTGCTGGCCGAATTGCCGCAGGACCAACTGCCGTTGAATGACGTGTTTGACGCCGTGCAGATGCGCGACGTGACCTTCAAGAACGGCAAGATGTACGCGATCATGGAGAAGTTCGGCTACAACGTAATCAGCTACAACAAGAACAAGGTCGATCCCGCCGACATGCGCGATCTGGGTTCCCTGTGGACCGACAAGTACAAAGGCCGGATTGCCGTCTACGACTACTACATCCCCCTGATGGATCTGGTCGCGCTGAAGATGGGGATGAAGCCCTCGGACATTACCGCCGACGTCCTGCCCCAAATGAAACAGGAACTCTTCAAGTTGAAGGAGAATTCCGTGATGGTCGGCGATGTCGTGGCATCTTCAACGGCGCTTGCTACCGGCGAGGCCGATATCCTGATCGGCGGCGGCGAATGGGCGGTATCGGTGCTGTCGGCGGAACAACCGGAACTGGACTGGGTCCTTCCGGACCAGGGTGGCGTGCTGTGGAGTCAATCGCTTGCCGTATTCGAATCCTCGAAGAACAAGGACTTGGCGATCGAGTTCGTCAAGTATGTCATGAGCCCGGAGGGGCAGGCCCGTCTGGCGACGTCGTCGTGCTTCTGGGGGATGCCGGCCAATTCGAAAGCGGCCGGTCACTTGACCGACCAACAAAAGGCGGCACTCCGCTGGGATGAACAGGCCGGCTTCCAAGCCAATTCGCATCGCTATTTCATTCCGGACGCCGAACTCGACACTAAAATGCTCGATGTTTGGACGGAATTCCTTCAGCATTGATGGCTGAGGGCCGAGGCTAGGCCCGCTTCCGGCGAAGAGGCCGAGACCATGTCGTCCATGTTCCCCAGGCCCGCGTCCGAACGGTTGCGCGCCTGGGGAATGCTGTTGCCGGCGCTGGCCTGGACGTCGGTGTTCTTCGTGCTGCCGCTCGTCATCATGGCCGTCTACAGCCTGTGGAAGCGGGTCGGCAACAAGACCGTCACCGATATATCGCTCGGCAACTACGAGAAGTTCTTTGCCAAGTCGTTTCTTTATGAATCGCTGATCAATTCCGTCGAGGTGACGGTTGTCGTCACGCTGACCAGCATCGTGCTGGCCTATCCGCTGGCGTTTATACTGGCGGAAAGGGTTCCCGAGCGTTGGCAGCGCATGGCGCTGATCCTCGCGATTCTGCCGTTCTGGACGTCTTATCTCGTGCGTTCCTACAGCTGGCTGCTGGTGCTCTCCGAGGGCGGTATTATCTCGAACTTCCTTCTCGATACCGGCCTCGCCGACGAGCCGGTCTCGTTCGCCAATAGCCGATCGGCGACGGTGATCGGCTTCGTCCATTTCTTCGTCATGCTGCTCACGCTGACGATCTACGCCAACCTCAAGCAACTGCCGAAAAACTACCGCAAGGCGGCCGCCGACCTCGGCGCCGGGCCGGTCCGCACCTTCATCTATGTCATCTTTCCGCTGACTCTGCCCGGCATCATGGTCGGCGCGTTCCTCACCTTCGTTCTGTGTATCGGCGACTACATCACGCCGGCTATTCTCGGGGGCAAGCGCGAACTGCTGTTGCCGCAGACGATCATGCTGCAGATCGAGCGGCGTTCCGATTTCCCGACCGCCTCGGCGCTCGCCATGGTGCTGATGGTGGTCGTCAGCATGGTCTACCTCGCCTGCGCGCGCTGGCTCAAGCTGGACCGGATGTAGGGGGTGTGGCGACCATGATCCGAAATCTTCCGGCCATTTGCTACGCCGTGCTGATCTACGGTTTCATTTTCTTGCCCGTCTGCGTCCTCGTGCTGTTTTCGTTCCAGGAATCCCGCGTGCCGATCCCGCCGTTCAACGGGCCGAGCCTGAAGTGGTACGAGGCCTTTCTGAGCGACCGACGGGTGACGGATTCGCTGATCAATTCGATTGTCGTCGCGTTCGCGTCGTCGGCCTTATCGACCATCCTCGGATTCCTTGCCGCCTACGCCCTGGCGCGCCACCGCATTCTTTTCGCCGGCTTTTTCCAGGGCCTTCTGACCGCCCCCCTCACCGTCAGCTACCTGATCATCGCCATGGGGCTGCTGATCACCTTCAACACGCTCGGCATCCCGAAATCGCTCCTGACGATCGGTATCGGCCACGTCGTCATCAATCTGCCGCTCTGCTTCGCCATCATCTACAGCCAGATGGGCGCGCATCAGGCCAATCTGGAACGGGCGGCGCGTGATCTCGGCGCCAGCGAATGGCAGGTCCTCGTGCTGATTAGCGTGCCGATTCTTTGGCCGGCGCTGTTTGCCTCGTTTTTCCTCTCGGTGACCTTCTCCTGGGACGAGTTTATCATCGCCTTCCTGGTCAGCCGTTTCGACGTCACTCTGCCGGTCGAGATATGGAGCATGCTGCGAACCGGACTCAATCCGAAGACCAATGCGGTCGGGAGCTTCGTGTTCCTGGTCTCCGTCGCCGTCGTCTTCCTGCTCGATTTCGTCTTGTTCAGAAGGAAAAGTGCATGAGTCAGGCCGCCGTCGAATTTCGCGACATCGAGATGACCTTTGGCGACAAGGTTGCGGTAACGGACATCAATCTCGTCATTAACCGCGGCGACTTCGTCGTGCTGCTGGGACCGTCCGGCGGCGGCAAGACGACGCTCCTGAACATCCTCGGCGGTTTTCTCGAACCGACCCGCGGCCGGGTGTTGATCGACGGTGAAGACGTCACCGGTATCCCGCCCGCGAAGCGGCCTACGACCACCGTGTTCCAGGACTATGCGCTGTTCCCGCATATGTCGGTCGCGGGCAACGTCGCCTTCGGCCTGAAGATGCGCCGGGTCGCCGGCGCCGAACAGAATATCCGGATCGAGCGTGCCCTCGAGATGGTCGGTCTCGCCCACCTCGGCGGACGTCGGGTTCACGAACTCTCGGGTGGTCAGCGTCAGCGCATCGCGCTCGCCCGCGCCCTCGCCGTCGAACCGTCGGTGCTGTTGCTGGACGAGCCGCTCGGCGCCCTCGACATGAAACTCCGCCGCCAGATGCAGGAGGAACTGAAGGCCATCCAGAAGCGCGTCGGCACGACGTTCGTGCACGTCACCCACGACCAGGAGGAGGCGATGGCGATCGCCGACGTCATCGTCGTCATGAACCACGGCTTCATCGAGGACCTGGGCGAGCCGGAGCGCATCTATCTGCGCCCGGCTTCGCGCTTTACCGCCGAATTCATGGGTGAAAGCAATTTCATCGACGGCCGGGTCGCCGATTCCGAGTCCAGGCACGTGACGGTCGATACGCCACTCGGCGGATTTCGCGTCGAAGGGTATGCCGCACCGGGCGATCCGGTGACACTGTCGGTCCGGCCGGAGCACCTGAAGTTGACCGGCGACGCCGCCCAAGCCTTGGGCACGGCGCGGGTGCTGGAAGCCGGGTTCTTCGGCACCCACCATCAGTGTAGCGCGGCGCTCGACGGCATCGAGACGCCTTTCAAGGTGCGTCTGCCGCAACGCGAAAAAATCGCCGCCGGAACGACGATCCAGTTGTTCGCCGACCCAGCCGACATGGTTCTTCTCAAGTCGTAGAGGATTGGGTTTATGGAGACCGTTGGCGCCGATGCCTGGTACACGACCCATCGAATGGACGACGGCGTCACCTACATCGGCGAACCCTATATCAAGGAGTTCTACCGTTGCAATGTCTGGCATGTACGGGGCCGAAACAGGGACATGCTGGTCGATTCCGGCATGGGCGTGGTCAGCCTGCGGGAACACGTCCCGCTGGTTACCGAAAAACCATGCGTCGCCGTCGCCAGCCACACGCACTTCGATCACATCGGCTGCCATTACGAATTCGGAGAGCGCTGCGTTCACGCCGACGAGGCGGATATCATGGCGCGGCCGACGCGGGCGTCTACCCTCGCCGATCCCTATGTCGAGGACAGCATCTTCACCAGACTGCCGCCGGCGCCCTACGAGTCGGCGGAGTACGCGGTCAAGGCCGCTCCGGCGACGCGCTTGCTGGCCGATGGCGACTTTGTCGATCTCGGCGACCGCCGGTTCGAGGTCATTCACACGCCGGGCCATTCGCCCGGCGGCATCATGCTGTTCGAACGCGACACGGCGATATTGTTCTCGGGCGACACGATCTACGACGGTCCGTTGATCGACGACGCCTATCATTCCGATCTCGTCGACTACGTCCGGACGATGAAACGAATTCTCGACCTGCCGGTGCGCGTGGTCCACGGCGGCCACTTCCCGAGCTTCGACGGCGAGCGCTACCGCGATCTAATCCGTGCCTTCATGAAGGAGAAAGACGTCTAGGCCACAGACTCATTATGTCGCAGCCAAATTCTGATTGCGGCGAGTTTGATT
>CAYFMP010000004.1:96301-100173 GCA_964344215.1 uncultured Thalassospiraceae bacterium | reverse complement strand
TTCACCGGGACAACGCCGCCCGTTTCACGGCCCCGGAATACCGCTCGGTGGTCGCCGTCCGCCTGGAGGCCAAGGACCTCGCCAAGGAGATCACCGTTTCCGAGGACGAACTGCATACCGCCTACGACGCCCGCGCCGACGAGTTCATAACGCCGGCCCGCCGCCATCTTTATCAGATGATCCTCAAGGACGAGGACACGGCGGCCAACGCCAAGGCCGCCATCGACGGCGGCCGGGAGTTTGCCGACGTCGCCAAGGAGATGGCCGGCCAGGATGCGGCCAGCCTCGACCTCGGCATGATCACCAAGAACGACCTGTTGCCCGATCTGGCGGAACCGGCCTTCGAGCTTGCCTCTGGCGGCGTTTCGGCGCCGGTCAAGAGCCCGCTGGGCTGGCACCTGATGAAGGTGACCGAAGTCGAGGAAGGCGGCACCAAGAGCTTCGAGCAGGCCCGCCCGCAGCTGCGCGACGGCGTTGCCGGCGAAAAGGCCATCGACGCCCTGTTCGAGCTTTCCAACCGCCTCGAAGACGAACTCGGCGGCGGCGCCACCTTCGAGGAAGCGGCCGGACGACTCAACCTGCCGCTGTTCAGAATCGCCGCCATCGACCGATCCGGCAACGACCCGACCGGCACCGAAGTGGCCGACTTGCCCGAAGGCGGCGCTTTTCTGAACACCGTGTTCGAAACGCCGGAAGGGTCCGACAGCCCGTTGACCGAGGCCGGTTCGGAGGGTTTCTTCGTGGTCCGCGTCGATCGTGTGACGCCGCCGGCGCTGCGACCGCTGGACGGCATCCGGGGACAAGTGGTCGAGGCCTGGAAGTCCGAACAACGCGCCACCGCCGCCAAGAAGAAGGCTGAGGAAATCGTCGAACGTGTCAACGGCGGCGCCGACCTCAAGGTGCTGGCCGCGGCCGACGGATTGAGCCTCAGCGAAAGCAAGCCCTTTACCCGCAACGGCGCCGGCGGCGGCGACCAAGTGCCGCCCACGCTGGCCGCCAAGGTGTTCGAACTGACCGAGGGCAAGACGGCGATGGCCGTGGTCGACGGCGGCGCTCGCGTCGCCCGCCTGATCCGCGTCGTCGCCGCCCAGCCGGCCGCCGACAAGGAAGGTGCCGACGCGCTCGGCGGCGAACTCCGGCAATCGATCGCCGGCCACCTGTCCCAGCAGTTGGCGGCGGCCTACCGCAGCCGCTACGGAGTCAGCGTCAACCGCCGCGCCATCGACGCCCTGTTCTCCGACGACATCGGCCGCTGATAGGGCGGGGCGGCGGTCGAGCCCGGTCCGGACGTTGACGCCATGAAAACCCTCCCCGAGATTTCCGAATTCACCGACACCTATGGCTCGGGCGCGGCACAGGTAGTTTGGACGACCCTGATCGCCGATCTGGAAACGCCGGTCTCGGCGATGTTGAAGATCGCCGCCGGCCGGCCCAACAGTTTTCTCCTGGAATCGGTCGAGGGCGGGGCCATCCGCGGCCGCTATTCGTTCATCGGCCTCAAACCGGACCTGATCTGGCGGTGTTTCGGCGAGCGGGCCGAGGTCAACCGCCAAGCCGAGACCGACCCGGATGCGTTCCGGCCGTGCCCGGTGGCCGAAAAATCCGGCGCCCTCGATTCGCTGCGCGCCGTCGTCGCCGACAGCCGCATCGAGCTGCCCGAGGGCCTGCCGCCGATGGCGGCCGGGCTGGTCGGCTACATGGCCTACGACACGGTCCGCCTGGCCGAGCGCATTCCCGACGACAACCCCGACAGCATCGGCGCCCCGGACAGCATCTTTCTGCGGCCGACGGTGATGGCGGTATTCGACTCGCTCGAGGATTCGATGACCGTGATTACGCCGGTCTGGCCCGGCAGCGACGACGCGAAAGCCGCTTATGCGTTGGCCGCGGCGCGCTTGGAAGCGGTGGTCGCCGATTTCGGTCGGCAATCCGATCGCCGGATCGAGCCGGTCCAATCGGAGCCGGCGCCGGCCGAACCACAAGCCAACATGACCCGCCAGCAGTTCCACGCCATCGTCGAGGCCGCCAAGCAATACATCCTGGCCGGCGATGCCTTCCAGATCGTCCCGTCGCAGCGCTTCCGGCTGCCCTTCACGCTGCCGCCGTTCGCCTTCTACCGATCGCTGCGCCGCCTCAATCCGTCGCCGTTTCTGTTCTTCCTCGATTTCGGGGACTTCTCGGTGGTCGGCTCGAGCCCGGAGATCCTGGTCCGCGTCCGCGACGGCCGGATCACGCTGCGGCCGCTGGCCGGCACCCGCAAGCGCGGCGCGACGCCGGCCGAGGACAAGGCGCTGGCCGCGGACCTGCTGGCCGACCCGAAGGAGGTGGCCGAGCACCTGATGCTGCTCGACTTGGGGCGCAACGACGTCGGCCGGGTCGCCAAGGTCGGCAGCGTCGAAGTCACCGAGCAGATGGTCGTCGAGTACTACTCGCACGTCATGCACATCGCCTCCAACGTCGAGGGCGACCTCGATCCGTCGTTCGACGCCATCGACGCCTTGCTGGCCGGATTTCCGGCCGGCACCGTGTCCGGCGCCCCGAAGGTGCGGGCGATGGAGATCATCGACGAGTTGGAGCCCGAGCGGCGCGGCGTCTACGCCGGGTGCATCGGCTATTTCGGGGCCGACGGCGACATGGACACCTGCATCGCGCTGCGCACCGCCGTCATCAAGGACGAAACCCTCTACGTCCAGGCCGGCTGCGGCGTCGTCGCCGATTCAGACCCCGAGGCCGAATACCAGGAGACGGTCAACAAGGCCCGCGCCCTGGTCCGCGCCGCCGAGGAAGCGGCCGCTTTCGGTTAGGGAGTTCTCCAGGCGGACGATGCTCCGCCTCACCCCTCGCCTTCCGGCACGCGGACGACGGCCGACAGCGGCACCAGCTGGAAGCCGCGTTCCTCGATGCCGGCAAGCCAAGTGCCGAGCGCTTCGAGCGTGGCGTCGCGCGGGTGGCCGATGGCGATGGCGAACCCTTGCGCGCGGGCCAGCTTCTCGACCTCGCCCAAGCGGCGTTCGATCTCCCCCTTGTCGTCGAGGTGATCGAGAAAGACGTGGCGGGCGGCGAAGGCGACCCCGGCCCGCCTCGCCGCGGCGCGCCCCACCGAGCGGTTGGCGGTCACCGAATCGAGGAACATCAGGCCGCGCCGCTTCAGCTCCCGCATGACCACCGCCATGCCGGCCGCATCGGCCGTGAAGCGGCTGCCCATGTGGTTGTTGACGCCGACGAAGCCGTCGAACTGCTGCAAGTTCCATTTGAGGCTGCTCAGCAGTTCCGCTTCGGGAATGCCGGAAAGCAGCACGTTGGGGCCGGGGTCGACGTCGAGGCTCGACGGCTCCATCGGGACGTGCATGAGCAGTTCGTGGCCGGCGGCGCGGGCGGCCTCCGTCTGCTCCCCGAGGTCGGCGGCATAGGTCAGGTATGAGAGCGTTAGCGGCGACGGCAGTTGGACGGCGCGGCGTGAGCGCGCCTTATCGACGCCGAGGTCGTCGATGACGATGGCGATGCGCGGCCTTTCGTCGAGGGCGAGGGCGACGGCGTTGCGACGCCACAACGGCGCGGCGGCGGCCACCTCCGTCAACGGAACCGGCCGGTTGCGGAAGGCTTCTACCGCCGGAGGCGCGCTGTTCGCCCACGGTTCGGCCGCACTCGGTGGCACCGTCGGCCCCGGGGCGGCACCGGGTTCGGGCGAGACGGACGGAACCGGCGCCGGCGGAGCGGCCGGCGGCGGCTCGACCTTGGTCGCGGTGACTTCCGCCGGCAGGGCTTCCTCGTAGGCCCGCACCTTGCCGGTCGGCGTCGCGGTGTCGATCTGCGGCAGAATCGGGCGAACCGTTTCCCGTGGCGCTTCGGCGACGGTTTGCGTCGGCCGCGGC
>CAYFMP010000004.1:40709-96291 GCA_964344215.1 uncultured Thalassospiraceae bacterium | reverse complement strand
GTGGTTTCGGGTGCGGCGGGGCGAACGCCGGCCGGCGGGTCGGCGGCGGGCGGTGGTGGGCTTTCCTTCTTGAAGAGATATCCGAGCCCGTAGCCGATGCCGATGCCGACCAGCGCCAGCACCGCCAATATGGCCTGGCGGACCGGGTTGGGACGGAAAACCAGCGTTTGCCGCTTGTCGGCCGGCTTCTTCGCCAAATTCGGGTTCCTCCGCGCACTCTCGGCTCGCCGCCGGGGCCGATCCCGCCCGCGGGCCGGCGCTCTCCGCAGAGGCCTAACCCAGCCTCGCATTTCCGTCAATCGGTTCCGTCCCGCCCTGCCGTGCCCGACCTTCGTTGTCAGCTTGATGTCAGCAAATCGTCAGATTCACATGTTAAAATATGACTTGGCTGGAAAAGGCCCCGAACAAACAAACGGACGGCTCCGGCGAATCGGAGCCGGGAGGTGGCTGCATGAAGGCCTACGACATCTCGGGTTTGACCATCCTGGTCCTTGAGAAGCATCTGCTTATCCGGAAGTTGCTGACCGATGTCTTTCGCGAGTTCGGCGTGCCGACGGTGCATAGCACGGCGGACCCCAAAAAGGCGTTCGAGATTTTCGCGCAGTCCAATCCCGACCTCGTCATGAGCGACTGGACGCACGGCCTCGACGGCATGGCGTTCCTGAGGCGGTTGCGGCGCGATGCTGATTCGCCCAATCCCTACGTCCCGGTCATCGTGTGCACCGCCAACACCGAGTTTCATCATGTCTGCGAGGCCCGCGACATGGGCATGACCGAGTTCCTGGCCAAGCCGGTATCGGCGCGGCTGATCTATTCCAGGATCGTCGCCGTCGTCGAGAACGAACGGCCGTTCATCCGGGTCGGCCACTTCTTCGGACCCGACCGCCGCCGCCGCGGCCTCGGCCACACCGGCTTCGAACGCCGACGGACTTTGAGCCCCCTCGTATCGTAGAGGGTGCCGGCCGCGCCACCTTCGGTACCGCCACCTGATCCCTCCATCGTCCGTCGATTGCCGAAATAATTCCGAACGGGCGCTTTCTGGCGGCTATCCGACCGCCGCCGGCCGGTGATAGATTGCCTCCGATGTTCGACGTCTTCACCATCCTCACCGTCGCCGCCACCTTTCTGCTGGCCGGCGCCGTCAAGGGCGTCATCGGCCTCGGCCTGCCGACGGTCAGCCTGGCGTTGCTGACGATAATCCTCGGCCTGCCCGAAGCGATGAGCCTGCTTCTGGTGCCGTCGTTCGTCACCAACGTCTGGCAGGCCGCCGTCGGCGGTCACGCCGGGGTCGTGCTGCGGCGGTTGTGGCCGTTTCTGGCGACGGCGACGGCGACGGTGTGGCTCGGCGCGATCGCCCTGACGCGGGTCGATCTCGCCCTGTTGTCGGCCCTCTTGGGCGCGCTCTTGATCGTCTACTCGACGGTCAGCCTGGTCGGCTACCACATCGCCCTGACGCGGCGCCAGGAGGTCTGGGCCGGGCCGCTGCTCGGCACCGTCAACGGCGTGCTGACCGGCATGACCGGATCGTTCGTGGTACCCGGCGTCCTCTTTCTGCAGGCCATCGGGCTCGAGCGCGACATGCTGGTTCAGGCGATGGGGATGCTGTTCACCGTCTCGACCGTGGCGCTCGGCCTCGCCCTGCACGGCAACCAACTGCTGAGCGCCGAACTCGGCGCGCTTTCCGGCGCCGCCCTGGTTCCCGCCGTCCTCGGCATGGTCGCCGGCCAGCGCTTCAGGAGAGCGATGTCGGAGGAAACGTTCCGGCGCGCCTTCTTCGTAGCCCTCCTGATGCTCGGCGCCTACATCGCCGCCAACGCGCTGCGCGGCTCGATCTAAAGCTTACCCGCCAGATCGTCGAGGATCGGGCAGTCGGGGCGGTCGTCGCCGTGGCAGCGCTCGGTCAGGTGAACCAGCGTGCGGCGGATCGATTCGAGCTTGTCGATGCGGCGGCCGATGTCGTCGATCTGCTTCAGCGCGATGCGCTTGACGTCGGCGCTGGCCCGGCCCTTGTCGCGCCACAGCGCCAGCAGGTCGCGGATCTCGTCGATCGAGAAGCCCAGGTCGCGGGCGCGGTGCACGAAGGCCAGCGTATCGACGTGCGCCTCGGCGTAACGCCGGTAGCCGTTGTCCGCCCGGTTCGGCTCGTCGATCAGCCCGACGCTCTCGTAATAGCGGATGGTCTTGGCCGGCAGGCCGGTGCGGCGCGCCACCTGTCCGATGTTCATGATCTCTCCCTCTCGGTTGCGGCGGCCGGCCGCCAACGCTTCAGCAGCAAGGAGTTGGTGACGACCGAGACGCTGCTCATGGCCATGGCGGCGCCGGCGATGACCGGGCTCAAATAACCGAACGCCGCCAGCGGCAGGGCGATCAGGTTGTAGATGAAGGCCCAGAACAGGTTCTGCTGGATCTTCCTATAGGTCGCCCGCGACACGCCGATGGCATCCGAGATCAGCCCCGGGTGGCCGCGCATCAGGGTGACGCCGGCCGTGTGCATGGCGACGTCGGTGCCGGTGCCCATGGCGAAACCGATATCGGCGGCGGCCAGCGCGGGGGCGTCGTTGATGCCGTCGCCGACCATGGCGACGGTCCCGCCCTCGGCCTTCAGGCGCTCGACCTCGTCGGCCTTGTGCTCGGGCAGCACGTCGGCGACCACCCGGTCGATCGCGAGCTGGTCGGCGACGTGGGCGGCGGTGCGCCCGTTGTCGCCGGTCAGCATCACCGCTTCGATGCGGTCGCGGTGCAGGCCCGCCACCGCCTCCAGAGCGCCGGCCTTGACCGGGTCGCCGACGGCAACGATGCCGAGCAGGCGGTTCTCGGGAGCCCCGGCGGCGATCCACATGACGGTGCGGCCCTCATCCTCGAGCCCGCCGGCGCGGCCCTCCAGCGCGTCGATTTCGATGCCCGCCTCGTCCATCAGCCGGCGGTTGCCGATGACCAGATGCACGTCCTCGACGCCAGCCTCCAGGCCCATGCCCGGTCGGCTCTTGAAATCGGCGACCGCTGGCAGGGAGACGCCTCGGTCGGAGGCGTGTTCGAGCAGCGCATGGGCCAGCGGGTGTTCGCTGCCCTGCTGGGCCGAGGCGGCAAGGCGGACGAGGCCGTCGTCGTCGACGTCGAGCGCAACGATTTCGGCGACGGCCGGCCGCCCCTCGGTCAGGGTGCCGGTCTTGTCGAGCACCACGGTGGTGATCCTGTGCGCGCGCTCGAGGGCGTCGGCGTCCTTGATCAGGATGCCGTGGCGGGCGGCGGTACCGGTACCGACCATGATGGCGGTCGGCGTCGCCAGCCCGAGCGCGCACGGACAGGCGATGACGAGGACGGCGACGGCGTTGATGACGGCGACCGACGGCTCGGCTCCGGCCAGCAGCCAGCCGGCAACGGTGAGAGCGGCGATGGCAACGACGATCGGTACGAAGACGGCGGCGATGCGATCGACCAGGCGCTGCACCGGCGCCTTGCTGGCCTGGGCGCCCTGTACCAGTTTGATGATCCTGGACAGTACCGATTCGGCGCCGACCGTGGTCGCACGGACGTGGATCATCCCCTCGCCGTTGATGGCGCCGCCGGTGACCGCGTCGCCCGGCTGCTTCGCCACCGGCATGCTTTCGCCGGTGATCAGCGATTCGTCCATCTGGGTGACGCCGTCCTCGATGACACCGTCGACCGGCATCCGTTCGCCGGGTCGGACGACGACGATGTCGCCGGAACGGACCTGGGCGGCCGGCACCTCGATCTCGCCGCCGTCGCGGACGATGCGCGCCGTTTCCGGGCGCAGGTCCATGAGCGCCCGGATGGCCTGGGTGGTGCCGCGCTTGGCGCGACTTTCCAGCCACTTGCCGAGCAGGATGAGGGTAATGACGGCGGCCGCGGCCTCGTAGTAGAGGTCACCGCCGCCGATTTCCGGCGCGACGGTGTTGAGCAGGCTCAACCCGTAGGCGGCCGAGGTGCCAAGCGCCACCAGCAGGTCCATGTTGCCGGTGCCGGCCCTAAGCGCTCCCCAGGCCGCCCTGTAGAAACGCGCCCCGGCCCAGAACTGGACCGGCGTCGCCAGGGCCAGTTGCCAGTAGGCCGGAATCATCCAGTCGACACCAAGCAGTTCCCAGACCATCTGCCCGACAAGCGGCAAGGTCAGAACGGCGGCGACGGCGAACGCCGTCAGGTCCTTGGCGCTGCGCGTCTTCAGCGCTTCTTCCTCGGCTTCGGCGTCGGCGCCGCTTTCGATCACTCGGGCGTCGTATCCCGCCTTCCTGACCGCCTCGATGAGGTCGGCGGCGCCGACGACGCCGGCCGCGGCCGTGACGATGGCGTGTTCGTCGGCCAGGTTGACGAGTGCCGATTGCAGACCCGGCACATCGCCAAGCGCTTTTTCGACCCGACCCGAGCACGACGCGCAAGTCATCCCCTCGATGGCCAACTCGAAGGTCTCCGGCGGCACCGAGAAGCCGGCCTTGGCGATGGCGCCTGCGATCTCCGGAACGCTGAGGGCATCGGCGTCGAATGTCACCTCGGCTCGCTCCGAGGCGAAATTGACGCTGGCCTGGCTGACGCCGGGTAGCTTGGTAAGCACCTTCTCGATACGGGCCGCGCAATTGGCGCAGGTCATGCCCTCGACCGCTAGGCTGGCGGCGTGAAAGGCGTGCCGTGTCTCGGTTTCGGCGGGTACGGGAACGGTCATGGCGGGGCTCGTCAAACCTTACAGTTAACTGGAAGGTTTATATAGACCGATGCCGCCCCAACGTCAAGCCGGGACCGCCACGCCGTGGTGGCTTGACGCTGACAGCCCGGCCCTTCATTGTGGCGCCGATCGGCGGGCCGGGAGCCGCCGGTTGTTGGGCACATCGTCATAGACCGTCTTCATGTTTCTGCTGATCGACAACTACGATAGCTTTACCTACAACCTGCGTCATTACCTGGGCGAGCTTGGCGCCGAGGTCGAGGTACGGCGCAACGACGCTCTCACCGCCGACAAGGCATTGTCGCTGGGTGCCGAAGGTATCGTCATTTCGCCGGGACCGTGCGATCCGGACAAGGCCGGCATCTGCCTCGAGTTGGTCGAGAAAGCGGGCGGCGGCGTGCCGATCCTCGGCGTTTGCCTGGGCCACCAGTGCATCGGTCAGACCTTCGGCGGCCGTGTGGTGCTGGCGCCGCGGCCCATGCACGGCAAGGTCAGCTCGATCACCCATACGGAGACAGGCCTGTTCGAGGGCATCCCGAGTCCGTTCCAGGCGACGCGTTATCACTCGTTGACCATCGACCCCGACAGCGTTCCCGACTGCCTCGAAGTGACGGCGACGAGCGACGACGGGGTGATCCAGGGCTTGTCGCACAAACAATGGCCGGTCCACGGCGTCCAGTTCCACCCGGAGAGCATCGCGTCGGAACACGGCCACCGTCTGATACAGAATTTCCTGGAGATTTCCCACGGGAGGCAGGCAGCATGAGCGACGATCTCAAACCGACCCTGGCCAAGGTGGCCGACGGCGAGAGCCTGTCCGTCGAAGAGGCCGAGGCCGCCTTCGGCGTCATCATGTCCGGCAACGCCACCGAACCGCAGATCGGCGCCTTCCTGATGGCGCTCCGGGTGCGCGGAGAAACGGTCGACGAGATCACCGGCGCCGTCAAGACGATGCGCGCCAAGGCCCTCACGGTCGAGGCACCGGACGGCGCCATCGACGTCGTCGGCACCGGCGGCGACGCGTCGGGCACTTACAACATCTCGACCGGCGCCGCCCTCGTCGTCGCCGGCTGCGGCGTCCCCGTCGCCAAGCACGGCAACAAGGCGGTGTCGTCGAAATCGGGCGCCGCCGACGTGCTGGCCGCGCTCGGCGTCAACCTCGATGCCGACATGGCCCTGGTCGAAAAATCCATACGCGAGGCCGGCATCGGCTTCCTGATGGCGCCGCGTCACCACAGCGCCATGCGATTCGTCGGCCCGGTCCGCGCCGCCTTGGGTATTCGGACCATCTTCAATATCCTGGGCCCCCTTTCCAACCCGGCCGGTGTCAAGCGCCAGTTCACCGGCGTCTTCGACAGGAAATGGGCCGAGCCGATGGCCCGCGTGCTCGGTAATCTGGGCTGCGAGGCGGCCTGGGTGGTGCACGGATCGGACGGGCTCGACGAGCTGACGACGACCGGCCCGACCTTCGTCGCCGAACTGAAGGCCGGCGACGTTTCGACCTTCGAGGTCGGCCCGAGCGACGCCGGCCTGTCTGAGGCCTCGGCCGACGACCTCAAGGGCGGCGATCCGGCCGACAATGCAGAAGCCATTCGCAAACTCCTCGACGGCAAGGACGGGCCTTTCCGCGACGTCGTTCTGCTCAACGCCGCCGCCAGCCTGATCGTCGCCGGCCAGGCCGGCGACCTCAAGAACGGCGTCGCCAAGGCCGCCGCCGCCGTCGACGACGGCAAGGCGCGGGCCGCCTTGGACAAGCTGGTCGAAATCACCAACTCATGAGTCCGGAGGAATCATGAGCGACGTCCTCGCCACCGTCTGCGCCGACAAGCGCCTCCATATCGAACGGGCCAAGGCCGCAGCGCCGCTGTCGGTGATCGAATCCCGGACCAAGACCGCCTCTCCTCCCCGTCCCTTTCAAGGGTCGCTGGTCGACGCCGTCGAAGCCGGCGGCTACGGCCTGATCGCCGAGATCAAGAAGGCGTCGCCCTCGAAGGGCTTGATACGCGAAGACTTCGATCCGGTCGCCCTGGCCGCCGCCTATGCCCGCGGCGGCGCGGCGTGTCTGTCGGTGCTGACCGACATTCCCTATTTCCAGGGCGACGACGCCTATCTCGCGCAAGCTCGCGCCGCCGTCGATCTGCCGGTGCTGCGCAAGGACTTCATGCTCGATCCCTATCAGATCGTCGAGAGCCGGGCGCTTGGCGCCGATTGCGTGCTGCTGATCATGGCGGCGCTGGACGATGCGCAGGCGGCCGAATTGGAGCGGACGGCCCTCGAGTTCGGCATGGACGTTCTCCTCGAGGTGCACGACGGCCATGAACTGGACCGCGCGCTGAAGCTCGAAAGCGGTCTGATCGGCATCAACAACCGCAACCTCAAGACCCTCGAAGTGAACATCGCCATGACCGAAGAACTGATCGGCGGCGTTCCCGCCGACCGTCTGGCCGTCAGCGAGAGCGGCCTGTTTACGCCGGCCGATCTCGCCCGCATGGCCGCGGCCGGGGCAAACTGTTTTCTGATCGGCGAATCGCTGATGCGCCAGCCGGACGTCGAGGCCGCCACCCGTGCCCTATTGTCCGCTCCGGTGACGACGGCTGGAGCGGCGCATGGCTGAGTTCACCCATCTCGACGCCGAGGGCAACGCGGTTATGGTCGACGTCGGCGATAAGGAAGCCACCGAGCGCACGGCGACGGCGAAGGGAAGCGTGCTGGTGCAGCCCGAGACCATGGCCATGATCGCCGAAGGCGGCGTCAAGAAAGGTGACGTGCTCTCGGTCGCGCAGTTGGCCGGGATCATGGGCGCCAAGAAGACGCCCGACCTCATTCCGCTGTGCCATCCTTTGGAGTTGAGTTCGGTGACGGTCGATTTGACGTGCGACACCGAGCGCAACGCCGTCGACATCACCGCGACGTGCAAGCTGACCGGCCGGACCGGCGTCGAGATGGAGGCCCTGACCGCCGTCGCCGTCGCCGCGCTGACCGTCTACGACATGTGCAAGGCGGTCGATCGCGGCATGAAGCTCGCCGATATTCGTCTGGTCCATAAGGCAGGCGGTAAGTCCGGCGTCTTCGAGGCCGAATAGATGCTCTCCGTCGAAGACGCCGTCGCCCGCGTCCGGGCCGGATTCACGGTGTTGCCCGCCGAACGGGTGGCACTGGCCGATGGGCTGGGCCGGGTCCTGGCCGACGACGTGGCGGCCCGCTTGTCGCACCCGCCGAAGGCGGTATCGGCCATGGACGGCTACGCGGTGAAGGCGGCCGATGTCAAGGAAACGCCGATGGCGCTGACCCTGATCGGGCAATCGCAGGCCGGCGCCGGCTTCGAGGGAACGCTGCAGTCCGGCCAGACGGTTCGCATTTTCACCGGCGCCCCCGTTCCCGACGGCGCCGACGCCGTCGTCATGCAGGAAAACACGGAAGCCGACGACGGCGAGATCCTGATCCTGGAACCGGTCGCTACGGGGCGCGACGTTCGTTCGGCCGGCCTCGATTTCAGCGAAGGCGACGTGCTGCTGGAAGCCGGCACCGTATTGAGCGCGCGCGACATCGGCCTGGCGGCGGCCATGAACGTCCCCGAGCTCAATGTGCGGCGGCGGCCCGTCGTCGCCTACTGCTCGACCGGCGACGAAGTGGTGATGCCGGGCGCCCCGGTCGGCCCCGACCAGATCATCAGTTCCAACAGTCTGGCGCTGGGCGCCTATATCGAGGTCTTCGGCGGCCAATCCCGCGATCTCGGTATCGCCGGCGACAGCGAGGAGTCGCTCCGCGAGACCCTGACAGGGGCGCGCGGCGCCGACCTCCTGATCACCACCGGCGGCGCCTCGGTCGGCGATTACGACGTGGTGGCCCGCCTGATGGGCGACGCAAAAGCCGACCTCGGTTTCTACAAGGTCGCCATGCGTCCCGGCAAACCGATCATCTTCGGTCGCATCGACGGCATTCCGCTGCTCGGCCTGCCCGGCAACCCGGTATCGGCCGGCGTCACCTCGTTCATCTTCGTCAAGGCGGCAATGGCGGTGATGCTCGGCATCCCCGACCGCGATGAACGGATCACCGCTTATCTCGACACCGATCTGCCGGCCAACGGGATGCGCCAGGATTACCTGCGGGCGACGCTGTCGTCGGATGCGGCGGGCAACCTGGTAGCCACCCCGTTCAGCGCCCAGGACAGCTCCATGCTGGCCAGGCTGGCCGCCGCCGACTGCTTGATTCTCCGCCCGCCCAAGGCGGCGCCTGCCAATGCCGGCGACACGGTCGAAATCGTTCCTCTCAGGCGGGGATCCAAGGCCTTCTGACCACCTCCCGGTTGTTCCGGGCGCTGCCGCGGCAAAAAAACAGACTTGACGCGAAGCACGAACCAAACTAGAACATAAGTGAACAAACTTGGATTTTCCGGGTTAACGCGGTTCCGGTGTCGCCGTCCGTTCAAGCACTTCGGCGAGCTGGGCCGATCGCAGTCAGAAGGATCGATATGTCATGTTGACGCGCAAGCAATACGAGCTGCTGGTCTTTATCGACAAAAGCCTCCGCGATACCGGCATCTCGCCTTCCTACGACGAGATGAAGGACGCGCTGGGTCTGCGCTCGAAGTCAGGCATTCATCGCTTGATCACCGGCCTCGAAGAGCGCGGTTTCATCCGCCGCCTGCCGCACCGGGCGCGCGCCTTGGAGGTGCTGCGCCTGCCCGAGAACATGGATGCGCCCCTGCCCAAATCGTCGGCTCGCGGTTTCGCCCCCAACGTCATCGAGGGCGAGTTCCGCCTGCCCGGCACGACGGCCAGGGAGCACGCGCATACGGTCGAATTGCCGCTGTACGGACGGATCGCCGCCGGCACGCCGATCGAAGCCCTGCGAGACCACTCGAATTCGATCGACGTTCCGGCCTCGATGCTGGGCGGCGGCGACCATTACGCACTCGAGGTCGAGGGCGATTCGATGTTCGAGGCCGGCATCTACGACGGCGACACCGTCATCATCCGCCAGGCCGACACCGCCGATAACGGCTCCATCGTCGTTGCCCTGGTCGAGGATACGGAAGTAACCCTCAAGAGGCTCCGCCGCAAGGGCGATTCGGTTGCCCTGGAGCCAGCCAACAAAGCCTTCGAAACCCGCATCTTCGGCCCCGACCAGGTCAAGATCCAGGGCCGGCTGGTCGGCTTGGTGCGGACCTACCGGGGATAGGGTCTTCGGCGGCGAATACAGACGGGGCCGGAACGGCGTTCTACGTTCCGGCCTTTGTCGTGCCGGATTTTCGACCGGGGCGCACCACCCATGGCCGGTCGCCGCGCGCGCCGTTGACGCTTTCAACCCGGATTCCACCCTCTTCCAGCCACAGCGCGTGGCCGCCTTCGCGCCACAGCGTGAAGCGATCGATTACGTATGGCGCCGGGCAATAGCGGCGCACCGGCAGGACGCTGACGACGGCGTCGGCCGACCAGCATTCCTCGCTGAGCGCCTCTTCCCCATAGACCACGGCGACAACGCGGCCGTTGGCCCGCACCACGCACCCCGAGATATCGCACGACAGCCGCTCGCCGACGCCCATCCCGGGGTCGGGAAAGGCGCCGGCCGCCGTCTCCTCCTGGCCGGCCAGCCGCAGCCACACGTCGCGCTCGAAACGAGCCTTGCGGCTATTCGAGAAGGCCATGCGGCCGTCGAGACCGCGCACCGCGATCAGCCTGCCGGAACCATCAACGAGGATATCGGGCGGCATCACAAGGGCGATGGTAGCGAGCCCGCAAGCGATGCCAATGATGCCCCACCGCCGCCACCGCCCGGTCCATAGGCAGAGCCACACACCGCCCAAGACGGTGGCGATCAGTCCCCAGGTCGGCATGGCGGCGAGCCGGGTGACGGCGCCGGGCCAACCGGCGACGGTTTCGGCGACCGCGACCACGATCTCGATCCCCCAGGCCATGGGAACCAGAGCGAAGACCTCAAGACTGAAGGGCATCAGGAAAAAGGCCAGGATCGCACACGGCATGACCCATAGCGCCGTCACCGGAACGGCGACCAGATTGGCGGCGAGCCCGTAATCGGCGAACCGGTTGAAGTGATAGACAGCGAACGGCGCCGTGGCGGTACCGGCGACCAGGGTGGTCAAGAAAACACCAGCCAAATACAACAGCACGATCCTCACCCCATACGGCAATGCCGAGGGCTCCGTGTAAGTACGGAGACGGCGATCGCGATACACCTCGAAGGCCGCGATCAAAGCCGTCACCGCCGCGAACGACATCTGAAAACTGGCTCCGAGCAGGCTTTCGGGCTGCACGGCGAGGATGATCAGTGCGGCCCAGGCGACCGAGCGCATCGACAGCCCGCGCCGGTCCACAATGACCGCGACCAGGGCCAGACCGACCATCAGGAAGGCCCGCTGGGTCGGCAACGTGGCGCCGGCGACCAACGCGTAGGCGAAGGCCCCGGCTATGGCCATCGCCGCCGCCCATTTCTTTATGGGGTGGATGAGGGCAAGTGCCGGCACCGCCGCCAACAGGCCGCGCAGTCCGGCGAACAGCAGGCCGGCCACCAAACCGATGTGAAGGCCGGAGATGGCCAGCAGGTGAGCCAAGCCGGAATCACGCAGGTTTTGCATGACATCCTTGGGAACGGCGCTGCGCTCGCCGGTCATCAGGGCGGCGGCGATACCGCCCGCAGTTCCAGCGAGCGAGTCGGTAATTCGCTCGGTCAGGGCGCGACGGGTACGCGAAACCGCAAACTGCAGCTTGTGAAGGCCGTCGAGGTCAGCCTTGGCGACGATTATGCCACGCCCGAGACTGAAGCCGACGCCGCCGATACCCCGAAAGAACAGTTGTCGTTGAAAATCGAATGCATGGGGCGCGGCCGGCGGCGGCGGCGGCGACAGCATGGCCCGGAAACGAACCCAATCGCCCGGCTCGATATCGGGTTGGGCGCCACGCGCCCGGATTCGGATCCTGCTCGGCGTTTGCGGAGCAGGTAGGCCCGAAATGCGCACCTCTTCCAGGGTCAGTCTGGCGCTGTCGGGAAACGCTTCGTGGCGATATACCCGTCCGCTCACGCCTACTGGGCCAATACGCTTGGTCAAGGTGGCAGCAGCGACGTCGGCGGTTCTAATCTGCGCGGCGACGAACCCCGAGGCCATCGTCCCGACTGCGACGAGACCAAGCATAACGGTTCGATGGACAGCGCTGCCGGTTATGTGGTGGACGGACCATGCCAATACCGTCGCACCGAGCGCAGCGGTCCCCGACCACAGCGGCGGCTCGACCTTGAGGCCGAAGTAGATGGCGACGCCCGTGGCGAACGCCACCGGCAGCCACAATACCCAGCGATCGCGCTCCGCGCCCAGCCGGTCGATCGGAATCCAAGTCATTCTTCGCGCGCCTCTCCTGCCCGCTCCATTTGAGCGGAAGCCCATCGCCGAAACAACCATTCAGAGAATTCCCGCCGGGTTCGGGGTGTCGCTGTAATTGCCGGATATTCTGTGATAGAGAACAGGCCGTCTCTTCGAAACCCAACATCGATCCCGAACCGCCATGCCCGTCGTCACCCGCTTCGCCCCTTCCCCGACCGGTTTTCTCCACATTGGCGGAGCCCGCACGGCCCTTTTCAATTGGCTTTTCGCCAAGCATCACGCCCGCCACGGCGACGGCGGCCGGTTCTTGCTGCGGATCGAAGACACCGACCGGGCACGCTCCACCGAAGAGGCGGTCCGAGCCATCTACGACGGCCTGATCTGGCTCGGACTCGATTGGGAGGGCGATCCGGTTTCACAGTTCTCGCGGGCCGACCTTCATCGCCAAGCGGTCGATCGGCTGCTGGCGGAGGACCGTGCCTACAGGTGTTATTGCACGCCGGAAGAACTGAAAGAGATGCGCGAACAGGCCCGCCGCGAAGGACGGTCGACCGGATACGACGGCCGCTGGCGCGACCGCGACCCGGCCGAGGCGCCGGACGGCGTCGAGCCGGCGATCCGCCTTAAGGCGCCGCAACACGGCGAAACGGTGATCGCCGACCTGGTGCAGGGCGACGTCCGGACCGCCAACGAGCAGTTGGACGACATGGTGTTGCTCCGCGCCGACGGCACGCCGACCTATATGCTGGCCGTTGTCGTCGACGACCACGATATGGAGGTTACGCACGTTATTCGCGGCGACGATCACCTGACCAACGCCTTTCGGCAAGTTCAGTTGTACCGGGCGTTGGGGTGGGAACCGCCGGCTTTCGCCCACATCCCGCTCATCCACGGTCCGGACGGCGCCAAGCTTTCGAAACGCCACGGTGCCCTCGGTATCGAGACCTACCGCGACGACGGCTACCTTCCCGAGGCGCTCAGGAACTACCTGCTGCGGTTGGGCTGGGCGCACGGCGACGACGAGATCATCAGCACCGATCAGGCCATCGACTGGTTCGGCCTGGAGGCGGTCGGAAAGTCGCCCGCCCGTTTCGACTTCGAAAAACTGGGCAGCCTCAACGGTCACTACATCCGACAGGCAGACAACGAACGTCTGGCTTCTCTAGTGGCCGAGCGCCTGGCCGACGCGTCGGGACGAGCGACGACAAACGACGGGAAGGACCGCCTGATCCGGGGAATGGCGGGACTGAAGGAACGCGCCAAGACACTGGTCGAGCTTTCCGAGGGGGCCGGATTCTACGTCCAGCCTCGACCGCTCGAGCTCGACGACAAGGCGGCCGGGATTCTCGACGATGATGCGCTGAAGATCCTCGCCGACGTTCACGGTTTACTGTCCGAACTGGCCGATTGGACCGCTCGGACGACGGAAGAGGCCACACGATCTTATGCCGAGCAAACGGAATTGAAATTTGGTAAGATAGCGCAGCCGCTTCGGGCCGCACTCACGGGGAAGACGAGGTCACCCGGGATTTTCGAGGTTTTGGACGTGCTTGGCCGGGACGAATCGCTGGCCAGGCTCGAAGACGTTCTGAGCGGCGTCCAGCGGAGCTGAGACAGGTGACCGGTGAAGTTTGGGATAGAACCCGTCTTGACCGGCTCCAGGTTGAAACGAGGAGATGGGTAGAATCATGAACGCCAAGGCACCCAAGAACGATACTTTCACCCTGACCGACAATCGGTCCGGAAAATTCTATGAACTTCCGGTCATGACGGGGTCGGTCGGCCCCGACGTCATCGACGTTCGCCGGCTTTATGCGGATGCCGATTGTTTTACCTACGACCCCGGTTTCACCTCGACCGGAAGCTGCGAATCGAAAATCACTTTCATCGACGGCGAACAGGGGGTGCTGCTCTACCGCGGTTATCCGATCGACGCCCTGGCCGAGAATTCGGACTTTCCGGAGGTCTGCTACCTCCTGCTCTACGGGGAACTGCCGACGCCCGATCAGAAGCGAAAGTTCGAGCACGACATCACTTATCACACGATGTTGCACGAACAGCTGATGTATTTCTTCCGGGGCTTCCGGCGTGACGCCCATCCGATGGCGGTCATGTGCGGCGTGGTCGGAGCGCTGTCGGCGTTTTATCACGACAGCACCGACATCACCGACCCGAAGCACCGAATGATCGCTTCCTACCGCCTGATCGCCAAGATGCCGACGATCGCGGCGATGGCCTACAAGTTCTCGATCGGTCAGCCCTTCGCCTACCCGCGCAACGACCTCAACTACGCTGAAAACTTCCTTTACATGATGTTCAGCACGCCCTGCGAGGAGTTCAAGGTAAATCCGGTTCTCTCCAAGGCGATGGATCGAATTCTGATCCTGCACGCCGACCACGAACAGAATGCATCCACCTCGACCGTGCGACTGGCCGGCTCCAGCGGCGCCAATCCTTTCGCCTGCATTTCCGCCGGCATCGCTTCGCTGTGGGGTCCGGCGCATGGCGGCGCCAACGAAGCGGTGCTCAACATGCTGGAAGAAATCGGCGATGTGAAAAACATTCCGCAGTTCGTCGAGCGCGCCAAGGACAAGAACGATCCGTTCCGGCTGATGGGCTTCGGCCACCGCGTCTACAAGAACTTCGACCCGAGGGCCCGCGTCATGGAACGGACCTGTCATGAGGTCCTGAATGAGTTGGGGGTCAAGGACGAGCCGTTGCTGGAGATCGCCATGGAGCTCGAGCGGCTCGCCCTCGAAGACGATTATTTCATCGAGAAGAAACTTTATCCGAACGTCGATTTCTATTCCGGGATCATCTTCAAGGCGATCGGCATACCGACCAGCCTGTTCACGGTTCTGTTCGCTGTCGCCCGTACGGTCGGATGGGTGGCGCAGTGGAACGAGATGATCGAAGACCCCTCGCAGAAGATCGGCCGGCCCCGTCAACTCTATACGGGCCAGACGGAACGCAAGTTCAGGCCGCTTCACAAGCGGAGTTAGCCGGCGTTTCTCCGGCCGATCACGTCGAGGACGACTTGCGCCGCCCGCCGACTGGGCGCGGTGCCCTCGATGCCCAGTTGGGCGATGGCATCGCCGTAGGCTTGATGCTGGAGGGCGCGAGCGTCCGCACTTTCGAGCAGCTCTTTGACCTTTTCGGCAAGCAGCCCGGGCCGGCATTTCTCTTGCAGACATTCCGGAACGGCCTCACGGTCCAGCACGACGTTGACGAGATTGGCGAATCGGGTCCTCAGGATACGTTTCGCCAACCATCCGCTCAGCGGATTTACTCGATAGGCGATGATCGACGGCGTTCCGGCCATGGCCAGTTCCAGCGCCACCGTCCCCGATGCGGCGAGGGCGACGTCGGCGGCCGCAAAGGCGGCGAATTTCTGCTCCTCTCCGGACACCGGAATGACCGCAACCGGCCAAGTCTTCAGGTCAGCGAGGACGGCATCGGCGACAGTATCCGCCACCGCTACGACGGCCTGGAGGTCGGCAGTGGCTTCCTTCAGCAGGGCCAGGGTATCCGCGAAGACCGGCAGCAGCCTGGAAACTTCGCTCATCCGGCTTCCCGGCAGAACGGCGATAAGTGGGGTCGTCGGATCGAGCCGGTGGCGTTGGCGGAATGCGTCCCCGTCACCGTCCGCCGCCGCGCATTCGAGCACCGAGTGCCCGACGAACGTGCTGGCCAGCCCTTCGGCCTCGAAATACGGGGGCTCGAAGGGGAGCAGAGTCATCAGGTGGTCGAGGAATCGGGCGATCTCGGCCGCCCGTCCCGGTCGCCAAGCCCACACCGAAGGCGCAACATAGTGAACCAACGGCACGCCTTCGCCCTTCAGACGGCGGCTGACCCGAAAGTTGAAATCCGGCGAATCGACGGTGACCAGAACGGCGGGCCGTTTGGCCCTGACGTCGGCGACCGTCTGTCGGAGACGGGCCAAGATCGCCGGTAGACGGGGCAGCACTTCGGTCAATCCCATGACCGACAGTTCGCTCATCGGAAACAACGAGGACAGCCCGGCCTCCTCCATATTCGGCCCGCCGACGCCGGCGAACCGGACCGCGTCGCCGGTTTCGTGCTTGAGCGCCGCCATCAGACGCGCACCGAGCATATCGCCGGACGGTTCGCCGGCGATCAGATAGACGAGAGGACGATCGGCTCGCTCGCCACCAGTCAATCCGACACCTCCCAAAGGCGATCGGCGTCGAAGCCGACGACGAACATTTCCGCCGCGTCGGCCGCCACGATCATGTCTTCACGGTCCAGGACCAGGGCGCTGGCCGCTTCGACGGCGATTCCGGCCAGGCCCGCCCGATTGGCCCGCTCTACGGTTGCGGGACCGATCGCCGGCAGGTCGACGCGGCGCTCCTGGCCGGGTTTCTTGACCTTGACCAGGACGCCGCCGGCCGGACTGTTGTCGATAGCGGCCACTCGATCGAGCAATGAGTCCGTGCCGTTGGCGTCCTCTTCACCGACGACCCGGCCCGAGCGAACGATTACCGCCTGGCCTACATCCCTGGCACCAAGCGCCCGGGCCGCCCGAATTCCTTCCCGGATATCGTTCCAGCCCTGGGAATCCGGAGCGACGGATCCGTAAACGCCTTCCCTGGCGACCAGATCGGGAACCAGGGAATCGGCGCCGACAATGCGGAACCCCTCTTCCGATTCGAGGGTTCGGACCAAAGTCGACAGCAAGCTGTCGTCACCGAGGGCCTGTACGCCGCTCTTGGTAAAGAACTTCACCGCCCACTTGTCGGGCCGAAGCGCCGCCAGCGACGGCCGTTCGACCGACCCGGCCATGACCAGCTCTTCGACCCCTGCCTCTCGCAGGTGCTTGAGCGTGGTTGCGGCGGCGCCGAGCCGCACCCAGACGTGGGGCACATCATCGAAAGCGGAAGCGTCGGCCTGGTCCTCGAAGGCGACGACCAGGAATTCCCGGTCCTCGGATTGACAGGCGCGGATGATGTCGTGCGGCAGGCGACCGCCGCCAGCCAAGATCCCGAGTTTAGGCGGCATCATCCAGGCCGGGTTGGCAGATCGACCGCGATGAATCGGCCCGGATGAAATCGACGATTTCCATAACCGCGGTGTTGTCGGCGAAGTCTTCCGCCACATCCGCGAGGCGCTCGGCCATCGTTCCCTCTTCGGCAAAGATCAGTCGATAGGCCTTGCGCATCTCGTGGATGTCGTCCCTCGAGAAATCGCGTCTCTTGAGACCGACGATATTGAGGCCGCTCAACCGCGCCCGGTTGCCGATGACGGATCCGTAGGGGATGACATCCTGTTCGACCCCTGTCTTGCCGCCGATCATCGCGTGTTTACCGATCCGAACGAACTGATGGACGGCTGAGAGACCGCCGACGATGGCCCATTCGCCGATCACGACGTGTCCGGCAAGGGTCGCGTTGTTGACCAGGATGACGTTGTCGGCGATCTCGCAATCGTGGGCGACGTGCGCCCCTACCATGAAAAGGCAGTTGTTGCCGATCCGGGTTTCCATGCCGCCGCCCTCGGTCCCCGGATTCATGGTGACGTGTTCGCGGATGACGTTGTTGCAACCTACGATCAGGCGCGACGGCTCTCCCTTGTATTTCAGATCCTGCGGCGGATGCCCGACGGACGCGAACGGGTAAATCTTCGTGTTGGCGCCAATCTCGCTCAGGCCGGAGACGGTGACGTGCGACACCAGTTCGACGCCGTCGCCGAGCTCGACCTCGGCACCGATCGTGCAATAGGGGCCGATTTTGACATCGCGGCCGACTCTAGCCGACTTATCGACGATCGCGGATTGATGAATTTCGGTCATTTGTCCACATCCATGATCATGGCGGAAAACACCGCTTCGGCGACCAATTTGTCGTCGACCCTGGCTTCGCCGCGGAACTTCCAGACGGCGCCGCGGTTACGATGTTTATCGACGCGCAGGGAGACGGTGTCTCCGGGAAAGACGGGCTTGCGGAAACGGGCGCTGTCGATGGTCATGAAATAGACGACCTTTCCCGGCTGCTTGCCCGTGGTTTCGATGACCAGGATGGCCGAGGTCTGAGCCATGGCTTCGACGATCAGAACGCCGGGGGTGATCGGATGTCCTGGGAAATGCCCCTCGAAGAACGGCTCGTCACCGGTCAGGTCCATGATCCCGACGGCGTATTCGTCCGGGACGATCTCGGTTATCCGATCAATGAACAGGAACGGATCGCGATGAGGAATCATCTCTTTGATTTCCTCGATGCCGATTACTCGCCCCGAAGTCTTCGCGTTTTCATTCATCGTGCTGAGTCCTGCTCTTCTTCGCCAACCGTTCGAGTGTCGCGATTTCCCTCAACCAAACCCGCATCGGCTTGGCGCGCCACCCGCCGACGGTGGCGCCGGCTTCGATGTCCCGGGTGACGCCGGTCTGCGCCGCGATCTGAACACCGTCGCCGATCTTCAAATGCCCGGCGATCCCGGCCTGGCCACCGATCATAACGAAGTCCCCGATCTCGGTGCTGCCCGAGATTCCGACCAGACTGACGAGAATGCAACCTTTTCCGATCCGAACATTGTGCCCAATCTGGACGAGATTATCGATCTTGGTGCCTTGCCCTATGATCGTATCCGGCGCGGTGCCGCGGTCGATCGTCGTATTGGCGCCAATTTCGACATCGTCTTCGATCACAACGCGGCCCAGTTGCGGCACCTTGAGGTGCCCGTCCGCGCCCGGCGCAAATCCGAAGCCATCCTGGCCGATTCGAACACCGGCGTGGATGACGACCCGCGAACCGATCAAACAGTACGCAAGCGATACGCCGGGACCGACGATACACCCCTGGCCAAGAACACACCCGGGACCGACGATCGTATTGGCGCCGATCTCACACCCGTCGCCGATCTCGGCTCTCGGTCCTATCACGGCTCCCGATGCGATCCGGCACTTATCGCCGACTTCGGCGGTGGGATCGATCGATTGCCCGCTGCCTTCCCATCCCAGCTTGTCGAAATCCGGATAGAAGTGCTGCGCCACGCGCGCGTACGAGCGGTATGGTTCATCGGTCAACAGCAACGTCATCGCGCTCGGTGCAAGTTCGGCCAGTCTCGGGCGGACGATGCAGGCGCCGGCCCGGCTTGCCTTGAAGGCGTCCTTGTAGAGATTGTTGTCCAGAAAACTCACGTGAGCGGGGCCTGCTTCCTGCAGGGAACGGACGTCTTCGTATGTCCTGTTGCCGCCCAACTCCCCGTGCACCTCCGCCAAGGCGATTTCGGCAATCTCTTCGATGTCGAAAGGCCCGGCCACGGAAAAAAAACGGGGATCGGCCATCGGTCAGTTACCGGGTTTCGCAACCTCGACTTTCGGTAACGTCTTGTCGAGCACTTCCAGGACGTCCTTGGTGATTTCGAGCGAGCGAGCAACCATGATCGTCTGGCTCCGCTTCAGGACCAGGTCGATCTTTCTGTCTTCCGCCATTTTGTTGATGATTTCGTTGAGTTTGAGTTCGACTTTGACCATGGCGTCGGATTGCGCCTTGCCGAGTTCCTGCCGGCGCTGTTGGACGAGGCGCTGAACCTCGACCACACGCTGCTCGAACTTCCGACGTTCCTGTGCAAACGCCTCAGGTGCCAGGATCGTGCGCTTTTTCGCCAGTTCCTGATTCGCGTCGCGCAGGGCTTTCTCTTCCTTCTCGATGTCGTCCTGGAACTGCTTCCGGTACTCTTCGATCTGGGATCGGATCCCTTTGACGACCAATGATTGCCGGCGAATGACGTCGAGATTGAGAATGGCGATATTGACCACCCCGTCCGGTTTGGCGTTGCTCGTCTCCGTCTGCGCAAAGGCCGGTCCGACGAAAAGAAATGCCGCGCTCAAAACCGACAGAAAAAACTGTTTTGTGAAAGGTTGCAATTCGCTCTCCTAGAAACGCGTCCCGAAGTTGATGCGAATGAGTTCCTCGACATCGAAACCCTCGCTAAGAACCGGAACGCCCAAATCGATGCCGAGCGGACCGAACGGCGACGTCCAGGTTAGACCGGCGCCGACCGACATCCGGAGGCTTCCCGTATCGCCGACGTTCGAGTTGGAAGGTTCGAGACTCCCCGAACTCCCGAAATCAGTAAACACTCGACCGGCAATGCTGAGTTCCTCCGGCAGGAAGGTCATGGGGAACGACAACTCAACCGAGCCAGTGTACATCCATTCACCGCCCAAGGCGTCATCCGTCAACAGATCACGCGGGCCGACGCCGGACGTGGCGAACCCTCTGAGATCGTCGCCGCCGATGAAGAACCGCTCAAGCAGTTCCACATCCTCGCCGAGGCCGAGGATGTATCCGACCTTCCCGCCGACCGACAAAACGTACTGGTCGGTGATTGGAAAGTACTTCGCGCCTCTCAAGGTGTTTCGAAAGTGCCGGATCGAACCACCGAGCCCGGCGACGGACGTCCTCAACCGCACCAGGTAGCCGTCGGTGGGCTGGATCTTGCTGTCCCGGCGGTCGTATCCGATGCTGTGAGTCAGTTCCGACAGGTAGTCGGTCCCTTTCTGGTCCTTGATCAAAGGTGATGCGCTGTCGCTCACGTCGGAGATTTCGGTCTTCTTGAATTCATACCGCCAACCCTGTCCGAGACGTTCGGTAATCGGATAACCAGCACGCAGGGCAAGCCCCGTTCGTTGGGTGTCGATGGAGCTATAGTCCTGCAAATCCTGCGACACGTGGAAGATGTCAAAACCGGCTGAAATGTCGCGGTTCAGGAAATAGGGCTCGGTAAAGGAAAAATCGAGCTCGCTTTTGGTGGCCGCCAGGATGAACCGCACGGCCACGTCTTGACCGCGTCCCAGGAAGTTCCGTTCACGCAGGCTGATCTCGCCGATCGGTCCATTGGAGGTCGAGAAGCCGGCGCCCAGACTGATCGAGCCGGTCGGCTTTTCCTCCAGCTTGACATCGACGATCGCTTTGTCCGGCGCGCTTCCGGGCAACCTTTCGATTTGAACCGTCTCGAAGAAATCGAGGTTGTTGATCCGCTCCCGGGACCGGCGCAACTTCGCCGAATTGAAGGCATCGCCTTCGACCAGACGGAACTCACGGCGGACGACCTTGTCCAAGGTCCGAACGTTGCCGCTGATATCGATGCGTTCGACGAATACCCGGGGACCTTCGTTGACCTCGAACGTCACGTCGATGGTCTTGGTGTCCCGGTTGCGGTTGATCCTGGGCCGCACGTCTACGAACGCAAAACCAAGCTCGCCGACGCGGTTGGTGATATCGTCGATGGCGTTGTCGAGTTCTTCCAGGTCGTACCAGTCGCCCGATTCAAACTCCAGCGTGTCGTCGAGATCCGATTTCTCGAGATTCTTCAGTCGCGCTTCGATGTCGACGGCGCCGAACCTGTAGCGCTCGCCCTCTTCGACGGTGAACGTGATGAAGAAGTCGGTGCGATCCGGCGTCAGTTCGGCAACCGCCGAAAGGACGCGGAAATCGGCGTAGCCGTCCGACAGGTAAAACCGCCTGAGAAGTTCGCGATCCAGGGTCAGCCGGTCCGGATCGTAGTTGTCCTCGGTACTCAGGAAACGGTACCAGGCGCTTTCCTTGGTGCGAATGACCTGCCGCAGCCGCCGGTCGCTGTATTCCCTGTTTCCGACAAATCGAATGCTACGAACCTCGGTCGGCTCGCCCTCTTCGATTTCGAACGCGATATCGACCCTGTTCTGCGGCAGTTGAATGACCTTCGGGTCGACGGTCGCCGCGAACAGTCCGTTTCGACGGTATAGCGTCAGAATGCGCTTGACGTCGTTGGCAACCTTGGTCCGGGTATAGACGGCCCGAGCCCGCAGCGATACTTCGGCGCCCAGGGTTTCGTCGTCAATCTCCCAGTTTCCTTCGAAGGCAATCCTATTGATGATCGGATTTTCGACGACCGACACGATGAGGACATCGCCCTGACGCCGAAGGGAAACGTCGGCGAACAGGCCAGTTGCGAACAGGCTCTTTAGGGAGCGGTCGATCCGTTGAGGATCGAAGGCATCGCCTTCCTGCAAAAGGAGATAGGAGCGGATGGTTTCGGGCTCGATGCGCTGCGCGCCTTCGATGGAGATCTGGCGGACGATCGTCCCGGCGGCTTGTGCAAGCAACACAGACCCGTCGCGGCTTTGGGCGTGTCCATCAAACGAGAAATGAACACCCAAAGCCGACAACAAAACGACGCTAAAGAAGCGAATACCGCGCCCCAAGTATTGCCCCCATGGGAAATAATTATCAGCTGACGAGTTCTTTAATGAACTCTATTACTCTTAAGTGAACCAGATCATTCCAGGTCACGAAAACAACGAGCATCAATACCAGAATCAGCCCGAAACGAAAACCGTATTCTTGGACCTTCGGCCCCAGCGGACGGCCCCGGACCGCTTCGGCCGCATAGAATGCGAGGTGCCCGCCGTCCAACATCGGAATGGGAAAGAGATTGATCAACCCGAGATTGACCGACAACATGGCCATGAGGAATACGAGATTCTCAATCCCGCCTTGGGCCATCTGCCCGGAAACCTTGGCGATTCGTAACGGCCCGCCCAGGTCTTTCGTGTTGCCGTTGCCGGTGATTAGTTCGCCGACATAGATCAAGATGTTAACGGTCACCGAGTAGGTTTTCTGGATGCCCAGCCATACTGCCATGACCGGGTTCTGGCGCTCGTAGCGAACTTGTTCCGGGTCGGGCCGCACACCGAGCAAACCGATGGTTTCAACACGGCCATCCTCCTTCATCTCGACCGGCCGGGGCGTGGCCTTGATCGTGACCTCACTGCCGCCGCGCCGCACCACGAACTCCAACGGAACATTGGCCCGCACGCCGACGATCCCCCGAAGATCCTCGAAATAGACGACCTCAGTACCGGCGATGCTCAACACCCGATCACCGATCTCGAAACCGGCTTCTTCCGCTGCGCTGTCGGGAATGATCTCACCTATCGCCGCATACGGATGCGGCGTGCCGACTATGCCGGCGAGGCCCGCAAAAGCGAAGATCGCAAAAAGAAAATTGACTGCGGGGCCGGCCGCAACGATGGCGGCGCGTTGTCCCAGGCTCTTGTGGGAAAAGGAAACCTTTTTTTCCTCGTCGGTCAGCGGACGCTCGTTTCCATCCCCGTCTTCGATCGCATCGTTTTCACCGAACATCCTGACGTAGCCGCCCAAGGGAATGGCGCTGATCTTCCATCTGGTGCCGACGTCGTTGGTCCAGCCGTAAATTTCCGGTCCGAACCCGATCGAAAACACCTCGACACGGACGTTGTTTCGGCGCGCCACCCAATAGTGTCCCCACTCGTGCACGTAAACCAATACGGACAACACAAACAGGAAGATGACGACGTAATACCAAGTGAATCCGAGAATGCTCATGCCCGTTCTTTCTTCAGCGGCCGGCGGCCAGGATCATGTTCAATACGATCCTTCTGGTTCATTTTGGTTATCAATTGGTTAAGCCCTTCAAATCAATGCTCTGGCCGTTTCCCGCGCTTCCGCATCGGCGGCGGCGACATCGTCGAGGTCGTTCAAACTCCGCATCGGCACTCGTTCCAGGGTCATTTCAACCACCCGGGTGATGCCCAGGAAATCCAAAGCGCCCTGAAGGAAGCTGTGGACGGCGACTTCATTGGCCGCATTCAATAAAGTAGGCGCAGCCCCACCTTTTCGCAATGCCTCGCGCGCCAGCCGCAAGGCTGGAAACCGGGCCGTATCCGGTGCCTCGAAGGACAGTGAGCCGATCTCAGCCAGATCGAGCCGCGCCGCCGGCGTCGGCATCCGTTCCGGCCAGGCCAGGGCGTAGGCGATCGGCGTCCGCATATCTGGGGTGCCGAGCTGGGCCAGAACGGAACCATCGACATAATCGACCATGCTGTGGACGACCGATTGCGGATGAACCAGTATTTCGACACGGTCTTCCGGCACCGGAAACAAATGAACCGCTTCGATGAGTTCCAAGCCTTTGTTCATCATCGTCGCTGAATCGACCGAAATCTTGGCGCCCATATCCCAGTTCGGGTGGGCCACGGCCTGCGCCGGCGTCACCGACGCCATCTGATCGGCGCTGATTCCGAGAAACGGTCCGCCAGAAGCGGTCAGCACGATCCTGGCGACGCTTTCGGGCTGATCGAAATCGAACACCTGATAAATGGCGCTGTGCTCGGAATCAACGGGCAACAGCGTGGCGCCGTGGGTTCGAACCTCATGGATGAAGATGTCTCCCGCCGTCACCAGGCATTCCTTGTTGGCCAGCCCGATGGTGGCGCCGCGCCGAACCGCGGTCAGGGTTGGTTCCAGGCCGGCGGCACCGACGATCGAGGCCATCACCCAGTCAGCCGGCCGGCCGGCCGCTTCCACCAAGGCCTCGGCGCCGGCCGCGACCTCGATATCGGTGCCGGCGAGCGCATCCTTCAGTTCGCGATACTTGGACGGATCGGCGACCGCGGCAAACCGCGCGCCTAGCGATATAGCCTGTTCGGCGAGGCCGGCGACGTTGCCGTTGGCGGTCAGCGCCTCGATCTGAAAGCCGCCCGGCTGGCGGTTTATGAGATCAATGGTATTGCAGCCGACCGAACCCGTCGAACCGAGTATGGATACACGACGCGGTTCATCGGCAATCGATACCTGGGTTGGGCTTACCCCCAAAGCAACACGCTCCTTTCTCGCATCGCATGCACTGCCGCAATCGCGACGCTGGCGGCCAACAGTCCGTCGACCCGGTCGAAAAGTCCGCCATGTCCGGGGATAAGATTGCTCATGTCTTTCTTTTCGAACCGCCTTTTTACCCAAGATTCAAGCAAATCACCAGCTTGAGCGACTATTCCGAGTGCCGCGCTGGTACCGGCCAATGCCGCGGTCTCGTCGAGTTCCAGGATAACGGCGGTGCCCCACCCGGTCATCCCGGCGCATACGATCGCACCAAACAGCCCGGCCCAGGTCTTCTTCGGACTGACCGCGGGCGCCAGTTTGGGGCCGCCGATCCCCCTGCCGACGAAGTAGGCGCCGCTGTCGGCCGCCCAAACCACGGCAAACAGCCACAGGACCGTTTCCAATCCGAGCGTCGGCGCCGCGCGCAAGTCGATCAGCACCCAACACGGGATCAGGATGTAGGCGCAGCCGGCCGCCAGCCAGCCGATCCGCTTGCCGCACAGACCGACCCATTCCCAAGCCAGTATAGCAGCGCCGACCATGATCAACGCCTCGAAATAGGGCGTTCCGAGAACGACCGCAGCCACCGCCGGCGGCATCAGCACGGTGGCCGATGCGAGCCGGACCAGCCCGCGACCGGCCGGGGGGTTAGCTCCCGGCAGCGCCATAACGCCGTTCACGGCAGCAATATTCCTTGATAGCGCCTTCGAAGTCCTTCGACGAGAACTCCGGCCACAAAGTTTCCAAGAACACAAACTCGGCGTAAGCCAACTGCCAGAGCAGGAAATTACTGATCCGCTGTTCGCCGCTCGTCCTGATCAACAGGTCGGGATCCGGCATTCCGGTGGTGAACAGGACCCGTTCGAAACAGGCCTCGTCGATCTGACCGGGGTCGAGCTCTCCGCTTTCCACCTCGGCCGCCAATCGCCGGGCCGCTTGGGTGATCTCCGCCCGTCCTCCGTAACTCAACGCAATGGTCAGCGTCAGGATTGCGTTGTTGCGGGTCCTGGCTTCGGCTTCCTCGATGAGAGAAACGATATCGGGGGCCAGGCGTTCTCGATCCCCAATGACCTGGAAACACACCCCTTGACGGTCCAACTCGTCGACCTCGCTCTTGAGATAGTATTTGAGCAGCCCCATCAGGTCCTTGATCTCGTCGGCCGGACGTTTCCAGTTCTCCGACGAAAACCCGTACAACGTCAGGTACCCGACGCCGTTCCCGATGGCGCTCTTGACGGCCCTCTTGACCGCCTCGGCTCCCTGCTGATGACCGGCCGTCCTCGGCAACCCCCGGGCCTTGGCCCAGCGACCGTTGCCGTCCATGATGATCGCCACGTGAACCGGTGAAGAGGGCGTATCGTCGGTGCGAAGGGAAGCCGTCTCCATCTTCAGACCTGCATAATCTCCTGCTCTTTGTTACTGAGCGCCTCGTCGATCTTGCCGACGTATTGGTCGGTCAGTTCCTGAATTTCCGCGGCCTGGTCGTGATGCAGGTCCTTGGATATGCTTCCTTCTTTTTCGGCGTTCTTGAGATCGTCCATGGCGTGGCGGCGTACATTGCGGACCGCGACCCGGGCGTCTTCGGCGTATTTGTGGGCGACCTTGACCAGTTCCTGGCGGCGTTCCTCGGTCAGGGACGGGATCGGTACGCGCACCAACTGGCCGTCCGACGAAGGATTGAGGCCAAGCCCCGATTCCATAATCGCCTTTTCAACGGCCTTGACCAGCCCCTTGTCCCAAACCTGGACGCTAAGCATTCTAGGCTCCGGAACGCTGATGGTGCCGACTTGGTTCATCGGCATTTCGGAACCGTAGGCCTCGACCGTGATTGGCTCCAACAGACTGATGGCGGCGCGTCCCGTGCGCAAGCCGCCGAACTCCTGGTGGAGTACATCGACCGCGCCGTTCATTCGGCGCTCCACATCCTTCTTGACTGCTCCAAAATCCTCTGCGCTCACGATCCCTTCCCCCGAAATCACGATTAGCTGACGATTGTATATATTCCGCCGCCGTTCACCACCTCGGCCAAGCCACCAGGATTGTGAATGGAAAATACCAGAATGGGAACCTTGTTCTCACGGGCCAAGGCGATCGCCGAGGCATCCATGACCCGAAGGTCCCGCGCCAGGACCTCTTGATAACTGAGTTTTTCGAAACGCTTGGCGGCGTCGTTCGTTTTCGGGTCGGAATCGTAAACACCGTCGACTTGGGTTCCCTTGAGGAGCGCGTCGCATCCCATCTCGACGGCTCTCAGCGCAGCCGCCGTGTCGGTGGTGAAAAACGGATTGCCGGTGCCAGCCGCAAAGATCACCACGCGGCCCTTTTCCATATGCCTGACGGCGCGGCGACGAATATAGGGCTCACATACCGTTGCCATCGGAATGGCCGAAAGAACCCGTGTCTGTACGCCCTTGCTCTCGAGCACGCTTTGCACAGCAAGGGCGTTGATGACGGTCGCAAGCATGCCCATGTAATCGGCGCTGGTCCGCTCGATGCCAGATTCGGTGGCGGCTGCCGAAACGCCACGAAAGATATTGCCGGCCCCGATGACCAGGCAGATCTGAACGCTCGAGTCATAGACGCTCTTGATTTCGTCGCAGATGCGCCCGACGGTGTCCGGATCAAGTCCGAACTCGCGTTTACCCATTAGACCCTCTCCAGATAGCTTCAAGAGGACCCGACCGTATTTCTGTTTCGATGACATATGGCGTCCGTTCGAAGTCTCTTAAGCGTATCCCCCTTGGCTCGACAGCGGCAGCGGCCGAAGGCGGTTCAACCGTGTTCTATCCGGGGAACTCGCGTTGGACGCCGAGTTTACACCAAGCGGACGTTGGAGGTCTTGAGTTATTTCGGCCGAGCGCACTTGGTTCAGCCACCCATGGCGGCGGCCACTTCGGCAGCGAAATCCTCTTCCTTCTTTTCGACCCCTTCGCCGAGGACGAACAACCCGAATCCTCCGACTGAAACCGGTTTGCCGAGTTCCTTGGCAGTCGTTTCGAGGACTTCCGAGACCTTGCTCTCGCCGTCTATGACGAAGGTTTGGTCGAGCATGCAAACTTCCTCGTAGAACTTCCGCATCCGACCCTCGACCATTTTCTCGATGATCTCTTCGGGCTTGCCGGATTCGCGGGCCTGCTCGGAGAGCACGGCCTTTTCACGCTCGACCGCGGCCGGGTCCAGGTCTCCGGACGAAACGGCTTGCGGCTTGGCGGCCGCGATATGCATGGCGAGCTGTTTGCCGAGCGCCGAGAGCTGGTCCGCATCACCCTCGGATTCGACGGCGACGATGACGCCGATCTTGCCGAGCCCGTCGGCCAGGGCGTTGTGCATATACGAAGCGATGACGCCGCCCGACACCGAGATAGCCGAAACCCGACGAATATCCATGTTTTCGCCGATGGTCGCGATCAGATGAGTTATCTGTTCTTCGACGGTGCGATCGGTGCCGGGATAGGCGGCCGCCTTCAGAGCGTCGAGGTCGCTGCCGGTACCCAGCGCAATCTCGGCGGTGGTCTTGACGAACTCCTGGAAAGTCTCGTTGCGGGCGACGAAATCGGTCTCGGCATTGATTTCGACGACGGCGCCGGTATTGTCTCCGACCGCGACGCCGACCAATCCCTCGGAAGCCACCCGGCCGGCCTTCTTGGCGGCCGCCGCCAGGCCTTTGGTGCGCAGCCAGTCGACCGCCGCTTCCATGTCGCCGTCGGTCTCGGCCAACGCTTTCTTACAGTCCATCATGCCGGCGCCGGTCTTTTCGCGTAAGTCTTTCACGAGCGCCGCGGTAATCTCGGCCATTTTAAACCTCTATATAAGAATTTACTTGCAATCGATTGTTTTAAAGACGTTCTCTTGCAGAGAAGTCCTGACTTTCGGGTTAGGATGCTGTCTGCTCGCCGGCATCGGCGCCCTTTTTCTCGGCGGTGGATTTGGCCTTCTTGTCAGAGGCCGGGGCGGGTTTCGGCTGCTTCTTGGCGGCGGGCTTCGGTTTATCGCCGTCGCCCCCCGCTTTGTCATCCTTGGCGGCCTTCTCGTCCTTGGTGCCTTTGTCGTCCTTGGCGGCGGTTTTCTTTTTCTCGGTATCCTTCTTGTCTGCTTTATCGGCCGGCACGTCCTCTACCTTCACCTCGGCAGCCGCACCTTCGGCCGGCGCTTCGGCTGTCGGAACGGTTTCCTTGGCGGTTGCTTCCGCAGGCTGATCCTGCGTTTCTGTCGGAAGTTCCTCGACCGGCGCATCCTCGGCGGCGCCAATGTCGCCGCCGGCCTGGGCGATTTCCTCCTGAATGCCGTCGAGTACCGCGCCGACGATCAATTCGCAGTAAAGATTGATGGCCCGAATGGCGTCGTCGTTGCCGGGAATGGGAAAATCAATGCCTGACGGGTCGCTGTTCGAATCGATGACGCCGACCACCGGCACACCCAGCTTGTTGGCCTCGGCCACGGCGATCGCTTCCTTGTTGGTGTCGATGACGAAAAGGATGTTCGGCAGGCCGCCCATTTCCTTGATGCCGCCAAGGGCGCGCTCGAGCTTGTCGCGTTCGCGGGTTAGCCCGAGAAGCTCCTTTTTGGTCAAACCGACGGTTTCGCCGCCCAGTTGCTCGTCGAGATCGCGCAGCCGCTTTATGGAATTGGAGATCGTCCGCCAGTTGGTCATCATGCCGCCGAGCCAGCGGTGGTTGACGTAGTGCTGGCCGCATTTCTTGGCCGCTTCGGTGATCGGATCGGTGGCCTGGCGCTTGGTGCCGACGAACAACACCCGGCCGCCGGCCGCCACAGTCGAGCGGACGGCCTGCATGGCCTGATGCAACATCGGAACCGTCTGTTGCAGGTCGATGATGTGGATGCCGTTGCGGACCCCGAACAGATAGGGTTCCATCTTCGGGTTCCAACGCCGCGTATTGTGTCCGAAATGCACGCCGGCTTCCAGCAGCTGGCGCATGGTATAGGCGGGTAACGCCATGATATCGTTTCCTTTTCCGGTTAAGCCTCCGCGGGACTACGTCCGGCCCTGTGGCCCGACACCGGAGCGACGGATTTGGCGAATTTGCGCCAAGCGCCGCGCGCCCGCGTGCGAATTGAGCGGTTTTCTAGCCGCCGCGACCGGCCAATGCAAGGACAAAGGAAGCCTTCGATTGGTTCCCGACGGAATTGTCCGGGCCGCTATTCGGCCGCCGCCGTCCCGCCCTCGCCAACCAGGCTGAAAGGCGCCCAGAACAGCGGATGGGCGTAGGAATAGAGCGTCTTGCCCGAGCCCGGTTCGGTATAACCCGGGCCGTCGATGAGGCCGAGCACGGCTTGGCGCATGACCTGGGCTTGACCGCCGTCGGGCGTCTCTTTCAAGCGCCGGAAGAAGTCGGTCGTCAACGTTTTGGCGCTGGTTGTTTCGACCGGCCAGTTGCTGACCAGCAACGCCCGGGTGCCGGCATAGAAGAACGCCCGGCCCAACCCCGATACCGCTTCGGCCCCAGCGCCCTCGCCGGAACCGGTGTTGCAGGCCGACAGAACGACGAGATCGGCGTTCAGCTTGAGAGACAGGATCTCTTCCATGGTCAGCACGCCGTCACCCTCTACTCCGGCAACCTCCGGCGCCGTCAACGCCAGGGCCGGCTGGGTCAGGCCGCCGAGGTCGCCCGGTATCAGCCCGTGAGTGGCGAAGGCAATGACCCGGTATTCGGAGAGGTCGGCGGTTTTCACGGTTTCCTCGTTGGCCTCCCGACCCAGGTGAACGCCGCGGTCGGGAGAGCCGGCCAGCGCCGACGCCATGGCTCTGACCTCGGTCGCCGTATCCGGCAGCCGCGGCAAGCGGCCGAGGCCGACGGCGCTCTTGCCGTCGCGGGCCGGCGCCGCCCGCAGCCGCAGGACGCCCCGGGTCGCGACAGCCACGGAATCGGCCGCCGACGCGGTTTCGGCCGCGGCCTGTTCGGCATTGAACAACGGGTCGCCGAACCCCGAGAAAGGCTTACGCTCGGCCGGCGGCGGCGGCAATTTCCGCAAGGTGACCAGGGAGGTTACCGACGGAACCACGGTTATGGCGTGAGAACGCACCAGCCAGGGTACCTTGCGATAGGCCTCGAAAGGAGCCCCGGCCAGGGGTTCCAGGGTGGCGGCTCGGCGCGGAAGGACCGAGAAAGGTAGGTAGCCGAGCGGGCCGTCGGCGACGACGATCAGGTCCTTCGCATCCCCCCAGGCCTCTTCGACCGGCTCCAGGAAAGCCCGGTAGACGCCGTGTGCGGCACCGAGATCGAAAACCGGAATATCGGCCAGTTCCGTGACGCCGGGGTCGAGCGCCGAGCGCAGCAGCGCTACGGTATCGCCGAGGGCGGCGTCCGCGGTATCGACGACGGCGAAGGCGGCCGGCCCGGCCGGTCCGACCGCCCATACGAACGAACGTTCTTCGCCGACGTAGGTGGCGATCAGGGCTTCCCCCGGACGCAGGCTGGTTTGGGCTTCTTCGAGCGTCGCCGGACGTGGATTGATGAGTGCTGCGTAGTCCGGGTAACGCTCGCGGATTTCGCCCCGAAGTCCCTTCCTCGCCGTCTTCAATTCGCCGATCCGCGAACGCAGTTCCTCGACGGTGCTGTCCGGCGCGCCGCCGGCCCCTTCCAGCACCGTGTTGAGGAGTCCGTAGAGGGCTTCGATCTGCTGGCCGGCATCCTGTTCGCGGCGCACCAACTCGGCTAGGTCGGGGTCGCGGACGGCGGCACGCGAGGCGCTTGACGAAACCGCCCGTTGGACGCTGGCGCTGCGTGCGACATCGGCCAACCGGAAGGCCTCGACCGCATCCCCGGCCTCGGCCAACAACGCCATATATCCCTCGATGATGACGCGCAACCGGCGGCTCTCTGCCGTATCGTCGCTCCGGCCCTCGCCCTCGTCCTTCATCGCCAATAAAGCCGAGACCGTCTTCCGAAGGCTGTCGAGGGCCGGCTGCGAACGGCCGAGGGCGGCCTCGGTCAAGGCCAGAATGGATTGCGCTTCCAGGGTCGCCCGATGTTGATCGCCATACAGCCGGCGGCGGGCCTCGACGGTATCGCCGATGACCGAGCGGGCCTTTTCCAAAGCGCCCGATTTCAGCAGGGCCAGGCCGCGTCCGAGCTTGTTTCCGACCAGCCGCCGGAAAGTCTGCGGATCGGAGGCGAGGTCGGTTTCGATGCGCTGATAGACGGCTAGTGCATCCTTCCACTGTCCGAGGGCGACCAGGCTCTCGGCCCGCGTCAGCCGGGCCTGCACCATATAGATCGATTCGCTGGCGACGCCGGCCCGCTGCAAGGCGGTGACAGCGGCTCCCGCCAACTCCTCGCTGTCCTCATGACGGCCTTGGGAAAACAGGATGCGGTTCAATCCGTCGACGATCGAAATCGTGTGCGTTGAGCGTCGTCCCAGGGACTTGAGCGCGGCGGCGAGAACGATGCGGGCCTCGGTCTCGGCCTCGAGAAGGCGCCCCTGCAGCCGCAAGTTTTCGGCCAGCGCCGCCTGTCGCAACTGTTCGAGACGTTCGAGCGATTCGGCGTCGACCCCCTCCCAAAGCGACCATTCGCGCCACGGCGCCATCGCCTTCAGCGTTTGGCGGTGAAACTTCTCGGCCTCGGCGTGCCGTCCGGAAAGATCGAGGAATCCGGCCCGCGCCGAAGCGTAGCTCTGGTCGAAGATACGGTGTTCCTGGTCGCCGACCGGCCACATTCGGGTCGCCGTATAAAGCGTGTCGACGTCGGCCAGCGTCTCTTCAGCGGCGTCGATGTCGCCGGCCGCCGCCTGCGCCATCGCCAACAAACCGCGCCAGGCGATGCTGTGGCCCTGCAACCAGCCTTCCTCCATCGACTGCGGTTCCGTATTTAGCGGGATGTCGTCAAGGATCGACGAAAAATGCTCGAGCGCGGCGGCCGGGCTGCCGCCGGCCAGCAACGCCTCGCCGTAGCGCCAACGCACCCAAGTCCGCTCGATTTCTCCCATCCCGCCGGCATCGACGGCCTGACGGGCGGCTTCGCGCAGGTCCTCTAACTTCTGGCGGTTGCGCCCGACCAGACCGGCGGCCGCCCCGCGGCGGACCAGAAACCGGGCCAGATCGGCGGCGTCGAGATCGCTCGGCGGTTGGGCGCCGGCCAACTCCGCCTGTTTGGCGTTGAGGGCCTGATCGTTCGGGCTCTCGCGTTCAAGCAGCGTGACCGCGTCGGTGACATCGGTGGCCGGCGCCTGCGCCAGTTGAGGAGCGCTCGCCGCTACGCTTACGCCGGCGCCACCTGTCGCCGTTGCCAATGCCAAGCACGACCAGACGAGGTAAGTTGCCGTCCGCGATTTCATGGCCGGAGCTCTCCCGCACTGCCAAGACGAAACAAAATTATAACGCTGGAGGGCGCCTTCTCAAGCGTCCCTATAGAGCTTCGGATTCAAGGTGTCGCGGAGCCAGTCGCCCATCAGGTTGAAGGCGAGGATGAGGATGACCAGGAATATGGCCGGAATGATGGTGATCCACCACGAGCCCGAGAAAATGAACTCGAAGCCGCTGCGGATCAAAGAGCCCAAAGAGGGTTTGGTGACCGGCATGCCAAGCCCGAGAAAACTCAAGGCTGCTTCCGAGATGACGGCATTGGCGACCTGCACGGTGGAGATTACCAGGATCGGCGACAGGGTATTGGGAAGGATATGGCGAAACATGATGCGCCGGTTGCTGAAGCCCAGCGCCCGGGCAGCGTCGACGTAGGCCTTGCTGCGCTCGCCGAGCACGCTGGCCCGGACGGTGCGTGCGTACTGCGGCCACTCGGCCAGGCCGATGACGAGGATCAGCATGAAGATGGCCAGGTCCTCGTAGAGCCTGGCGCTGAAGGCGGCCTGGAAGACGGCCAAGGCGATTATCGCCAGCATCAGGGTGGAGAGCGACAGCTGGATATCGGCCAAGCGCATGAAGAACGCATCCAGGCGGCCGCCGATGAACCCGGCCAGCAAGCCGATGGAAATCCCGAGAAAAGCCTGAAGCAGGACCGCGAAAACGCCGATGGTCAGCGAGATGCCGGTGCCGTGGAGGATGGTGCTCAGCATGTCGCGGCCCTGGTGGTCGGTGCCGAGGATGAAGCGGGGATCGCCCTCTTCTTGCCAGACCGGTGGAATTTCCGAGTCCATGATGTCGATTTGGGTCAGGTCGTAAGGGTTCTGCGGCGCGATCACCGGGGCCAGCGTCGCCGCTGAAACGAACGTCACCAGCACCAGGAAACTGACGATCGCCACCCGGTCCTTGAGGAACTTCCGAAGGAACGCGCTGTTGAGGGCGGTGGCGAGCGCAGTCATGCTTCCTTCTCCGCCAGGCGAACCATCGGGTTGACCAGCGTATAGATGAAGTCGACCAGGGTATTGGTGACGACGAAGATCAGACCGACGACGATCAGATAGGCGATGATCAACGGCGTATCGACCCGGTTGACCGCTTCGAGGAACAGGAAGCCCATGCCCGGCCATTGAAAGACCGTCTCGGTTAGGATGGTGTAGGCGATCAGGGTGCCGATCTGGACGCCGCCGACGGTGATCACCGGCAGCAGGGTGTTCTTCAGCGCATGCAGAAACCATACCCGCCGCTGCGTCAGCCCCTTGGCCAGGGCGTAACGGATGTAGTCGGTGTTCAGGACCTCCATCATTTCGGCCCGGATCAGACGGATGAACAGCGGCAGCATGATCGAGGACAGCGCGATCGACGGCAGCACCAGGTGCAAAAGGCCGTCCTTGGTCAGGAATCCCGTATCCCAGCCCCACGGCAGGACCACCGTCTCGCCGCGGCCGTACGACGGCATCCAACCGAGCTCGACGGAAAAGATGTAGATGGCGAAGATGGCGGTCAGAAAAACCGGAATGGAAATGCCGACGATGCTGACCCCCATGATCGCCTTGGTCAGCCAGCCATAGGGGCGGATCGCGCAATAGACGCCGAGCGGCACGGAAAGCCCGACGATGATGAGGGTCGCGGCGACAACCAGTTCAAAGGTGGCCGGAAACTTGCCGAGGATTACGTCGAGGGCCGGTTTCTTGAAAAAATACGAGGTCCCGAGGTCGCCGTGCACGGCCTTCCAGAGGAATCGACCGTACTGTACCCAGAACGGATCGTTGAGACCGAGCCTGTCGCGCAGGGCCTGGCGTTCGGCCTCGGATACCGACTGCCCGACCAACTCGCGCACCGGGTCGCCCAGGTTGTCCTGAATGGAGAAGCCGATGACGCTGATCACGAACATGACCAGCACCGCCTGCAGCACGCGGCGGGCAAGGAAGGCGGTGGCCTCGGTACCGGTCATGCCCCCTTCTCTCGCCCTTTCCTTAGCGTTCGTCAATACGGCTTCGGCGGAACGAAAAGAAAAGGGGCGGCCGTTGACCGGCTCGCCCCTTCCCTCGATCCGTCCGTTCAGTCGATGACGAGGTCCCCGAGATAGGGGAAGTTCATGACGTTGACGACCCGGTCGATATGGACTCCCTTGCGAGCCGCCCAGGCCAGGTCCTGCCAGTGCAGCGGCACGAAAGCCGCTTCGTCGTGCTGGATCTTCTCGACCTGCTGCAGGATCGTTGCCCGTGCCGCGTCGTCGGTCATGGTCAGCGTCTTGACGGTCAACTCGTCGACCTTGGGGTTCGAATAGTTGCCGTTGTTGTACTGGCCGCGTCCGGTCTCGGCGTTGCGGGTCATGGTCAGGAATTCGTAGAAGTTGGCCGAGTCCTCCGTATCAGAATGCCAGCCGATCATCATCATGTCGGCCGCCTGCTCGTCGAACTTAGGCCAGTACTGGGCCTTCGGCATGGTCGTCAGGTCGACCTTAATGTTGATCTTGGCCAGCATGGCGGCGACAGCTTCGGCGATCTTGAAGTCGTTCACATAGCGGTTGTTGGGCGCCATCATGGTGATCGAGAAGCCGTGGTTGTAGCCGGCCTGCTTCATCAACTGCTTGGCCTTGGCGAGGTCGAAACGCGGTTTGAGCGACGGGTTATACCCCAGATATCCTTTCGGGCTCATCTGCGCGGCCGGCGTGCCGAACCCTTTCATGATCTTCTTGACGATGCCGACGTTGTTGATGGCGTAGACGATAGCCTGGCGGACGCGGGGGTCCCTAAACTCGGAACGCCGATTCTGATCCATCTGGAATGTGATGATCCGGGTGCCTGATTCGGTGACGAGGTCCGTCTTCGTGCTGTCGCGTACCCGGTCGAGGTCGGTTGGCGGCACCGGCGCGATGAAATCGACGTCGCCCGATAGCAAGGCGGCAACCCGCGTCGGCGCTTCCTTGATCGGTGTGAAGACGATATTGCTGACGTTGCCCGGCGAGTTCTTGTCCCAATAATCGTCGAAGCGCTTGAAATCGACCCGCACGCCCTGCTCGCGCTTGGTGATGATGAACGGGCCGGTTCCGGAAGCGTTGCTGGAAGCGAACGAGTCCTTGTGCTTGAGGATTTCGGCCTTGTCGCGGCCTCGCGAGTCGTTGCCGGAATAGAAGGCGCTGTCCATCGGGAAGATGTAGGTGGCGTTGTGCAGGACCAACGGGAATGGCCCCGACGTCACCAAATCGATGGTGTGGTCGTCGACCACCTTGGCTTCCTTGAAGGGTGCGAAGATGCCCTTGAAATCGGGACTCTTCTTCAGCCGGTCGAAAGTCCATTGGACGTCCTTGGCGGTCAGGGCATTGCCCGAATGGAACTTGACGCCCTTGCGAAGATTGAACCGCACGGTTACGTCGTCGAGACGTTTCCACGATTCGGCGATGCGGCCCTCGAACTTGAGGTCCTTGGTCCAACGGACCAACGGGTCGAAGATCATGTGCGAAAGCTGCAACGTGCCGCCGGAAAGCTGCTCATGGGGGTCGAGCGACACCGGGTCGGCGTCGTAGGCCATCTTGAGGGTTTTGGCTTCGGCGAAGGTCGCCCCGGTGGCGACTACGAGGGCCGCAACCAGCGCGGTCAATGCGCGTTTCATCGATATATCCTCCCTGGTCATGTTTTGCGTGCGAGAGCGCCTTGGCGGCGCATTTTTTTTCAGAGAGACAATTATGCGGAGAAAACGCTCTGCCTTCAATTCCCAGTTACGAAATCGTCAGGTTGCCGAAAGCAAACGGCGGACAAGATGGAGATTTCTGTTTCCGATGGATGGTAGGGTATCCGGAAGAGACACAGCCCTGTCGGGCCGAGGAGGCGACCATGATCCTTGAAGGTTCCTGTCATTGCGGCGCCGTCAAGTTCCGGCTGCAGTCGGTTCACCCCTATCCCTACAGTCACTGCTATTGCTCGATCTGCCGCAAGACGCAGGGCGGCGGCGGGTACGCCATCAACCTGTCGGGCGACGCAGCCAGCTTGGAGATCGAGGGCGAGGGCGACATTTCGGTCTATCGAGTCCGCCTCGGCGGCGGCGCGGGTGAGCTCAGTCCGGCCGAGCGGCGCTTCTGCCGGGTCTGCGGCAGCCATCTTTGGGTCTGGGACCGGCGCTGGCCGGAACTGGTGCATCCCTTCGCATCCGCCATCGACAGCGACCTGCCGGTGCCGCCGGAACGCATCCATCTAATGCTTGGCTCCAAGGCGTCGTGGGTACCTGTCCATGACGAGGTGGGCGACCGGACGTTCGACGAGTACCCGGACGAATCGATCGCCGAGTGGCACCAAAGGCTGGGGTTGGAAGGCTAGCGAACGGCGAGGTTGGGCGTTATCGGTTCAATGCCTTTGTTCCACAAACATGTGCAACTGATGTACATGAAGCAAAAACGTATTCAAAATTTCGAATTTCTTGAACATATTCTCGTGACTGACCAGCTGACGTACGGTGCCAAATCGTGCACCTCGTTTAGCTAGATACGTCTATTTTAGCGTAAACGGATTGGGCAGAAGGCTTTCTAGGGTAAATGCACCAACCCCATCTATGATTACCTCGGAATCGTTCTTCATGAATTCAGCCATGACTTGTCGGCAGGCCCCACATGGCATCCGTTCTTGCTGTGAAGCGGACGCTCGTCCGACAGCCACTGCAAGTTTTTTAACTGTTGTTGCCCCATTCACCAGAGCGTGAAAGATCGCCACCCGTTCAGCACAGATAGTCAATCCAAAACTGGCGTTTTCGATGTTGGTTCCAATGAAAATGCCGCCGTCCTCGGTAGACACGGCAGCACCAACAGGAAATTCGGAGTAAGGTGAATAGGACCGTTGGCAAGCGTCTCGCGCCGCGGCTAGGAGCCGTTCGGCGTCATCAGCCACCAAGACGCCTACTCCCAAATAATCTTTTTGATGTTAACAGCAAACAGGTCACGCGGCACTGATGTCCAAACCTCGTTGAATAAATCCTGCTCACTCTTTTGATCATCGGAGACATAATGACCTGGTGCTACTTGTACTGAATCTGGCAGTTCCCGTGGCGACATTACGAGAAAACCCAGATCATCCTTTCTGTCTGCCATGCGCAGTATCTCCTTTCTCCGCAAGATCGCACCACGTGTTCGCCATGATACGAGCCATTCTTATGGCGTCTTTTTTTATACCCTTGTTTGAGAACAAATCAAGCACAATTTTATCGTCGCTGTCAAAATTCAATATACCAATAATTGGTGTCTCGTCGGTAATTTTTATGGCGTTCGGGTCGAACATAGGAATGCACATTAGGGATTTCAGACCTTTTCTTACAAGGGCCTGTTGAACAGCGGTCATCCCATATACGTCGTAGGCGTCCCGTGACCACTCCAGATCAATTTTTCGGATCCGCCGCTCCTTGAAACAAGCTCCAACTCCTCCCTCCTCCGGGCCAAACGTAATAACAACGTCGGGATCTAAATCCATATTGTAGTGGTACAGAATTTCGATTTGCTGCTGCTGTGGCCATTCCGAGGTCAGGATCACTTCGTCAGGAGGCACTCGTGTCATGATGTTAACGCGAAGGTGAATGCTTTTTCGTTTCGCCAGCTTTTGCAGTGTGGCAAGCATCTCCGAATGAATGTCAGCTAAAAAAGGCTGTATCAGCCGCGGAGAAACGGCATGTAAGTTTTTCTCAAAAAATAATCTCGCCGCCTCCTTCCCTTCGCCATAAGTCTTCTGTCGCAAACCAGATCCCATATCGAATGCATATGTGTCAACCGAAACGGGAACCGGAATTTTCAGAAGCCTTCGCATATCACGCGTTTCTAAATGTTTGTTTCCAGCGACTGCCGTGCGCACAAGATCTGTCGCAAATCCGAATAATCCTTGTGGTGGAGGAGTAGTTGTATCGGTTTTTTCTTGTAACTCGACTCCGAAAACCGGCACAAATTCTTTCCCTGGATTGGCGCGAAGAGGGTCAGTGGAAAAGAGCCACGCAGGAAAATTAGAGAGCAAGCCACCATCCACATGCATGTTGGGTTGCCGCGTCGTGCTCAGATCTCGGGGTCGGAATACAGCCGGAATACAAATCGAGGCAGTAACAGCTTCGGCAACATCTTGATCGGGATCTGTTTGGTTCGAAAATACCTTAAGCTTTTTACCGGTGACATCCGTCGAAACGATGTAAAGGTCTTTAACAAGATTTTTGAATTTTACGGGACCCTGTTCTTCCGTGTTGATCCGCCCTTTTTCAATTAGCTTTGTCTTAAGCCAACTGTCATAACGATCACGGAAATCATCAAGCGAGAAGTATCCCTTTTCAGAGTTAAATGATGCTAGGTCATCTTTGTTCGAATTTAGGAAGCTCCCGAGACGCATCCATGCCCTCAAGCCGCTTATGCGGCCACTGGAGTTGATCAAATCACTTGCACGTTCAGTTACGTCCAGAATGAAATCTTCCGCCCGCTTCCATTCTTCCGCACCTAGAACCTCAAGGTAATCAAAGTCGAGTAATCCGCCCGGAGTTGGTTCGTCGTGATAGATTTCATACGATGTGTAACCAGCGGCACATAGGCCAGCAACTAGTGCCCCCGCGGAAGTTCCAGCGACTGCCTCTAAATCGAATTTTCTCTCTTCCAAAAAAGCCAACACTCCTACATGAGCAAGCCCTTTGGCACCGCCACCCTCGAAAATTCCGAAAGCAGGCACTTTTCGCGGCACATGTGGGTATTCAATTGGGTCAAGATCGAGATAGTCTTGGAGGTCGGTGACGTAGTTTAGCTCGACACAATCAACACTATTTGGAACTTCTTTCGTCTCACCTTCTTGCCAGTGATGATGCCCCCTGAGGAGAACCGGCGTGAGACCTGCTTCATGAGCTGGGATAATGTCAGAATCGACACTATCCCCAATGAAAAAACTTTCCTCTTTGCCAACAAGGTTTCGTTCGCAAAATTCATCCAGCGCGCCCTTGGACTTGCTATCGACAATCTTCAGAGCATGAAATAATGGGCGCAGGTGAAAATCGTCGAGACGCCAACGCTGTACCCATTCTTCACCAGCAGTGACAATTCCAAGTTTAAACCCGGCGGCACAAAGGCCACGAAGGACGTCTTCCAGTTCCGGGTAAACTTCCGCTTTCTCATAAAACACCCTTTCTGCGATCTTCCGCACTTTTGCGATCAGGTCGTTTCTAGGGTTAGGTATGAAATGGTGTAGGGTGTCCTCAAACGAACGTGCGAAACGACTTGCAGAGTACCCATAAGTTTTCTTTAGATTTCGATCAGTCTCACGTTGATGGGCTTCAATTTCCTCAACATCCTTGTCTGAAAGTTTGGCAACCTGGAAACAGAATTCATGGCGAGCCGAATCATAGAGGGCCTCAACGTCCCAAAGTGTATTATCCGCATCAAAAATCACCCATTTGCCCCGACCTGCTTCACCACGTATATTCATGGCAATCCTCGCCTGTATCCACGAACATGATGTTTACGTGTATGCCGATTCTGACTGCAACTGAAACGGAAGGCAAGAATCATGACTGATCGACGGTGTATCTATGGTTCTAGAATAAATCAGAGACCGACACGATAGAGGTGCCGCTCATATTTTGATGAGACGTTTTCAGCTCACATGTCACTACAATAATAAGAGCCATTGACTTTCAATGTTTGCACTGAACACCGCGCTCCTGTCCTCCGGGTGACCTGCCTCCTTACCCGGATCCAAGGGCTTAGTTAGAGAGACTGGGCCTATGGATCCGGTTAAGGGGGGTAGGTCAGTTGATAGATGACAGCGCTCAGATCTCCACCGCCTCGACGACGCCGGGCATGTTCTTGACGGCGAGTAGCAGTTCCGGCGAGATCGCATACGAGCCGGGTAGCGTCATCTGCACCTCGGTAGCGGGGTCGAGCCGGGAGACGATTTCGACCCGGCCGCGGCCCTTGCCACCTTCCGCCAGCGCTTGCTTCAGCGAGGGCAGCGGCTGGTCATTGGCGACGACGACCTTGAGGCCGCGCGACGCCCGTGCCGCCGCCTTTTCCAACAACTCGAAACCGTGCGCGGTCAGGCGCGCAGTGTCGCCCTCGAATTGAGCGGCGCCGCGGATCAGCAAGGAGTTGCCGATCTCCAGCAGATCGCCGGCCTCGGCCAGGGTCTCCGAGAACGCCGTCACTTCGAAGACGCCCGCAGTATCGGTGAACTGAATGAAAGCATAGCGGTTGCCCTTGGCCGATGTCCGTTCCTTCTTGGCGATCAGGGTCCCGGCCAGGGTCACCGAGCCCGACCGGGCCTCGGCCAGGACGTCGGCCGACGACGCCACCTTGAGTCGCTCGAGGCTGGTGGCGAAGGCATCCAGTGGGTGAGCCGACAAGTAGAAGCCGACCGCCTCGAATTCCTCTCGCAACCGATCCATCACAGGCCAATCCTCGACCTCGGGCAGGGTCAGCGACAACGAGGTCTCCTGCTCGCCGCCGAATAGACCCATCTGGTTGCTGTCGCGCTCGCTCTGGGCGAGATTGGCGTGGCGCATCAGTATCTCGATCCCCTCGAAAAGCTGTCGGCGGTTGTCGACCACACGGTCGAAGGTGCCGGCCCTCGTCAGGTTCTCCATCTGGCGCTTGTTGACGAGCTTGGCGTCGAGCCGGCCGATGAAGTCGCTCATATCCTTGAACGGGCCGTTGACACCGCGTTCGTCGACGATAGAGCGCATGGCCGCCTCGCCGACGTTCTTGATGGCGGCCAGCGCGTAGCGGATGGCCGAACGGCCCGACGCCCCGTCGGTTCCGCGCTCGACGCCGAACAGCACACCGGACGAATTGATGTCGGGCGGCAGCAGCGGAATCCCCAGGCGATCCAGTTCCTGGCGAAAGACGTTGAGTTTGTCCGTGTTGCCGAGATCGAAGGTCATCGAGGCGGCCAGGAACTCTACCGGGTGGTTGGCCTTAAGGTAGGCGGTCTGGTAGGCAACCAGGGCGTAGGCAGCGGCGTGCGACTTGTTGAAACCGTAGCCAGCGAACTTGTTGACCTGATCGAAGATCTGCGCCGCCTTGGCTTCGCCGACGCCGCGGCCCTTGGCGCCGTCGATGAAGGTCTGGCGTTGTTGGTCCATTTCGGACTGGATCTTCTTGCCCATGGCGCGGCGCAGGATGTCGGCGCCGCCCAGCGAGTAGCCCGACAGCTCCTGGGCGATCTGCATGACCTGTTCCTGGTAAATCATGATTCCGAAGGTTTCCTTGAGAATGCCTTCGAGCGTCGGATACAGGTAGTCCGGTTCCTCTTCCCCGTGCTTGCGCTTGATGTAGCTCGGGATGTTGTCCATCGGTCCCGGGCGGTAGAGGGCGACGACGGCGATGATGTCTTCGAAACAGTCGGGCCGGAGGCTTTTCAGAACGTCGCGCATGCCGGCGCTTTCAAGCTGGAACACGCCGGTCGTTTCGCCGCGGCCGATCATTTCGAAGGTCGCCGAGTCGTCCAACGGCAGCGCCGAGACGTCGATGTCGACGCCGGCCTCGTTGATCAGACGTTCGGCCATGGCCAGCACGCTCAGGGTCTTGAGGCCGAGGAAATCGAACTTCACCAGGCCGGCCGATTCCACGTATTTCATGTTGAATCCGGTGACCGGCATGTTCGAGCGCGGGTCGCGGTAGAGCGGGATCAACTGGTCGAGCGCGCGGTCGCCGATGACGACGCCGGCCGCATGGGTCGAGGCGTGCCGGTAGAGCCCCTCCAGCCGCTTGGCGATGTCGATCAGCCGGCCAACCGCCGGGTCGTCGTCGATCAGGTGGCGGAGCTGCGGCTCGGCGGCGATGGCCTGGCTCAAGGTGACCGGGTTGGCCGGGTTGTTGGGCACCAGCTTGCAGATGCGGTCGACATATCCGTACGGCATCTCCAGCACGCGGCCGACGTCGCGCAGCACGGCGCGGGCCTGCAGCTTTCCGAAGGTGATGATCTGGGCGACGTGATCGCGCCCGTAGCGCTCCTGAACGTAGCGGATGACCTCGTCGCGGCGTTCCTGGCAGAAGTCGATGTCGAAGTCCGGCATCGATACCCGTTCGGGATTGAGGAAACGCTCGAACAACAACCCCCAGCGCAGCGGGTCGAGGTCGGTGATGGTCAGCGCCCAGGCGACCACCGAGCCGGCGCCTGAACCGCGGCCCGACCGGAATGCCCTGCTCCTTCGCCCAGCGAATGAAGTCGGCGACGATCAGGAAATAGCCGGGGAATCCCATCTCGTTGATGACCCCGAGCTCATAGTCCAGTCGCCGTCGATAGGGTTCGGCCGCCTTGTCGCATTCCTCCTCCGACATTTCGGCTGAAAAGACATGCGTCGCCAGACGCTCCTTCAAACCAGCTTCCGATTGCGAACGCAGTTCGTCCTCCTCGCTGCGCCCCTCGCCGCAATCATAGGGCGGCAGGATCGGGTCGACGGTCTCGACCAGGTAGGCGCAGCGGCGGGCGATGACCAAGGTATTGTCGATGGCTTCGGGAAGGTCGGCGAACAGCGCCCGCATTTCGTTGGCCGACTTGAATCCGTGTTCGGGCGTCAACCGCCGCCGATCGCTCTGCGAGACGTAGGCTCCTTCAGCTACGCAAACGAGGGCGTCGTGGGCCTCATACATGGTCGAATCGGAGAAGAACACTTCGTTGGTTGCGACCAGCGGCAGGTCCAGTTTGTAGGCAATATCTATGAAACCGGGTTCGGTTCGGCGTTCTTCGTCGAGCCCGTGGCGCATGATCTCGACATAGACCCGGCCCGGAAAGACCGCCGCCAGCCGCTTCAGCCACTCTTCGGCGGCCGCCGTCTGTCCGTCGCTCAGCAGACGGCCGAGCGGCCCGCCGGCGCCTCCCGTCAACACGATCAACCCGTCCGCGTATTTTTCCAATGCCTCGAACGACACTTCCGGCTCATGGGCTTCCTCGTCGCCCAGGTAGGCGAACGATAGAAGCTTCAGGAGGTTGCGATAACCGGCATCCGACTGAACGAGGAAGACCAGCGGCGCCGCTTCCGTTTCACCGCCGAGCAAGAGTTGGCAGCCGACAATCGGTTGAACGCCTGTCTTGGCGGCGCAGGCGGAAAATTCGAGCGCCCCGAAAAGGTTGTTGGTGTCGGTCACCGCTACCGCCGGCATTTGCCGCTGACGGCACAACTCGACCAGATCCTTGACGTGGATGGCCCCTTCCGAAAGCGAGTAGGCGGAATGGACCCTGAGGTGTACGAAATCGGCGTGCGGCATGGTTTCGGTAGGATTCCACAGCCGCCTCCAAATGTCACCATATGTTGATGGTCGTTTGCCAGTTATCCACAAGATTTCCCCCCGGCGCGGATAACTCGACCTCCCCATCGCAACGACCGGCGCAATCGTTGCGCCGCCTTGGCCCCTGTGCGATGCTTTTCCGGCAGCGGAGGAAATACATGCCGCACGACGGACACGATCACACCGATCCGCCCGCCGATACCGCGCTCCGGGTCAAGGCGCTGGAAAGCCTTTTGGTCGAGAAGGGATTGGTCGATCAGGACTCGCTCGATCTGCTGATCGACACCTACGAGAACAAGGTCGGCCCGCACCGCGGCGCCCGCGTCGTCGCCCGCGCCTGGACCGACTTCGAATTCAGGACCAGGCTGCTGACCGACGCCACCGAGGCCGTCCTCGAGTTCGGCTACGAAGGCCGTCAGGGCGAACACATCAAGGCTGTCGAGAACACGCCGGAGGTTCACAACGTCGTCGTCTGCACGCTCTGTTCGTGCTACCCATGGACCGTCCTCGGCCTGCCGCCGGTCTGGTACAAGTCCTCACCCTACCGTTCGCGCGTCGTGATCGACCCGCGTAGCGTGCTCGAAGAGTTCGGCACCGAGCTCGGCGACGACGTCGAAATCCGGGTCTGGGATTCGACCTCGGAAATGCGCTACCTGGTCATTCCCGAACGCCCTGAAGGCACCGAGGGATGGGATGCGGAGCGCCTGGAGAAACTGGTGACGCGAAATTCCATGATCGGTGTCGAGAAAGCGAAATCGCCATGAACGGCGCCCACGACATGGGCGGCATGCAGGGGTTCGGACCGGTCGATCCGGAACCGGAGGCGGATGAACCCGTCTTCCACGCCGAATGGGAGCGCCGCGCCTTCGCCATCACGCTGGCAGCCGGCATGCTCGGGCGCTGGAACATCGATAAGTCCCGGTACGCCCGCGAGCGCCAGAACCCGGCCGATTACCTGGCCCACAGCTACTACGAGAACTGGCTGGCCGGACTTGAAACGCTGCTCGTCGAAAGCGGCCTGGTGACGGCCGACGAGCTAAGGACGGGGAAGGCCGGCCCGTCATCGGACGATGCCGCCGGTCTCCGCCTACCCGACCCCGAAACGACCGAGAGAATTCTTCTCAAGGGCGGTCCGACTTCGATGCAACTGGATGCGCCGCCGAAGTTCGACGTCGGCGACCGGGTCCGCGTGCACAATCGCAATCCCCTCGGCCATACCCGGGCACCGCGCTATGCCCGCGGCCGCCAGGGCGTCGTCCACCTGCACCACGGTGCCCACGTGTTTCCCGACCGGAGCGCGCTCGGCATTCGCGAAGGCCAACATCTCTATTCGGTTCGGTTTTCGGGGCGCGAACTGTGGGGCGCTGAGGCTCCCGCCCGCGACACGGTCCACGTCGACCTCTGGGAGCCCTACCTGGAACCGGCCTGAAGGAACGGAGTTCGATGGCGGCATTCGAACCTCTCCCGCTGCAACCGCATGACGACGACGGACCGGTGTTCGCCGAACCGTGGCAGGCGCAGGCGTTTGCATTGGCCGTCAAGCTGTCGGAAGCCGGCGTCTTTACATGGCCCGAATGGTCGGAGGCTTTGGGCACCGAGATCACCAGGGCGCAGGCCGAGGGCGACCCCGATCTCGGCGATACCTATTACGATCATTGGTTACGAGCCCTCGAGGGGCTGGTTGCGGCAAAAGGCGTGGTCGACTTCGAGGTCATGAACCAACGCAAGGAAAACTGGCGACGCGCCTATCTGAATACGCCGCACGGACAGCCCATCGAGTTGGCCGCCGGCACCGAAGACCGGTCCGGCTAACCGGCGAGCAGCTTGCCGTCGTCCAGTCGGACCACCCGGTCCATCCTGGCCGCCAGGTTCGGATTGTGGGTCGCGATCAAGGCCGCCAGTCCGGCACCCCGCGCCAGTTTGAGAAGGATCGAGAATACCTCGTCGGCCGTATGTGGATCGAGGTTGCCGGTCGGTTCATCGGCCAGCAACAGGTCCGGCGAAGCGGCGATGGCGCGGGCGATGGCGACGCGCTGCTGCTCGCCGCCCGACAACCGGGCCGGACGGTGCTTGGCCCTGTTCTCCAAACCCATCCACCTGAGCAGTTCGACGGCCCGCTGACGGGCCTCGCCGCGGCCGAGACCGGCAATGATCTGCGGAATGACGATGTTCTCGAGGGCCGAGAACTCCGGCAGCAGATGGTGATACTGATAGACGAAACCCAAGTGATTGCGCCTAACCGTGGTCCTCGCATCGTCGCCGATGCCGCCGCACGGTTCGCCGCAGATTTCGATGTCGCCGCCGTCGGGCGTTTCCAACAGGCCGGCGACGTGCAGTAAGGTCGATTTCCCCGCCCCCGACGGGCCGATCAGGCCGACGATCTCGCCTTCCCCTATCCGCAGATCGACTCCGCGCAGAACCTCGATGGTTTCGCGACCCTGGTGGAAGGTTCGGACGATGCTGCGAAGCTCGAGGATCACGTTTCCGCTGACGCCCAGGGCAAAGGGATGACGGGCGGCATCGTGCATCTCGGCGGCGCTGGGGCCGTTGTCCGTTGGTCGCTCACTCATAGCGGAGCGCCTCGGCCGGATCGAGGCGGGCGGCCCGCCACGACGGATAGAGAGTGGCCAGGAACGACAGGCCCAACCCCATGAGGACGACGGCGACGACTTCGGCCGGGTCGACCACGGCCGGCAGTTGCGACAGGAAATAGATTTCGGCAGCGAACAACTCGGTTCCGGTCAGGCCTTGAATCCACTGTCGAATGACCTCGATGTTCTCGGCGAAAGCGAGCCCGAGACCGAATCCGACCATAGTGCCGATGGTGCCGACGCTGGCGCCGGCGATGAAGAACACCCGCATGATCATGCTGCGGGTTGCGCCCATGGTGCGCAGGATGGCGATGTCGCGCCCCTTGTCCTTCACCAGCATGATCATCGACGAGATGATGTTGAAGGCGGCGACCAGGATGATCAGGGTGAGGATCAGGAACATGACGTTGCGTTCCACCTGGATGGCGTTGAAGAAGCTGGAGTTGGCCCGCTGCCAATCGTGGACCCGGCCGGCGCCGGCGACGCTGCTGGATATGACGCTGCCCAACGCCGGCGCCCGGTCGGGGTTGTCGATGAACACTTCGAGGTTGGTGACGGCGTCCTTCAGCCGGAAATAGACCTGTGCCGCTTCCAGCGGCATGAAGATGAAGCTGGAGTCGTACTCGTACATGCCGACCTTGAAGGTGGCCACCACCCGGAAGGCCTTCAGCCGAGGCACTGTTCCGAAAGCGCTGGCCATGCCCTGCGGCGAGATCAGCGTGATCTTGTCGCCGATCCGCAGTCCCATCTTCTGGGCCAGCCGGGCGCCGATAGCGACCGCATCGCGGCCCCGGAACGCTTTCAGATCTCCGGCCTCGATGTTGGCGGCGACGATTTCGCGTCGCGCCATATCTTCGGACTTGAGGCCGCGGACGACGGCGCCTTGGGCGATGCCGCGGGCCGTCGCCATGACCTGGCCCTCGATCATCGGGGTAACGGCGACGACGCCGTGGACCTTGCGCAACCGTTCGGCCATGGCCTCGAAGTTTTCGAGGCGGTTGACCTGTCCATAGACGCTCAGATGACCGTTCAAGCCGAGGATGCGGGTCAGGAGTTCCTGGCGGAAGCCGTTCATCACCGCCATCACGATGATCAGGGTGGCGACGCCCAAGGCGATCCCCAACAGCGAGAACCAGGCGATGACGGAAATGAACCCTTCCTGGCGGCGGGCCCTCAGGTAGCGTAACGCCACCATCCATTCGAAACGGGAAAACACGTTCTTCCTGAACTCCCCGACTAAGGTCTCGTTCAACCGGTCAGTCTACCGAGCGCCGATTCGAGGCTCAGTTCCTCGCGTTCGCCGGACTTGCGGTCCTTCAGCTCGACGATGCCGCTCTTCAGGCCGCGCGGACCGATCACCAGTTGCCACGGCAGGCCGATCAGGTCCATGTCGGCGAACTTGGCCCCAGCCCTGGCGTCACGGTCGTCGTAGAGAACCTCCGTCCCCTTGTCGCGAAGAGCGGTGTAGGTGTTCTCGCAAGTTCCGACGCACGCCTCGTCGTCGGCCTTCAGGTTGATCAAGCCGACCCGGTAGGGCGCCACCGACTCCGGCCAGACGATGCCGCCGTCGTCATGAGACGCTTCGATTATGGCGCCAACAAGGCGCGATACGCCGATCCCGTAGGACCCCATCTCGACCGTGACCTCCTCGCCATCCGGGCTGGTCACGGTCGCGCCCATGGCTTCCGAGTACTTGGTGCCGAAATAGAAAATATGCCCGACCTCGATGCCCCTGGCCGTCACCAGATCTTCGCCCAGCGCCTGTTCCTTGTCGGCATCGCGCTTCTCGTCGGTCGCCGCGTAACGGCTGGTCAACCTGTCGACGATGGGCTGCAGATCGCTCTCGAAATCGATGCCGGAGGCCGCCCACTCCATATCCAGGCAGTCCTTGTGGCAAGCGATCTCGCTCTCGCCGGTATCGGCCAGGATCAGAAACTCGTGGCTCATGTCGCCGCCGATGGGGCCGGTGTCGGCGGCCATTGGAATCGCGGTCAAACCCATGCGCTCGTAAGTCTTGAGGTAGGAGACGAACATCTTGTTGTAGGATCGCCGCGCTCCGGCCGCGTCCAAATCGAAAGAATACGCGTCCTTCATCAGAAACTCGCGGCCGCGCATGACGCCGAAGCGCGGCCGCACTTCGTCGCGGAACTTCCATTGGATGTGGTAGAGCAGTTTCGGCAGGTCGCGGTAGCTTCTCAGCGTGTCGTGGAATATCTCGGTGATCTGCTCTTCGTTGGTCGGTCCGTACAGCATGTCGCGTTCGTGACGATCGCGGATTCTCAGCATCTCCGGGCCATAGTCGTCATAGCGGCCGCTGGTCCGCCAGAGGTCGGCCGGCTGGATGGTCGGCATCAGCATTTCGTGACAGCCGATGGCGTTCTGTTCCTCGCGGACGATCTGCTCGATCTTCTTGAGAACGCGATAGCCCAGCGGCAGCCACGAATAGATGCCGGCGCTCGACTGCCGGATCATACCGGCCCGCAGCATCAGCCGATGCGAGACGATCTCGGCCTCGGCCGGGTCTTCCTTCAGGGTCGGCAGGAAATAGCGGGACAGTCGCATCGGCACACCTTATGGACGAGCAATCGGTTCAAGGCGCGAATGTAGGGAAACCGCCCGCCGTTGTCCACGCCGCGCGGCGACCCCGCGACAGCATTCGGGTACCCCAGCCGACGCGAACATGATATTTTCCCGATTCTCGATACGTTCACGGGAAGGCCCAAGCCGAAATGGAAAGAACCGCCCTGCTCTTTGCCGAGCAATTCGACAGCCTCGGGCGCGCCCTGGAGCGCCTGATCGACCGACACGGCCTGACGCGTGCCGGACTCATCGTCGCCGGTATCATGCTGGTCCTGGCGATGGTCTACGTCAGGCCGTCATTTCCGTTCTTCCCCGATGCCCTGGTCGGCGGTTCCAAGTACTACGCGGAGATCGCCAAGGATCCCTTCAACTACGATTGGCAGAGCCATCCGACCGGGTACAGAATCCTCGTTCCGCTGATCGCCTATATGATCGGTCTCGGCGGCGACGGCATAACCTTTGTGAACCTCGCGTTCATCTTTCTTCTGATTTTCTCGATCTTCATCGTATCGATCAAGGAAGGCTGTTCGGCACTGCTGGCCTTCGCGGTCACCGCCATCGTCACCACTTCGGCTCCCGTCCTCTACAACCTCTTCGATCTGTGGAACACGGATGCGGCGCGCTGCCTCGCCATGGTTCTGATGTTCGCCTTCAGGCGGCAGCCGCTCGTTTTTTGGGCGATCTACGTTCTCTCCGTTTTTATCCAGGAAGGTTCGGCTACCCAGCTCGCTTTTTTCCTGTTGCTTCAGTACATGAACCGGGAAAGCACCCTGAAGTTCTTCGTCTGGGCCGTATTGGGCGTCGGCGTAATGCTGGCCGCCTATCTTCCCTTCTACTGGCAGGCCGCTCCGGACGGCGGCCAACCTCTGTTGACGGCGAAACTCCTGTCGGGCGATCTCGCCTCGATCTTCTGGTATCCGAGAGCTTGGGCGTGGTCGGCATACGACGGCCTGTTCTCGAGCCTCAAGTTGGGCTGGCTGATCATCGCCCTCGCGTTCTATTTCATGCTCAAGGAGCGGGATTGGTGGAACGCCGTCCTCATTTTCTCTCCGGCGATCGGTATTGCCGCGGTGTTGCTCTATGGCGGCGATATGACCCGGTACGCCATCTTCGCATTCATTTCGGTCATGCTCGCAAGCTACTGGATGGCGCAGCGATTCGGGGAAAACAGGCTCGCCCAAGGGGTGCTGTTGCTGACCACCGTCAACCTGTTTGTGCCCAATCAGGTGCTCTACATAGCCTTCGACGGCAAGATGGATTATGGGATTATGCCCAGCCTTCCCCATATGCTATTTTTCTGGGCTTTCTGAGCCGTATCGTCGGAACCGTCTCCGCGTATGCGGTCACTTAAGTCACGGGGGTTCTAATCCATGCTCGAGGCGCTCTTCAAGATCAGCGAAAACCACTCGACCGTCCGCACGGAACTGCTGGCCGGTTTGACCACCTTTCTGACACTGGCCTACATCATATTCGTCAATCCCTCGATCCTGGCCGAGAGCGGCATGGATCGAGGGGCTGTTTTCGTTGCGACCTGCCTGGCCGCCGCCATCGGCACCGCCATCATGGGCCTATACGCCAACTACCCGGTGGCGCTCGCTCCGGGCATGGGCCTCAACGCCTATTTCACCTACGGCGTCGTTCTCGGCATGGGACATACATGGCAGGTGGCTTTGGGAGCGGTCTTCGTCTCCGGCGTGATCTTCCTGATCCTGAGTATTCTTCCGGTTCGCGAGTGGATCATCAACGCCATACCGAAATCCCTGAAAATCTCGATTTCGGCCGGCATCGGGCTGTTTCTCGCCATCATCGCGCTGAAAAACGCCGGCATCGTGGTCGATCATCCGGCAACCCTGGTGACGCTGGGCGACCTCACCAAACCGGAGCCGTTGCTGGCGACGGTCGGCTTCCTGGCTATCGTCGCCCTCAGTGCCCGGCAAATCCCAGGCTCCATCGTCATTTCCATTCTCGGCGTCACCGTCATCAGCGTGCTGCTCGGCGTCAGCCCCGGCGGGGGTGTTTTCTCGATGCCACCGTCGATCGCTCCGACCTTCATGCAGATGGACATCATGGGCGCTCTCGAAGTCGGGTTGATTGCAATCGTTTTCGCTTTCCTGTTCGTCGACCTGTTCGATACGGCCGGAACGCTCGTCGGCGTCGCCCACCGGGCCGGACTGTTGGACGAGGACGGCCGCCTGCCCCGTCTCCGCCAGGCGCTGTTGGCCGATAGCGGCGCGACGATTGCCGGCGCCGCGCTCGGCACCTCGACGACGACCAGCTACATCGAGAGCGCGGCGGGCATCAACGCCGGCGGTAGAACCGGATTGACCGCCGTAACCGTCGCCGCCCTTTTCCTGCTGTGCCTGTTCCTGGCGCCGCTGGCCGGCACTATCCCGGCGTTCGCGACAGCTCCGGCTTTGCTGTTCGTCGCCTGTCTGATGGTCAGGGGACTGTCCGAAATCGAATGGGACGATGTCACCGAAACGGCGCCGGCGGTGGTCACCGCCATCGCCATGCCGCTGACGTTCTCGATCGCTTCCGGCATCGGGTTCGGGTTCATCACCTATTCCGCCGCCAAGATTCTTGCCGGCCGGTTCGCCGAGGTCAGCCCGGCGATCCTGGTGCTGGCCGTTGCGTTCATTATCAAGTTCGCCGTGATCTAGGGATAACGGCAGGGCGGGCGGTCCAGATGGAGAGGAGAAAGGAAGTGACAGGCAATAACCAATCCAACGAACGCCCCGAGGCACCGCCGCCCCACGTCCGACCCGACATTTCGCGCACCCATTACGGGACGCTCGGCGTTATCAGTTTCGGACTGGCCGTCGGCGTCGCCAGCGCGCTCTTCGTCTTCGCGCTCGGAATCGCGGCGGCGCTATTCGAATGGGGCGTTCCCCTGGCAGCGGTCCTGGCTTCCCTGTATATCGGGTTTGGGCCGACGTTTGTCGGCAGCATCTCCGGAGCGGTCTGGGCGTTCGTCGACGGCTTCCTGTTCGGCATCGTCGTCGCTTGGCTGTACAACCGGTTTCTGTTGCGACGCATGGGGCCGATGCCGTAAAGCGCTGTAATACAGGGCTTTTTCCTTTTTTTTCGGAGATGTGAGCGCCGTCACAGAATTTGACGGCGTCTTCGGCTATTCTCTTCCCCGACGTTCGCGGAGCGGCCGCACCACATAGCGCGGTCGGGTTTCCCCACGAAACGGCAAACCGCCGGAAACGGCGAGACGCAAAACCACCGGCCTGGGGCTTGGCAAAGCTACGGCAGCGGGGTTGTCGAAAGGAGAAACGACCATGTTGAGGACATTGGAACGCGGCGTTCATGACCTTTGGGTTTTCTGGAGCGGTCTGTTCGAACCCCTGCCCTACGGCGATCCGTACCTGGCGATCGTTTCCCTGCTGCTGATCATCGGCATCGCCTTCAAGCTCATGTTTTCGGCGCCGAGCACCGACATTCCGACCTAAGCCGTCAGCTTACGATGGAGAACCGGAAAGGCCTCAAGCCCAGTCCAGGACGACCTTGCCCGACCGCCCCGAGTTCATTACCTCGAAACCCTCCAGGAACTCGTCGACGCCAAACCGGTGGGTGAGGACCGGCGTCAGGTCGAGCCCCTCCTGGATAAGAGCGATGCCCTTGTACCAGGTCTCGAATATTTCGCGGCCATAGACACCCTGCAGCGTCAGGCTCTTGAAAATGACCTCCGGCCAGTCGATGCCGGAGCCGGCCGGCAGGATGCCCAGGATCGCCACCTTGCCGCCGTGGTTCATGACCTTGAGCATGTCGCCGAACGCCTGCGGACTTCCCGACATCTCGAGGCCGACGTCGAATCCCTCTCTCATGCCGAGATCCGTCATGACGTCGGCCAGATCGGTATTTGTGGCGTCGATGGTGTGGGAAATCCCCATGGCTTGGGCGAGCTCCAGGCGATGGGGATTGATGTCGGTGATGACGATGTTGCGGGCGCCGACCTTCTTGGCGATGGCGCCGGCCATGATGCCGATCGGCCCGGCGCCGGTGATCAGCACGTCCTCGCCGATCAGGTCGAACGACAAAGCGGTGTGAACGGCGTTGCCGAAGGGATCGAGGATGGCCGCGATATCGTCGTCGAGCTGTTCCGGGAGCTTGTAGGCGTTGTGGGCCGGTATGCAAAGGTACTCGGCGAAGGCGCCGGGACGGTTGACGCCGACGCCCTTGGTGTTGCGGCACAGATGTTCGCGGCCGGCCCGGCAGTTGCGGCAGGCGCCGCAGACGATATGCCCCTCGCCCGAAACCCGGTCGCCGGCCTCGAATCCCTCCACTTCCGGACCGATCTCGACGATGGTGCCGACGAACTCGTGGCCGACGGTCATCGGCACCGGAATCGTCTTCCGGGACCATTCGTCCCAGTTGTAGATATGGATGTCGGTGCCGCAGATCGCCGTCTTGGCGACCTTGATCAGCACGTCGCTGTGACCGATCTCGGGAACCGGCACCTCCTCCATCCAGATACCGGGCTCGCGTTTCGACTTAACCAGGGCTCTCATGGTTTGCGCCATCTCGATCTCCCAAGATTACTCGATCACGCCGAGATTCCGACCGACCGAAGCGAAGGCCTCCAGGGCGGCGGTCAGGTCGTCGCGACTGTGAGCGGCCGACATCTGGGTGCGGATGCGGGCCTGCCCCTCGGGGACGACGGGATACGAGAACCCGGTCACGTAGACTCCATCGTCCAACAGCCGTGCCGCCATTTCCCGGGCCAGGCGGGCCTCGTCGAGCATGACCGGGATGATCGGATGTTCGCCGGCGACCAGCGAAAACCCCAGATCGCTCAGGCCCTTCCTAAAGAAGGCGGCGTTTTCCCGCAACCGCACGCGGAGGTCGTCGCTTTCCTCGAGCAGGTCTAGAACCTTCATCGAGGTGGCGGCGATGACCGGCGCCAGGGTGTTCGAGAAAAGATACGGCCGCGAGCGCTGCCGCAACCACTCGACCGTCTCCCGGCTGGCCGCCGTGAACCCGCCCGATGCGCCGCCAAGCGCCTTGCCCAGCGTTCCGGTCACGATATCGACGCGGCCTTCGACGCCGCAGTGCTCCGGCGTTCCCCGCCCCTGGGCGCCGACGAAGCCGACGGCATGCGAATCGTCGACCATGACCATGGCATCAAAGGCTTCGGCCAGATCGCAGATCGCCGGCAGGTTGGCGACGACGCCGTCCATGGAGAAGACCCCGTCGGTGGCGATCAAGCGGTACCGGCAGTCCTTGGATTCCTCGAGGCACTTCTCGAGTTCGGCCATGTCGCTGTTGGCGTAACGCTGGCGTTTCGCCTTGCAAAGCCGGATACCGTCGATGATGGAGGCGTGATTGAGGGCGTCGGAGATGACCGCGTCCTCTTCGCCCAGCAGCGTCTCGAAAAGACCCGTATTGGCGTCAAAGCACGACGAATAAAGGATCGCGTCCTCCAATCCCAGGAATCCGGCGATACGGGCTTCGAGCTGTTTGTGTTCTTCCTGCGTGCCGCAGATGAAACGCACCGAGGCCATACCGTAGCCGTAGCGCTCGAGTGCCTGCTTGGCGGCTTCGAGCAGGGCCGGGTGATCGGCCAGTCCGAGGTAGTTGTTGGCGCAGAAATTCAGGACTTGGCGGCCGTCGCCGACGGTGATGTGTGCGCTCTGCGGCGAGGTGATGACGCGCTCGTCCTTGTAAAGGCCGGTTTCTTCCAGCTTTTCGAGTTCGCCGCGGAGATGGCTCAGGAATGCTTCGTTCATCAGCGCCTCGGTTGCCGACGGGCCGTGACCCCGGCCCGGTCTCTAATGTGCGTACAAAACGGCGCCGGGAAAAGGCCTAATCGGGAGGTGACCGGCAAACCTCACGGCAAGCGGCAATGGGTCGCGATGTCAGTCCTCAATATAGAAACCGAGTCCCTTTTCCATCCACGGCGGATCGAGGGCGGCGATCTCGGCATAGACCGGACAGTCCTCGCGGTGCGACCCCGGCAGGTAGCCGATGCTCATGAGGAACTCGCCGGTGATCTCGCCGCCGGTGAACTTGAACGTCTTCTTGAACAGCCCCACCCACTCCTTCTTGGGCAGGGGATGGTGGGCGGCGATCCAGCCGGCGAAACCGCCGTGGCTGGCGCGCAGGGCCTGAACGCGCTTGGCGTTGTCGACGATGGCGGCGACCTTGAGGCGATTGCGGATGATGCCGTCGTCGGCCAGCAGTCGTTTGACGTCGGCCTCGCGGTAGGCGGCGATGCG
>CAYFMP010000004.1:6580-40647 GCA_964344215.1 uncultured Thalassospiraceae bacterium | reverse complement strand
ACGCCATGCGTTCCATGAGAACCGTCTCGTCGGTGGAGGGAAAACCGTATTCCCGGTCGTGATATGGACCATGGAACTCGTGGCCGGGCGCCGCTTCGCAGTAGGTGCTCATCGGACAACGACGGTGTCTAAGGCCTAAACGACAGCGCGCCCGAAACGATGCTGTAGTAGACGCCGGCGAAGATGATTCCCGACAGCACCGTCGTCACCAGCAACTTGATGAGCATACGGGGTTTTTCGGGCGCTCCGTGATCCTCGCCGGGTAGCAGGTCGTCCGGATCGACGCGGCGCACCCCCCACGGCAGAACCATGAAAAGGACCAGCCACCAGATGATGAAGTAGATCGCCGCGGCGCTGCTGAGTTCCACTCTCCGAAGACTCCTCTACGCCTGTTCCAGTTCGACCAGGGTGCCGCAGAAATCCTTCGGATGAAGAAACAGCACCGGCTTGCCGTGCGCTCCGGTCTTCGGCTCGCCATCGCCCAGCACCCGGGCTCCTTCGGCGATCAACCGATCGCGGGCCGCGATGATGTCGTCGACCTCGTAGCAAACGTGATGCATGCCGCCGGCCGGGTTGCTCTCCAGGAACTTGGCGATCGGCGACGCCTCGCCCAACGGCTCGAGCAGTTCGATCTTGGTATTCGGCAGTTCGACGAAAACGACGCTCACTCCGTGGTCGGGCTCGGGTGTCGGCTCCGAGACGCTGGCGCCGAGCGCGCTGCGATAGACGGCGGCTGCGGCGGCCAGGTCGGGAACGGCGATGGCAACGTGATTGAGGCGGCCGATCATCCAATTCCACTCAATCGATACGTACCAGGTGAACGGTCGTCACCGGCTTCTTGTCCAAACTTTCGCGGAAAGACCTCCGAATGGCAAGACGGATCGCTTCACGGATTTCGTCATCGTCACGCCTTTCATGCATCGCCTCCTTCAGTGCCGCGCCGGCGGCCCGGCGGGCGGCTTCGCAAGCCGGATCGTCCTCGGCTTCGACAAGCCCGCAGGTGGCGATCTGCGGTTCGTCGGCCGCTCCGTCCTTTCCGTCGACAACCACGGTAGCGACGACGGTGCCGTTCCAGATCGCCCGGTTCCGCTCGCGAATCAGTCGGCCATCGAGGCGAACGAGGCGGTTGCCGTCGAGCGCCACGCGGCCGGCCTCGACCTGTTCGACGATCCCCGCGTCGCCCGGGCCGAGCCGGACCATGGCGCCGTTCTCGGCGACGATCGCCTCCTTGACCTGACACTGGCGGGCGAGTTCGGCATGGGCGACAAGATGGCGCAACTCGCCGTGGACGGGAACGGCAATGTGCGGCCGGGCGTATTGATACATGCGGGTCAACTCGCCACGGGCCGGGTGGCCGGAAACGTGGACGTGACGGTCGCGTTCGCTGATCACCCGAACGCCGCGCCGGATCAGCTTGTTGTGCAGTCTTCCGATGGCGGCTTCGTTGCCGGGAATGATACGCGACGAGAAAATGACCGTATCGCCAACGTCGAGGCGGACCCTGGGATGGTCGTCGGCGGCGATCCGGGACAGCGCCGCGCGCGGCTCGCCCTGACTGCCGGTACAGATGATGGCGGCCTTGTTCTCCGGCATATAGCCCGCGTCTTCCTCGTCGATGAAGGCCGGCGTATCGGCCAGGTAACCGTTGTCGCGGGCAGCCGCCTCGATGCGGCGCAGCGACCGTCCCGCCAGCACGACGTCGCGGCCGTTGGCCCGGGCCGCCTTGGAGATGGTTTCGAGGCGGGCCACGTTTGTTGCGAAACAGGCGACGGCGACGCGTTTTTCGCAGGTTCCGATAACCTCCGTCAGGCTGTCGAGCAGCCCTGCCTCCGAGCCGGAATCACCATCCGTCAGAGCGTTGGTGGAATCGCAGACGATAGCAAGCACTCCCTCGTCGCCGAGCTTGCGGAGCGCTTCCTCGTCGGAGACCGGACCGACCACCGGGTCCGGATCGAATTTCCAGTCGCCGGTGTGCAGGACGGTGCCGGCCGGGGTGCGGATGGCGATGGCGTTGGGTTCTGGAATGGAGTGGGTCAGCGTTATCAACTCGAGATCGAACGGCCCGACCGAGAACCGGCCGCCCAGCGGCACCTCGATTATTTCGACGTCGTTCTCCAGCCCGACCTCGCTCAGTTTCGGCTTCAGAATGGAAATGGTGAACGGCGTTGCATAGATCGGGCAACCGAGCCTCGGCCACAGGTAGGGCACGGCGCCGAGATGGTCTTCGTGGGCGTGGGTCAGGACGATTCCGGCGAGGCGGTCGCGGCGCTCCTCGATGAAGGCGGGATCGGGCATGATCAGGTCGATGCCGGGGACCGATCCGTCGTTGAAGGTGACGCCGAGATCGACCATCAGCCAATCACGGGCGCCCGGTCGACCGTATCCGTAGAGATTGAGGTTCATGCCGATCTCGCCCGCCCCGCCCAGCGGCAAGAAGACGAGCTCGTCGGAGGTGTTCATGATGCCGCGTTCAACCGATGGATGGCGAGCAGGCCGTGCAGCGTGAGATCGGGGTCGGAGGCTTCGATGCAGGAGACGGATTCGGCGAACAACGGCGCCAGCCCGCCGGTCGCCACCACCCGCATTTCTACGCCGGTTTCCTTGCCGATACGCCCGACCAGCCCTTCGATCAGGCTGACATACCCCCAAAATATACCCGACTGCATGGCCGGCACGGTGGCCTTGCCGATCACCTGCTCCGGTCTGGAAACCGCCACCCGCGGTAATTGGGCGGCGGCTCCATGCAGCGCTTCCAGCGACAGGTTGACGCCGGGCGCGATGACGCCGCCGACATAATTGCCGTCCTTGTCGACAACGTCGAACGTGGTGGCGGTGCCGAAGTCGACGACGATAAGCGGTCCCCCGTACTTCTCGTGCGCGGCGACCGCGTTAACCAAGCGGTCGGCGCCGACGTCGTCGGGGCGCTCGACCAGGATCTTCAGCCCCAGCTCGACGCCGTCTTCGCCGACGACCAACGGATCACAGCCGAAATAATTGCGGCACAGGGTCTTCAGCGAGAACAGGCCGGCCGGAACGACGGTGGCCAGAATGGCGGCGTCAATGTCGTCGCGGCCGACCCCCTCCAGCTGCATGAGCTGCTCGAGCCAGATTCCAAACTCGTCGGCCGTCCGGTTGGGATCGGTGGAGGATCGCCACTCGCCGCGCACCTCCCCCTTGTCGTCGAAGACCGCGAAGACGATGTTGGTGTTGCCGCAATCGATGGCCAGTAGCATGGACGCCCCTTCCTTCAGGCGTTGGCGAAGTAAACGTCGCCCGCCGTGATACGCCGCTCTTCGCCGCCGATCTCGAGGACGAGGGCGCCGTTGGCGTCGAGGTCCGTGAAAATACCGCTCACCGTCTCATTTTCAAGCCGCACCTCGATTTCCTCGTCGCGGCCGCGGCACCGCCACAACCAGTTCTTGCGAATGGGATCGAAACCCTGGTCCAGCCACTTAGCCGTCCAGGAAAGAAAGCCGCGGCAGTAAGCTTCCAGGACGTCGACCTCCGTGCTCGGCCACCCCTCGGCGCGAAGCGATGTGGCGGGGAATTCGGTGTCCGCGGGATGGAAGCCGACGTTCAACCCGAGCCCGAGCACGATCCAGGGCGGCAGGTCCGCTCGACTCGCTTCCGATTCCAGGAGTATGCCGGCCACCTTGCGGCCGTTCAGCAAGACGTCGTTCGGCCATTTGAGGTGGACTTCGTGGCCCGGCTCTCCAAGCAGGCCCAGCGCATCGTAGACCGCAAGGCCGGCGACGAACCCGAGCTGAGCCGCCTCGTCGGCCGGACGCTCGGGGCGCAATATCATCGAGCAGTACAGGTTTCCCGGCGGGCTTTCCCATCCGCGGCCGCGACGTCCGCGGCCGGCCGTCTGCTGCTTCGCCCACACCACGGTGCCGTCCGGCGCCTCGTCCTCGCCTGCGGCCGCCAGGCGCCTGGCTTCGGCATTGGTGCTGTCGACCGCGTCGCGAGAGATCAACTTGTAGACGGAGGGAAGCTTCGGCTCGCGCATCAGCCCGCGAACAAGGAGGCCGCCGCGGCGGCCGCGTTGGACAGAACCGGCGAGGGATAGACGAAGAAAAACACGATCAGCACGCCGGCCACCGTCAGAACGGCGCCGAGCTCACGTTCGACCGGCCGGTCCAGGGTTTCGGCGATATCGTCGAAATACATCACCTTGATGATTCGAATGTAATAGAAGGCGGCGACCACGCTGGAGACGACGCCGATGACGGCAAGCCCAACGAGTTTCGCCTCGATGGCGGCGAGGAAGATATAAAGCTTGCCGAAAAAGCCGGCCAGCGGCGGGATCCCAGCCATCGAGAACATGAAAATCGCCATCGCCATCGCCAACATCGGATGGCTCTTGCTGAGACCCGCCAGGTCGTCGATCCCCTCGACCATGCGCTCGCCGCGGCGCATGCACAGGATGCAGGCGAAACAACCGACGTTCATGACCAGATAGATGGCAAGATAGATCAGGACGCCGCGGACCCCGGCTTCGTTGCCGACCGCCAGGCCGATCAGCGCGTAACCGACATGGCCGATCGAACTGTAGGCCATCAGGCGTTTGATGTTCGTTTGGTTGATGGCGGCTAATGCACCCAACACCATCGAGGCGATGGAAACGAAGGCGACGATCTGCTGCCACTGCGACACCAGGTCGCCGAACGGACCGACCATGACGCGGATGAACAAGGCCAGGGCGGCGATCTTCGGCGCCACCGAGAAGAAAGCGGTCACCGGGGTCGGCGCTCCTTCGTAGACGTCCGGGGTCCACATGTGGAACGGGACCGCCGAAACCTTGAAGGCGAGGCCGGCCAGAATGAAGACGATGCCGAAGACGACGCCCAGATTGATATCGTCCGCATGCCCGAGGACGGCGGCCAACTTGGCGAAACTGGTGGTGCCGGCGAAACCGTAGACCAGGGAGCTTCCATAGAGCAGCAAGCCCGAGGCCAGGGCACCCAGCACGAAATACTTGAGACCGGCTTCCGTCGAGCGCGTATCGTCTCGCTGGAACGCGGCGATCACATAGAGCGATAGACTTTGCATCTCCAGCCCCAGGTAGAGGGAGATCAAGTCGTTGGCCGACACCATCATCATCATGCCCAGAGTGGCGAACACGACCAGGACCGGATACTCGAACCGCGCCATTCCCTGACGCTCCAGGAAACCGCGTGCCATGACGATGGTCAGGGCCGATCCGGCCAGAACCAATATCTTGCAGAAAACGGCAAAGGCGTCGCTGACGAACATGTCGCCGAAAGCCGTCAGGCTGCCGCCCGAAAGCGATGCCACCAGCATGCCGGCAAGAACCAGGGTAATGACGCTGAGCCATGAGACGACGCGGGTCGTTCTTGCTTCCTGTTCTTCGACATCCGCTCTCTGGAACACGCCGTACATGAGAAGCGCCATGATCACCACAGCCATGAACAACTCCGGCAGGGCCGGGATCGGATTGGGGACGTTCGCCAAGGGCATCGCCATGCTCTCCTATCGCCCCGCCACCACGACGCCGCCGCTCGCCGCCAACGCCGTCTCGACCTGGTCGAGCAGATTGACGACGGAAACGTGCATGACGTCGAGGAAGGACGAGGGGTAGACGCCCATCCACAGGGTGAGAACCACGAGTGGCGCGAAAACAGCCCATTCGCGGGCGTTCATATCCATGATCTTGGCCAGACTCTCCTTGGTCAGTTTGCCGAAGATGATCCGGCGATAGAGATAGAGCATATAGGTGACGCCCAGAATGACGCCGGTCGCGGCCAGAGCGGCGACCCAGGTGTTGACCTGGAAGGCTCCGACCAGGACCAGGAATTCGCCGACGAAGCCGCCGGTTCCGGGCAGCCCGACGGAAGCCAGCATGAACAACATGAAGATCAGGGCGTAACCGGGCATTCGGTGGACCAGTCCGCCGTAGGTCTCGATTTCACGGCTGTGCATGCGGTCGTAGACGACGCCGACGATCAAGAACAGTGCCGCCGATACGACGCCATGCGACAGCATCTGGTAAATCGCCCCTTCCACCCCCTGAACGGTCAGGGTGAAGGTTCCGATGGTGACGAATCCCATGTGCGCCACCGAGGAATAGGCGATCAGCTTCTTCATATCCTCCTGGGCCAGCGCCACCAGCGAGGTGTAGACGACGGCGACGATGCTCAGCGTGTAAATCAGCGGCGTGAAGGCGACCGAGGCTTCCGGGAACATCGGCAGCGAAAACCGCAGGAACCCGTATCCGCCGAATTTCAGAAGCACGCCGGCCAGGATCACCGAACCGGCCGTTGGCGCCTCGACGTGGGCGTCGGGGAGCCAGGTATGAAACGGCCACATCGGCACCTTGACGGCAAACGAAGCGAAAAACGCCAGCCACAACCACGCCTGAAGACCGACCGGGAAGCGGTGTTGCATGAGGTTCGGGATGTCCGTGGTGCCGGCGTCGAAATACATGGCGAGCAGCGCCAACAGCATGAGGACGGAGCCGAGCAGGGTGTAGAGGAAGAACTTGAACGCCGCGTAGACCCGCCTCGGGCCTCCCCAGACGCCAATGATAAGGAACATCGGGATCAGCACGCCTTCGAAGAATACGTAGAAGAGCACCATATCGAGGGCGCAGAACATGCCGACCATCATGGTTTCCATGACCAGGAAGGCGATCATGTATTCCTTGACCCGCTCGGTGATCGATTCCCAGCTGGCGAGGACGCATATCGGCGTCAGGATGGTCGTCAGCAGCACGAACAGCATGGAGATGCCGTCGACGCCCAGATGGAATGCGATTCCGAACTGCGGCATCCACTCCACATGTTCGACGAACTGGAAATTGGCGGTCGAGCCGTCGAACTTGATCCAAACGTAGAGAGACGCCACGAAGTTGATGAACGACGTCCATAGCGCCACGAAGCGGGCGTTGCGTGCGATCACGTCAGCCTCGCCGCGGATGGTCAGGATGAAGGCGGCTCCGACCAGAGGCAGGAAAGCGATCAGTGACAGGACCGGCAGGTTTTCCATGCTTCCCTACCCCGCGTGCACGAACAGATACCAAGTAATCAGGAACACCACCCCGATCAGCATGGCGAATGCATAGTGATAGAGATAACCGCTCTGCAGCGCGGCAGCGCGGCGCGCCACGTGACGGACTGCATCCGAAATTCCGTCCGGACCGAGGCCGTCGATCAGCGTCCCGTCGCCAGTCTTCCAGAAACCGCGTCCGATATAGAATGCGGGACGCACGAAGACGATGTCGTAGAGCTCGTCGAAATACCACTTGTTGAGAACGAACAGGTAGACGGCCCGGAATTTCTCGGCCAGAAGCGCCGGCCACTGCGGCCGCAACATGTAAAGCACGTAGGCCAAGCCGATCCCGCCGAAGCCGACCACCAGCGGCAGGTACTTGACCCAACCCGGCACATGATGTGCGTTTTCCAGCGACGGGTGGGCGGCAAGAACGAGAATGGAATTACCCCAGAACTCCGCCGTACTCGATCCGACGAACTGGTCGTAGCCGAGATAGCCGGCGAAGCAGGAGCCGGCCGCCAGCACCAGCAGCGGCAGTATCATGACCTTGGGGCTTTCGTGGACGTGCGCCATGACCTTCTCGTCGGCCCTGGGTTCGCCGTGGAAGGTCATGATCAACAGCCGCCACGAATAGAACGCCGTCAGGAAGGCGGCCGTGATTCCCATCCAGAATGCATAAACGCCGATCCCCGTATGCGAAGCCCAGGCCGCCTCGAGTACGATATCTTTCGAATAATAACCGGCGAACGGCGGAATGCCGGCCAGCGCCAGACTTCCGATCCACATCAGCACCCAGGTCACTTTCACCTGCTTCCAGATGCCGCCCATCTTGCGCATGTCCTGTTCGTCGGACATGGCGTGGATGACCGAACCGGCGCCGAGGAACAGCAGCGCCTTGAAGAAGCCGTGGGTCATCAGATGGAAAATGCCGGCCGAATAGGCCGAAACCCCGCAGGCGAAGAACATGTAACCGAGCTGGCTGCAGGTCGAATAGGCAATCACCCGTTTGATGTCGTTCTGCACGCAGCCGATGGTGGCGGCGAAGATCGCCGTCGAACCGCCGACCAAGGTGACGACCGTCAGCGCCGTATCGGAATACTCGAAGATCGGCGACAGGCGGGCCACCATGAAGATGCCGGCCGTCACCATGGTCGCCGCGTGGATCAGGGCGGAAACCGGGGTCGGGCCCTCCATGGCGTCGGGCAGCCAAGTATGCAGGCCGAGTTGTGCCGATTTGCCCATGGCGCCGATGAACAGGAGAATGCAAGCCACCGTCAACGCATGGAACTCGCCCCCGAACACCAGGAGCGTGGCATCGGCCTTGCCGGCGGCGGCGGCGAAGATGGTGTCGAGGTGGACGGTCTGGAACAGCACGAAGACGGCGAAAATCCCGAGCGCGAACCCGAAATCGCCGACCCGGTTGACGACGAAGGCCTTGATGGCGGCGGCGTTGGCCGCCGGCCGGTCATACCAGAACCCGATTAGCAGATAGGAAGCGAGGCCGACCCCTTCCCAGCCGAAGTATAGCTGCACCAGGTTGTCGGCTGTGATCAGCATCAGCATGAAGAACGTGAACAGGCTCAGAAACGACATGAACCGCGGGATCGACGGGTCGTGATGCATGTAGCCGACCGAGTAGATATGAACCATGGCCGACACCACGGTGACGACGATCATCATCACCGCCGTCAAGGTGTCGACCTTCAACGCCCAAGACACCTCCAGCGTGCCGGAATCGATCCAGGTGAACAGCTCGACCGTCCGCGCGTTGCCGCCCAAGGCCACGTCGACGAACACGAAGATGGCCAGGATCATCGACACCACCAGGGCCGAACAGGTGACCAACTGCGCCATGGCGTCGAGACGCGCCTGCTTGGTCGCGTCCTCGGCCGGGACGAAGACGATGAGGCCGGCGACGGCAGAGCCGAAAAGAGGCAGAAAAACGATGAAGGCGTCGATCATGCGTTCAGCCCTTCATCATGTTGATGTCTTCGACGGCGATGGAGCCGCGGTTGCGGAAATAGACGACCAGGATGGCCAGCCCGACCGCCGCCTCGGCCGCCGCCACGGTCAACACGAACATGGCGAAGACCTGCCCGATCAGGTCGTCCAATTCGGCCGAAAAGGCAACCAGATTGATGTTGACGGCGAGCAACATGAGTTCGACCGACATTAGGATGACGATGACGTTCTTGCGGTTCAGGAAGATTCCGAAGATGCCGAGCGTAAACACAACCGCCGCCAAAGTCAGGTAATGGGAAAGACCGATCTCAAACATCAGATGCCTCTCCCCGTCGGAACCTTGACGACTTCGACCGTTTCCTCGGCGCGCCTGGCCAGTTGTTCGGCGATGACCTGTTTGCGAACGCCGCTGCGCCGGCGATGGGTCAATACGATGGCGCCGATCATCGCCACCAGCAGAATCATTCCCGCCGCCTCGAACAGGTAGATGTAGTGGGTGTACATGATCTCGCCCAGGGCCTCGGTGTTGGTGGTCGCCCGCGGCGTCGGCGCCGCTCCGGAACTCGCGGCTTCGGGAGCGACAGCCCAACTGCCGAGAATGACAACGAGTTCGACGAGCAGGATCAAGCCGATGAGGCCGCCAATCGGGAGATACTGTAGAAAGCCCTGGCGCAACTCCACGAAATTGATGTCCAGCATCATGACGACGAACATGAACAGGACGGCCACCGCGCCGACGTAGACGACGACCAGGATCATGGCCAGGAACTCCGCCCCCATCAGAACGAACAGGCCGGCCGAGTTGAAGAACGCCAAGATCAGGAACAACACCGAATGGACCGGGTTGCGAGCCGAGATCACCATCACCGCGGAAGCGACGGCAACGATCGCGAACAAATAAAAAGCCAGGGCCTCGATCATGCGGCTATCCTCATCCGTCGTTAACCCCTACCCTCATCGGTACGCAGCATCGGCGCGCAGGCGCTCGGCGATCTCGGTTTCCCAGCGTTCGCCGTTGGCCAACAGCCGTTCCTTGTCGTACAGCAATTCTTCGCGGGTTTCGGTGGCGAACTCGAAGTTCGGTCCCTCGACGATGGCATCGACCGGACAGGCCTCCTCGCACAGGCCGCAATAAATGCATTTGACCATGTCGATATCGTAGCGGGTCGTCCGCCGGCTGCCGTCGTCGCGCGGTTCGGCCTCGATGGTGATGGCCTGGGCCGGACAAATCGCCTCGCACAGCTTGCAAGCAATGCAGCGCTCCTCACCGTTCGGATAGCGCCTGAGCGCATGCTCGCCCCGGAAGCGCGGGCTCAACGGTCCCTTCTCGTAGGGGTAATTGATCGTCACCTTGGGCCGGAAGAAGTAGCGCAGCGTCAGCCACAGGCCGACGACCAGTTCGCCGAGGACGACCGTTCGAGTGCTTCGTCTTATGAAACCCATGATCGCCCCCTTATCCGCCGACCGGCGTCAGATCGAAATAAACCAGGACGCCGGAGACGACCGCCACCGCCGCCAATGAGATCGGCAGAAAGACCTTCCAGCCCAGACGCATGAGCTGGTCGTAGCGGTAGCGCGGGAAAGTGGCGCGCACCCACAGGAATATGAACAGACAGAAGGCGATCTTGAGGGCGAACCAGACCGGCCCCGGCACCCAGTTGAATGGCGCCACGTCGATGGGCGGCAGCCAGCCGCCGAGGAACAGGACCGAGGTCATGCCGGCCATCAGGATCATGTTGGCGTATTCGCCGAGGAAGAACAGAGCGAAGGTCATGGCCGAGTATTCGACGTTGTAGCCGGCCACCAGTTCGGATTCGGCCTCCGGCAGATCGAACGGATGGCGGTTGGTTTCGGCCAAGGTGGAAACAAAGAAGATCACCGCCATCGGAAACAACGGCACCACGAACCATACCTTCTGCTGGGCGATGACGATTTCGGACAGGTTGAGCGAACCGGCGCACAATAGGACGGTGATGATGACGAAACCCATCGAGACCTCGTAGGACACCATCTGCGCCGCCGAGCGCAGGGCGCCGAGGAACGCATAGCGCGAATTGCTCGCCCACCCGGCCATCAGAATTCCGTAAACGCCGAGCGACGAGATCGCAAACAGAAACAGAATGCCGACGTTGATGTCGGCCAACACCATGCCGTGGTCGAACGGAATCACCGCCCATGCCACCAATGCCAATACGAACGTAATGCAAGGCGCCAGAATGAAGACGCCGCGGTTGGCGCCGACCGGGATGATGGTTTCCTTCAAGAACAGCTTAACGCCGTCGGCGATCGGCTGAAGCAGCCCGAACGGCCCGACCACATTGGGTCCGCGGCGCAGGTGCATGGCGCCGATGACTTTGCGTTCCGCATAAGTCAGGTAGGCCACCGACAGCATGACCGGTATGACGATGGCGACGACCTTGATGACGATCCACGTGGTCGGCCAGATGTAGGAGTCCCAAAGTTCAACCATCGGTCCCGGTTCCCCGCTGGTTGCCGCCGAACAGGTCGGCGCATTCGGCCATGGTGATGGAAGCCCGGCTGATCGGATCGGTCATGTAGAAACTGCGAATGGCCGGTGTGAAGGGAGCCTCCGAGATCTCGCCTTCCTGCCCGAACTCCGCCCACGGCGCCGGTACGACCTCGTCTTCGTTGAGGAAATTGGCGTTGAGTTCGACCATCCGGGCGCGAACCTGCTTGAGGTCGTCGAAAGGCAGCGTCTTGCCGAGCGCCTCCGACAGCGCCCTCAGGATCGTCCAGTCCTCGCGCGCCTCGCCCGGCGGAAACGTCGCCCGCTGCGCCAACTGCACCCGGCCCTCGGTGTTCACATAGGTCGCGTTCTTTTCCGTATAGGCGGCGCCCGGCAGGATGACGTCGGCGCGATGGGCGCCGGCGTCGCCATGATGGCCCTGGTAGACGACAAACGCATCGCCGAGGCGATTCATGTCGATCTCGTCGGCGCCCAGCAGGTAGACGAACTTGATATCGCCGGCCTCGGCACCGTCCAGGATGCCGGCGACGTCGCGTCCCCCCTTGCCCGGCACGAATCCGAGATCGAGGCCGCCGACCCGGGCCGCCGCCGTTTGCAGGACGTTGAAACCGTTCCAGGCGTTCGAATTGTCGATCATCTTGCGGCTACCGGCAATCCTGCGGGCCAACGCCAATATGGCGGACCCGTCCGGACGGGCCAGCGCCCCTTGGCCGACAATCAACATCGGTCGCTCGGCTTCTTTGAGGATTTTCGCGAAGCCGTGGCGTCCGCCAGCGACTTTGCCCAAGGCCGCGGCGCCGTCGCCGAGATGGTCGTAGTCGTAGGTCAGATCGTCGGCCACACCTATCAGGCCGATCGGGAAGCCGCCCATGACGAAACGTTTGCGCAACCGGGCGTTCAGGACCGGCGCCTCATGACGGGGATTGGTGCCGATCAACAGACAGGCATCGGCTTGTTCGATCTTGGCGATGGTGGTGTTGAAAATGTAGCTGGCGCGGGCCTCGGGATCGAGCTTGGCCCCGTCCTGGCGGCAGTCCAGGTGTGGCGAGCCGAACGCCGTCATCAGGTCTTTGAGGGTGGTCATCGCCTCGCAGTCGGCCAGATCGCCGGCCACCGCTGCCATGGTCTCTCCCTTGATGCTGCTGACGGCGCCGGCAACGGCATCGAAGGCTTCGTTCCAGGTGGCTGGCTGCAATTTGCCGTCGCGGCGCACATACGGCCTGTCGAGGCGTTGCCGGTCCAGGCCGTCGCAGGCGAAACGGGTCTTGTCGGAGATCCATTCCTCGTTCACCTCTTCGTTGAGACGCGGCAAGATCCGCATGACCTCGCGTCCACGACAATCGATCCGGATGTTGCTGCCGACGGCGTCGAGGACGTCGATCGATTCCGTTTTTTCCAACTCCCATGACCGGGCGGTGAAGGCATAAGGCCCCGAGGTCAGCGCGCCGACCGGACAGAGGTCGATCATGTTGCCCGACAGCTCGGACGACAGCGCCTTGCCGACATATGTGCCGACTTCCATGTTCTCGCCGCGTCCGGTGGCGCCCAATTCGGGGACGCCGGCCACCTCGGTGGCGAAACGGATACACCGCGTGCAGTGGATGCAGCGGGTCATGATGGTCTTGATGAGCGGCCCCAGATACTTGTCCTCGACGGCGCGTTTGTTCTCGTCGAAACGGCCCCGGTCCATGCCGTATCCCATGGCCTGATCCTGCAGGTCGCACTCACCGCCCTGGTCGCAGATCGGACAGTCCAGCGGGTGGTTGATGAGCAGGAACTCCATGACGCCCTGCCGGGCCTTGCGGACCTCCGGCGTATTGGTCGAGATCACCATGCCTTCGGCGACCGGCATGGCGCACGAAGCGATCGGTTTCGGTGAACGCTCCATCTCGACCAGGCACATGCGGCAATTGCCGGCAACCGACAGACGCTCGTGGTAGCAGAACCGCGGGATCTCGATACCCACCTGTTCGCAGGCCTGCAGGACCGTCAAACCCGGTCCGACCTCGACTTCCGAGCCGTCTATGGTCAGCTTCACCATGGGCCCGTCCTCACGCCGCTTCGCTGTCGCCGTGGGCGGCAGCTTCGATGCGTTGCTCGATTTCGGGACGGAAGTGGCGGATCAGCCCCTGAATCGGCCAAGCCGCAGCGTCGCCGAGTGCACATATCGTGTGTCCCTCGACCTGACGGGTGACCTCTTCGAGCACGTCGATTTCCTCGACGGTTGCCCGGCCTTCCGTCATACGCTCCATCATCCGCCACATCCAGCCGGTGCCTTCCCGGCACGGCGTGCATTGGCCGCAACTCTCGTGTTTGTAGAAACGCGACAGCCGGGTGATCGCGCGGACGATATCGGTGCTCTGATCCATGACCATGACAGCTGCCGTGCCGAGACCCGACTGAACGTCCTTCAGAGAATCGAAATCCATGTGGACGGTGTCGCAGATCGATTTCGGCAGGACCGGGACCGAAGCGCCACCCGGAATGACTGCGAGCAGGTTGTCCCAGCCGCCGCGCACGCCACCGGCGTGCTTCTCGATCAGTTCCCTCAAGGGGACGCCCATCTCTTCCTCGACGGTGCACGGCTGGTTGACGTGGCCGGAGATGTTGAACAGCTTGGTGCCGGTGTTGTTGGGTTTGCCGAGCCCGGCGAACCACTCCGCCCCGCGCCGCAGGATGGTCGGCACGACAGCGATGGATTCGACGTTGTTGACCGTCGTCGGGCATCCGTAGACACCGACATTGGCCGGGAACGGCGGCTTCATCCGGGGTTGCCCCTTCTTGCCCTCCAGGCTCTCGATCAGCGCCGATTCCTCGCCGCAGATATAGGCCCCCGCTCCCATGTGAATATGGAAATCGAAGGGATAGCCGGTACCGCACGAATCATTGCCGATCAGGCCGGCCTCGTAGGCCTCGTCGACGGCCCGCTGCAGCGCTTCCGCCTCACGGAGAAACTCGCCGCGCACGTAGCAGTAAGCGGCATTGGCGCCCATGGCGAAGGACGCGACCAGCGCGCCCTCGACAAGTTTGTGCGGATCGCTGCGCAAGATCTCCCGGTCCTTGCAGGTGCCGGGCTCGCCCTCGTCGGCGTTGATGACCAGATAGTGGGGCCGCTCGCCGACCTCTTTCGGCATGAACGACCACTTCATGCCGGTCCCGAAGCCGGCGCCACCGCGACCGCGCAATCCCGATTCCTTGACCGCCTCGACGATCCCCTCGCGCCCCATCTGCAGGAGCTTCTTGGGCTTGTCCCAATCGCCGCGCTTCTTGGCGCCGGCCAGGCCTGGATCCTCGAGGCCGTAAAGATTGGTGAAAATGCGGTCTTTGTCGTCAAGCATGGCGGTTCTCACGCTTTCCGGTCTTTTTGGTGAACGAGGCTCGTCAATCCACCGGACGGCTCGCAGGTGTGGCGTCCTGTCTGCGAGCCGGTCTTCGGCGTGCCGCCGGCCTTGAGTTCCGAAAGGATCGCCTCGGTGGTGACCGAATCGAGGTCCTCGTAATAGTCGTCGTCGATTTGCATCATCGGCGCGTTGACGCAGGCACCGAGGCACTCGACCTCGCTCAGGGTGAATTCGCCGTCCTCGGTCGTTTCCCCGAACTCGATGCCGAGCGATTTCCTGCACGCCCCGGCGACGCCGTCCGAACCCTTCAGCCAGCACGGCAGGTTGGTGCAGACCTGGACATGGCGCCGGCCGATCGGCTTCAGGTTGTACATGGTGTAAAAGGTGGCCACCTCGTAGACACGGATCGGCGGCATGTCGAGCATGTCGGCAACGTGGTCCATGGCGGCGCGCGGCAGCCAGCCGTCATTCTGGCGCTGGGCCAGGTCGAGCAACGGCATCACGGCACTGGCCTGCCAGCCTTCCGGGTACTTGCGGATGATCGCCTGCGCCCGATCGACGTTGTCCGTCGAGAAGGCGAAGCTTTCGGGTTGCTCGAAGGTCTCGGTGTCGCTGCTCATCGATCAATCTCGCCGAACACGATATCCAGGGAACCGATGTTGGCGACCACGTCCGCCAACATGTGGCCTTTGCTCAGGTATTCCATGGCCTGAAGGTGGGCGAACCCGGGCGAGCGGATCTTGCACCTGTAGGGCCGGTTGCTGCCGTCGGAAATCAGATAGACGGCGAACTCGCCTTTCGGCGCTTCGACCGCCGAATAGGTCTCGCCGGCCGGCACGTGGTAGCCCTCCGTGTAAAGCTTGAAATGATGGATCAAAGCTTCCATCGAGGCTTTCATCTCCGAGCGCGGCGGCGGTGAGATCTTGCGATCGATGGACTTGCACGGTCCGCCCGGCATGTTCTCGATGCACTGTTCGATGATCCGCAGGCTCTGGCGCATCTCATGCATACGAACCAGGTAGCGGTCGTAGCAATCGCCGTGCTTGCCGACCGGAATGTCGAAGTCCATTTCTTCGTAGACGTCATAGGGCTGCGCCTTGCGCAGGTCCCAGGCGACGCCGGCGGCCCGCAGGTTGGGGCCGCTGAACCCCCAATCGAAGCACCCATCGGCGTCGATGGCACCGATTCCCACTGTGCGCTGCTTAAAGATCCGGTTCTCCGTCAGCAGGGTCTCGCAATCGTCGAGAAAGGCCGGAAAGCTCTCGGCCCATTCCCCGATATCCTCGATGAGACCGTCCGGCAGGTCGAAGGCGACGCCGCCCGGCCTGAAATAGTTCATGTGGAGGCGGGCGCCGCAAGCGCGCTCGCAGAACTCCATGATGCGTTCCCGCTGCTCGAAGCCCCACAGCATCGGCGTCATCGCGCCGACGTCCATGGCGAACGCGCACACCGTGAAAACGTGATTGAGAAGCCGGCCGAGCTCGGCGTAGAGGACCCGGATGAACTTGCCGCGCGGCGGCACCTCGACCCCAAGCAGCTTCTCGACGGCGAGGGCGAAAGCGTGTTCCTGGTTCTGTGGCGATACGTAATCGAGGCGGTCGAAATAGGGCACCGCCTGAATGTAGCTCTTGTATTCAATGAGCTTTTCGGTGCCGCGGTGCAGCAATCCGATGTGGGGGTCGGCGCGGTCGACGATCTCGCCATCCATCTCCAGGACCAGTCGCAACACGCCATGCGCGGACGGATGCTGCGGGCCGAAGTTCAAGTTGAAGTTCTTGATTTCGGTCTCGGCCATCAGGTCTTGTCCCCTTCGGCGGCGTCGGTTTCCTCGACCTCGGCATCGTCGTCCGGAATGAATGCCTGAGCGCCTTCCCAAGGGCTCAGGAAATCGAACGACCGGAACTCCTGGGTCAGCTTGACCGGTTCGTAGACGATCCGTTTCTGTTCGTCGTCGTAGCGAATCTCGGTATATCCGGTCAGCGGGAAGTCCTTGCGCAGCGGGTGCCCTTCGAAACCGTAGTCGGTGAGAATTCGCCTGAGATCGGGATGGCCCGAAAAGTAGATGCCGTAGAGGTCCCAGGCTTCCCGCTCCCACCAATCGGCCGAACTGAATAGTTCGGTCACCGAGGGAACCGGCGTATCCTCGTCGGTCCAGACCTTGACCCGAATGCGCAGGTTGTTCGACAAGCTGAGCAGATTGTAGACGACCGCGAAACGCTGCTCCCGGTCGGGATAATCGACGCCGCAGATATCCATCAACTGCCGGAATCGGCAGTTGGCGTCGTCGCGCAGGAATTTCAAGACCTTGACGATATCGTCGCGGTTGACGGTGATAGCCAACTCGTCGAGCGCGATCTCCTTCTCGACGACCTCACCGGCCAGCGTGCCGACAACGTAGTCGCCAAGGTCTTGAAGTGCTAAATCCATCGTGCCTCGCTATCGGAAGTCCCAGACCGTCGCAGCCTGCAGGATCAACGCCACAACGTTCCGGTTCGGTTTATCTTTTTCTGAAGTTGAAGGATTCCGTAGACCAGGGCTTCCGCCGTCGGCGGGCATCCCGGCACGAAGATGTCGACCGGTACCACGCGATCGCAACCGCGCACCACCGAATAGGAATAGTGATAGTAACCGCCGGCATTGGCGCACGAACCCATGGAGATGACGTAGCGCGGCTCGGACATCTGGTCGTAGACCTTGCGAAAGGCCGGCGCCATCTTATTGGTCAACGTGCCGGCGACGATGATGACGTCGGATTGGCGGGGGCTGGGCCGCGGCACGACGCCGAAGCGGTCGAGATCGTAGCGCGGCATATAGGCGTGGATCATCTCGACGGCGCAACAGGCCAGCCCGAACGTCATCGGCCACAGCGAGCCGGTACGCGCCCAATTGACCAGTTTGTCCAGATTGGCGACGACGAAGCCCTTGTCCTGAAGTTCGCCGGCGATCTGCCTGAGAACCGCGTCCTGGTCCTTACCCGGAGCGAGGGCGCCGCCCGCTTCGGAGGTCGGGTTCGCTCCTACTCCCATTCCAGCGCTCCTTTTCTCCACTCGTAGATAAACCCGACCGTCAGGATTCCCAAGAAAATCATCATCGACCAGAACCCGAACACACCGATTTTGCCGAGGCTGACGGCCCACGGGAACAGGAAGGCGACTTCGAGATCGAATATGATGAACAGGATGGCGACGAGGTAGAACCGGACGTCGAATTTGTGCCGCGAATCATCGAACGGCTCGAAGCCGCACTCGTAGGTCGACGTCTTCTCGACGTCAGGATGCTGGCTGGCGACAATGTAGGATGCGCCAACGGCAATGCCGGCGATTGCCACGGCGATACCGAGAAAGATCAAAATCGGTAGGTAGTCGACCAGAAGTGCGTCCACGGTTGGCTTCCCTCGATGCAGTCCTTAGAGCATTGCCGCCGGGCGGTAACGGTTACCCATAACCTGCCTTACCCGCCCGCCTTAAGCAATGGCGAAGCCCCCCATGCAACGGCGGCCTAAACGACCGCCGAAACCTAATGAACTTTACCCCATTTGAGGGGGGTGGGGAAAGCAATGTCATCGGGAAAATGGCGGGAGTGACGGGACTCGAACCCGCGGCCTCCGGCGTGACAGGCCGGCGCTCTAACCAACTGAGCTACACCCCCGGAGGGGGAGCGCGAGATGTAATCCAGGCTCTATAGGGTGTCAAGCAAACTCGGGGGCCGGCCGGCGGCCGGAACCGATCAAGGCGTCCGAAGACGCTCGGCGATGGAGTGGTGGGCGGTGACGGGCTCGAACCGCCGACCTACGCGGTGTAAACGCGTTGCTCTCCCAACTGAGCTAACCGCCCCGGTGTCCATGAGGACGGTAGAAAATACGCGTTCGGCGGCGTTAAAAACAAGCTCTGATTGGTTGTACGCGGGGTCTTGGAAGAGGAAACCGGCCGCCCCACGACGGAGCGGCCGGTCCCCGATCTTGAGTTGACGCGCCGATCTAGTTGACGGCGCTCTTGAGCGCTTTGCCGGCCTTGAACTTGGGCTGGTTGGACGCCGGAATCTGGATTCTTTCGCCCGTCCGCGGATTGCGGCCCGTGGTCGCGGCCCGGCGAGATACGCTGAACGTACCGAAACCGACGAGCCTAACTTCGGTGCCACCCTGTAGCGAACGGGTGATCGATGAGAATACGCCGTCGACCGCCTTGGCGGCATCGGCCTTGGACATGCCAGTGCTGCTGGCGACTGCGGCTACAAGATCGTTCTTATTCAATGGAAGGCCCCCTTCTACTTTCAGTGGTGGTCAAAAACCAAGTCTGGCGGATACCCGAGCGAAACATCGATATCCCAAAAGCCTGTGTACGGGCCGGAGTCTAAAGGCTGCCGATTTCAGGCGTCAATCTAAAGAGCCCTCGTTTTTCCCGATTTTTTGCGCTTTTTCGGCTAAGTGACGGGTGTTAAAGCGAGAAATCGGTGTGGCGATATCGAACGAAGTCCCGGGAATCCGCGCAAAATCACCGAGATTCAAGCGATTCTGCGCCGAATCGGGCGAATCGGGGGCAACGATTCTAAGACGCAAGAGCTCGGCGAAGTCGGAAAAACGGAACCGAGTGGAAGTGGTGCTCAGTGGGTAACGACGTCGCCGACGTCATCGTCGTCGCTGGCGCCGGCCATGGCTGCGGCCTCCACTTCGTCGGCCTCGTTCCATTCGATCGCCGTCAACGGCGAAACCAGCGCGCGCTCGAGGACCTCGTCAACGGTCGAGACAGGGACAATTTCCAGCCCCTTCTTGACGTTGTCCGGAATCTCCGACAGGTCCTTCTCGTTTTCCTTCGGAATGAGAACCGTCTTGATGCCGCTGCGCAGCGCCGCCAGCAGCTTCTCCTTGAGGCCGCCGATCGGCAGGACGCGGCCGCGCAGCGTGACCTCGCCGGTCATCGCCACGTGCTTGTCCACCGCAATGCCGGTCAACACCGAGACGATCGAAGTGACCATGCCGACGCCGGCCGACGGACCGTCTTTCGGCGTCGCCCCTTCGGGGACGTGGACGTGGATGTCCTTGGTCCTGAACAACGGTGGTCTGATGCCAAATTCGATGGCACGGGACTGAACGAAGGATTTCGCGGCCTGGATCGATTCCGTCATGACGTCGCCGAGTTTGCCGGTGATCGTCATCCTGCCCTTGCCCGGCACCATGACCGACTCGATCGACAGGATCTCGCCGCCGACTTCGGTCCAAGCCAGCCCGGTGACGACGCCGACCAGGTCGTCGGCCTCGATTTCGCCGAAGCGGTATTTCTTGACACCCGAGAACTTCTCGAGATTGCGCCGGGTCACGACGATCTTCTCGGTGCCGCCCATGAGGATGTCCTTTACCGCCTTGCGGGCTAGGTTGGCGATCTCGCGTTCCAGATTGCGAACGCCGGATTCCTTCGTGTAGTAGCGGATCACATCGCGCAACCCGGCATCCGAGATCGACCACTCGCCTTCCTTCAGGCCATGGTTCTTGATCTGCTTCGGAATCAGATGGCGCTTGGCGATCTCGACCTTTTCGTCCTCCGTGTACCCGGACAACCGGATGATCTCCATGCGGTCCAGCAGCGGCGGCGGCATGCTCATGGTATTCGCCGTGGTCACGAACAAGACGTCGGAAAGGTCGTAGTCGACTTCCAGGTAGTGGTCGTTGAAGGCATGGTTCTGTTCCGGATCGAGGACCTCGAGCAGCGCCGAAGCCGGATCACCGCGCCAGTCGTTACCCATCTTGTCGACCTCGTCCAACAGGAACAGCGGGTTGGAGGCCTTGGCCTTCTTCATGCCCTGAATGATCTTGCCCGGCATCGAGCCGATGTAGGTTCGGCGGTGGCCGCGGATTTCCGCCTCGTCGCGCACGCCGCCCAACGACATGCGGACGAACTTGCGCCCCGTAGCCCGTCCGATCGACTTGCCGAGCGACGTCTTGCCGACGCCCGGCGGCCCGACCAGACACAGGATCGGCCCGGAAACCTTTTTGGTGCGGTGCTGGACCGCCAGATACTCGACGATCCGCTCCTTCACTTTCTCGAGACCGTAATGGTCGGCGTCGAGGATTTCCTGGGCGCCTTTCAGGTCTTTCTTAATGCGGGTCCGCTTCTTCCACGGTATGGAAAGCATCCAGTCGAGGTAGTTCCGAACCACCGTCGCTTCGGCCGACATCGGGCTCATCGACTTCAGCTTCTTGAGTTCGGCCAGCGACTTCTCGCGGGCTTCCTTGGAGAGCTTGGTCTTGGCGATCTTTTCTTCCAGCTCGGCGGTCTCGTCGCGGCCGTCGTCGGTTTCGCCCAATTCCTTCTGGATCGCCTTCAACTGCTCGTTCAGGTAATACTCGCGCTGGGTCTTCTCCATCTGGCGCTTGACCCGGTTGCGGATCTTCTTCTCGACCTGGAGGACGCCGATTTCCGCTTCCATGTAGGAATAGACGCGTTCGAGGCGTTCGCCGACGGTGTCGGTTTCCAACAGTTCCTGCTTTTCCGAGATTTTCAGCGCCAGGTGCGAAGCCACCGTGTCGGCGAGCTTGCTCGGCGCCTCGATCTGGTTGACCGAGACCAGCACTTCCGGCGGAATCTTCTTGTTGAGCTTGATGTAGTGCTCGAACTGCGTGACGACGGAGCGCGACAGCGCTTCCAGTTCCTGCTCGTCGTTGTCCGGCTCGAACAACATATCGGCGTTGACTTCGAAGAACTCCGGATTGTCCATGAAATTGACGATGCGGGCGCGCTGAACGCCTTCGACCAGGACCTTGACGGTGCCATCCGGAAGCTTCAGCAACTGAAGAACGGTGGAAACCGTACCGACCCGGTAAATATCGTCGACCGCGGGATCGTCCTGGGCGGCGTTCTTCTGGGCGACCAGCAGAATCTGCTTGTCGTCCTTCATGACGTCTTCGAGCGCCTTCACCGACTTTTCGCGGCCGACGAACAGCGGCACGATCATATGCGGGAAAACGACGATGTCGCGAAGCGGAAGGACGGGGAACTGTTCGGCGGCGTGGGTCAACTGAGAACTGCCTCTCTATTGGGATTGGCGCAACGGTCGATCGGAGGAACGAAGTCTTCAGGCTTGGCGTCAAACCTGCCATTCCAGAAATTAGGTGGTCTTATGAAGCCTCCGGTTCAAGTGGCAAGTCGCGAATTCGCGGATCAGGCGCTGGTCTCCACGTCTTCCTTGCGATCAGCATAGATGAAGAGCGGCGCCGAATTGTCTTCCGCCACTTCACGGTTGATGACGACCTCTTCGACACCCTCCAGGCCCGGCAGGTCGAACATAGTGTCGAGCAGGATGTTCTCCATGATGGAGCGCAGTCCCCGGGCGCCCGTCTTCCGTTCGACCGCCTTCTCGGCGATCATCTCGAGCGCCCCTTCCGAGAATGTCAGATGCACGCCTTCCATCTCGAACAGGCGCTGGTACTGCTTGACCAGGGCGTTCTTCGGCTTGGTCAAAATCTCGACCAGTGCATCCTCGTCGAGGTCGTCGAGCGTGGCGAGGACCGGAAGCCGGCCGACGAATTCCGGGATCAGGCCGAATTTGAGCAGGTCTTCCGGCTCTACGTCTCTGAGAACCTCGCCGGTCTGGCGTTCGTCCGGGGAGCGCACGTCGGCCCCGAAACCGATCATCGTTCCCTTGCCGCGGGCCGAGATGATTTTCTCGAGACCGGCGAAAGCACCGCCGCAGATGAACAGGATGTTGGTGGTGTCGACCTGCAGGAACTCCTGTTGCGGGTGTTTGCGTCCGCCTTGAGGGGGCACGCTGGCCACCGTGCCTTCCATGATCTTGAGCAATGCCTGCTGGACGCCCTCGCCCGAAACGTCGCGGGTGATCGACGGGTTATCCGATTTGCGCGAGATCTTGTCGACTTCGTCGATGTAGACGATGCCGCGCTGCGCACGCTCGACATTGTAGTCGGCCGATTGCAGCAGTTTCAGGATGATGTTTTCGACGTCCTCGCCGACGTAACCGGCCTCGGTCAATGTGGTGGCGTCGGCCATGGTGAACGGCACATCGAGAATGCGGGCCAGGGTCTGGGCGAGCAGCGTCTTGCCGCACCCGGTCGGCCCGATCAGCAGGATATTCGATTTTGCCAGCTCGACGTCGTTGTTCTTGGCGGTGCCGTGGCCGAGACGTTTGTAATGGTTGTGGACGGCGACCGAGAGGACCCGTTTTGCATGGTCCTGACCGATCACGTAATCGTCGAGCACCACGCAGATATCGCGTGGCGTCGGTACGCCGTCGCCCGACTTGACCAGGCTCGTCTTGTGCTCCTCACGGATAATATCCATGCAAAGCTCGACGCACTCATCGCAGATGAAGACGGTCGGCCCCGCGATCAGTTTGCGGACTTCGTGCTGACTCTTTCCGCAGAACGAGCAATAGAGGGTGTTTTTTGAATCGCCGCCGGTGGATTTGCTCATGGATACTCCGTTCGAAAACCGGCCCCCTTTTCCGACATGTTACCCGCTTGGCTGGGACCCGTACAATCCTAAACCTTGCGCCGGCAGGCAGGATTCGAGGGTTGGCCGCTCACAATGACGTTAAATCCTTTTAGTTTTCTTAATCCTTCTTGTTTTCTTCTTCGTCATCGCCGTCTTCGTCATCGGTGCTTGGACGGTTGATGACGACTTCGTCGATCAACCCGAAATCCTGGGCCTCGTCCGGGCTCATATAGCGGTCACGATCGACAGCTTCCTCGATGACGGACAGATCCTGACCGGTGTGTTCGACGTACATCAGGTTCAATCGCTCGCGCAGCTTGACGATCTCGCGGGCCTGGATCTCGATGTCCGTAGCCTGGCCTTGAGCACCGCCCGAAGGCTGGTGGACCATGATCCGCGAATTGGGCAGCGCATAGCGTTTGCCTTTGGCCCCGCAGCACAGCAGAAGCGACCCCATGGAGGCGGCTTGGCCGATGCAGACGGTCGAAACCTCGGGCCGGATGTAACGCATGGTGTCGTAGACGGCCAGACCGGAGGTGACGATGCCGCCGGGCGAGTTGATATAGAACGCGATGTCCTTGGTCGGGTTCTCCGATTCCAAGAACAGCAATTGTGCACAGATCAGGCTGGCGACGGCGTCGTTGACGCCGCCGGTCAAAAACACGATCCGTTCTTTCAACAGCCTCGAATAGATGTCATAGGCTCGCTCGCCGCGGTTGGTCGTTTCGACCACCATCGGAACCAGCGTGTTCATATAGGTTTCAACCGGATCGCTCATCGGCGGGTTATCCTCAATTTGGCGTCAAATGTCGGGTCGGCCGTCGGACCTCGCATTCGCTCCTAGTCCTTGTTGGCGGCCTTCTTGGCCGGGGCCTTTTTCCTGGCGGCCGGCTTCGCCTTATCGTCGGCGGCCTTGGTCGACTTCGCTTTTGACTTCTTCGCTTTCGGTTTCTTGTCTTCTTGCTTCTCCGAATCCTCGGCCATCGCTTTCATCAGGTCTTCCATGGTCGATTTCTTGTCCTCGACGGAAGCCAGCTCGACGATGAAATCGACCACCTTTTCCTCATATATAGGCGCCGTCAGCTGTTCGACAGCGGCCGGGTCGTTTTTGAAGTGATCGAGGACGGCCTGTTCCTGACCCGGATAGCGCCTGGTCTGCTCCATGACGGCCGCGTTGATCTCGTCCTGCGCCACCTGGATGTTGTTTTGCTGGCCGACTTCGGCCAGCAGCAGACCGAGCCGCACGCGGCGCTCGGCGATCTCGCGGAATTCGGTGCGCTGCTCGGCTTCGGATAGCCCCTCTTCTTCCTCGGCACCGGATTGCTTTTGCTCCTCGTATTGCGCCCAGATCGCGTCGAATTCGCGCTCGACCAGTTTCTCCGGCACCTCGAAGTCGTGAGCGTCCGACAACTGGTCGAGGAGTTTGCGCTTGAGCAACATGCGCGACATGTTGTCGAACTCGCGCGACTGCTCCTCGGCGATGGCTTCGCGCAACTTGTCCAGGCTCTCCATACCGAGCTTCTTGGCCAGTTCGTCGTCGACGGCGGCCGGCACCGTCTCGCGGAGCTCTTTGACCTTGACCTCGAAGACGGCTTCCTTGCCGGCCAGGTCGGCGGCACCGTAATCGTCCGGGAAGGTGACGTTGACCGTGGTTTCGTCGCCCGGTTCGCAACCGACCAGTTGATCCTCGAACCCCGGAATGAAGCTGCCGGAGCCGAGTTCGAGCTGATAGGCCTCGGCGGCTCCACCCGGAAACGCTTCGCCGTCGACCTTTCCGACGAAATCGATGACCGCCATGTCGCCGTTCTTGCACTTGCGTTTCTTGGCGACCGGCTCGGATGACTTGTTGGCCTCGGCGATGTTCTTGAGCGCCGCCTCGATGTCCTTGGCGTCGGGCTCCGACACATGGCGCTCCAGTTCGATCTTGGAGAAATCGACCGGCTTGATTTCGGGCAGGGTCTCGACCGCCATGGTGTATTCGAGGTCCTTGCCGTCCTCGTACGACGTGATTTCGATCTCCGGCTGCATGGCCGGACGAATGCCTTTTTCGTTCAGCGCCTGCTGCGACGAATCGCTGACCGCGCGCTCCAGGATTTCCCCCATGACAGAAGGCCCGTAACGCTTGCGCAACAGGGAGACCGGCACTTTCCCCGGACGAAAACCCGGCAGCTGCGCCGTCTTGGCGATTTCCTTCAGGCGGTGGGAAATCTTCTCTTCGATATCCTTGGCCGGCAACGCCACCTTGAATTCGCGGCTCAGGCCCTCGGACTTGGTTTCGGTTACTTGCATGACGACCTATCTGGAAAACCCTGCGATCGGCGAGTTCTGACGTAAGATACCGTTCCGGCGCGTCCGGACTGGGGCGGTGGTGCGGGCGGAGGGACTCGAACCCCCATGACTTGCGTCACAGGTACCTAAAACCTGCGTGTCTACCAATTCCACCACGCCCGCCCAAACTCGCGGGATATCGCCCACATCCGTGAACGGCGGGCAACTCTACAAGATAAACCCCTAGTGTCAATTCTCTCAACGCGGCGCGCCCTCTACCCTTTGAGAATGTTGCGAAGGGCCGAGGAAACCGCCACTTCACCGCTCGAGGTGTAGGATTCGTGGTTCTCCTCGATCCGTCCCAGGTCGTAACGATAGTTCAACATCATACCGCCGGACTGTCGAATTCCCTTGTCCGAGGCGTCGCCCATCCAGTTCAGGCGCTCCATGGTGGCTCCGTTTGACAGATGAAAATGAGCCACCGGGTCGAGGGCTTGGCCGCGGCCGTTCTTCTCTTCGATCAGATAGCGTGCACACAGCCGTTGCAGGGGGTCGCGCAGCGTCTGGCTGATGGCTTCGTCGTCGATCCAGCCGTTATCGGCGATCAACGCCTTCAGGGTTCCTTTGGCGCCGCCCGAGCCGCCGTTGACGGCGCTCAACGCGCGCCGTTCGCCTTTGGTCAGCAGTTTCGGCTCGCCCTCGGCGAGAATGGCATCGAGCCAACCCCGAAAACCGGGGATCGGCGACAACGTGGCAAACGTCTTCAGGCCATTGAACTCGGTGGTCAGGCTGTCGACCACCCGCTTGATCAGGAAGTTGCCGAAACTGATCCCGGCCAATCCCTTCTGAGCGTTGGAGATCGAATAGAAGATCGCCGTGTCGGTTTTGGCCGGGTCTTGAACGGGGGCGTTTTCGTCCAACAGGGCCTGGACGTTGTCGGCCATGCCGTTGACCAGGGCGACTTCGACGAAGATCAGCGGTTCGTCCGGCATCCGGGGATGGAAATAGGCGAAGCAGCGGCGGTCGGAATCGAGTCGGTTCTTGAGGTCGTCCCAACTTTCGATGGCATGGACCGCTTCGTAGACGATCAGCTTTTCGAGCAGCGAGGCCGACGCCGTGTCCCAGGTGATGCGACGTAGCTCCAGGAAATCGACGTCGAACCAGGAGGCCAACAGCGCCTTCAGATCCCGTTCCAGGGGTTTCATATCCGGGTGCTCGCGGAGCAATCCGAGAAGCTCGGCCCGCATATCGACCAGAAACTTAACGCCGTCCGGCAAGGCATTGAATTGAGTCAACAATTTGACCCGGGGAGCTGCCAAAGCCTGACGCAGCGCCGCTTCCGCCTGACGCTGTCCCTCGATGCCGTTGGCGCGCCGGTAGGCGTCGACCGCCGCCTCGACCGCCTTGTGATCGGTGTCGAAATCCTCGGCCATGACGCGCAGGAACTTCTCGCGGCCGGTGTCGTCGAGCGCCAGATAGACGTGGCCGAGGGCGGCCGCCCTGGCCCGGGCCGAGACCTCGCCGCCTCGCACCTCCAGGCAGTCGCGCATCTGCTGGCGCAGACGATCGAGATCCTCGCCCGGCAAATCCGGTCGGCTGCTGGCGGCGTCGGCGTCGTAGGACGAACCGGCGATCGCCCGCCATCCCTTGCGCAGATTGCGAAGGGTGCGGTCTAGGAATCCGTGTCGGTTTTGGTCGTTCATGGTCAAAACATCGGTCGATCCCGGCGCCAAATCAAGTCACCCACCGGATTCGTCGAGCAGACCGCGGAGAACGGCCGGCAAAGCCTCGGGCAAATCCTCGGCGATCAGTCCGGGGCCGACCGCTTCGGCTGCCGCGCCGTGTATCCAGGCCGCCGCCGACCCCGCCTCGAACGGCGCCATGCCCTGCGCCATGAGGCCGAGCGCCATCCCGGCCAGAACGTCGCCGGTGCCGCCGCTGGCCAGGTCGGGGCTGCCGCTGGCGTTGACCACGGCGCGCCCGCCCGGTTCGGCGATCACCGTGTCCGGCCCCTTCAACAACACCGTCGCGCCGCTTCGTTCGGCCGCCGCACGGGCGCGTTCGAGCTTGCCGCCTTCGGTGCTGAACAGGCGAACGAATTCGCCTTCGTGCGGGGTTAGCAGGCAGGGGCCTTCGATGGCTTCGAACAAGGCGTCGGAATCGTCGCCGAAGATGCTCAACGCGTCGGCGTCTAGGACGACCGTTTTCTTGGCGTTGAGAGCGAAGAATACACAGGCCTGCGTCAGGTCGTTGCGGCCGGCGCCGGGTCCGATCAGCACCGCATTGATCCGGGGGTCCTCGATGAAGTCGTGGAAATCGTCCGCCCCCTCGACCGTCTTGACCAGGGCTCCCGCTTGATCGCCGGCATAGATCGCGAAGGTACCGGGCGGCGCCGCAATGGTCAGGAGCCCGGCACCGATGCGCCGGGCACCCCGCGCCGCCAGCCGGGCCGCCCCGGTCATGGCGCGCCCGCCGACGATCACGGCATAGCCGCGGCTGTACTTGTGGGCGTCGATGGCGGGCCACGGGTAGTTGTCCAGCCACAGCGCCGGACCGTTGACGAACGTGGCCGGGCGGATGTCGTCGAGAACAGCGTCGGGAATGCCGATATCTGCGACCACCAGATCGCCGCACCGCACCCGTCCCGGTATCAGCACGTGGCCCGGCTTGGCCCGGAAAAACGTCACCGTCAGCCTGGTGAACGGTGCTTCGCCCAGGATCTCGCCGCTATCGCCGTGCACTCCGCTCGGCATATCGACGGCGACGCAATCCAAGCGGTGCCGGTTGATCGCCTCGACAACCTCCAGGGCCGATCCGTCCAAAGATCGGTCCAGCCCGGCCCCGAACAGAGCGTCGACGACCAACGGATCGTCATCCAACGCGGCCGGCGACAGCGCCTCGACCTCGCCTTTCCACAACTCGGCGTTGACGGCGGCGTCGCCTTTCAGGCCGCCGCGTTCGCCAAGCAGGGCGACGCTAACCTGCCAGCCGGCCGCCTCGAGCAGCCGGGCGACGACGAAGCCATCGCCGCCGTTGTTGCCTGGGCCGCAGAGGACGGCGACGGGCCGCTTTTCCCAACGCTGCTCGATTTCGGCGGCGATCGCCGCCCCGGCCGCTTCCATCAGATCGAGGCTGGCGACGCCGGCGGCTTCGGCCGCGGCATCTGCCTTGTACATTTCCTCGACGGAAAGAAGGGTGTTGAAGGTCATGTTCGGGACGGCCTCCGGAAACTTCCGGTTGCTGATGATAGTGGCTTGCGGCAACGGCGGAAAACACTTTCCAAGCGGCGGGAGGCGGCGCAAGAAACGGAATGCGCCGATCTCCGTCCGCGGCTAGGATCGACGCCTCTTTTCTCAAGGAGCCGAGCCGATGTCCGCCGCCGCCGTCAACAAGGTCATGGGGCCCCTTGAATGGGGGCTGTTGATCACCCTGTCGGCCGTTTGGGGCGGTTCGTTCTTTCTGGCCGAGGTCGCCCTCGTCGAGTTGCCGCCGCTGACGGTCGTTCTCGGCCGCATCGGGTTCGGGGCGGTGGCGTTGGTCGCCGTCGTCTACGCCCTCGGCTACCGGATGCCGACGGACGGCCGGCTATGGGGGGCGTTCTTCGTGATGGGCGGGCTCAACAACCTCGTCCCGTTCTCCCTCATCGTCTGGGGCCAAACCCAGATCACCGGCGGCCTGGCTTCCATCCTCAACGCGACGACGCCGCTGTTCACGGTGGTGCTGGCCCACTTCCTGACCACCGATGAGAAAATGACGCCGGCCCGGTTCGGTGGCGTCGCCGCCGGCCTCGTCGGCGTTATCGTGATGATCGGCGGCGAGGTGTTGCAGGGACTCGGCCTGCACCTCCTTGCCCAGCTGGCGATCCTCGGCGCCGCCCTGGCCTATGCCTGCGCCGGCATCTTCGGTCGCCGCTTCCGTGGAACGCCGCCGCTCGTCACCGCCGCCGGTCAGGTGACGTCGTCGAGCGTACTGATGGTGCCGCTCGTTCTTGCCGTCGAGCAGCCCTGGCTGCTGGCGATGCCGGGAGCGCCGGTGTGGGGCGCCGTCTTCGGCTTGGCGCTGCTGTGCACGGCGGCGGCCTACGTCATCTATTTCCGCATCCTGGCGACGGCGGGAGCGACCAATCTGCTGCTGGTAACGTTCCTGGTTCCGGTCAGCGCCATTGTGCTCGGCGCGCTGATCCTTGGCGAACGCCTGGAGCCCAAGCATTTTGCGGGTATGGCGCTGATCGGCCTGGGGCTCGCCGCCATCGATGGCCGGCCGCTTGCCGTGCTGCGCCGTTAGACCTCCAAATATCTCCTTTTGCGTTCCTGTTGACGGCCTCGGCGGATCGTTCTATTCTAGAACATACCATGAACAAATATATAAAGTTTCCCCCCGGCGGCCGTCCGGCCACCGCCGATCCGGCCCGACTCGATCGCCTTCGGCGGCAGATCCGCAAGCTCGAACGGCACATGGCAAAGCCTGCAAAGGCCGTGCGGACGCTGCCTTTCGGCATCGCCGAGATCGATCAAACCCTGCCCTGGGGCGGCCTGCCCCTGAGCGGTTTGCACGAAGTCATCGCCGCCGCCCCCGGCGCCGGCATCGGCTTCCTGGCCGCCCTGCTCGGCCGCGCCGCCGGCGCCGCCGCGCCGGTCCTGTGGTGTCGCCGCGAGCGCGGCCTCTACGGTCCCGGGCTCGCTCCCCTCGGGCTCGGCCCCGACCGGCTCGTCGTGATCCGCGCCAACCGCGCCAACGACCTGCTGTGGGCCATGGAGGAAGGTTTAAGAAGCGGCGCCCCGAGCGCCGTCGTCGGCGAGATCGGCGAGGTTCCGCCGGTGGCGCTGAGACGCCTGCAGCTGGCGGCGGAAAGCGGCGCGACGGCGGCCGTCCTGCTGCGTCCGGACAGGCTTCGGGCGCCGTCGAGCCCGGCCGTCACCCGGTGGCGCGTTACTCCCGCGCCGAGCCATCCCCGCTCCGTTGCCGCCCTCGCCCCGGTTTCCTGGCCGGGACCGCCGCGCTGGCGGCTCGAGCTGCTGCGGTGCCGCAGCGGCGCGCTTGGCTTGGCCGGCGAAACGGCGAAGGCATCGGGAACCTGGTTCGTGGAATGGTGTGATGAACGAAACGACGGAAAGACGGAAAGGCGGGGAGGTCGGCCGACGGCGCGTGGTTTCGCTCTGGCTGCCGGCCTTCGCCACCGACCGGCTGCGCCGCCGGCAACGCTTGGCCGGACGGGCGCAAGCGCCATCCGACACGCCCTCTAGGCCGCTCGCCACCGTTGTCGCCGAGCACGGCGGCCAGCGCATCGCCGCCGCCGACAGGGCGGCGGCCGGGAGCGGCGTCGTTCCCGGCCTGCCGCTGGCCGATGCCCGCGCCATTCTGCCCGGCCTGCGGACCGCCGGGGCCGATCCGCTCGGCGACCGGCGGGCGCTGGCGGCGCTGGCCGGGTGGTGCGGACGCTATACGCCGTGGACGGCCGCCGACGACAGCGCAATCGGGGCCGGAAACGGGGTGTGGCTCGAGATCGGCGGCTGCGCCCATCTGTTCGGCGGCGAAGCGGCCCTGCTGGCCGACCTCGGCCGCCGCCTCGACCGCCTCGGTTACGAAAACGCCGCCGCCGTCGCCGACACGCCGGGCGCGGCCTGGGCCGTCGCCCGTTTCACCGCCCGCAGCGCCGCCCGCGGCGCCGCCCGCGGCGCCGCCCCCAGCGCCGTTATCGTGCCGCCGGCCGCACAGCAACGCGCCATCGCGGCGCTGCCTATGGCGGCGCTGCGCCTGCCCGGATCGACGGTGGAGGGATTGCGGCGCATGGGCCTGAAGCGGGTCGGCGACCTCATCGGCCTGCCGCGCGCGCCGTTGACCGCGCGGTTCGGCCCGGCCCCGGTGCGACGCCTCGACCAAGCGCTCGGCCGTCTCGACGAATCGATCAACCCCCGCCACCCGACGCCGGCCCTGCGAACGCGTCTCGCCTTCGCCGAGCCGATCGGGCGGCGCGACGACATCGACGAGGCGGTGCGCCGTCTGCTCGCCGCCTTGTGCGAGCGGTTGGCCGAGGCCCGGCGCGGCGCCCGCCGGCTTCGCCTGGCTTGCTATCGAACCGACGGAACCATTTTCGAGGCCACCGTCGGCACCAGCCGGCCGGTCCGCGATATCGCTTATTTGGACCGATTGTTCCGAAATAAGCTGGACGACCTTGACGCCGGCTTCGGAATCGAGGCCATGGCGCTGGCCGCCGAGGCTGCCGATCCGCTGCCGCTCGCTCAGGCCGAACTGACCGGCGGCGACGGCGACGCCGGAGCCGACGTTGCCGCCCTGATCGACCGCTTGGGCAACCGGCTCGGGCCGGCCGGCGTCGTTCGCATCGAGAGCCGGGCCAGCCATATGCCGGAACGGGCCAGCCGCGAGGTTTCCGCCGCCAGCCGCCGGGCGCCGCCGGTAGGCACACCGCCCGCCCCGCGTCCGGTCCACCTGCTGCCTGCGCCCGAACCGATCGAGGTGGTCGCCCCGATCCCCGACCACCCGCCGGTGATGTTCCGCTGGCGGCGGGTCCAGCACCGGGTGGCGCGGGCCGACGGACCGGAGCGCATCGGTCCCGAATGGTGGCTGGAAGCGCCTGCCGACATGTTCAACGGCGAGGCGCGAGGGCGTGATTATTACCGCATCGAGGATTCGGACGGAGTGCGCTTCTGGGTCTATCGCGACGGCCCGTACCGGCCCGACACGCCGCCGCGCTGGTATCTGCACGGGTTTTTCCCATGATGACACCCCCCTACGCCGAGCTTCAGGCGACCAGCAATTTCAGCTTCCTGCGCGGCGCCTCGCATCCGGAGGAACTGGTCGTCAGCGCCGCTGCCCTCGGGCTCGGGGCCATCGCCATCACCGACCGCAACAGCGTCTCCGGCCTGGTCCGCGCCCATGCGGCGGCGAAGCGGGCCGGCATCCGCCTGGTGGTCGGCACCCGGCTCGACCTGACCGACGGCCCGGACCTGCTGTGCTATCCGACCGACCGTGCCGCCTACGGTCGCCTGACCCGGCTCCTGAGCGTCGGCAAGCGACGGGCGCCGAAGGGCGAGTGCCTGTTGAGCATAGGCGATATCGTGGACGGCGGCGTCTTCGCCGGTGGCGCCGGGCAGATCGTCATCGCGGTGCCGCCGGACCGCCCCGACGAGGCGTTTTCCGAGGCCCTCTCCCGGTTAAAGCAGAACTTTAAGGACAACCTCTATGTAGCTGCATCGATTCTCTACCGGGGTAATGACCGGGCGCGCCTCGACGCCCTCTCCGGCATCGCCGCCGCCCACCGCCTGGCACTCGTCGCCACCAACGACGTCCACGTCCACAGCCCCGAACGCAGGCCCCTGCAGGACGTTTTGATCTGCATTCGCGAGGGCTGCACCGTTCAAGAGGCCGGCTACCGGCTGTTCGCCAACGCCGAGCGTCACTTGAAAACGCCCGGGGAGATGGCGCGCCTGTTCGCCGGGCACCCGGACGCCGTCGCCCGTACGATCGAGATCGCCGAGGCCTGCACCTTCAGTCTCGACGAGTTGCGTTACGAATACCCCGTCGAGACGGCGCCGGACGGCCGCACCCCGCAACACGAACTGGTGCGCCTGACCTGGGAGGGGGCGGCGGCACGTTATCCGGACGGCGTCCCGGACCGGGTGCGGGCCGGCCTCGAGCACGAACTGAAACTGATCGGCGAGCTTGGCTTCGCGCCCTATTTCCTGACCGTCCACGACCTCGTCCGCTTCGCCGGGGAGCGCGGCATCCTGTGCCAAGGGCGCGGTTCGGCCGCCAACTCGGCCGTCTGCTACTGTCTCGGCGTCACCGCCGTCGACCCGGCCCGCATCGATCTGCTGTTCGAGCGTTTCGTCAGCGCCGAGCGCGGCGAGCCGCCTGACATCGACGTCGATTTCGAGAACGGCCGCCGCGAGGAGGTCATTCAGTACGTCTACGGGAAATACGGCCGCGAGCACGCCGGCATGACGGCGACCGTCATCACTTACCGGACCAAGAGCGCCGTCCGCGAGGTCGGCAAGGCGCTGGGTCTCGCCGAGGATACCATCGTCGCCCTGCAGGGCGCCGCCTGGCGGCGCTCGTGGGACGAGATCGAGGACGCCCACATCCGCGACGCCGGGCTCGACCCGGGCGAACCGACGATCCGCAAGGCGATGCTCCTGGCCGGCCAGATCCGGGGGTTTCCGCGCCATCTCTCGCAGCACATCGGCGGCATGGTGATGACCCGCGGCCGCCTCGACGAGGTCGTTCCCATCGCCAACGCCGCCATGGCCGAGCGCACTGTCATCGAATGGGACAAGGACGACCTCGACGCGCTCGGCATCCTCAAGGTCGATATCCTCGGGCTCGGCATGCTGAGTTGCATCCACTCGGCCTTCGACCTGATCGCCGCCCACCACGGCCGCAAACTGACGCTGGCGACGGTGCCGCCCGAGGACGCCGCCGTCTACGACATGCTGTGCCGCGGTGATTCGGTCGGCGTCTTCCAGGTCGAAAGCCGCGCCCAGATGAGCATGCTGCCGCGCCTGAAGCCGCGGGTGTTCTATGACCTGGTGGTGC
>CAYFMP010000004.1:0-6570 GCA_964344215.1 uncultured Thalassospiraceae bacterium | reverse complement strand
TCGATGCTGCCGCGGCTGCGGCCGCGCAACTTCTACGACCTGGTCATCGAGGTGGCGATCGTCCGCCCCGGCCCCATCCAGGGCGACATGGTGCACCCCTACCTGCGCCGCCGCAACGGCGAGGAGCCGGTCGACTACCCCTCGGACGCGCTGCGCGAGGTGCTGGGCAAGACCCTCGGCATTCCCCTGTTCCAGGAGCAGGCCATGAAGATGGCCATCGTCGCCGCCGGCTTCTCGCCGGAAGAGGCCGACTCCTTGCGCCGGGCGCTCGCCACCTTCCGCCGCTTCGGCGACATCCACCGGTTCCGCGAACGCTTCCTCCGGGGCATGGTCGGGAACGGCTACGCGCGGGATTTTTCCGAACGCTGCTTCAAGCAGATCGAGGGCTTCGCCGACTACGGCTTCCCCGAGTCCCACGCCGCCAGCTTCGCGCTTCTGGTCTACGTGTCGTCGTGGCTGAAATGCCATTACCCGGCGGCGTTCGCCTGCGCCCTGCTGAACAACCAGCCGATGGGTTTCTACGCGCCGGCCCAGATCGTCCGCGATGCGCGCACGCACGGTGTCGAGGTACGGCCGGTCGACGTCAACACAAGCGATTGGGACTGCACCCTGGAACCGGCGGATGGCGGCGCTGTGGCGCTGCGCTTGGGCTTTCGCCAGATCAAGGACCTGCACGAGACCGACGCCGAAGTCCTGGTTGGAACGCGGGGAAGCGGTTATCTGGATATGGCCGACCTCGGGCGACGCACCGGACTCGGACGGGCCGCCCTGGAAGTTCTGGCCCGGGCCGACGCCTTTGGTTCCTTGAATCTGAGCCGTCGCCAGGCGCTGTGGGCGGCGCGCGGCCTCGACGACACCCCGCTGCCGCTGTTCGCCGCCGCCGACAAGACCGAGCCGGCCGTCGCCCTGCCCGCGATGACCGCCGGTGAGGAGGTCGCCGACGATTACCGGACGCTCCGGCTTTCCCTGAAGGCGCATCCCCTGGGCCTGCTGAGAGGCGATCTTGCCGATGCCGGCTACACCACTTGCGACCGGCTCGAAGAATTGGCCCACGGCCAAACGGTCCGCGTCGCCGGACTGGTTACCACCCGCCAACGCCCCGGCAGCGCCAAGGGTGTGATGTTCATCACCATGGAGGACGAAACCGCAATCGCCAACCTGATCGTCTGGCCCGATACCTTCGAGGCCTTCCGCAAGGTCGTGCTCAGGGCCAGCCTGCTCGGCGTCGACGGCCGCATCCAGAAGCAAGGCCGGGTCATCCACGTATTGGCCGAGCGGCTGTTCGACCATACCGCGCTGCTCGGCCGCCTCGACGGCAACGACGCCCCGTACCGGGACAGCTCCGGCAACCCGCTCCGGCTTGTCTCGCGGGATTTTCACTGAGTCGAGAATTCCCGTGCCGCTCGCGACCGGGCATGGTTGGCCGACACGGAGCCGCCACCAAGAGGAAATAGGCGTCACCCGCCTTTTCCCGCCCTTCCGTAACCCGGCGGCTGGACAAACGCCCGCCGATCAACGACAAGTGCGGCGGGTGTCCGATGCAGGAGAAGGAACGCGCATGAAACCGCAAGACGTCGAGGTCGTCGACAAGACGACACCGTTCCAGGGCTATTTCAGACTCGACCGCTACCGATTGCGGCATCAACTGTTCGCCGGCGGCTGGGGGAAGGAAATCACCCGGGAAATATTCGAGCGCGGCCACGCCGCTTCCGCTCTTCTCTATGATCCCGACCTCGATCGCCTCGTTTTCATCGAGCAATTCCGGGCCGGCGCCTTCGCCGCGTTGTCGTCGCCCTGGTACGACGACGGCACTTCGCCGTGGCTGATCGAGGCTGTCGCCGGCATCATCGACGACGAGGAAGACCCGGAAGACGTCGTGCGCCGTGAGGCGATCGAAGAAGCGGACTGCACGATCGAGCATATCGAGCCGGTCTGCCATTACCTGGTGACTCCCGGAGGCTCGACCGAATCCGTGTTCCTTTTCTGCGCCCGGGTCGACGCCTCGAAAGCCGGCGGCGTTCACGGGCTGGACGAAGAAGGCGAGGACATCCGGGTGTTCACCGTCACTCCGGAAGAGGCTTTCGAGCTGCTGGATCGGGGACGGATTATCAATTCGATGACGATGATTCTGCTTTATTGGTTCCGCCACAACCGCGATGCGGTCCGCGCCCGCTGGCTTGGAGAAACCGACAGCTAACGGCATCGCGTCGCCGCCCTCGGCGGAGAGCTTGATCGGCTCACCCGCCGTCGCTATCTTGCCTCGGAGCCCTTGAGCAACTGGATCATCCGGGATCACTGGACATGGACATTCGCGACGGATTTGCCGACACCGTCGGCAACACGCCTCTCATTCGCTTGAAAGGACCGTCCGAGGAAACCGGCTGCGAAATCCTCGGCAAGGCCGAGTTTCTCAACCCGGGCAGCTCGGTCAAGGACCGCGCCGCTTTGTTCATGATCAAGGATGCCGAGGATCGGGGCATCCTCAAGCCCGGCGGCCTGATCGTCGAAAGCACGGCCGGCAACACCGGGATCGGCCTGGCGCTGGCCGCCAACTCGCGCGGTTACCGGACGATCATCGTCATTCCCGAAACTCAGAGCCAGGAGAAGAAAGACATGTTGCGGCTCTGTGGTGCGGAACTGGTTGAAACCCCGGCGCTGCCCTATTCGGACCCCAACAGCTACCAGCACGTTGGCCGGCGCATGGCCGAGGAATTGGCGGGAAAAGAGCCGAACGGCGTGTTGTTCGCCGACCAATGGAATAACTTGGCCAACCGTCGAGCGCATTACGAGACGACGGGTCCCGAAATCTGGCGTCAGACCGACGGCAAGGTCGACGGGTTTACCTGTTCCATCGGCACCGGCGGCACCATCGCCGGCGTCTCGACCTATTTGCGCGAGCAGAAGCCCGATATCGTCATCGGCATTGCCGACCCGTATGGCGCCGCCATGTACAGTCACTTTGCCGACGGCGAAATCAAGTCCGAGGGCGGCTCGATCACCGAGGGCATCGGCCTCGGGCGGGTGACGCCGATCATCGAGGATATCACCGTCGACAAGCCGTATCGAATCTCCGACGAGGAAGCCCTGCCGATCATCTTCGACCTGCTTCGAGATGAAGGTCTGTGCGTCGGCGGCTCCAGTGGCATCAACGTGGCCGGCGCCATCCATCTTGCCAGGGACATGGGACCGGGACACACGATCGTCACCATCCTCGCCGATTTCGGCAACCGTTATCAGAGCAAGCTGTTCAATCCCGAGTTCCTCCGGGAGAAGGGCCTGCCGACGCCCGACTGGCTGGAGTGAGCATGGCCGAATACGCCAACCCGGACGCCCTGGTCAGCACCGAGTGGCTGGCCCAACACCTGCAGGCGCCCGACGTCCGCGTCGTCGACGCCACCACCTTCCTTCCCACCGATCCCCGCAACGGCGGCGCGGAATACGAAAAGGCCCATATACCGGGCGCCGTCTATTTCAACATCGACGACATCGCCGACACCGGCTCCTCGCTGCCCCACATGCTGCCGGCTCCGGAGAAGTTCTCCAGCAAGGTCCGCAAGCTCGGTCTTGGCGACGGCAGCCGCATCGTCGTTTACGACGCCAATGGCGGTTTTCTGGCGGCATGTCGCGTGTGGTGGATGTTTCGCGTGTTCGGGCATGAAGACGTGGCCCTGCTCGACGGCGGCCTGCCGAAGTGGGTGGCCGAGGAACGGCCCGTCGACGACCTGCCGCCGACGCCCCGCGAACGCCATTTTACGGCCCGCACCAACAACACCCTGCTCAGGTCCTTCAATCAGATCATGGCCAATCTCGATTCGAAACGCGATCAGGTCATCGACGCCCGCAGTCCTGGGCGGTTCAACGGCCAGGAACCGGAACCGCGGCCGTCCAAGAAGACCGGACACATCCCCGGCAGCATCAACCTGCCGATCGGCCGCGTCATGAATCCGAACCAATGCTTCGCCATGCGTCCGGCCGATGCTATCGCCGACGCCATCGCCGAGGCCGGGATCGACCCGGCCAAACCCGTCGCCGCCACCTGCGGTTCGGGCGTGACGGCGGCGGTGCTGGCATTCGGCTTCTACCTTTTGGGGTATGAAGACGTCGCTGTCTATGACGGATCGTGGGCCGAATGGGGAGACCACGATGACGCGCCCGTCGAACCCTGAAGCAGCCGGCACGATTTCTTCCGTCATCACCTACCTGGAGATGACCGAACGGCCGACCGCGCCGACGCCGGCGACTCCGGTGGCCAAGCTCGCCCTGCTCAGGGCCGAACAGCCGCCGGTGTCGTTCTACCGCTATCTTTACGACACCATCGGCGAGGAGTGGCTGTGGTACGAGCGCCGCCAACTCGACGACGAGGCCTTGGCCGCCATCATCCACGACGAGCAGGTCGAGATCTACGTCCTCTACGTCGGCGGCGTCCCGGCCGGCTACAGCGAACTCGACCGCCGCGCGCCGGCGGATATCGAATTGGCCTATTTCGGCCTGATGCCCGAATTCATCGGCCGCGGCTTGGGCCTCTATTTCCTGCGCTGGTCCGTCGATCAGGCGTGGACGTACGAACCGGACCGGCTGTGGGTCCATACCTGCACGGAGGACCACCCCAACGCGCTCGCCACCTACCAGCGCTGCGGGTTCGTTCCCTACAAGCAGGAAACCGTCGAGTTCGAGGACCCCAGGCTGAGCGGCCTGTTTCCCAACGCCGAGCAGGATCAGGAGGGATAGCCGGTGGAGATCGGCGTCGCGCGCGAGATCAAGCCTCAGGAAGGACGGGTCGGCCTGATGCCGGCCGAGGTCCGGGCGCTGGTCGAAACCGGCCACGGTTTGCTTGTCGAGACCGGGGCCGGGCTGCTGTCGGGCATCGTGGACGCCGAATATGAAGAGGCCGGCGCCGCCATCGTCGACGGGCCGGCCGCCGTCTACGGCGGCGCCGAGTTGATCGTCAAGGTGAAGGAGATCCTGCCCGACGAATACGATCTACTGGAACCCCGCCATATCCTGTTCACCAACCTGCACTCCGCTCTCAACCGCGAACTCACCGACGTCATGCTCGACGTCGGCCTGAGCGCCGTGGCGGCGGAGGAAACGCACGAGAAGGGTTCCCCCAACTGCCCGTTGGCCGGCGAGATCGGTGCTCTCGAAGGGGTCCGACTTTGCCTTTCGCCGCACGGCGGCGGCGGCCGCCATTTCAAGTCCCATTTCGGCGTACCGGCCTTGAAGGCCATCGTCCTCGGCCTCGGCATGGTCGGCCAGGGCGCGCTCCGGACGCTGATCGGTCTCGGCGTTTCGGTGGTCGGCCTCGACATCAGCGAACGGGCGCGTTTTCAGGCCGCCCTGCAATTCTCGGACGCCGATTTCACGACCGACGACGTCACCGCCTTGCCCGCTTACCTCGGCGACGTCGATCTCGTCGTCAACTGCGTGTTGTGGCCGAAGCACCGCGACGATCACCTGATCGACCGCGCCATGCTGAAGATCATGAAACCGACCGCCGTCATCGCCGACATCTCGTGCGATACGGCCGGCGCCGTCGAAACCACCCGACCGACGACCTGGGCCGACCCGGTCTACGCGGTCGACGGCATCCGGCATTTCTGCGTCGACAACATCCCCGGCGCCGCGCCGGTGGCGGCTTCGGCCGGCTACAGCCAGGCGATCTACCCGTGGGTCGACCTGATCGCCGAAGTCGGCGTGCTGGAGGCGTGCCGAAGCCACGACTGGCTGGCCCGCGGCCTGACCTGCCACGGCGGCGTCCTCGTCCTCGAAGAAACGGGCCGTCTTCAGAACCGTCCCTTTACGCCGCTCGAGCAACTGCTGGCCGAGCTTGCTTAGGCGCATCCCCGGCTTCCGTGATAGCTCGCACTCGTGTTACCCTGGCAGGGAGATTCGAGTTGATTGGGGAGGAAATAGCCATGTTCGCGTGTAGGATTGGAAGGTGTTTATATTTCGTCTGTCTCGCTGTCGCGGTCTTGCTGTTCGCTTATCCCGCGGCAACCGCCGCCGAGGTTTCCTTCGTCCCCGGCAATGTCGATCCGGTCGGAACCAACGGTGACAACCATTGTTCGGAGATGTCCGTCAACTCCTTCAGCGTCAAGAACGACTACATGGTCGGCGACTGGTGGCACCCGCAGGCGAGCGGACAGATCGAGATCAAGGCGACGGAGGACGGCCTGTCGGGCGACTTCTTCGGCAACTACATCGAGGGCTCCGACGCCAAATTGAAGCAGGTCGGCCGCGATCTGCACGTCAAGTTCCACGTTTACCACGCCGAGGGCCAGTGCGACCTGCAGTTCGCCCTGAAAGGGGTGTTTGCCTTCGACGCCGCGGCCAGCGCCGCCGCCCCCCAGACCACGGCCACGGCCGAACTGAAACCGAGAGCGCCCAGCACCAGCGCCATAGTCGCCGATTCCGAGACCTGGGAAGAGATCAGGTACAGCACCGACATAGCCGACTATCAGCGCTACCTGTCGGAATATCCGAACGGGCTGTTCGTCCAGCTGGCCGAGCAGAAGATTCGCAACTTGGTGGCGCTGGCGGCGCGCACCGAACAGCAACCCGGTGACGACG
>CAYFMP010000003.1:0-103141 GCA_964344215.1 uncultured Thalassospiraceae bacterium | reverse complement strand
ACCCCCGACACGCGGATTATGATTCCGCTGCTCTAACCAACTGAGCTACTCCGCCCCCGGCAAATCGTCGTCGCCGCGGCGCCTGCGGGACCGGGCGGATATAGGGTCAAAGGCGGCGGGGTGTCAAGCGGCATCGGGGCCGGCGAGCGGGACCGACGGTGGTGACGCGGCCCCGGGTTGCGGGCGGCACGGCGCGGCAGTTCGAAAGGGCGTCGGTTACTGGCGCTCGCCGGGCGCGTCGGTATCGTCGGCGGCGCCGGCGGCCGGGCCGGTGAGCCGTTCCAGGAACGCCTTCAGGCCGCTGCTCTCGGCACCGTCGGCGGAAGCCAGCGCCGCCGGCACGACCGGCTGCGGCATGGGCTCCGGGTCCTTGACCCAGTAGTCGATCGGCTCCGGCGCCACCAGCACCTGAGGATCGGGCGGGTCGGGCTTGTCGTAGCGCTTCGGGGCCGGCCCGAAGTAGTTGACCAGGCGCCGCTCGTCGCGGTGAAAGGGCTCCTCGTAGCACGCGACGCCGCCGATCGAGCGGTAGCAGTAGGTCGGCTCCAAGTCCTCGACCGCCAGCTCGTAGGCCGACTTGTTGGCGCAGGCCGACAGCACGACCGCTGCCGCCGTCAGCAAAAACACCGATTTGTTCATTTCTCTATCTCCCACTGGTCCCGGGCCGCCAACCCTCCGGCCGGCCCTCGTTCGGGAGATACGATGCAGATTCGGTGCCAAACCGGTGGCACCATAGCGTGACCGGAAAAACGGTTCCCCGATAGGCGTTTAGATGGTTAACGCTCAGCCGTCGACATCGATGACGGTGCGCCCGCGGACCTGGCCCTGGAGGATTTTTCCGGCTAGCTCAGGCAATTCGGCAAGACCTGCCGTGTGGCTGATCTCGGCCAGCCTGTCCTTCGGCATCTCGGCGGCCAGGCGCTGCCAGGCGACCGTGCGGCGCTCTTTCGAGCAGGTGTTGGAATCGATGCCGCAGAGGTTGACGCCGCGCAGCAGGAACGGCAGCACCGTGGCCGTGAACTCGATGCCGCCGGCGTTGCCGACCGAGGCCACCGTGCCCCAGTAGCGGAGCGCGGCCAAGACGTGGGCCAGGCTCTGACCGCCGACGTTGTCGATGCAGGCCGCCCAGCGCTCGCGGGCCAGCGGTCCCTTCGGCGCCTCCTCCAGTTCGGCGCGGTCGACGATGATCGAGGCGCCGAGGCCCTTCAGGTAGTCGTGGGTGTCGGCCCGACCGGTCGAGGCGGCCACCGTATAACCGAGCCCGGCCAGCACCGAGGTGGCGACCGAGCCGACGCCGCCGGCCGCCCCCGTCACCAGCACCTCGCCCCCGCCATCCGGCGAAAGCCCGTGCTCTTCGAGCGTCATGATCGCCAGCATCGCCGTCAGCCCGGCCGTCGCGCACGACATCGATTGCTCGAGGGTCAGGCCTTCGGGCAGCGGCACCAGCCAGTCGGCCTTGACCCGGGCCCGGGTCGAATAGCCGCCCCAGTGCGTCTCGCCGACCCGCCAGCCGGTCAGGATGACCTCGTCGCCGGGCTCGTAGTCGGGCGAGTCGGACTGCTCGACGACGCCGGCGAAATCGATGCCCGGCACGTGCGGGTACTGCCGCACGATGCGGCCCAGGCCCTTGATGATCATGCCGTCCTTGTAATTGAGGGCCGAATACTTGACGGCGACGGTGACGTCGCCCTCGGGCAGCGAATCGTCGTCCAGCGTCTTGACGGCGGCCGTTACCTTGCCGTCGTCGTCCTCATCGAGGACCAGGGCGGTGAATTGGGGATCGGGGCTCATCGGCTGTGTCTCCGGATCGGGGCGCGGGTCGGAAACTCGTTATAGACGGCTTGAGCGCTGCGTCAATCAATCAGCACGGTATTGCCGCGACGCACCAGCGCGCTGTTGCCGCGAAAGCCGGCGCGGCCTACTCTCGGCCAACGCGCCAATGCCGTTCAGAGGAGGCCCGTCCATGCCCCGCACCACCGAGGAGATTCCGCTGCCGCAGACCAGCCCCGGCACCGCCAGGCGCCTGCTCGTACACCGCTACGGGACGCCCGGCGCGCGGCCCAAGGCCTATTTTCACGCGGCGCTGCACGCCGACGAGTGGCCCGGGCTGTTGACCCTCAACCACCTGATCGGCAGCCTCGACGAGGCCGACGCCGAAGCGCGCATCCGGGGCGAGATCGTCGTCCTGCCGTTCGCCAACCCGGTCGGCCTGGCACAGCGTTTCAACAGCTATGCGGCCGGCCGTTATGCCTTCGACGGCAGCGGCAACTTCAACCGCCATTGGCCCGACCTGACCGAGGCCGCCGCCGAGCGCTTGGACGGCAAGCTCGGCAACGACGCCGCCGTCAACACCGATCTGGTGAGGATGGCCCTGAAGGCGGCGGCCGCCGAATTGCCGCGCCATACCGAGGTCGAGACCTTGCGGGCCGAGCTGCTCGGCCTTTCCATCGACGCCGATCTGGTGTTCGACGTCCACTGCGACAGCATCTCGACCATGCACCTGTTCGCCCACAAGAGCCAGGCCGACACCGTGATGACCCTGGCTTGCGACCTAGGGTCGCCGGTCGTGCTGCTGGAGGAAGACCCGGGCGGCGACCCGTTCGACGAGGCCAACCAGGCGCCGTGGGTGAAGCTGCGCGAACGCTTCGAGATCGACAAGGCGCTGCCCATAGGCTGTTTCGCCACCACCGTCGAGCTCAGGGGCCACAACGACGTCCGCGACGACCTGGCCGAGGCCGACGCCGGCGGGCTCTTGCGCTTTTTGATGCGTCAGGGCGTCGTCGGCGGCGACCCGGGGCCGCTTCCCGAACCACCGTGCGAGGCGACGCCGCTCGACGCCATGGACATGATCCGCAGCCCGGCCGCCGGTTTGCTGGCCTGGAAAAAGCAGATCGGCGAGCGCGTCGACAAAGGCGAAGTCGTCGCCGAGTTGATCGACATCGAGGCGGCCGACCCGAGCGCCGCCCGCACCCCCGTCTTCAGCGCCGCGTCGGGCCTGTTCTTCGCGCGCAAGGCCGACACCCTGGTCCAGCCCGGCGACCGCATCGGCAAGGTGGCCGGTTCGGAACCGCTGCCCCACCGCAAGGCCGGCGACCTCTTGACCCAATAGGGCGCGCTCGGCGATCAGCGGATCTGGTCGGAAACGGCGGCCTCGGCCTCGGCGCCCCGGAACAGGCTGCGGGTCCACGACACCCGGTCGCGGTAGAGCTGCGGCGACAGCTTGATCTCCGTCCACAGGACGGCGCGGGTGACGATGAAGTTGAGCGTCAGGTAGATGACGCCGGCCAGGGTGAAGGTCTCGATGGGTTGGAAGCTGGCCGCCTGCAGCCGCTTCGCCTCGCCGAGGATTTCGAGGATGGTGATGGTGCTGGCCAGCGACGTCGCCTTGAGCATGAGGATGATCTCGTTGCCGTAGGCCGGCAGGGCTTGGCGGATGGCGACCGGGAAGACGATGCGCCTGAACAGCAGGAAGCCCGACATGCCGGTGGCCCGGGCCGCCTCCAGCTGGCCCCACGGCACCGACTGGATGCCGCCCCTGATGATCTCCGAGGTATAGGCGCCGGTGTTGAGGGTCAGGGCCATGATGGCGCAGAACCACGGTTCGCGCAGGAATATCCACAGACCGATGTCCTCGAAGAAGGTTCGGAACTGCCCCGAGCCGTAGTAGATCAGGAAGATCTGCACCAAGAGCGGCGTCGAGCGGAAGATATAGACGTAGCCGTAGGCGAACGCCCAGCAGGCGCGGTTTTTCGACAGCCTCAGCACGGCGATGCCGACGGCCAGCACGAAGCCGAGGGAAAGCGACGAGACGGCCAGCAGCACGGTTTCCTGGACTCCGCCGAGCAGCACCGGAAACGTCTCCTCGAAAAACTCCCAATCCATATCAGGCGCTCCTAACACCGCGGCTGGCCCACGCCTCGGCCCTGAGGAAACCCCGGTTCGAGATCGAGGTCAGCGCCAGGTAGAGGACGAAGGCGGTGATGTAGAAGGTGAACGGCTCCTTGGTCGAGCCCGAGCCGACCGAGGCCTGGCGCATGATCTCGACCAGCCCGATGATCGAGATCAGCGAGGTTTCCTTCAGCGTCAACTGCCAGACGTTGCCCAGGCCCGGCAGCGCGTAGCGCGCCACCTGCGGCACCAGGATGCGCCAGAACCGCTTCGCCTTGCTCATGCCGACGGCGCGGGCCGCTTCGATCTGGCCGACCGGCACTGCCAGCACGGCGCCGCGGATGACTTCCGTCGAATAGGCGCCGGCGCTTACCCCGATGCACAGCATGCCGGTGACAAACAGCGGCAGGTCGATGTACTCGCCGTAGCCGAAGACGCCCTTGGCGATCGCCCTCAGCACGCCGCCGCCGCCGTAGAATACCAGGTAGATGATCAGCAGTTCCGGGATGCCGCGCACCACCGTCGTGTAGACGTCGGCGATCAGGTTCAACGCCCACAACTTCGACAGCTTCATGGCCGCGAAGCCGGTGCCAATGACGACGCCGAGCCCGTAGGAGGCGGCCGCCACGGCAAGCGTCATCAGGGCGCCGTAGAACATCTCGTCGCCCCAGCCGGCGTCGCCCCAGCCCAGGATAGTCAGGTCCACTCAAACCCTCCGGGCGTCAAGAAAAAGGCGGCCGCCACGCCAACGCACGGCCGCCGCCCTTTCCTGCAAACGCTCTCGCAGCCCCGATCAGGGCAGCGAGCAGTTGTTGAAGCCGAACCACTTGACGGCCAGTTTCTCGCAGGTGCCATCCTTCAGGGTCTCGTTGATAGCGGCTGAGAACATATCGGCCAGCTTCTGGTCGGCCTTGCGGATGCCGACACCGGTGCCGGCGCCGAACGGACCGCCGGAAAGATGCGGACCGACGTGGATGAAGTCCTTGCCCTTGTCCGACTTCAACAGCGGCACCCAGTAGTCCATCGAGGCCAGCGCCGCATCGACGCGGCCGGCCTGCAGGTCGAGGTCGAGGTTCTCCTGGGTGTCGTAGGTGCGAATGGTGACCGCCTTGCCCAGGTACTCGCGCAGGAAATTCTCATGCGTGGTGGCGGTCTGTACTCCGACGGTCTTGCCCTTGAAGGTGGCGACGATGGCGTCGAGATCGGCCTGCTCGCCGGAGTCCACTTCCTTCAGGTTGACGGCCTTCATCTTAGTGGTGAAGCCGGCCATCGGGCTCGACTTCAGGACCACCAGGCCGCCGCCGCCCGACAGGTAGTCGCGCGAGAACGTGATGACTTTCTGACGCTTGGCGGTGATCGACATACCGGCGATGATGGCGTCGTATTTGCCGGCCTGCAGCGACGGAATGATGCCGTCCCAGGCCTGCTCGATGATCTTGCACTTGGTGCCCATGCGCTTGCAGAGCTCCCAGGTGTAGTCGATCTCGAAGCCGACCAGGTTGCCCGCCGCGTCCTTGAAGTTCCAGGGCTTGTACGCCCCTTCGGTGGCGACCGTGACGTTCTTGTAGTCCTGGGCGCCGGCCGGACCGGCGATCAGGGCGACCGCGACGGCGGCCATTAGTGCTAGTTTTTTCATTGATGCTCTCCCCGGTTGATGATGTCGTTGAAAAACCCATTATTTTTTCAAAGATTACCCAATTACAGGCTGCTTGCAAGGAACTGGCGGCAGCGCTCCGATTTCGGGTTGCCGAAAAGCTCGGCCGGCGGCCCCTGCTCCTCGATGCGGCCTTCGTGCAGGAAGATCGTCTCGCCCGACACCTCGCGAGCGAACCCCATCTCGTGGGTGACGACGATCATGGTGCGGCCTTCGTCGGCCAGATCGTGCATCACCTTCAGGACCTCGCCGACCAGCTCCGGGTCCAAGGCCGAGGTCGGCTCATCGAACAGCAGCACTTGCGGGTTCATGCACAGCATGCGGGCGATGGCGACGCGCTGTTGCTGGCCGCCTGAAAGCTCCGAAGGATAGGCGGCGTGCTTCTCGGCGATGCCGACCTTTTCCAAGAGCGCCATGGCATCGTCGCGAACGTCTGCCTTCGGGCGCTTCAGCACGTGAACCGGGCCTTCCATGACGTTCTGCAGGACGGTCATGTGGGACCATAGGTTGAAGCTCTGAAAGACCATGCCCAAGCGCGTCCGCAGGTGGTCGATCTGCTTGTGGTCGGCGCCGAGATGACGACCGTTCTTGTCGGTCCTGATGCGGATTTCCTCGCCGCCGACGACGATGCGGCCACGGTCCGGAGTTTCGAGGAAGTTGATGCAGCGGAGAAACGTGCTCTTGCCCGACCCGGACGAGCCGATGATCGAGATCACGTCGCCGTCGTGCGCGGTCAGCGACACGCCCTTCAGCACTTCCAGCGGGCCGAACGATTTGTGGATGTCCTCGACGACCAGCGCCGTCGCCCCGTTGGCCATTGTCGGCCCCTCCCCGGTGTTTTTCCGTTTGTTGCCGTGAGGTTAGCCGCCTTCGATGGTCCAGGGCAAGGAATGCTTCGGCGCGAACGGGCGGACGATTTCGCCGTCGCCGCTGGTCACGTCGCCGGGTATGGCCGGCGTGCCGCGGACCAGCGTCACCGTATCCTCGTTCGCCGGCAGGCCGTAGAAAGCCGGCCCGTTCAGCGAGGCAAAGGCTTCGAACTTGTCGAGCCTTGCTTCCGCGTCGAAAACCTGCGCGTAGAGCTCGAGGGCCAGCGGCGCCGTGAAGATGCCGGCGCAACCGCAATCCGACTGCTTGGCGCTGACGGCGTGCGGCGCCGAGTCGGTGCCGAGGAAGAATTTGGGGTTGCCCGACGTCGCCGCCCGCCTCAAGGCCAGGCGATGGGTCTCGCGCTTGGCCACCGGCAGGCAGTACATGTGCGGCCGCAAGCCTCCCTCGAACAGGGCATTGCGGTTGATCAGCAGGTGATGGGCGGTGACGGTGGCGGCGATGTTGTCGCCGCCGTCCTCGACGAAAGCGACGGCGTCTTCGGTGGTGACGTGCTCGAAGACCACCTTGAGCTCGGGGAAATCGGTCAGCATCGGCGCCATCACGCGCTCGATGAAAACCGCCTCGCGGTCGAACACGTCGACGTCCGGATCGGTGACTTCGCCGTGTACCAGCAACGGCATGCCGATCTCCTGCATCTTGTCGAGCACGCCTTCGATGCGGGCGATGTCGGTGATGCCGGCCTCGGAATGGGTGGTGGCGCCGGCCGGATAGAGCTTGGCCGCCGTGAACGCGCCCGAAGCGTGGCCGCGGGCCAACTCGCCCGGGTCCAGCGTGTCGGTCAGATAGCACGTCATCAGCGGCGTGAACGACGCCCCCTCGGGCAGCGCCGCCACGATCTTCGCGCGGTAGGCCTCGGCTGCTTCGACCGTCGTTACCGGCGGTGTCAGGTTGGGCATGACGATGGCACGGGCGAACTGCCGCGCCGTGAACGGCACGACGGCGGCCAGCATGGCGCCGTCGCGCAAATGCAGGTGCCAGTCGTCGGGGCGGCGCAGCGTCAGGATATCCGGTCCGGGCATGGCAACCTGTGGCTTTGGAATGCGCAGGCGTTGTAGCCCGTTCGCCGACGCCGATAAAGGGTTTTGAGGGTTTTTCGAGGGTCCGCGGTTTTAACGTTTGACGGCGCCCGCATGATCCCGCAGAAGGTCGGAACCGGCTCGGCTTACGACAGAAAAAAGGAACCAGCGACGTGAACACCGATTATCCGGAAATGGCCCGCGACCTCAACTCGGCGATCGCCGATTTGCGCAAGGGCATCCCCGACACCATGAAGGGGTTCTCGGAAATGGCCAAGGCAGCGACCGCCGACGGCGCCCTCGATCCGAAAACCAAGGAGCTGATCGCCACCGCCATCAGCGTCGCCGTTCGGTGCGACGGCTGCGTCGCCTTTCACGCCCGCGCCACCGAGAAGAACGGCGCCAGCCGCGAGGAGGTCCTGGAAACGCTGGGCATGGCCATCTACATGGGCGGCGGGCCGTCGATGGTCTACGCCGCCCAGGCGCTGGCCGCCTTCGACCAGTTCGCCGCCGAACGCGGTAAGGGATAGGAGCGGTCCGCCGCCGTCGTCCCCACACACGTCGCCCCTGCAAAAGCGGGGGCCAGCTTCCGGTGGTTTTCCTGGGTTCCCGCGTTCGCGGGGATGACGGTTAGGGTGCGGAAAGGACGGCGGGGACGGTGGCGGGCGGGCGCAGGGCGCTCAGCTCTTGGCCGATAGCGTCTCGAACACTCCGCCCTCGGGCGGAAGCCCCAAGACGTGGCGGCGGTGCCACAGTGCGTAGTAGAGCAGCGTCCACGCCGCTTGGCTCCCTTTCTTACGACCCCGGCCGGAGGCCAGCGAGCGGAACAGGGCCTCGACGGCGTCCGGCTCGCAGGCTTCCTCGACGCCGGGCTGTCTCGCCACCAGCGCCGCGACATCGGCGCCGCGGTGCGAGATCCATTCGCCGACAGGCACCGTGAAGCCGCGCTTGCGGGCAAAGGCGCGGGCTTCGGGCACCGCCGCATCAAGCCATTTGCGCAGCAGCCACTTGCCGAGCGTGCGGCGCACCTTGAGGCGGTCGGGCAGCCGGAAAGCGAACGCCGCCACTTGGAGGTCGACAAACGGCACCCGGCCCTCGACGCCGTTGGCCATTAGGCAGCGGTCGAGCTTGGTCAACAGATCGTGTGGCAGCCAATCGGCGCAGTCGATCGCCTGCACCTCCTGCAACCGGGTCAGGCCGGCCGGCAACGCCGCCTCGGCGGCGGCGATGCCGCTGCGCCAGTCGGGCGTTTCCGCGCGCAGCAGCCCGAGGCCGTCGAGGCCGCCCGCGTGCCAGGTTCGGCGGCCGCCGAGGAAAGCCGGTCGGCGGGCCCGGCGGTAGCGGCCGTAGCCGGCGAACAGCTCGTCGCCGCCCTCGCCGCACAGCACCACCTTGAGCCCGACCCGCTTGGCCTCCCGGGCCAGCTTGAAGGTCGGCAGCACGGCGTAGTCGGCGGCCGGGTCATCGATGGCGGCGGCGATCTCCGGCAGCAGGTCCCAGAAATCCTCCTCCGAGACCTCGACCCGGTGGTGCTCGGCGCCGGTGGCGGCGGCGACGGCGGCGGCGGCGGCCCGCTCGTCGGCGACGTCGGTTCCCGAAAAACCGGCCGTAAACGCCTGCACCGGCCGCTCGTTCAAGCGCCCCATCATCGCCAACAGGGCCGACGAGTCGATGCCGCCGGAAAGGAACATGCCGTAGGGCACGTCGGAGCGTTGGTGCAGGCGGACGCTGTCTTCGAGCACCGTGTCGAGATCGCGAACGGCATCCGCCTCGCCGGTTCCCTGCGGCGCCTCCAACGGCAACGCCGGTATGCGCCAGCTATCGGCGATGCGCCCCGACTCGACGATCAGTGTCTCGCCGGGCAGCACCCGGTGGATGCCCTCCAGCATCGTCTCCGCCCCGGTCGTGAACTGCAGGTGCAGCAACTCGTCGACTGCCTGCGCCCTGAGCCCGGCGCCGGCCAGCCCGGCCGCCACCAGGGCCTGGAGTTCGGAGGCAAAGGCGAAACCGCGTTCGGTCTCGGTGTAATAGAGCGGCTTGATGCCGAACGGATCGCGGGCCAGCATCAGGCGGCCCTTCGCGGGGTCGTGGACGGCGATGGCGTACATGCCGCGCAAATGCCCGGCGAAACCGGGTCCGTGGCGGAGGTAGAGGTACAGCGGCGGCTCGCAATCGGACCGGGTCCGGAACCCGACGTCGGGCATGGCATCGCGCAGTTCGATGTAGTTGTAGATTTCGGCGTTGGCGATAAGGGCCGGGCCGGCGTCACCGTCGGGTCCGAAGATCGGCTGGTCGCCGGTCTCCAAATCGATGATGGCCAAGCGCGTCTGGACCAGGCCGGTATCGCCGGCGACGCGCCTGCCGCGCCCGTCCGGGCCGCGATGGAGCAGCGCCTCGCTCAAACGATCGAGGGCGGCGCCGTCAGGCGGGCGGCCGTCGGCGGTCATGATGCCGGCGATGCCGCACATCAGCCGAGCACCCTCTCGAAGAAGTCCAGGTACTGGCCGACCACCTGGGCTTCAGTGAAATGCGCCTCGTAGACGGCATGGCCGTTGCCGGTGATGCGGTAGCGCAAGTCGTCGTCGTCGAGCACGTTGCGAATGGCGAGCGCCAGGGTCGGGGCGTCGTCGACCGGCACCAGAACGCCCGATTCCAAGTGCTGGATCAGGGTGCCGGGACCGAAGCTGTCGGCGGCGACGACGGGTGCCGCCTGCGCCCACGCCTCGATGACGACGTTGCCCAACGGCTCGTGGCGGGACGGACAGACGAACAGGTCGCAGGTTCTGAGCAGGGCCGCGACGTCGTCGCGCCAGCCCAGGAAACGGACCCTGGGCTTGACCGCCAGCTTCTCGGAAAGGACCTCCAGCTCCCCGCGCAGGGGCCCCTCGCCGGCGATCCACAAATAAACGTTGGGTACCCGCGAGATGGCTTCGAGCAGGACGTCGAAGGCCTTGTTTTCGTGCAGCCGGCCCATGGCCAGAACCAGCGGCGCTCCGTCCGGCGTGAAGAAGGTTTGCCTGGGCAGCGGCTCGGCCGCTTGGCCGGAGACGAAATTGGGAAGATAGGTGGCGCGCGCCTCCGGCCAGTCCTGGCCGACCAGGTATTCGACGATATCGGCCGTGTTGCCGATCAGGTGGTCGCATTTGCGGTAGTACTTGAGATCGTAGTAGCCGCCCAACCGACCGACGTGGCGGAACCGGCCTTCCGGGCACATGACGGTAGCGCGGTTCATCCAGGTCAGCACGACATCGGGCTCGAAGGCGTCGATCTCGCGCTTGAACGCCCGCGGCGTCCGCCAGTCGAGCCTGCCGCCGAACGCCAACTCGACCGGCTCGACGCCGCCGGCCCGCAGGGTCGCGGCGCGGGCAGGGTTGCGCCGGATCACTATTCTCTGGTCGAGCCCGGCCTGCTCGAGCGCGATGGCGAGACGGACGAAGAACGCCTCGGCGCCGCCATATTCGGCGCCGGCCATGGCCTGCAGGACGCGGACACTCATCGGATCAACTCCTCGAAGGCGGCCGCCGCGTCCGGCCACCGCCAAGCGCGCTGCTTGGCGAGCGCTGCCCGGTGCTGGCGGCGCCACAACTCGTCGTCGCCGAGCAGACCGACGGCGGCCTCGGCGAAGCGGGCGGCGTCGCGGGCGACGAAGCCGGTCTCGCCGTCGATCACCCGCTCGCGCACCGAACCCAGGTTCTGGACGACGGCCGGAACGCCCATCGCCTGCGCCTCGCCGACGGCCAGACAGAAGGTCTCGTTGAGGTCGCCGCGGTACAGCATGCAGCGGGCCCGGCGGAACTCCTCGACCAGTTGCGCCTTCGGCACCGGTCCGCGCAGGCGAACGCCCTGCCCCTCGAGGGCGCGGGCGCGGGCGAGCACGGTTTCCATCGCCTCGGCCTTGGCATCGCCGACCCGGCCGTAGGTGGCGGCGCCGGTGAACAGATGAAGCTCGGCGCCGGACGCACGGGGTTCTATTTCCCCGGCCCACAGCTCCAGAAGCCAATCCAGCGAGCGCAGCGGGTTGGAGGTGAAGACGGCGCGCGGCGGCGGCGGCTTCTTCGCCGGCTCGGCCTCGCAGAACGCATCCGGCAGCCCATAGGGGATGACCACCCGTTCGCCGCCCGGCGCCCAGCCCGGGTAGGTAGTCGCATGGTAGTCGCCGATAAAGACGATGGCCGGCTTGATCCGCCACAGCTTGGTGAGATAGCGCCACTTCATCAGGTAACGGGCCGGGTTGTGGATCCAGAAGACGGTGCGCCGGGCTTCCGGCATCAGCTCCAACAGCTTATCGCCGCGGTTGGCGATATAGAGATCGACCGCATTCGGCCACTGGCCGCCCGTGATCGGCCGCCAGTCGACGCCGGCATGGGCCGTCGCCCGGGCGCATTTGTTGCGGACATGAACGTCGTGGCCGCGCTTGGCCAGTTCCGCGGTCAGCGCCACCACCGAGGATTCGACGCCGCCCAAGGGCTCGGTCTCCGGAGTCCTGCCGTCGAACTCGATGCCGTCGTCGGCCAGCACGATGCGCACCACCTACTCCTCCTCGAGCTTGGCCTTGAGGTGCGAGAGCAGCGGATAGAGGCCGGCGAACAGCGCGATCGCCAAGCCGTATCCGCCTTCCCTGTAACCCTTGCGGCCGATGTAACACTTGAGGAACCGGGAAAACAGGCGACGCATGTTGTTGGCGGTCGAGCCGATATCGCCGGACTCGCGGAGGTCCTTGGCCCGCGCCGTCGAATACGAATCGAGGCGGCGAATCATGTCGGAGAGGTTGCGGTCGACAAAATGCTTGAGGCGGTTTTCGAGCCTCGGTCCCTGGCGGCCCGACCACGTCAGGCTGGGGTGGACGCGCTGTTCGCCCCATACCTTAGCGCCCTTGCGGAACAGACCCGGATAGGCGGCCTTGCCGAACGACGCCCCCCAGCCCCAGCGCACCAGCTTGTCGCCGATGTAGTTGTCGACCAGGATTTCGTGCCAATCGAACTGGGAGGTTCCGACGACCCGGCGAATCTCGGCGGCCAGCGCCTCGGGTACGCGCTCGTCGGCGTCGACCTCGAACACCCACTGGCCGGCGCAGGCCGCGATGCCGGCGTTGCGGCGCTCGCCCTCCTTGGCCCAGTCGCCCTCGACGACACAATCGGAGTATTGCCGGGCGATATCCTCGGAGCCGTCGGTGCACTTGTCCAGGAGCACGACGATCTCGTCGGCGAAGTCGAGGCACTGCAGGCAGGCGGCCAGTTGGCGCTCCTCGTTGCGAACGCTGATCACCGCCGACAAGGTCACGCCGTTGCCTTCGGCGCCGTTCATGCCGCCGCCTCCGATGTCCGCCGCCACAACTCGAGTACCGCCTGCTCGGCGCGGTCGACGCTCAATCCCTCCATCAGCGATCCCGGCGCGCCGGGATCGAAATCGGGCGGGAAGATGTCGGCATGAGATTTCTCGGTCCGCACCACCGCGCAACGCGGTCCCCACGGCGCGTAGTGCTCCTCGGGGCTGGGCCCGAACAACCCGAGCGTCGGGATGCCGGCGGCGGCAGCCAGATGCATCAGACCCGAATCGTTGCCGACGTAGAGCGCACAGCGTTTCATGCAGGCGGCGACGTCGAGCAGCCCGATATGGCCGACCAGATCGATACGGCGTTCCTCGGGAATCGATTCGATCAGCCGCATGGCCTGCGGCCTCTCGTCGGCGCGCCCGAAGACGGCGATGCGCGCGCCAGCCAGAATTCCGCCTTGGCCGGTCAGGCGCCGGCTCAGCTCGGCGAACCTGTCGGCCGGCCAGGTCTTGGCATGCCAGTTGGCGGTCGGGCCGACGGCCAAGACCGGCCCGCCGTCTGCTATCAGGGTCTCGGCGGTCCGCTCGTTGTCCCCGGATATCCAGATTTTCGGCGCCGGCGGGTCGACTTCGAGGCCGAGAACGCGGGCCAGCTGGGCGACACGGTGGCCGGGTTCGCGGGTGCGGTGCATGTGGCGCTGGGATTTGGCCCTCAACAGATACGACAGCGGCGCGTTGCGCAGATCGACGACCAAGTCCCAGGGTTGGCCGATACACAGCACCCACATGCGCACCCAATGCAGCGACAGCAGCATCTTGTCGAGAACGATGATCCGTTCCAGCCCCGGCACCGCCTCGAACAACGGCGCGGCGGCGGGACCGCAGGCGACGGTGAGGCGTGCGCCCGGATGGTCGGCGATCAGACGGTCGAGCAGCCCGGTCGACAGGACCGCGTCGCCGATGCGGGTCGATGTAATGAAAAGAATTTTCACCGCCCGTCCCCAGAAACCCTGAAACCATACGTCGAACAAGCACTTATACGACCGCCGCCGGGGCTTGAAAAGCTTTGGGCCCGGCATTGCCGCCGCTTCCGCCCTTGTAGCCGAGTGCTGTTGCGACTACCTGAACGGGGGCGTTGCGGATGAGTTCCGATCCGCGCTATGGATTTGCGAAACCGGACCAAGGCTCCGTCATGGCGGCACCGACTTATACCATTTTGCAGGATCGCGGACTGCTCGCCGTCAGCGGCGTCGACGCGCGGGAATTCCTGCAGGGCCTGATCTCGAACGACGTCGACAGGGTGAGCCCCAAGTCGACCTTGTACGCCGCCTTACTCACGCCGCAGGGCAAGTACCTGTTCGATTTCTTCGTCGCCGAATGGCAGGGCGGCGTCGTTCTCGACTGCGAGAAGCAGCGCCTAGTCGATCTCGTCAAACGCCTCTCCATGTACAAGCTCCGCGCCGACGTCGAGTTGACCGACTTGAGCGGGGAGTTGGCGGTCGCCGCGCTCGGCGGCGACGGTGTTGCCGGGACATTGGGAGTGGTCGACGAGCCCGGACGCACCGCGATCTTCGGCGACGGCATCGCCTTCATCGACCCGAGGCTGGCGACAATCGGCGGCCGCGCCATCCTGCCCGCCGAGACGGCGGCCGAAGGCCTCGCCGCAGCCGGTTTCGAGGAAGGTGCCGCGGCCGACCTGGAGGCCCGCCGACTGGCTCTCGGCCTGCCCGACGGCAGCCGCGACCTGGTCGTCGATAAATCGGTTCTTCTTGAAAGCGGCTTCGACGAATTGAACGGCGTCGATTGGGGAAAAGGCTGCTACGTCGGTCAGGAACTGACGGCCAGGACCAAGTACCGTGGGCTGGTCAAGAGACGGCTGGTGCCGGTCGAGATCGAAGGCCCGCTACCCGAGCCCGGCACGCCGGTCATGGCCGGCGAACGCGAGGCCGGCGAGATCCGCTCCGGCGCCGACGGCCTGGCTCTCGCCCTGATCCGCCTCGAACACCTGGACGACGGCGCGCCGCCGCTGACGGCCGGCGACTCGACCGTGATACCGAAAAAGCCGGACTGGGCTGTGTTCTAAGGCGTTTTGCCGCCGCGCCAAGCGGCTGGCGCCCGGTCGCCGGACGGCCCGGGCGCTCAGGATTACTGGGAAATCTGTTCGTAGGCCGGCGGCAGAAAGACCGACTTGGCCAGTTCTGGCGCCGACGCCGGATCATGCCGGCGGAGCGCCTCGACCGCCACATCCAATCCCTGATCCGCCGCCTTGCGGTACCATCCGAGCGCTTCGGCGATATTCTTTTGCACGCCGTTGCCCTTTTCGTACATCAGGCCGAGGCGGAACTCGGCCTCGGCGAGCCCTTGGCCGGCGGCCTTTCGATACCACTTGAGCGCCGTCGCATGGTTCTTTCTGACGCCCTCGCCCTTTTCGTACATCCGGCCGAGGCTGAACTGGCTCCACGCTTCGTCCTGTTCGGCCGCCCGCAGATGCCACTTCAGAGCCTGTGCGGGGTCCCGCCCCACACCCCGGCCGGCGCCGTAGCGGGCGCCTAGGATATTCTGAGCCAGAGCCAGGCCCTGCTCGGCAGCCTTCCGGTACCACTTGACGGCCTCAATGGGATCCCTCTGAGCGCCTTTCCCCTGATCGTACATGCGACCGAGGCTGAGTTGGCCCCAGGCCTCGCCTTGCTCGGCGGAAGCGCGGTACAGCTTCAGCGCCTCGTCATAGTCCTTCTTGACCCCCAGCCCCTTCCTAAACATGTCGCCGAGGTTTTTCTGGGCCAGCGCGTGATCCTGCGCGGCGGCCTTGCGATACCATTTGAGCGCCAGCGTGTTGTTCTTGGTGACGCCGTTTCCGTTGCGGTAAAGCGTGCCGAGATTGTTCTGGGCCAAGGCCAGTCCCTTCTTGGCAGCCTTGCGGTACAGCTTGGAGGCTTCCAGGTAATCCCGCTTGACGCCCTCGCCCTGTTCGTAGACGCGGCCCAGGGCAAGCTCACCCCACTTCTCATCTTGCGCGGCGGCCAGGCGATACCACCTGACCGCTTCAACGCGGTCCTTCTCGACGCCGTTTCCCTTGCGGTACATGTCGCCGAGGTTCTTCTGGGCGATCGCATGGCCTTGCTTGGCGGCCTTCTCGAACCAAAACGCCGCTTTCTCGAAATCCCTCGGAATGCCGTTGCCTTTGCGAAGCAGGCCGCCGAGGTTGTTTTGAGCTTGGGCGTTTCCCTGGGCGGCGGACAGTCCGTACCACTGTGCCGCCAGACGCGGGTTGACCGGGCGGCCCATGCCCTTCTCGTACATGACGGCGACGTTGAGCTGGGCCTGGGCGTTGCCATTGACGGCGAGTTCAATCAGTTCCTCGAAGGCGGTCTCGAATTCGCCGCTCTTGATCGACGCATTGATGCTCTCGAAAAGATCCTGTGCCGCGGCCGGCATCGAGAAAAGCAATACGAAAACGAAGACAAGACGCTTCACGACCGGTGTTTCTCCCTGCAATCGCTGAGTCGCTCGGACCGATCATTGGGGCTGCGCAGGCTAGCATGTCGAATGCATTCATCGCAATTGGCCCTGATGAAGGTTATCGGCCTACCGGTTGAGGCAGGCGAACCCCTCAACCGCGATCACCTCCCTTTGAGACCACCTCCGCCCAACCGATTTGCGGTCCTTTGCCTGGACGGTGCTGCGGCGCTAGGCTGTCCGGATGTCCGAGTCGTCTTCTCGCATTCTCAGAGACGCCCCGAAGCTGCTGGCGCCGGTCGCCGTCGCCTACGACAGACGCTACAAGCAGTATGGCGCCAGCCCGCGCGGCGTTTTCTGGAAGGACGAGAATTGGCAGGTCCGTCGTTTCGAGGTCCTGGCATGCATCTTCGACGACGTCGATGCGGCCGGCGGTCTGACCATCCACGATTTTGGCTGCGGTTACGGCGCGTTTTTCGACTTTCTACGCGACCGCCCGGAGATGTACCGAAGCCGTTATATCGGAACCGAAATGTCGGAAGCCCTGATCAACGCAGCCCGGGCGCGGATCGGCGATCCGCGGGCGACCTTCCGGCGCCGCTTGGTGGTGACGGAGACGACCGATTACACGTTCGCGTCGGGCACCTTCAACATGCACCTGGACGCCGACAACGAGGCCTGGGCCGAGTACGTCGAAGCCAGTCTCGTCCAGCTTTGGGTCCACACCCGCAAAGGTCTCGCCTTCAATATGCTGCGGGCCGACGCAGCGGACCGCTTCGACGGACTCTACTACGCCGATGGCGAGGCGGTCCGCGATTTCTGCGCGCGCCAATTGTCTGCCGACGTCACCATCACCAACGACGACCCGTTGCCCGATTTCACGGTGTTCGTTAAGCGCTGAGGGGAGCCGTCACGATCTCACGAGCATATTCGACTGGAAGGTGCTCTATAAAATACATCTTCAATACACATCTATGCCTTGAAACCACAAATTTATATGTATACAATACTTATTCGTTATGAGCGTCAGTAGCCGGAATGTCATCCGAGTTCTTGAAACTCACGGCTGGCGGGAAGTTGCACGGCGCGGCTCTCATATTCAGTTCAAGCACCCCGAGAGGAAGGGTCGTGTGACGGTACCCCATCCGAAACGTGATTTACCCAAGGGAACGGTGGCAAGTATCGAACGGCAATCGGGAATTAAGATTATCTAGAGGGCCCACACCATGCTCCGTTACTATCCAGCCATTGTATGTAAAGAACCCGACAGCGATTTTGGTGTTTCGTTCCCGGATTTCCCGGGCTGTGTGTCGGCGGGCGCGACACACTCCGAAGCCCTTATCCTAGCGAGAGAAGCACTGAGTCTTCACATCGAGGGAATGCTGGCAGATGGTGAAAGTCTTCCGGAGCCCACATCTATTGAGAAACTCCACGCGAAGCATACCCAATTCAGCGAAGAAACAGGGAGTTTCGTCACCCTGATTGAAGCCGCGCTACCGGGGCCCAGTAAGCGGATTAACATCACGCTGGAGGAATCGTTACTCGACGAGATTGATTCGGCTGTCGGCATTCTTGGGACAAACCGCTCCGCATTTCTGGGTGAAGCGGCGCGGGAAAAACTAGATGAAGTCTTCTTTCGGCGACTGAACGCAGCCTTTGAGGAGACCGGTAGTGCGTTGAGCGCATTAGATCGAATTGTGAAGGAAGACGAGAAACGCCGTATCCGGGAACGGCATCCGCCAGATATCAGCCAAGTCGGCGTATCGGATTACGAAAGAGATCGCCAATAGCGATCGCTGCCCGATTTCACGGTGTTCGTTAAGCGCTGAGGGGGATTTGCTTCAGAACGCCTCGAAGTTCAACGCCACCGGCTCGCCGAGCCAAAGCGCGTGTTCGCCGTGATCGGCCGCCGCGTCGCCGGTGATCGGGTGGACCAGCACCCTGAGGTCGCCCCGGTTCAGCATCAACCACGGCACGACATCGGAAAACCGGTCGCAGGCGAACTCGGCCTGCAGTTCCGGCATCGGGTGGGGGCCGCCGGCTTCCTCGCGGGTCGTTCCCTCCCTGGCCGCGAAGCGTTCGACCAGTTGGCTGCGCAATTCGATGGCGGCGTCCCGGGCTGGGCCGTCGCCGGCCTCGAAATAGATGTGGGCGTCGTAGCCGCTGATGACGCCGGGATCGGTCATGGGTCTCTCCCGCTGCCGCCGATGTCGGCGATATAGAGACGGACGGGGCTTGAGAAAAGTGAAACTTTCCCTTGCATGTACAAGATTTCCGAAACCCGGAGGAATCCAGTCAGTCGATGTTGGCTCTGATCTCGTCGGCCAAGGCGCCGATCGCCTCCATGTCGCCCTCGACCAAGTCCCAGTTCATGGTCAAGCCGTCAGTGGCGCTCCTCGGGATGACATGCATATGCAGGTGAAATACCGATTGCTTGGCGCCGGGGCCGTTGGCCTGCAGGATGTTGATGCCTTCGGGCTTGACGATCTTTTCGACCGCCCGCGCCAACCGCCTGACGCCGATGGCGGTGGCGGCCACCCATTCGTCGGGGGTCTCGTAAAGGTCACGCGAATGGAACTTGGGGACAACCAGCGAATGGCCCGGCGAGATCGGGTTGATATCCATGAAGGCGAAGCATTGATCGTCTTCGAATACGCGGAAACTCGGGATCTCGCCGCGAATGATCTTGCAGAAGATGCAGTCCGCATCCAGGGGGTCGTTCATCAGTTGCCTCCTTTGATTCGTTGCCGGGCGTTGGGCCCGAAGCCGCCGACGATCGGTACCCTGTTCAGGTCGCGTTTCTCGATTGTGTCGACGAAGGCGAGAATATCCTCGATGCTCTCCGGCGTCACCGTGAACTCGATGGCGTAGGCCGGCGCCTTCGACCACTTCGGAACATCGGGCACGCGGACGAAGGCCGGGTGCGGGCGGCGTCCGTAGAAGGTCCGGAAGCGCTCCATGCCGTCCTTTAGGCCGGCCAACAACTGAAATGACGGCGTTGAGCCGAGGCCGCCGAACTTGTTGAAATCGCCGATCACATGGCAGCGCGCACAATGGGTTTCGGCCAGCTTGCGGCCGCGCTCGATGGCGTCGGCGTCCTCGCCCGCGTTGCCGGTGAGCGGCCAAGCGACCAGGACAACGGCCAGGAACCGGGCGTGCCGCGTGGTTTTCAGGCGCTCGATCATCGGCGATAGCCTACCCATAGCGAGCACGGCCAATCGAGTCATAATTGGAAATGATTCGAAATCCATGAGACATCACTTGGTGACGTGGATGCATTAGCCTGCTTTTTACGCGGTCAAACGGCGAGGAAGGGCGAACCCATGAGAAAGACCAGGACGCGTACACGAGCGGCAAAGCTCCCCGTTCCTGTCATGCTCGGCCTTCTAACCGGCACCATGATCGGTATCTGGTTCCTGACCGCGACCAGTTTATTTCTCTCCTGATCCCAACGCTCAAATGCCAACTTCTCCGGCGGAAGGTTCCCCAAGCCTTCCGCCGGTTTTCTTTCGTGACGACATGAGGAGCATCGGCCCCGGCCCGTCGAAGGGCGAAACCGCCGACGGTCCTCTGAGACGCCGCGCCCGCGGCTGCTGGGAACCAAGCCGAAGCCGGCCGATTCTACTCGGCAGCTTCGCTTAGCGCCGCCTGGGCGGCGGCGAGGCGGGCGATCGGCACCCGGTAGGGCGAGCACGATACGTAGTCGAGGCCGACCTCCTGGCAGAACACCACCGAGGCAGGATCGCCGCCGTGTTCGCCGCAGATTCCCAGCTTGAGGCCGGGCCGGACGGCGCGGCCGCGCTCGGCGCCGATTCGCACCAACTCGCCGACGCCGTCGAGATCTATGGTCATGAAAGGGTCGTTCGGCAGCACACCTTTCTGGTGGTAGACCTCGAGAAAGGTTCCGGCGTCATCGCGCGAGAACCCATAGGCTGTCTGGGTCAGATCGTTGGTTCCGAAACTGAAGAACTCGGCTGTTTTGGCGATCTCGCCGGCTTTCAAGCATGCCCGTGGCAGTTCGATCATGGTGCCAACCATGTAGGGGAACTTGGCACCGGTCGCCACCTCCACTTCTGCCGCCACCCGATCGATGACCTCCTTCAAGACATCGAACTCGGGCCGATCGACGACCAGGGGCACCATGATCTCGGGTTCGACGCCATGTCCCTCGCGGGCCACTTCGGAGGCTGCTTCGAAGATAGCGCGGGCCTGCATTTCATAGATTTCCGGATACGTGATGCCGAGCCGGCAGCCGCGGTGTCCGAGCATGGGGTTCGATTCGTCGAGCTCGGCACGCCGCATCTTGACCGCCGCCAGATCGGCCCCGGCTGCGGTCGCTACCTCATTGATTTCGTCCTCGGTGTGCGGCAGGAACTCGTTGAGGGGCGGGTCGAGCAGCCGGATCGTCACCGGCAACCCATCCATGATGTGAAACAGGTCGACGAAATCCTGACGCTGGTAAGGCAGCAGCTTGGCGAGGGCGGCGCGCCGCGCCGTCTCGTCCTCGGCCAGGATCATCTCGCGCATGTGGACGATGCGCTCGGGATCGAAGAACATGTGCTCGGTCCGTGAAAGGCCGATGCCCTCGGCCCCGAACTCGCGGGCTGTCTCTGCATCCTTCGGGGTCTCGGCGTTGGCTCTGACCCCCATGGTCCGGTACCTGTCGACCCATTCCATGAGACGGGCGAAATCGCCGGTCAGTTCGGGCTGGATCATCGCCACTTCACCGAGCATGACTTCGCCGGTCGAGCCGTCGATCGTGATGGTCTCGCCCTCACCGACCTTGCGGCCGAGGGCGAGCAAAACCTTCGAGTTGTAGTCGACCTTCAAGTCGCCAGCCCCCGACACGCACGGAATGCCCATGCCCCGGGCCACCACGGCGGCATGCGAGGTCATGCCGCCCCGCGTCGTCAGGATGCCTTGCGACACGTGCATGCCGTTGATGTCCTCCGGGCTGGTTTCGGTGCGCACCAGAATCACCTTTTCGCCGTTGGCCACCCAGGCTTCCGCATCGTCGGCGCTGAACACAATCTTGCCGGTGGCTGCGCCCGGGCTCGAAGGTAGGCCGTGTCCCAGCAAACGACGCTCGGCTTCGGGGTCGAGGGTCGGGTGCAGGAGCTGGTCCAACTGGCCGGCCTCGATCCGCATGATCGCGCCTTTCTCGTCCAGCAACCCCTCGTCGACCATATCGCAGGCGATCTTCAGGGCCGCCTTGGCGGTGCGCTTGCCGGACCGTGTTTGCAGCATCCACAGGTGGTTCTGCTGGACGGTGAACTCCATGTCCTGCATGTCGGTGTAGTGGCGTTCCAGCCGGTCGCGCACGGCCACAAGGTCGGCGTAGATCTCGGGCATGGCGCTTTCCATCGAGGTCAGTTCCGATCCGGTCGCCGTCTTCTCGGCTTCGGTCAGCGGCTGTGGCGTGCGGATACCGGCGACCACGTCTTCTCCTTGCGCATTGACGAGGAACTCGCCGAAAAAGGCGTTGTCGCCGGTCGCCGGGTTGCGCGTGAAGCACACCCCGGTGGCGCAATCGTCGCCCATGTTGCCGAACACCATGGCCTGAACGCTGACCGCCGTTCCCCAGTCGGATGGAATGGCGTGGATGCGTCGATAGGTGACAGCGCGCTGGTTCATCCATGATCCGAAGACGGCGCCGATGGCTCCCCACAACTGGGCGTCCGGGTCCTGCGGGAAAGGCTCGCCCAAGGATTCCTCGACCTTGCCTTTGAAGCCTTCGACCACGGCTTTCCAATCGTCGGCGGTAAGCTCCGTATCGAGGACATGGCCGTGGTCCTCCTTGTAGTCCTCCAGGATGTCCTCGAACTCGTGGTGGTCGACGCCGAGCACGACGTCCGAATACATCTGCAGAAACCGTCTGTACGAATCGTAGGCGAACCGGGCGTCGTCGCTGTTGCGTGCCAGGGCCTCGACGGTGTCGTCGTTGAGGCCGAGGTTGAGGACGGTATCCATCATGCCGGGCATGGAAGCCCGCGCCCCGGACCGTACCGAGACCAGCAGCGGCCTGTCGGTGCTGCCGAAGGTCAAACCGAGGGTCCTCTCCATTCCGCCGAGGGCTTCGCGGACGTCGGTTTCGAGGCCTTCCGGGTAAGTGTTGTCACGGGTCGTGAAGTAGGTGCAGACCTCGGTGGTTATGGTGAAGCCGGGCGGCACCGGCAGGCCGAGACCGGCCATCTCGGCCAGGTCGGCCCCCTTGCCGCCAAGCAGGCCGCGCATCGACGCATTGCCCTCCGCCTTGCCGTCGCCGAACGTGTAAATCCATTTGCTCATCGCTCCCCGCCCTCGATCCGTGAGAAATCGGCGACTCGGTTCATGGTCGCCGATATCTCCGACAACAGCTTCAGCCGGTTTTCGCGCAGCACAGCGTTGTCGGCATTCACCGTCACTTCGTCGAAAAGCACGTCGACGGGTCCGCGCAGCCCCGCCAGCGCTCGCACCGCCTGCTCGAATCCGGTCATGTCGTGCATCGCGCCGCCGGCCCGCGAAGCATCGTTCAGCGCCTTCCAGACCATGTGCTCCTCTTCCTGATCGAATAGATTTTCGTCGGGCGTTTCCAGGTAGCTCCTGCCGTCTTTCTTCTCCTCGATCTGCACGATGTTGTTGGCGCGACGATAGGCGACCAACAGGTTGGCGCCGTCGTCGGTGTCGAGGAATCTTCCCAGCACTTCGGCCTTGCGGACGATGCGAAGCAGATCGTCGTCGCTTCCCCCAGAGAAGACGGCGTCGATCAGATCGTGGCGATGGCCCTGGTCGCGCAGATGCACCTTGAGGCGATCGAAGAAAAAGACCTGAAGCTTGGCCGTCATATCGTCCCCGGTCTCGATCTCGAGCTGTTCGGCGAGGATTTCGAAGGCGGCGTCGAGCACGTTGTGCAGAGACAGCCTGATTCCGTTCTCCAGAATCAGCCGGATAACGCCCAAGGCGGCCCGCCTCAGCGCGAACGGATCCTTCGAGCCGGTCGGCTGCTCGCCGATGGCGAAGAACGCGGCCAGGCTGTCGATCTTGTCGGCCAGCGCGATGGCGACGCTCAACGGCTTCGTCGGACAGGTGTCGTTCGGTCCCTGCGGCGCATAGTGCTCGGCGATGGCGTCGGCGACCTCGGCATCCTCGCCGTCGTGCAACGCGTAATAGCGGCCCATTATCCCCTGAAGTTCCGGGAACTCGCCAACCATGCCGGTCGACAGGTCGGCTTTGGCCAGCGAGGCGGCGTCGAACACCTTTTCCGGATCGGCGCCGACGGCTTCCGCGATCTCGTCGGCCAGGCGCTCGACGCGGCGCGACTTGTCGAGCACGCTGCCGAGCCTGGCGTGGAAGACCCGGTCGACCAAGTCGAAGACCCGGCTTTCCAGTGTCTCGCCCAAGTCCTGGTCCCAGAAGAACTTGGCGTCGGCCAGCCGCGCGCTCAGCACGCGCTCGTTGCCGGCCACGATCGCGGCGCCGCCGTCCGCCGTTTCGGTGTTGGCGACCATGATGAAACGGTTGGCGAGCTTGCCCTTGGCGTCCTCGCAGGCGAAATACTTCTGGTGGTTACGCATGGTCGTAGTCAGGACCTCCTCGGGCAGGTCCATAAAGCGGGCATCGATTTCGCCCATCAGCACCACCGGCCATTCGACCAGCCCGGCCACCTCGTGCAGGAGCGCGTGGTCCTCGCGCAGTTTGAGGCCCGCCTCCTCGGCCAATTGCATGGCGTTGGCGCCGATGATCTGGCAGCGTTCCTGGTGGTCGAGCACGACCTTGGCCTGATGCAGCTTGTGGACGTAATCGTCGAAATTCCTGACCTGGATGGGTTCGGGCGCCAGGAAGCGATGGCCGAAAGTTATGTTGTTGGCTGATATTCTCGTTTCCAGGTTAGGTTCTACGGCGTTGCCGACTTCCCTGTTTAGATCGTAGTCCAATGCGAGCGGTTCACCGTCAAACACTGCCAGAATGCTATGGAGCGGCCTGACCCAGCTGATATCCGTATCTCGCCAACGCATCGATTTCGGCCAAGGCAAGGCATCAATGGCGTTTCCCAACATCAATGGCAGTTCTCGGGCCGTGGGTTTCGGGGCCACGAGCGCTTCGAAAAAGTAGAACTCCCCTTTGTCCGTCTCTCGTTTCTGAATATCTTCGTCATCGACGCTTTGGCGCGCCACCGATTTAAGAAATCCTTCGACGGCTTGTTCCGGGGATCCGACCCGCGGCCCTCTCTTTTCCACTTTGCCGGCCTTAGTTTCCGTCGGCAGATCCTTGACGACCAACGCCAGTCGTCTCGGCGTCACGAAGGCCTCGGCGTGGCCGAAGTCGAGCCCGGCCTCCTTGAGCCCGTCGGTGACCAGGCGCTTCAGGTCATCCGCCGCCCGCACCTGCATGCGGGCCGGGATTTCCTCGGACAGCAGTTCCAGCAGCAACTCGGGCATCAGTCGACGTCCACCCCTTGGCTGACCAGCCATTGCCGACAGGCCCCGCGGGTCAGTGTTCGGACCCGGCCGATGTAGGCAGCGCGCTCGGTGACGCTGACGACGCCGCGGGCGTCCAAGAGGTTGAATAGGTGGGAAGCCTTCAGGCACTGATCGTAGGCTGGCAGCGCCAGTTCGGCGTCGAGCAGTTCGCCGGCTTCTTTTTCGACATCGGCGAAATGGCGCTTCAGCATTTCGGTGTCGGCCAGTTCGAAATTGTACTTCGAGTATTCGACCTCGGCCTGATGGAAGACGTCGCCGTAGGTGACGCCGTCGCCGTTCCAATCGAGGTCGAACACGTTGTCGACTCCCTGGATGTACATGGCCAAGCGTTCGAGCCCGTAGGTCAGTTCGACCGGGATCGGATCGCATTCGTAGCCACCGACCTGTTGGAAGTAAGTGAACTGGGTCACCTCCATGCCGTCGCACCACACCTCCCATCCGAGGCCGACGGCGCCCAGTGTCGGGCTCTCCCAGTCGTCCTCGACGAAGCGGATATCGTGGGCCGAGGCATCGATGCCAAGGGCCGCCAGGCTCTCCAGGTAGACCGTCTGGACGTCGTCGGGCGACGGCTTGAGGATGACCTGGAACTGATAGTAGTGCTGCAGCCGGTTCGGGTTCTCACCGTAGCGGCCGTCGGTCGGACGCCTCGACGGCTGCACGTAGGCCGCGTTCCACTCGGACGGCCCCAGCGAACGCAGGGTCGTCGCCGGGTGAAAGGTGCCGGCGCCGACTTCGACGTCGTAGGGCTGCAACAGCACGCAACCCTGATCGGCCCAGAACGATTGCAGGTTCAGGACCAGACGCTGGAAACAAGTATCGGAAGCCTTGCGGGTCTTCTTGGAGGCGGAAGCCATCGCGCCGGAACTCTCAGGATCGGAGCAGGTTGAGCGAAACTACCCACCGCTCCGGGACCGGTCAAGCAGGGGAACGGCGGTATTCGCGTTTAAACGGCCGATTGGGCCGGTCTCAGGTGGTGGCGCCGCAATCGTGGTGGCCGTGGGCCGGCACGTAAGCGCCGCAATCGGGACATTGCACCATGTCCTCGACCGCCCGTTTTGCCGCCGATTCGGGGCTTACCCTATCGCGCTCGGCGTTCTCGCGGCGCAATTTCTGAGTACGATTGATCCACTTGAAACCGTACCATACGGCGGCGATGACAAGCGCCGTGAACAGCAGTTTGGGCAGGCTCAGGAAACCGAACATGGGCGCTCTTTTAGAGCGCCTGGACTCGCAAGACAAGAGGCGGTTCCGAAAGAACCGCCCCCGGCCTGTGTCTTCAAGGGAGTATGACCGCTAGCGTTACTTGGTGAACTCGTCGATCTTGGCGCTCAGTTCCTCCGATTGCTTGGAAAGTTCGGAGGCGGCTTCGAGCACTTCGCTGGCCGCGCTTCCGGTTTCCGAGGAGGCTTCCGAGACGCCGTTGATGTTGCCGGCCACTTCCTGGGTCGCCGTGCGCTGCTGTTCCATGGCGGCGGAGATGGCGGTGGCGATTTCGCTGACTTCCTCGATGGTCTTGGCGATGCCCTGGATGGCGCCGACCGCCTGCTGAGTGGCGCCCTGGATGCCGCCGATCTGCGAGCTGATCTCGTCGGTCGCCTTGGCCGTCTGGTTGGCCAGGTTCTTGACCTCCGAGGCGACCACTGCGAAACCCTTGCCGGCGTCGCCGGCCCGGGCCGCCTCGATGGTGGCGTTCAGAGCCAGCAGGTTGGTCTGCTCGGCGATGTCGGTGATCAGCTCGACCACCTCGCCGATCTTCTGCGCCGCCGTGTTCAGGCCCTGCACCATTTCGTCGGCCTTGGTCGCTTCATCGACGGCGTTGTTGGCGATGTCGGTCGAGCGCGTCACCTGGGTGGCGATTTCCTCGATCGAGGCGGTCATCTCCTCGGTCGCCGAAGCCACCGCGGCGGCCTGCTCGTTGGCCCTGGCCGCGGTCCCGGCCATGCCTTCCGAAGACGCTTGCATCTCGGTCGCAGAAGCCGCAACGAGTTCGGTCACCTGGCGGACGTCGGCGGCGAACGCTTCCTGGTCGGAGATGATCGTCCAGGTCAGCATGGCGCCCTCGTATTCGCCGTTCACCGAGTTGATGGCCGAAACGGTGAGGTAGAGGGTCTCGTCGCCGACCTTGATCTTGGCCTTGTGCGGCAGGTTGGCCGGGTTCGCGAGCAGGTTGCGCTGCATGGACGGGTCTTTGTGGAAGATGTCGATGCAGGTGCCCATGATGTCGTCGGGATTGATCGGCAACAGGTGGGCGATGGTCTTCAGGGTGTTGCGGCTGGTCTGGTTGATGTAGTTGATCTCGAAGCTGTCCTTGTCGACGGCCATGACGTTGAGAGGCATGTTGTCGACCATCTGTCCAAGGCGGGTCGACGCCTCCTCGGACTTGAGTTGCTCGGTGATCACGCTCCAGGTCGCCATCGCCGCCGTGTAGCGGCCGTTCGAATCGAAGATGGCCGAAACCTGCAGGTCGAGCTTTTCCTCGCCGACCGATATCACCGTGTTGTAGGGCAGGTTCTTGGGGTCGCCGAGAAGACTGCGCTGGTGGGCCGGGTTTTCGTGGAAAATGTCGATACACTGGCCGACAATGTCGTCGGCCTTGACCGGCAACAGGTGCTCGATGGACCTCAGTGTCTTCAGCGACGTCTCATTCATGTAGGTGAGCACCAAAGTCTCCGGATCGCAGATCATGACGTTGATCGGCATGCAGTCGACCATGTTCTTGTACACTTCCATGTCGGCCGAGGCCACAGTGGATCCGGTGTCACCGCTCTTGTCACCGCTTTCCCTATTTCCGCTGCTTAAAAAACCCATGTCTACGTTCCCTTCAGGTTGGAGCCGAGGCGTCGTGCCTTGATGAAAGAGGCGTTCGATGCCTCTGGTGTCCTGCGGTCGATGGCCGGGGCCAAGGCCGCACAATTAAACTATGAACTCTTGTCCCCTCTCTACGGGCGACCAGACTTGGTGAATACTATCGCAATCACCCAGCCAAACGGCATATTGCATAAAATAGGATGCAGATTGCAAGCGATTTCTGCACTCGAGCCCTCGGAAAAAACAACCCCTCGGAACCGTCGGGTATTTGTCGGAGACATGCAGCCCCGCCGCAACGCCTCAAAGCCGTTTACCGCGGCTGCATTTCCCTTCCCGGCTCCCGACATTTTTCCCAGCCGGCAACTCGGAAATCCACCGTCGTTCGGTTTGGCCGGGGTCGGCGGAGCGATCGAACGAAGCCCGAGCCTTCCGCCTGCAAGGCGACAGCTCGGATGTGGCCGATCGTCGGCAAGTCGGTTTCGACGATATCGGGCTCACGCCTGCGCCGCTGCGACGGCGGCCAGGTCGAGCCCCGTTTCGCCCCGCAACACGGCCTCGGCCAGAGGCGTGAAGCCGCCATCGGGTTCGTGCAGGACCAGTCCCGCCGTCGTTGCCGGAGGGGTGCCGACGCCGAGCCGTGCCTGAACGATCACGCGTTTGGCCGCTTTCGCCGCCCCGCCCGGCGCCGGGCCGCCCGGCCACAGGGGATAGACGATCGCCCCGCCGAATCGGTCTTCGAGTCCGCTGGTGATCTCGTTCAAGCGGTCGGTCCGGTGGATGAGCGTCACCGTCCCGCCGTCGCCAACCATTCGCGCCGCGAACCCCAGCCAGTCCGCCAACCTTGCCTCGCCTTCGACGGTGGCCGTTGCCTTCGAGGGATCGGCCGGAACATTGCCTGTTCCGGCCTGCATAAAAGGCGGATTGGCCATGACGTGATCGAATGCGCCCGGCACCAGTTGCGGCGGCGCGTCGAGCAGGTCGCCTTCGATGATCTCGATGCGCCCCTGCAATCGGCTGGCGGCGACGCCCTGGGACGCCAACGCCGCCAGTTCGGCCTGGATCTCCAGCCCAATGACGTTGACGTCGGGCACCCGGGCGGCCAGGCACAATGCCGCCGCCCCGGTCCCGATCCCGATGTCGAGGACTCGCTGGCCGGCCCGCGCCGGAACCGCCGCCGCCAACAACACCGGATCGATGGCCGAGCGGTAACCGGTCGCCGGCTGCAGGCAGCGGACCCGGCCGTTGAGGAGGGCCGTTTCGGTTACATCACTCAAAGCCGTAGCCGTCCTGGGTGCGGATCTCGTCGGCCTCGGCCAGAACGCGTTTCGCCCTCGGCAGGTCCGCTTCCTCGACCATGACACGACGCTGCACCGCCAGGATGCTGCCGTCGGTGACGCTGGCGTGGGTATCGAAGACGACGGCGTCGACGTTCTCCGCCTCCAGCCTGGCGGTCAGCCATGACAGCAGAACCGGATCGTTGGTGCGGATCAGTTCGACCATATCTCCTCACTTGGGCCGCCCCGTCGATGGCCCGGCCGACAACCAACGGACTTGCCGACGAGGTTCGCGCTTCCTATGCTCACCATTCGGACGATATGGGTCAAGGACACCGGGGAGAGATCGTATCGTGGGCGTCGTCGTCAACCTGGGCGAAGACCGGGCTCGAAAGCCGTCGCTGGACCAGTTGACCGCACTGGTTGCCGACGACCTGGTGGCTGTCAACGAACTCATCGTACGCCGGATGGATTCCCCGGTCCGGATGATACCGCAACTGGCCGGCCATATTGTCGCCGCCGGCGGCAAGCGGCTCAGGCCTATGCTGACACTGGCCGCCGCCGAGATGTGCGGCTACCGGGGCAAACGGCACATCGCGTTGGCAGCCTGCGTCGAATTCATTCATACCGCCACGCTACTGCACGACGACGTTGTCGACGGCAGCGATCTCAGGCGCGGCCTGGCGTCGGCCAATGCCGTGTTCGGCAACCAGGCCAGCGTCCTGGTCGGCGATTTCCTGTTCAGCCGGTCGTTCGAGTTGATGGTCGAGGACGGCTCCATCGAGATCCTGAAGATCCTGTCTCATGCTTCGGCGGTCATCGCCGAGGGCGAAGTCAAGCAACTGCTGACGACAAACGACACCGAGACCAGCGAAACCGCCTATCTCGACGTCATCAAAGCGAAAACCGCACAGCTGTTCGCCGCTGCCTGCCGGATCGGCGCCGTCGTCGCCGAGCGCCCGCGCGTCGAGGAGGACGCGCTGGAGGCTTTCGGCATGAACCTGGGGATCGCCTTTCAACTGATCGACGACGTGCTCGATTACTCGGCCAAGCAGGCCGAGCTCGGCAAAACCATCGGCGACGATTACCGCGAAGGCAAGATCTCGCTACCCGTCGTCCTTGCGTTCCGGCGCGGCAGCGAAGACGAACGCGTGTTCTGGCGGCGGACGCTCGAGGACCTGGAGCAAGGCGACGGCGATCTGGAGCGCGCCATCGAATTGATGGAGCAGCACGACGCGCTGGCCGACTCGGTGGCCCGGGCCCGTCACTATGGCGCCATCGCCAGGGACTCGTTGGGTATATTCGCCGACGGCCCCGTCAAATCGGCCTTCAACGACCTCATCGACTTCTGCATCGAACGCGCCTACTAGGCGGGTCCGCACGGTTCGGACACGGTTGGAGGCGGTTCTTGCCCTCGGCTCCGGTCGGCGCTATAACCCGCCCGTCACCAGGCACGTCCCCGGAACTTTCCGGTGCGCGGGCAACCGGTCGGAGTGTAGCTCAGCCTGGTAGAGCACTGTCTTCGGGAGGCAGGGGCCGGAGGTTCAAATCCTCTCACTCCGACCATTTCCACCGTACCTGAGAAGGAAACCGCAGTCCGCCGCGGCTGAGCCTTCTATCGTTTCACCGATTGCGAACGGGCCGCACGTGGAGGCTGCCGCCGACGCAATATCTTGGTCTTTCGTCCGTTGCGGAATGTGGTAAGTTGCCTCCAACAACAATCCTCAGAAAGGGAAATCAGATGGCGTTGCTCGTCGGCAGTCTGGGACTTTTCGTGGCGCTGGTGGCGTTGTGGCTGGCCAGCCACGCCATGCGCAAAAGCGAAGCGCAGATTCACGATCTCGTGCAAAGCATGCGCAAGGAAATCAGCGTGGCGACGACCGAGGCGAACACCAAGATCGCCGCTCTCGACAAGAGGGTGGGCGAACTGAACAAGAGGCTCGAAACGGCATCGGAAGAAGCCAATTGAACGCCTCCGCACCTCCAACGCCTCGATCAAGTCGCCACACATTCGGATCCGGCGTACCCGTTGAACGAACCGCGTGATCGGGATCGAACGGGAAATGACGCCACCCGGCGACCGTGAACCGCTCCGTCGACCTTGGGCAACCGGAGGCACGACAAATTATCCGTTACTTGGTGATCGGCATCATCATTGGAACCGTCGCCGGAATTGTCGCCGGCGCCACCCTGATCGCGCCCAGATTGGCCGAGCCCGACGGCGAACCGACCATCAAACCGGCGTCGGTCGCCAGCCTCGGGTTGCCGGCCGCGCCGGCCGACCGGAAATTGCCCGGCCCGGCCCCCGACCCCGGCAATTCGATACGCTGGAAGATGGCCAGCGCATTTTCGGGATCGCTGCCGCAACTCGGCGAACTCGCCAAACGGCTTGAAGCCAACGTCGACCGGATTTCCGGCGGCGCCTTCGCGGTGGAATTCCATGAACCGGCCGCCCTCGTTCCGGCCCTGGAGATGTTCGACGCGGTCCGCACCGGCGTCGTCGACGCGGCGTTCTCTTCACCAACGCTTTGGGGCGACAAGCTCCCTGCCCTCCAACTCTTCACCGCCATACCTTTCGGGCCGACCGCCGAGGAGTACCTGGCCTGGGTCTATTACGGCGGCGGCCGGGAAATCTACGAGGAACTCTATCACGCCAACGGCATCCATCCGCTTGTCTGCGGGACTGTCGCTCGGGCCGGCGCCGGTTGGTTCCGCAAGCCCGTCCGTTCGGTGGACGACCTCAAGGGTCTCCGGATGAACGCCTTCGGGCTCGGGGCCAAGGTCCTGGCCGAGATCGGAGTCGAGACCATGGGGTTGGCCGAAGGCGAAATCTTCGTCGCCTTCGAGAAAGGCGTAGTCGACGCCGTCGAGTTCTCGCAGCCCGCCGCCGACCTCGGCCTCGAACTGCAGAGCCTGGCCAAATACTATTACTTCCCCAGTTGGCACCAGGCCTCGGCGTTGTTTGAGCTGATTGTAAACCTGGACGCTTGGCGTGCGCTTCCCGACAAGCTCAAAGTCCAACTGGAGACAGCTTGCGGCGACAATGTCCGCCACGGCCTGGCCCATGGCGAGGCTCTTCAGTTTGCCGCCGTCAAAAGGATGACGGCGCTTGGCGTGGCATTGGAACGCTGGCCGCAAGATGTCCTGGAGGCTTTGCGGGCGGCCTGGGGCCGGGTTGCCGCCGAACAGATCGCCGCCGACCGCGATTTCAAGCGGGCCTGGGTGTCGTTGGAGCGGTTCCGCGAGGATTATGCGATCTGGCGGGAACTGAGCGAACCCTAGCAAAGGTTTTTTCTTGAACACTGGGATACGAAAAGCTATCCATTTCACCCCCTGAAACAACCGAGTGTTCTATCGATTTCGCTCGAAACGCCTGTTGGAGATTCATCGAATGATAAAGATCAGGAAAATCGCCTTTGCCGCCGCCATGGGCGCGGTGCTGGCGCTGGGCGGTGGGTCGGCCTGGGCGGCCGGCGATGCGGCGGCCGGCGCCAAGGTTTTCAAGAAATGCAAGGCCTGCCACACGGTCAACAAGGGCGGCAAGAAAAAGGCCGGCCCCAACCTGTTCGGCATCGTCGGCAAGGAAGCCGGCAAGTCTCCCGGGTTCAAGTATTCGAAGGCGATGAAGGCCTCCGGCGTGGTCTGGGACGAAGCCAACCTCGACAAGTTCCTGGCCAAGCCGAAGAAGTTCATGAAGAAGACGCGCATGAGCTTTGCCGGTCTCAAGAAGGAAAAGGACCGCGTCAACGTCATCGAGTATCTGAAGACTCTGAAGTAAGCGATCTCCGCCCGTCAGGGCGAAGGAACGGCGCCGCCGGCCCTCTGGGCCCGGCGGCGTTTTTCTTATTCGAGCGGCCGTTCGGTTGCTTTTTTCCGGCTATCCGCGCACCACCAGCACCGAGCACGTCGCATGCCGCACCACGCGGGCGGCGTTGGGCCCCAACAGGTAGTCCCTTAGATCCGGGCGATGCGCCCCGATGACGATCAGATCGCAGCCGATTTCCCCAGCGACCTCCAGAATACTCTCGTACACATTGCCGTGTCTGACGATGCTCTTCGTCTCGATTTCTGACGACACGTTCTCGTCGCAGAAGGCCAAAAGCCTTTTACCGACCTCCGCCACCGCTTTCTCCTCGAAATCCTCGGGGAAAAAGCCTCCAACCACTGGCATGCCAAAATCCGGAACAACGCTGACCACATGCAAGGTCGCCCCGGAGGCCTTGGCCTGTTCAATAGCCGCCGGCAGCGTCTTCGCACATAATGCCTCGTCATTGAGGTCAACCGTTAGCAAGATATCATGATACATGATGCGGCCTCCTTATCCGTTACCGCCTGCGACAGCAGAAACGGACTGGTCTCGGCGGCGTCGAATCAGTTGCAGACCCAGGACAGCGCCGATCAAAACCAAACCAGCAGGATAGATCAATTCCTTGTGCGGCTGGCCAACCTTTTCCTCATCGATCTCAGTCACATAATCACCGATCTCGATGCCAGCTTGCTCCGCCAAACCCTGGGGGGCCAAGTCGGTGACTTCAAACCGTCCGTCATCAGTCGGGGTCAGACTGATCCCGTAGCGAGTCTCGGGGTTGGTATCCCTTAAATCGGGCGTGAAGACCCGGTAGAGCTTATACCGGTCGCCGTAATCGGTGGAGCGCACAAGGTGGAAACGGATCGAATAGCCTGGTTTCGCTGAAACTTCGCCGGAAACGAATTTCGCCGTATCGAAAGTGGAGTATTTCGGGAAAATCTGATTCATAACGAAATCGGGACGGAACAGGCAGATAACGATGGCGACCAGAAGAACGCTCTCGACCACCGTGGTCTTGATCAGAATCCATCCTTGTGTCAGCGAACTGAAACTGAAAAGCGCCAGCAACGTCATGGCGAAGATCAGCAACCCGTGCCAGAGGCTTTCAACTCCCACAAGCAGCAGTTCCGGATTGAAGATGAAGATAAATGGCAGAATGGCGGTACGGATATCGTAGGTGAAGCCCTGGATGCCGGTGCGAATGGGGTCCGCCCTAGATATGGCGGCAGCCGCAAACGCCGCCAAACACACCGGCGGAGTGTCGTCAGCCAGGATGCCGAAATAGAAGACATAGAGGTGAACCGCAATAAGCGGCAGCACCAGACCAGCCGCCGTCCCCAGTTCCACCAAGACGCCCGCCAGCAGCGAGGCGACGACAAGGTAGTTGGCCGTCGTCGGCAAGCCCATGCCAAGGATCAGACTGAGAACCGCGGTCAGCGCCAGCAGGATGATCACGTTGCCGCCGGAGATCGCTTCGACCACGCCGACCAGCGCGTTGTTGAGCCCCGTGGACCCCACCGCGCCGACGATGATACCGGCCGTCGCTACGGCGATGGCGATGCTGACCATGTTGCGGGCGCCGGCGACCAGACCGTCGTAGATTTCCTGAAAGCCTTCTTTGACGGCGCCGCCGATGGTGCCTTCGCCCGTGCTTATTTCGTGCCAGATTCTCTCAAGGACGATGATGCCCATCAAAAGAAGAATCGAATAGAAAACCGCGGACCCTGCCGTCCACCGCTCGACCATCAGCAGATAGACCAGAACCGCGATCGGGATAATGTAATGGATGCCGCTCTTGAAGGTCTTGCCGAGAACCGGGATGTCGCTTTTCGGCATGCCCGTGAGGCCCAACTTCATAGCCTCCAGGTGCGAGATGTAAATCAGCGCAATATAGCTGGAAACGGCCGGGATAAAGGCCGCCTTGACGACGTCGAAATAAGAAATACCGATCAGTTCGGCAATGATGAAGGCCGCCGCGCCCATGATCGGCGGCATTAACTGGCCGTTGGTCGACGCCGCAACTTCGATAGCGCCGGCCTTGGTTGCCGGCATGCCCATCTTGCGCATGACGGGAATTGTGAAAACGCCGGTGGTCACGACGTTGGCGATGGACGAGCCTGAAATCGCGCCTGTCATGCCGGACGCCAAGATCGCCGCTTTGGCCGGTCCCCCCCGGTATTTGCCAACCAGGGCGAAGGACAGGTCGAGGAAATACTTGCCCGCGCCGGCCTTGTCCAAAAGCGCGCCGAACAGGACGAACAGGAAGACGAAGCTGACGGAAACGTCGATGGGCAGGCCGAAAATGGCTTCCTGCCCCAACCACTGATATCCAATCAGCCGATTGATGGAGAGGCCCCGGTGGGAGATGATGTCCGGCATGGACTGCCCGAAATAGGAATAAAGAAGGAAAACGGTGGCGACGATAACCAGTGGCTTGCCGATGGAGCGTCGGGTTGCCTCGAGCAGCAGCAACACGCCGACTGAGCCGAGGATCGCCTCGAACGGGAATCGGAAGCCCATGATGTCCCATGTCCACAGCACGCCGGCTCGCGATACCAGCCCATCCCAACCCAGGAACAGGTACAGGGCGCACCCCGTGCCCAGAAACGCCAGGACAAGATCGTAAAAGGGTATACGGGCCGACGCCAAGGAGCGGGCTGCCGGAAACATCAGAAAACAAAGCAGCAGCGCGAAGGCCAGGTGAATGCCGCGGGCGGGAACGTCGGTAATAATGCCGACGTTGAACATGAAGGGGAATGGAGACGCAATCCAAAGTTGGAACAGCGACCAAAGCGCCGCGATGGCGCCGATGACGGTCGCCAGACGGGGACCGTGCTTGCGCCCCGTATATTCGACATCCTCAATCTGTTTTTCGATTTCTTCCTGTGAAACCTCGGGAATAGCCGACTCAGCCACGACGCCCCCCTCAAATAATCAACAAAAGAAACCCGGCGCTCCGCCCCGTCAATCGGGACAGAGCGCCGGTATCCATTCGGCAGGAATAATTACATCCAGCCTTTTTCCTTGTAGTACTTGGCTGCGCCGGGATGCAGCGGAGCCGACAAGGCGTTTTTGATCATCTCCTTAGGATCAAGGTTCTTGAACGCCGGATGAAGCGTCCGGAAGTCGTCAAGATTCTCGAAAACCGCACGAACGACCTCGTAGACCACATTTTCCTCGACGTCGGCGCTGCTGACGAAGGTCGCCATCACGCCAAACGTAGTGACGTCGGAGTTCGTGGTTTTGTAGGTGCCTTTCTTAATCGTTGCGAAGGCATAGTACGGATTGGCGTCGACGAGACCCTTTTCAACCGACGTATTGAGGTTGATGATCTTAGCGCCACAACCGTCGGTGGCCACCGACACACCAGCGTTGGGAACGCCGACCGTATAGCCGTAGGCGTCAATCTTGCCGTCACAAAGCGCCTTCGACTGCTCGGTCGAGGTCAACTCCGTAGCGACCTTGAAGTCGCTTTTCTTGGTGCCGTATTTGGACATCAGGACTTCCGTCGTGCCACGTTGGCCGGAACCCGGATTGCCGATGTTGAAACGCTTGCCCTTGAGATCACCCCACGAGTTGATGCCGGAATTTTCGCCGACAATGATATGGTAGGGCTCCGGATGCACGGAGAACACGGCCCGCAATTTCTTGTAGGCGTTGCCCTCGTACTTGGAAGAGCCATTGTAGGCGTGGAACTGCCAGTCCGACTGGGCGACGCCGAAGTCCAGCTCACCCTCACGGATCTGGCCGATGTTGTAGTTGGATCCGCCGGTCGACGGCGCCGAGCAGCGGATACCGTGTTTCCGACCCGTCTTGCGGCCTTCGGCGGCAGCCTTGTGAACCATGCGGCAGATCGATTGGCCAACGACGAAATAGACGCCGGTCGGGCCACCGGTACCGATGGATATAAACTTCTTCTTGGCTTCGGCCGGGCCTGCGCCGGCCAGACTGAAGGCGCCCACCGCAACGGCAAGAGCCAATGTCGATATGCTGAGCTTTCTCATTGTCTTCAATATCCTCCCTGGACAGGTTTGAGTTGGTTGGAGTTGGTTGGAGAAATCGAATAGAAACGCCTTTGCCCGAGGCCGGAACCAAGCCTTAACCGGCTCCATCCTCATGTAACGGAGTTCCTATTTTTTTTAGAAATGTTGTCAGATCACCTCCCTATCAGCTGGATCTTGTCCGGCTCTATTTTGGTTTTACTTGCCTAATCACCGAATCCGATACTGATCAACGACTACATGAACTCCACTTATTAAAGTAACGCTAACTAAGAAATCTGAATTAAACCTTATCTCCGATAAATATCCGGCGCAACTGAGTCCCCTGTTTTCACGACCTGGAACTCGCCGTTCCCGAGGTCCACGAGTTGCCGAAAACAGCGGGAACGAATTTCCACTCAATCCATACGCGCTCTGGGAAGGGCCCTCCCTTCTCCTCTTCGCCCTTTTTCAGGGCTTTTGCCACGTGCGGGAAGCCGCGCTGAAGTTCCGCCCACATCTGGAGCCCCAAATCCCGCAGTTCGGGAACATTGAGACAACGCATGGTATAAGACCAGATCATGGCACCCATGGCGTCCGTTGCCAGCCCCATTTTCTTGAACTTCCTAACCAGCCGGTTGATAGCTAACTGGCAACCGCCCAGGGTTTCCACCGTGGGCAAAGGGCCATCCCCGAAAACATCGTCGGGGATGACGCCAACGCTCTCAAAATTGATCCTGATCACGGTGGCGACGGCGATAACGGTGCCGATGTCCTCGTCACTCATCGCCTTGAGCCCATCGACAAAGGTTTTCACTTCCTTGGTGCTGGATTCCAGCGCCCGCGTGCGAACCTTGTCCAGGTACCAGTCTTTCAACATGCCGCCTCCAGCGCCGCATCGACGGCCTCACCCAGTTTGTCGACAAGTTCCGAAACCTCGTCGTCGCCGATGATGAACGGCGGTGCGATCAGAACGTGATCGCCGCGAACGCCGTCCGCCGTGCCGCCGCCCGGATAGCAGATCAGCCCGCGATCCATAGCGTGGTTTTTGATCCTTGCATGAACCTTAAGGTCCGGGTCCAAAGTCTCGCGCGTCGCACGGTCGGCAACCAGTTCGATTCCCTGGAACAGTCCGCGCCCCCGGATGTCTCCGACGTTGGGATGGTTGCCGAATCGCTCATGCAGGCAATCGACCAGGACGCTGCCCTGTTTTCGCACGTTGGCGAGCAGATCGCGGTCGCGGATCTTGGTCTGCACGGCGAGCGCTGCGGCGCACGCGGGCGGGTGGCCCATGTAGGTATGGCCATGCTGAAACAGCCCGCTGCCCGATTCAAAGGCCTCGAATACGGCTCCGGATACCAGGGCGGCGCCGATCGGCTGATAGCCGGCGCCCAAGCCCTTGGCGACACACACGATGTCCGGCGAGACGCCGTCCTGCTCGCAGGCGAACAGCGTACCGGTCCGGCCCATCCCGCACATGACCTCATCGAGGATCAGCAGGACACCGTACTTGTCGCAGATTTCGCGAATACGCCGGAAATACCCTTCGACCGGTGGGATAACTCCGGCCGTAGCCCCGCCCACTGTCTCAGCCACGAAGGCAGCCACGTTGTCCGGTCCGAGGCGCAGGATTTCCGATTCCAACTCGTCGGCGACGCGCCTGCCGTATTCGGCTTCCGATTCGTCGTTGCGTTTGTCCCTGTACGCGTAACACGGTGAGATGTGGTTGGTCTCGATGAGCATTTCCTTGAACGGTTCACGCCGCCAAACGTTGCCGCCGATGGCGAGGGCGCCCAAGGTGTTGCCGTGATAGCTCTGGCGGCGGGCGATGAACCTGGTCCGCGACGGCTGGCCGACTTCGATGAAGTACTGTCGCGCCATTTTCAACGCCGCCTCGATCGCCTCCGATCCGCCGGACAGGAAATACACCATCTCAATGCCGTCGGGTGCGGCGGCGATAAGGAGATCGGCCAGTTCCTCGGCCGGCGGCGAGGTGAAGAAAGCGGTATGGGCGAACGGCAGTTTCTCGATCTGGTCCTTGATGGCGGCGATGATGTCGTCGTCGCTATGACCGAGACAGGAAACGGCGGCGCCACCCGACGCATCGAGATAGCGCTTGCCTTGCGAATCGATCACGTAGATGCCGTCGCCACCTACCGCCAACGGCATTTTGCGGCCTATCTGGCGCTGAAAGACATGGGTCTCTGAAGTCATCGGACCTTCCCCCTCGCCAAGCGCCGGCCGAGCCGGTCCGTCGGCTGGTTCCAATAGGCGTCGAAGCGGCGCAATTGCCGCTCGCTTTCCTCGATGGCGCCCAAGGCGGCGGCGCCATCGCCGAGCACCATCAACGCCACCAACGCCTCGATCGCCGCCATCGCCGGCGCCACCGACTGGAAGAAAGAGGGGCTTTCGTTCTTAATGATCAACGTACTGGCGGCTTGTTCGACCAGCGGTGACACCAGGCTATCGGTCATCACCACCGCGTGACCGCCGTGCTCGCGGGCGTAGTCGACGGCTTGCACCGTCGAGCGTGAATAGGGTTCGAAACTGATGGCGAAGATAACGTCGTCTTCCTCGAAGCCACGCAGCCGGTCGGCGAAGGTGCCGCCACCACCGTCCAGCAGCACCGAGTTGGTGCGAAACACGCTGTAGACGTAATGGAAGTAATGGGCGATGGGGAAGCAACTGCGCTGCCCGGCCACGAAAATTCGGCGCGCCTCGGTCAAGGCGTCGGCGCAAGAGACGAAACGACCGATGCCGTTCGCCTCAAAGGTTTCGCGCAGGTTGCTGATGGCGGCGGCCAGCACATCATCGACGGCGACGGTCGATTGGCCGCGGGCGCGGGCCTGAAATTCCTGGGCGCGGCCGGAGTAGTCGGCCGGATGCGTGCGCAAGCGGCGCTGGAAAGCGGCGCGGAAGTCGTTATAGCTTTTGAAATCGAAAGCCCGCGCCAGGCGCACCATGGTCGAGGGATGGACGCGGGCGTTCGAGGCCAGGCCGCGCATCGACATCAGCGCGACGTCGTCGGGCCGGTCCAAAACATGCCGGGCCGCCAACTGCAGTTGCGGGCTCAACTGCGGAAACCTGTCCGCGATGCTCTTGGTCAAGTCGCTGTAGTCCATCCCTGTGGGCTCCGGGGCCCAAGCAAACCTTTATGGCCGCGTTTCTTGTTTTGTGGAGGCGGAAGGATACGCGGATTTCGGTCTCCAATGCAACAAAATGAAACAGTGCATGGAAATTGCAACGTTTGATTCATAGGCCGGGGCCGGTGATTGCCTGCATGGTCGCGACACCTTAGGATGTCGGCCGGCCCCAACCCTCTAGAGAAGACGGTTACCCTCATGGACCTGAAAGACTATATTCGTTCCGTTCCGGACTTCCCCATCGAGGGAATCCTGTTTTACGACATCTCTACCCTGCTCTCGCATGCCGACGCCTGGCAGGTCGCCATGGGCCGTCTCGCGAAATCGATCTCCGGCCATCAACCGGATATCCTGGCCGGGATCGAATCGCGCGGTTTCCTGGTCGCCGCGCCGTTGGCACTTAAACTCGGTCTCGGCTTCACCATGATCCGCAAGGAAGGCAAGCTGCCGGGGCCGACCATCCCGCACGAATACGCGCTGGAATACGGTACCGACACCATCGAGATTCAGGAGGACGCGGTCGAATCCGGTCAAAGGGTGGTAATCCTCGACGACCTGCTGGCCACCGGCGGCACCATGGCGGCATCGATCGAACTTCTCACCAAGGTCGGCGCCGAGGTTGTCGGCGGCGCCTGCATCATCGAGCTGACCTTCCTGAACGGCCGCGAAAAACTCAACGGCCTGCCGTTCGAGGCGCTGATTCAGTACGACGAGTGACCTCGCCAAGGCGATGCGCCGGCGGGCGCCCTGTTATTGGCTTTGCCTTGCCGCCGCCAACACGTGGCGGGTCACTTTCTTCATGACGGTCGGCAACGCGTGGTCGGAAAAATCGACCGGTCGGCACCAGACGCCAGCGACTTTTTCCGCTTCCGGAACATCGCCGGCAAGCACCGTCAGTTCCAGATGAAAATGGGTGAAGGTGTGATTGACGGCGCCCGGAACGGGACGCCACTCGGCCGCAGCCGGCGCCCACTCGCGGGCTTCGCCGGTCGTCCACCGGCGCTCGCGCCACTCGGTCGAAGGAATTTCCATCATGCCGCCGAGCAGCCCGTTCTCGGGACGGCGGCGCAACAGGACGGCGCCATCGCCGCGGACCGCCCAGAAGGCGACCCCGTTACGGATCGGTCTCGGCTTTCGGGCCGCCTTCAGCGGAAACCGCTCGGGACGACCGCTGCGGACGCCCAGGCAGTCGGCCTCGATCGGGCAATCCGGACAGGCCGCGACCTTGGCCCGGCAGACGGTGGCCCCCAGATCCATGAGACCTTGCGCGAAATCGCCGCACCGGGCCTTCGGCGCCAGCTTGCGGGCCAGGTCGTGCAGGTCCGCCTTGGCGCCGGGCAACGAGCCTTCGTAGGCAAAGAGGCGGGCCGTCACCCGTTCGATGTTGCCGTCGACCGGCATTTCCGGCCGGCCGAAGGCAATCGCCGAAATGGCGGCCGAGGTATAGGGACCGATACCCGGCAGCGTCGCCAGTTCGTCGGCCGTTTTCGGGAAGACCCCGCCGTGCTCCGAAACGACGGTGCGGGCACATTCGTGAAGGTTGCGCGCCCGTCCGTAGTAGCCCAAGCCCTGCCAGGCGTGCAACACGTCGTCGAGGGACGCCGCCGCCAACCCCTCGACCGTCGGCCAGCGGTCGATGAACTTCTCGAAATAGGGAACGACGGTTGCCACCGTGGTCTGCTGCAGCATGATTTCGCTGAGCCAAACAGCGTACGCATCGGCGGCCGGCCCCGGACGGGTCCGCCACGGCAAGTCGCGGCCGGCGCTGTCGTACCAGTCGAGCAGGTTGCGGCGCAGGCGGCGGAGATTTGGCAGGTCGGTCATGGCGCGTCCTCAAAGCCGCGGCTTGCCGTCGGCTGGCGGCGATCCTACCATTAACGGCGACCATACAAACAGCATCGGGATCCGGTGATGCGAACCAAACCGACCGATCGCCGAGGCAAACGCGCCAACCGCCCCGACACCTTGGGCCGGACGCTCGATCGGGTGACGAAGCCGATCTTCGGTAAGCGCGGATTGGCTGACGGCGCCGTCGTCAAGGACTGGCCGGTGATCGTCGGCGACAGTCTGGCACGCCACAGTCAACCGGAGAAGATCAGCTATACGGGCGGCGACCGGACCGACGGCACGCTTCACCTCAGGGTCGATCATTCGGCCCTGGCGACCGAACTGCAGCACCTGGAACCGGTTCTGTTGGAGAAGGTCAACGCCTATTTCGGATACCACGCGGTGGCCCGGCTCAAACTGATTCACGCACCGCTGCCGGCCCCCGAGGGGCGCCCGGAGAAGGTGACCCGGCCGCTCGACGACACAGAGGAGCGAACCCTTAAAGACGGTCTTGGCGGCGTCACCGACCCCGAATTGCTGGACGCCTTGGACCGGCTTGGGCGGGCGGTCATCGGTAGAACGCGGAAAGACGACTCCTGAGCCGACCGCGTCGAACTTACTTTCGCCGCAATGACCGTTTAGTTCCCTGTGGAAAAGCGGCCGCAAAAGGGCTCGACTCTTGGGTTGCGGCGGCTCTATATTCATCAACATATTGTGTCTGGGAGGCATGATTGAACCGATTTCTTGTAAAAACGGCCTTGGCTTTGGGAGTGGTTTTCGGGCTTGTCGGGGGACTTTCGGACCCTGCCGCCGCCGTTATCGCCGACGACAAGGAAGCGATGGCGGAAATGGCGATCGGCGCTGACGACGCGCCGGTCACCATGATCGAATATTCCTCTCTCGGCTGCCCGCATTGCGCCAGTTTCCACCGCGACGCCCTGCCCCGGCTCAAGAAGGAATACATCGACACCGGCAAGGTGCGCCTGATCTATCGCGATTTTCCGCTCGGTTCCCCGGCGCTTGCCGCCTCTATGATCGCTCGTTGCGCCGGCAAAGACCGCTACTTCGGGTTCGTCGAATTGTTGTTCCGCTCGCAGAAGGACTGGTCGAGGGGCGACAATCCACTTGAAGCGTTGACCCGCGTCGCCCGGTTCGGCGGCATGTCGGCAACCGATGTCCAGGCCTGCCTGAAGAACCAGGCGCTGCTCGACCGAATTCAGGAAGTCGCCCGGGACGCGCAGTTCGACCACGAGATCAACTCGACCCCTTCGTTTATTCTCGACGGGAAGAAGATTTCCGGCAACCTCGCCTATGAGGACTTCAAGGACCTCATCGAACAGGCTCTGAAGAAGGCTCAGTAGGAGCGAGACGGAACGTGCTGCAATTCAATAAGCTCCGCCTCTCCGGCTTCAAGTCCTTCGTCGAGCATACCGATCTCATCATCGAGCTCGGCCTGACCGGCATCGTCGGTCCCAACGGCTGCGGCAAATCCAATCTGGTCGAGGCCTTACGATGGGTGATGGGCGAAACTTCGGCCAAGCAGATGCGCGGCAAGGAGATGGAGGACGTCATCTTCGGCGGTACCAGCGACCGAACGCCGCGCAACGTCGCCGAAGTCGTTCTCAGCCTGGACAATGTCGCCCGTTCGGCACCGGTCCAGTTCAACGACATCGACGAGCTCGAGGTCTCCCGCCGCATCGAGCGCGAAAAAGGATCGCTTTACCGGGTCAACGGCAAGGAGGTCCGGGCTCGCGATGTGCAGTTGCTGTTCGCCGACTCGGCCACCGGCGCGCGTTCGACGGCGCTGGTCAGTCAGGGCCGCGTCGGTGCCGTCATCAACGCCAAACCGATCGAACGCCGCGGCCTGTTGGAGGAGGCGGCTGGAATTACCGGGCTGCATTCGCGCCGTCACGAGGCGGAGCTTAGGCTGCGCGGTGCCGAGACCAACCTGGAACGCCTCGACGACATCCTGGTCACGCTCGACGCCCAGTTGGCCGGTCTCAAGAAACAGGCCCGCCAGGCCACCCGCTACAAAAACCTGAGTGCCTATATCCGCCGCGCCGAGGCGACCCTGTTCCATTTGCGTTGGGTCGCCGCCGACGGCGAGCTGGGAAAGAACCGGGAACTGTTGGGGGCGGCCGAGCAGGAGGTGGCGGAGCTGACCGCGCTGGCCGCCGCCGCCGCCGCCCGTCAGGCGGAACAGGCCGCCCGATTGCCCGAAATGCGCCAAGCCGAGGCCGAAGCGGCGGCCGAGCTGCACCGCCTCGTCGTTGCCCGCGATGGGCTCGACGCCGAGGAACGGCGGATCGCCTCGGCGACCGCGGAAGCCGAACAGCGACTGATTCAAATCACCGCCGACATCGAACGCGAAACGAGCTTGGCCGGCGACGCGGCGGCCGCCGTTGAGCGGCTGGCGGCCGAGCAAACTGCAATCGAGACAGCCGAACGGGACGAGGTCGAAGACCGCCGCAAGGCGGCCGACGAACTGACGGCAGCCAGCGACCGGGTCCATGCCCTCGATGGCCATCTTGCCGAACTGACCGAACGGATCGCCGCCGGCGAGGCGCGGCGTGACAGCCTCAAGCGCACGCTCGCCGACCTCGAGACCCGCCACGCCCGCCTGACCGGCCGCGCCGCCGAGATCGCCGACGAACGGACCGGGCTCGAAGACGACGATCCGGAAGCCGGCATGCTCGGCGACGCCGAAGCGGCGACCGAGGACGCCCGAAGCGTGCTGGAAGCGGCCAGAGGGGCGCTGACGGCCGCCGAAAAGGCCCGCGCCGAAGCCGACGACGCTGCCATCCGCGCCGTCTCCGAGGTCCACGATTGTAACGCCCAAGTCACCCGCCTGGAGGCCGAAGCGCAGGCCCTCGCCAAGATCCTGAAGGTCAAGGACGAGGAATTGTGGCCGCCGTTGATCGACGCCGTCAGCGTCGAGCCAGGCTTCGAGGTGGCGTTCGGGGTCGCGCTCGGTGACGATCTCACCGTCCCGGCCGACGAAGCCGCGCCCGCCCACTGGCGGATCCTGGGCCCGCTCAACGGCGCTCCCGCCTTGCCGGGAACCGCCCGACCGCTGAGCGAGCTGGTCGAGGCACCGGCGGCGTTAACCCGACGGCTCACTCAGATCGGCGTCGTCGAGACCGACGACGAAGGGCGCAGTCTGGCCGGCAATCTCGCGCAGGGGCAGCGGCTGGTCAGCCGCCAGGGTTCGTTGTGGCGATGGGACGGCTATACGGTATCGTCGGGCGCCGAAACATCGGCCGCCGCCCGGCTCGAACAGCGCAACCGGCTGGAAGAGGCGCGTGGCCAGCTTCAGGCCGCCCGCAACGCCCTCAAGTCGACCGAAGCGGCCCGCGACGAGGCGCAATCCGAAATCGAGCAGGCGCGCGCAGCCGAATACCGGGCCCGCGAGGGTCTGGCCACAGCCGATACCGCCTACAACGAGGCCCGCGACGCCCACGCCCAGGCCAAGGATGCAGCCTCGGCCCGCACGTCGCGCCTCGCCGCCCTGGCCGACGCCGCCGAAGCGGTCCGTATCGACCTGGCCGAAACCGAGGCGGCCCGGAGCGAAGCCCGACAGGAGCTCGACTCCCTTTCCGACGCCGAGGAAGAGCGCGCCGAAGCGGCCCGGTTGCGTGACGAGTTGACGGTCCAGCGGCGCCACGAGGCCGAATGCCGCAGCCTCCACGATGGTTTCGAACGCATCGCCGCCGAGCGCCGGCGCCGCTCCGACGACATCGCCGCCGAGGTCGATTCCTGGCGCCAACGGAGTTCCGCCGCCACCGAACAGATGCGGCAGCTGGAAAAACGCCGCGAAACGGTGAGCATCGACTTGAGCCGCCTCGCCGAACGCCCGTCCGAGATCGCCGAACAGCGGACTGCTCTGCTCGACGCCGTCGAGGCCGCCGAATCGAAGCGTAACGCCAGCGCCGACCAACTGGCGGAAGCGGAAGGCGGTCTTCGGGAAGCTGATCAGGCCCTGCGCGAAGCGGACGCGGCGCTGGCCGGATCACGCGAACGGATGGTTCGTCTCGAGGGCTTGGTCGAACAGGCCAAGCAGGCCTGTCAGGCGATCGCCGAGCGCGTCAAGGACCGGCTCGATGCGCGCCCCGATCAGCTTTTCGAGCTTTCGGAGATGAAGGAAGACGCCGAACTGCCCGAGCTCGAGGCCGTCGAGCGCAAGGTCGAACGCCTGCATCGCGAACGCGAGACCATGGGGCCGGTCAATCTCAGGGCCGAACAGGAAGCCAAGGAGTTGACCGAGCAGATTTCGACGATGAACGAGGAGCGCGAGGACCTGTTGCAGGCCATCGACAAGTTGCGCCACGGCATTTCCGAACTCAACCGCGAGGGACGGGCCAGGCTGCTGTCGTCTTTCAAGGAAGTCGACGAGCATTTCCAAGAGCTGTTCGTGCAGTTGTTCGGCGGCGGCCGGGCGCACTTGGCGTTGACCGAATCGGACGATCCGCTGGAGGCCGGACTGGAAATCATGGCCAGTCCACCCGGCAAGAAGATGCAGGTGTTGTCGCTGCTGTCGGGCGGCGAACAGGCGTTGACCGCGTTGGCGTTGCTGTTTGCCGTGTTCCTCACCAACCCGGCGCCGATCTGCGTGCTCGACGAGGTCGACGCGCCGTTGGACGACGCCAACGTTGATCGCTTCTGTTCGATGCTCGAGGAGTTGGCCCACAATCAGAAGACCCGCTTCCTGGTTATCACCCACCACCGCATGACCATGGCCCGCATGGATCGCTTGTTCGGTGTCACCATGTCCGAACGTGGCGTTTCGCAACTCGTCTCGGTCGACCTGCAACGGGCCGAGGAGTTGCGCCAGACCGCCTAAGGCCCTTAAATATCCTGACCCTTCAGGATAACGCTCATGACCGACGGTTCCGACAAGGAACGGCTTCAGAAACTGGGTTCGCGCCTCGACGACGCCCGCCATGCGCAAGGTCTGAACGACGCCCCGGAGACGACGGAAAAAGCCTCATCGCTGACCGGCATTGGTCTTGCTTTTCGGGTCGGCGTTGAGTTACTTTCCGCCGTCGCCGTCGGCGGCGGGATGGGGTGGTTGCTCGATTGGTGGCTCGACACCCGGCCCTGGCTGATGATGGTGTTCATTCTTTTGGGCGGTGCCGCCGGCATCCTGAACGTGTATAGAATTTCAAGCGGTTACGGATACACCGCCGGATACAAGAAGACCGACGACAAGGCCGGGGACGCGCCCGGCGGGGACCAGGGGAACTAACGACATTGGCCGAGAATCACAGCCCGCTCGCCCAGTTCGAAATCAAGCGGTTGATCCCGATGCAGTTGGGGGACATTGACGTCTCCTATACCAATTCGGCCGCCTTCATGACCCTGGCCGTCGTCGTCGTGACCGCCGTCATGGTCCTCGGCATGCGCCGCGGCGCCATGGTGCCGGGGCGTTTTCAGTCGATCGCCGAACTAGGCTACCTGTTCGTCGCCAATATGCTGCGCGACACCGTGGGTTCGGAAGGGCGAAAGTACTTTCCGTTCATTTTCACGCTTTTCCTGTTCGTGCTGGGCGGCAACATGCTGGGCATGGTGCCTTACGGTTTCACATACACCAGCCACATCATCGTCACCTTCACCATGGCCGGCGTCATCTTCGTCGGCGTCACCATCATCGGATTCGCCAAGCATGGTCTCCACTTCTTCGGGTTTTTCCTGCCGCCCGGCACGCCTATCCTGATGGCGCCGTTGGCCGTGCCCATCGAAGTGATTTCCTATTTCTCGCGGCCCGTCAGCCTATCCGTCCGACTGTTCGCCAATATGTTGGCCGGTCATACCCTGATGAAGGTGTTCGCCGGTTTTGTCATCTCGATGGGCGCGTTCGGCGTGGTGCCGTTTGCCTTCGTTTTCGCCCTGACCGGTCTCGAGCTGTTGATCGCCTTCCTGCAGGCTTATGTGTTTACGGTTCTGACCTGTCTATACCTTCACGACGCCCTGCATCTGCATTAGGGCGGCAATGCCGTTTCCTCGTTTTAAGACCCGAAAGGAATAGTCTCATGGAACTCCAAGCAGCCAAAATGATCGGAGCGGGCCTCGCCGCCATCGGCGTGATCGGCGCCGGTATAGGTATCGGCGCCATCTTCGCCTCGTTCATCCAGGCGGTCGGCCGCAATCCGGCGGCGGCCGGTGCGGTTACGCAGATGACCTGGATCGGCTTCGCGTTGGTCGAAGCGATCGCGCTTTACGCGCTGGTCATCGCGTTCATGATCATGTTCCTCTAGGACCCGACCGGGCTGCCGGGGCGCTTGCCCCGGGGCCGCTCAGGTTTCGGCAAGGAACGGAATATGCCGCAACTCGATATCAGTACCTATACGTCGCAGATCTTCTGGCTGGTCATCACCTTCGGCGCCCTGTTTCTGCTGATGTGGCGGGTGGTCGCGCCGAGGGTCGGCGATGTGCTGGAATCGCGTCAGAAACGCATCGAAGATAACCTCAACAAGGCGGCCGAGTTCCGTAAGGAGGCAGAAACGGCAATCGAAGCCTACGAGCAGGCCCTGGCCGACGCCCGCGCTGAAGCCCAGGCCGTCATTGCCGCCGCCAACGCCGAGCTGGCGGCCGAAACGTCGAAGCGCGAGGCCGAGCTGACCGATAGGCTGTCCGAGCGGATCGCCGACAGCGAGGCCGAAATCGCCAAGGCGGTGGCCGACGCCGTCGAGGGTTTGGGCGAGGCCGCCAAGGAGGTGGCGGCGGCGGCGGCCGAACGGTTGGCCGGCGAAACGCTCGATGAAGGCGATGTTTCGAAGGCGGTCGACGCCGCCCTCAAGGCGAGGGGGTAAGACCGTATGCTTTCCGACCCGACATTCTGGGTTTTGGTTGCCTTCGTGTTGTTCATCGCAGCGCTGGCCAAGCCAGCCTTCGGCCTCATAACCAAGGGCCTGGACCAGCGCGCCGAGCGGATCCGCACGGACATCGAGGAGGCGGAAGCCCTATTGAAGGAATCGCAGGACCTCCTAGCCACCTATCAGAAGAAACAACGCGACGCGGTCCGCGAGGCCGAGGATATCATCGCCCAGGCCGAGCAGGAATCGATGCGGCTGGTCGAGTACGGCCGCGAGCGGCTCGAGGTGACCCTGGCCCGGCGCGAGCAATTGGCGATCGAACGCATCGGCAGGGCCGAAGCGGCCGCCCTCGACGAGGTCCGCAACCACACCATCAACATCGCCGTCGAAGCAACCCGCGATCTCCTCGCCAACAAGGTTTCGGCGAAGAAGGCCGACGCTATGGTCGATGCCGCCATCAAGGAACTGCCGGACAACCTGCACTAGGATTCCACTGTTTACTTTGCGACGGGAGACGCAACCGGGGCCGGCCCATGCCGCGCCCCGTTTTTTTAACCCGGAGGCCCTCTAGCCGACGTGTCGCAGCAATTCCGGTTTGTTCTGTACGAGATCGGCAACGGTATAGCGGTCCAGCGTCGTCAGATAGGCCTGGTGGCCCTCGGCCAGAATGCCCTGCAGGCGGCAGACCGGCGAGATCGGGCACAGCGGCTTGTAACACTCAACCAGCTCTCCTTCTCCTTCCATGGCCCGCACCACGTCGCCGACGACTATCTCTTCGGGGCGGTGCGCCAGCCTGACGCCGCCGCCACGGCCGCGAACCGATTCCAAAAAACCTTCGGTCGACAGGCCGTGCACTACCTTGACCAGATGGTTGCGCGATATTCCGTACTTCTCCGAAATCTCGCTGATGTTGACCAGCCGCTCGCCGTGAATGCCGGCAAAGATCAGAACCCGGAGTGAATAGTCGGTGTATTTCTTAAGTTGCATATCGGGCCAACCTTTGTCGGCCAACCTTACCTCACCCTGAACGGCACGGAGATTGACAGCCGTCGCCCAGCCCGGTCTCCGCCGTCTGGGCGGCGCCATCACCGTCGGAGCCGTGTTGACGGCTTTCGGGATCGACGTGACTCGACCTGAGTTTCCGACACAACGCGCTTCGGTTTCCATCCATGAGAACACCAACGGTGTTTCCTCCGATGTCTCCATTAACGCCCAGTTAATCCCGCGTTGCGAGTATTATTATAGAAAAATCTATTGCCATTGGGAGCATAAAAGGAGACGACGATGAAACCGAACCTCAACCGTCTGGTCGCCGACGCACCGGACTTGCGGCAAGCGGCGCTGGTCGAAGCCGTCAGCGACGACGCGACCATCGCCGGTTACATAGACTCGATTCATGAACTCGCCCGCTCGAAGGGGGTTCGCCTCGAGGTCCGCACCGATTTCGAGGAATTGCTGGAGGTCAACCAATCGATCGCGGAACGCACACCGCTGACCCCCATATTCGATCCGGCCTGTTCGCGCGTCGGGCCTTCAAATGGTTTGTGGATCAAGGGAACGGACCGGGCCGGTGAAGTTGTACATCTGCAGGCGGCGCGCCGGGCCGACTTGGCCGGGGGAAACCTGGCACAACATTTCGAGACTTATCGCCATCTCTATTGTTCGCGCGGTTTCGGTATCGATCCCGATTCGTCCGTATTCGACGCTGCGCCGGCGCTTCGGCGTATAACCGGTTCGGTCGTCTACCATGGAGAGATCTGGTTGCGGGGCGGTCCCAACGGCTTTCGGGGTTGTGGTCTGGGCACGGTTCTTCCACGCCTCGTTCTGGCCCTGTCCCTGGCCAGGTGGGCTCCGGATTTCATGGTCGGCTTCGTCCGCCCGGCGGTCGCTTTCAAGGGTATCCCGATCCGTTACGGTTACATGCACGTCCAACCCGGCGGCATTCTCTGGAACGTACCGGGCGAGGAACGCCCGGTCGACGAGTGGCTGGCCTGGCTGGATCGCGAAGAGGTCCGCTACCTCATGCGCTATCCGCCAGGAATGGAATGTTGATATCGGACGTCATCTGCGAAAGGCAAAGCAGGAGCGGCGCGCCGCCGACTCTCCAAGCCGGCAACAGCAATCGCTGATAGGACGCCCAGGTGGCTTCCCTGCCGGCTCGATGGATACTGGCGCGCACGTGGTCCAACCGTGGCTGTCGGGTTCTCAGAACCTCCGCGTAGCCCTCGGTTCCGCGGGAATCATAATAGGTATCCGTCACCGAGCCGGTGAATCGTTGTTGCCGCGCGCCCAGCGCCCAATCGTCGCCCATGAACCGTCGCAGCGCCGCTTTTCCGCCGATGCCTGCATAGTACAGCCTACCGTCCGTATCCCGGGGGCGGATGGTCAGAACGTAGGGAAGCACACACGATAGACCCTGCCCGGGGTTTCGGCCGATCCTGCCGTCCGCCCTCTCCCAAGCATGATAGCCACGGCGCAGCAGGTCGTCCGAATCGGTGATCGCCGATATATCTTGGCGTTGAATGTAGAAAAGATCGGATAACTCCACCGACCGGTACGCTTGCATCTGCTCGATTCGCCGACGCGCCGGCCCGGCCGCATCGAACGTCTCCGTGTTCCAACCGCCGTAGTAGAAGCAAAGCGAAATCCGACGGTGGGGGCTATCCCGATCGAGCTCTTCGAGGACAGACTCCATGCTGCCGGGGTGCACATGACGCAGGTCCCACCGTACCCGCACCTTGCGCGCCGACATATAGACCTGGACCATGCCGAGCTGGCGAAAGGCGATCGATTCCTCTTCGATGTCGCCGCCGATGGCGCTCCAGGACGGCAGGCGCGAATCGACAGGATCAACCAGACGCCAGTATCCGGCATCGTCGATCCACCAGTCGCCGGCCGGCCGATCGACCTGATCGATGGTGTATCTCTCTACAGGTCTTCGGTTGCCCGGACCCATGCGATCGCTTCCCTCGGGTACTGCTAACCGGATTTGGCGTAAGATCGCACCAGGTTGACGAAGCTGGTCTTGATCTGGGCATCGGGGATTTCTTCGATTTCCTTGGCCAGCTGTATGGCCCGCGCACTCAATGCGGTCTCGGTCGGTGTCCGACCGTCGCGTTTGAGCCCTTCGAAGAAATAGGAGACGGAGAGACTGAGGAACACGCAGATGTCCCATAGCCTGCTGCTGCCGATCCGGTTGGTGCCCTTCTCATATTTCTGCACTTGTTGGAAACTGACCCCGAGGGCCTTGCCCAACTCGGTCTGAGTCAGGCCTTTGGCAATACGGGCTTCTCGAAGTTTTCTGCCGACATGAATGTCCGTTTGATGTGGCATTCTTCATTTCTCCTTTTGAGCACATTGCGGACTTCAGCATCCGCATGGGTTGATTTGACCACAAATCGCGCGGCGAGCCAATATGGCGAATCGGCACCAATTGTGGCGGCGGGCTCAGTCGGTCTTGGTCATATCGCCTTCCATGTAAACGCGAACGATTTCGTCCATGGACGTATCGGCCGAAAACCCGAGCTCGAGGGCGCGGGCCGGGTTGAAGGTACCGGGCCAACTGTTGACGATGGCGGCGACGGAGGGATCGGGTTCCCAGACGACGAGTCCGGCCGCCTCCTCGCCACCGATCCGGGCCAGGCTGTCGATCATGCCCCGTACCGTCACCGTCAACCCCGGCAGGTTGACGACCCGGTTGCTGCCCAGATCCCCGGTCGCCAGATCGTGGCCATGAATCAGCGCGACGACGGCGGCGGCCGGCGACATCAGCCACATCGGCGTCGCCGGATCGACCGGGCAGACGGCGCGTTCGCCGGCAAGCGGCTCGCGGATGATGCCGCTGGCGAATGACGAGGCGGCGGCGTTGGGTTTGCCGGGGCGGACGACGATGGTCGGCAGCCTGAGAACCCGCCCGTCGATGAAACCGCGCCGCGAGTAGTCGTTGACCAACAACTCACAGATCACCTTCTCGGCGCCGTAGGAGGATTGCGGAAACGGCGCGGTGTCGTCCTCGATGACGTCGGGCATGTCGCCGCCGAACGCCGCTACCGAACTGGTGGCAACGAATCGCGGCGCCGTGTCGAGACCGCGGCAGGCCTCGAGCAGGGTTCGCGTGCCGTCGACGTTGACCCGCATGCCGAGGTCGAAATCGGCCTCTGCCTGGGCGCTGACGACGGCAGCCAGATGAAAGACCGACGCCGTATCGGAGCCGAGCGCGCCCCCGATAACGCTGGCGTCGGTCATATCGCCCTGCAAACAGCGAACCGTCGTCGCACCGCCTTCCGGTGGCGTCAACGGTGCGATATCCAGCAGTACCAGTTCGTCGACTTCGTGGGGCTCGCCGTCGGTGTCGGCCAGGCCGCCGCGCTCGACGATCTCGCGCGCCAGCCTCTGTCCCAAAAACCCGCCGGCGCCGGTGATCAGGACCTTCATTCGGTCACCATCGCCAGCCACTCGGCCTCGCTGAGGACAGCAACCCCCAGTTCCTCGGCCTTCTTGAGCTTGGAGCCGGCGCCCGGTCCGGCGATCAGGTAGTCGGTCCTTTTCGAGATCGACCCGGCGACTTTGGCGCCCAGGGTTTCAGCCCTGGCCTTGGCCTCCGATCGCCCCATGGTCTCCAGCGTTCCGGTGAACACCACGGTCTTACCGGCGACCGGGCTGGACGCCGTGTCGGGCGCCTCGAAATTGCCGATATCGATCAATCGGTCGAGGTCGTCGAGAACCTGGCGGTTGTGATCTTCCGCGAAAAAAGCGAGGAGGTCGTCGGCCACCGAAGGTCCGATGCCATCAATATTGACGAGATCCCGATAAGCCTCCGACCCGCGGTCCTGCGCCGCCGCCATCGCCTCGTTCCAGCCGGAGAACGAACCGTATTGCTTGGCCAGCAGCCGCGCCGTCGCTTGTCCGACCTGACGAATGCCGAGCGCGTAGATAAAACGGGACAGGTCGATGACGCTGCGCTCGCGCAGCGCATTGAACAGATTGTCGGCCGATTTTTCCTGCCAGCCTTCGCGGCCGACGATTTCGTCGGCTTTCTCGGGAAGCCGGAAGATATCGGCCGGCGTCCTGATCAGCCCGTCGGTCCAGAACGCCTCGATATGCTTGGCGCCTAGGCCTTCGATATCGAAGGCGTCTCGCGAAACGAAATGCTTGAGGCGCTCGACCGCCTGCGCCGGGCAGACCAGTCCCCCCGTGCAGCGCCTAGCCGCCTCGCCTTCCTCACGCACTGCCTGGCTGCCGCAATCGGGACAGGTGTCCGGAAAAACGTAGGGTCCGGCCCCCGGCTCGCGGGCCTCCAGGACCACCTCGACGACCTGCGGGATGACGTCGCCGGCCCGCTGCACGACGACGGTGTCGCCGACCCGTACGTCCTTGCGGGCGATTTCGTCCTCGTTGTGCAGCGTCGCGTTGGACACCACGACGCCGCCGACCGTCACCGGCTCGAGGCGCGCCACCGGCGTCAACGTGCCGGTACGGCCGACCTGGATGTCGATGGCCCGGACCACCGTTTGCGCTTTCTCGGCCGGGAATTTGTGGGCGATGGCCCAGCGCGGTGCGCGGCTGACCTGGCCCAGCCGTTCCTGCCAATCGAGGCGGTCGACCTTGTAGACCATGCCGTCGATATCGTAATCGAGCTCGGCCCGCTTCCTCTCGACCTCCACGTACATGCCGAGCAGGTCGGCCTTGGCGGGACACAACCGGGCCAACGGGTTGATGCGAAACCCCCAGGCCTCGAGGCGCTCGAGGAAAGCCCAATGGGTATCGGCCAGAGGCTCGGTGATCTCACCCGCACCGTAAATGAACATCGACAGCGGCCGGGTACGCGTGATCTCCGGGTCCAACTGCCTGAGACTGCCGGCGGCGGCGTTGCGCGGGTTGGCGAAGACCTTGTCGCCGGCTTCCTCCTGACGAGCGTTGAGGGCGGCGAAATCGCTCTTGCTCATGAAAACCTCGCCGCGCACCTCCAATACGTCGGGGGCGCCGTCGAGGTTCTGCGGCAGGTCGGCGATCGTAAGCAGATTGCGGGTGATGTTCTCGCCGGTCGTACCGTCGCCGCGGGTGGCGCCCTGGACAAACTCTCCGGCCTCGAAACGCAGCGACACGGACAACCCGTCGATTTTGGGTTCCGCCACCATCTCGATGGCCTCGGCGGGCGACAGCTTCAGAAATCGCCGGATGCGCTCGTAAAACTCTTCGATATCGGCTTCGTCGAAAGCGTTGGCAAGCGACAGCATCGGTTGGGCGTGAGCGACCTTCTCGAAACCGGCGGCGGCCGGAGCACCGACCCGCTTCGATGGACTGTCGGGGCGGACGAGGTCGGGAAAGCGCGCCTCGATGGCTTCGTTGCGGCGCCTAAGTTCGTCGTATTCGGCGTCACTGATGCTTGGCGCGTCGTCCTGATAGTAGGCCTTGTCGTGCGCCGCAATCTCGGCGGCCAGCACTTCGAGTTCGACCGCCGCTTCCGATCGCAGCAGATCATCGACGGGCAGGTCGCGAAGGCGTCCGTTCATTCGGCCGCGCCGGCCAGCAGGCTGTCGGCGGCGGCCCGCGCCTCGTCGGTCACGGTGGCGCCGGCCAGCATGCGGGCGATCTCTTCTTTACGCGCCGCCTCACCCAATTGATCGACCGAGGTCCACACGGCGAGGCCGCCGCCGGCCGCCGCCTGCGCCTTGTCGTCATCGGACTTGCTGACCCGCCAATGGTGGGTCCCGCGCGCCGCCACCTGGGGCGAATGGGTGACGACCAATATCTGCGCAGTGTCGGCGAGGCGGGCCAGGCGGGCGCCGACCGCCGAGGCGACGGCGCCGCCGACACCGGCGTCGACTTCGTCGAAAACGACGGTGGGTACCGCGTCTGCCTCGGCAAGAACTACCTTGACGGCCAACGTAAAGCGGGCCAGTTCGCCGCCGGACGCGATCTTGTTCAAAGGCCCCGGCGGCGCGCCCGGATTGGTGGCGGCCTGAAACCTGACCTTGTCCTGGCCGCTGTCGTTCCAGGCGCTTTCGTCTTTGCCGGTAATCTCGGTGTTGAACACGGCGCGACCGAGTTTCAACGCTTCCAATTCTGCGTTGACGGTTTTGTCCAGGAGCTTGGCGGACTTGCGCCGCGCCTTGCCGAGCCGACCGGCCGCCTTGACGTAGCGGTCCCGAGCCGCCGCCTCTTCGTCGCGTAATTCCTGCAACCGATGGCCGCCATCCTCGAGCGCGTTCAGCTTGGCGCCGAGGTCGTCGCTGAGGGCGGCCAGGTCGTCGACGGCGACATCGTGTTTTCGGGCCAGCGCCCTCAGCGCGAACAGGCGTTCCTCGGCCCGTTCGAGGACGGCCGGGTCAAGGTCGAGAACGGCGACCGCTTTTTCGAGCAACGCTGTCGCTTCGGCCGCTTCGTTCAGCGTCCGGTCGAAGGCGGCGATGACTTCGTCCAGACGCCCCTCGGCTTTCGACGCCGCTCGTTCCAAATGCCCGGCCGCACTGCGCAGCTTCGCTTCGGCGCCGTGCTCCCCATCCAATTCGCGGGCCGCCGCGTCCATGGCCTCGAGCAGCTGTTCGCCGTTCATCAGCAAGGCCCGCTGTTGGGCGAGAGTCGACTCCTCGCCCGGTTCGGGTTGGATTTCGTCCAATTCCTCGACGGCATGACGCAAGAACTCCTCGTCACGCCTGGCCGCCTCGACCTCGGCCTCGATCTCGGCCCGCGCCCTGGTGGCCTGTACCCAGGCCCAGTAGGCGGCCGACGTTTCGTCGAGAATGGAGCCATCACCGCCGAACGCATCGAGCAAGCCCAGATGCTGTGAAGCATCGAGCAACCGTTGGCTCTCGAATTGGCCGTGAACCTCGACCAACTGGCCGCCAATCTGCTTGAGCAGTCCGATGCTGACCGGTTGGTCGTTGACGAAAGCCTTCGACCGGCCGTCCGCTCCGAGGACACGCCGCAGCACGAGCTGATCCTCGCCGTCCCCCACTCCGTGTTCGGCCAATAGGGCGCCGACAGGATGCCGCTCCGGAAGGTCGAAAGCGGCGGTAACGACCGCTTGTCCGGCACCGTGGCGGATCAGGCGTGCCTCGGCGCGTTCGCCGAGCGCCAGACCGAGAGCGTCGAGAAGGATCGACTTGCCGGCTCCGGTCTCACCGGTCAGCACGCACAGCCCGTCTTGAAATCCGAGATCGAGGCGGTCGATCAAGACGACGTCGCGTATGGACAGACTGCTCAGCATTCGGCCAAGCCGCTACCAGAACTTATACCAGGGCTCGGATTTCTTGGGCGGCGCTGCGACCGGCGTTGGTTGGACTTTGCCGATCTGAGGCTCCGGATCGGTCTTCCAGAACTTGTACCAAGGATCGTCCGAGCGCGGACGGACCAGCTTGCCTTCGACCAGTTCATAGGCGTCGATGTACCATTCGCTGCCCGGGAAGTTGTGGCCGAGGATGGCGGCGACCTTGCGGGCCTCTTCGTCGATGCCGAGCGCCACATAGGCTTCGGTCAGGCGCAGCAAGGCCTCCGGCACGTGGGTCGTCGTCTCGTAGCGGTCGATCACCGTCTTGAACCGGTTGATGGCCGCCATATACTGGCGCTGGCCGTGATAGTAACGGCCGATCTCCATTTCCTTGCCGGCCAGGTGATCGTTGGTCAGATCGAGTTTTAGCTTGGCGTCCCGCGCAAACTTGGAATTCGGGAAGCGGGCGATCAACTCCTTCAATGTCTTCAGAGCCAACTCCGTCATGCGCTGGTCGCGGGCGACGTCGGAGATCTGTTCGTAGTAGCTCAAACCCTTCAGGTAGTAGGCGTAAGCGATGTCACGGTGAGAAGGGTGCAGTTGAATGAACCGGTCGAGGGCGATAATGGCGTCGTCGTACCGGTTGGCCTGGTAGTAGCCATAGGCGGCCATGAGTTGCGCCTTCGTCGCCCAAACCGAATAGGGGTGTTGGCGCTCGACCTCGTCGAACTTGGCGGTGGCGCCGAGAAAATCCCTTTTCTGGATGGAATCGACGGCCTCGTTGTAGATTTTCTCGACCGGCCTTTCGACGTATTCCTCCTTTTTGGTGTTCTCGCATCCGCCAGCGGCGAGCGCGACCGCCATCAGCGGGGCCAGAACAAGCCGGGTGACGTTGGCGGGAGTCGAGATCCCACGCGGAATACCAAGCCGTCGTAACATGGAAACGGGCGCGCCCCTCTCTCTGGGATAGCCGTCGGATGACCGATTATACCACGGCGGCGAGGCCGTAGCGCAAGACTGGGAATAGCCCAAATCCGGGTCTCCGGACAGCAAAAAACCCGCCGCGGCGGGCTTCGATATCGGTAACGGAGGCTCGGTTCCGCCTAGGACGTGACAGCCGACATCGCCTGATCCGGGGCAATTCCGCCGTCGACCGCGGTTTCGGCCTCATCGCCCCGGAAAACGTCCAGGCACCAAGCGGTGTCGTCGGCGAACAGGGCCCTGAGAACGGCGTTGTTCAAGGTGTGTCCGGTCCGCACACCGGAGAACCGGCCGATGATCAATCCACCGGCGAGATAGAGATCGCCGACGGCGTCGAGAATCTTGTGGCGCACGAACTCGTCGTCGAACCGCAGCCCCTCGTCGTTCAGGATATCGTTGCCGTGGACGACGATGGCGTTGTCGAGGGTGCCTCCCTTGGCCAGGCCGGCGGCCCGCAACTGCTCGACTTCATGAAGGAATCCGAAGGTCCGGGCCCGCGCCAGTTCCTTGCAGAACGAGCCGTTGATCAGCCCGACCGACAGCGCCTGGGTGGAAATTGCCGAGTTCTCGAAATCGATTTCGATATCGAGCGAACAGCGATCACACGGCTCGAGCGAGGCGAAGCTGTCGCCGTCCTCGACACGAATCGGTTTGAGAACGCGGATGATGCGTCGAGGTGCGTCCAGTTCGACGACGCCCGCGCACTCGATGAGAAAAACGAACGGTGCCGAACTGCCGTCCATGATCGGCACTTCCGGCCCGTCGAGTTCGATCTCGGCGTTGTCTATGCCGCATCCTGCCAACGCCGCCAGTAGATGCTCGATGGTGCTGACCCGCACGCCGTCGTCGTTGCCGATCGTCGTGCACAAGTGGGTCTCGACGACGCGGTTCCACGTCGCCGGGATCACGGCGTCCGCTCCGCTCATGTCGGTCCGCTTGAAAACGATACCGCTGTCGGCGCGGCCGGGTTTGAGAACCATCGAAACCTTGTCACCCGAATGCAAAGCGATGCCGTTGCAGCGGATGGGGCCCTTCAGGGTGCGTTGAAAGACGGCCCTGTCCGGAGTGGCCGCGCCTTCGGCAATGTTGGCTCTCGAAAAACCCATGATCCCCCGTGATACGTCTTCGACGCTTATTGCCCTTCGCTGGGAAGCCCGCCTGAAAAGACGGGAAACCGAGGATGTGTGTAACAACATCCCCGGGCCCGCACAAATCACTCTTTGTTTCCGACTGTTACCTTTCCTACCGTGTAGATCGGCTTTGTTTCCAGCTAGTTAGCCTGACGCCGGAGAAATGCCGGAATATCGAGCAAATCCTCTTCGGCAGCCTCTGCCGAGGCCGGTTCCTCGATATCCAATTCGGCGATATTGGTCGGCTCCTCTGACAACTCTGCGGCAACCGTCAACGCCCCCTCTCCGGACGGCGAATCGGTCGTTTCCTCGACTTCTTCATTAGTCGAAAGTCCTTTATTTTCCATTACTTCTCCGGTTTCAGCCGTATTTTCTGACGGTGTCGTCGCGGCCGCCGCCCGCCCCGTCCGGGTGACCCGTTCGAACAAACTCGGCCGAACCACGCTGGCCGTCGGCTCGTCGACCTCCGGCTTCGGTTCACTGGCACCGTTGGTCATGGCGGCGGCGGCGAAGGGATCGGCAGCCGGTTGCTGGCCGCAGCTGTCGGCTGAGACCGCCGGCGGCGGGATGAAGGCTTCGTCCGACCCGGCTACTTCGGCGGCCTCTGCGGTCTCCGATTCCGCCGATCCGGCGTCGTCGGCGACGGTGGCGATATCGACGATCTCGGGCAACTCCTCGCCGGCATCGGATTCGTCGACCGCTTCGGCGGCGGCTTGCGATTCCGACGTCGGCATTTCCGCCGCCGATTCTTCGGCTGCGGGTTCGGTCTCGTCGGCCGTCGCTTGCTCCGTCGCTTCGAGAATTTCCGGTGTCGCCGGCTGCGGTTCTTCGACCCGCTCGATGCGGCGCGCGCTACCGATGTCGCTCAAGTTGAGCATGGTCGGCTGCGGGATTCTCATCGCTTCGGTGTCGATACCGGTGGCGATGACCGAAACCCGGATGCGGCCTTCGAGGTCGCCATCGAAGGCGGAGCCGAAGATGATGTAGGCGTCCTGGTCGACTTCGGCCCTGATCCTGGTCGCCGCTTCGTCAACCTCGAACAGCGTGATGTCCTTGCCGCCGGTGATGTTGATGAGAACGCCCCTGGCGCCCTTCATCGAGGTGTCGTCGAGCAGCGGGTTGGCAATGGCCGCCTCGGCGGCGTCGAGGGCCCGGCGTTCGCCTTCCGCCTCGCCGGTCCCCATCATCGCTTTGCCCATCTCGCTCATCACCGAGCGGACATCGGCGAAATCGAGGTTCATCAGTCCGGGCATCACCATCAGGTCGGTAACGCCGCGAACGCCCGAATAGAGCACCTCGTCGGCCATCGAGAAGGCGTCGGCGAAGGTGGTGTTCTCGTTGGCGATCCTGAACAGGTTCTGGTTGGGAATGATGATCAGGCTGTCGACATATTGCTCCAGTTCCTCGATCCCCGATTCGGCGAGACGCATGCGATGCGTTCCCTCGAACTGGAACGGTTTGGTGACGACGCCGACCGTCAGCATCCCGGCCTCCTTGGCGGCCCGGGCGATGACGGGCGCCGCACCGGTGCCGGTGCCGCCGCCCATGCCGGCGGCGATGAACACCATGTGCGATCCGCCGAGTTGGTCGAGGATCGTCTCCAGCGCCTCGTCGGCCGCCGTGCGCCCGACGTCGGGCCTGGAGCCTGCACCGAGACCCTCGGTGACGGATGCCCCCAGCTGGATACGGCGTTCCGACTTGGAATGCGCCAGCGCCTGCGCGTCGGTATTGGCGACGACGAAATCGACGCCTTCCAGTTCGCGCCGGATCATATTGTTGACGGCGTTTCCTCCTCCGCCGCCGACGCCGATTACGGTAATTCTCGGCTTGAGCTCTGGGGTGTCCGTATTACTCGGTACGGTCAGGTTGATGCTCATGTCGACCTCCTTGTGTTGGCGAGAGCAATTTGTTGATCGCGAATAGAAAAGGTTGTGCGCGCCCAACGGGCGGCACGGGTGATTGGAATACCGCGGTTCTGCGGAAACAGGGCTGGTAGCCTGCCGGGTTCTACGGGTTTCATCTCAGAAATTCTCTTTCAACCACTGGCCGATGCGGCCGAACCGGCCACTCGCTTCGATACCCGGCTGATAGGCCGAGCTTGGAGCCTGCGCCTTGGCCGTGACGCCGTACAGCAAGAGCCCGACGCAGGTGGAAAATGCGGGTCCGGCCACCGCCTCGGCCAAGCCATCGACCGATTTTGGGCGGCCCAGGCGGACCTGCTTGTCGAGGACGGTGCCGGCCAGATCGCCGAGCCCGGGCAGTTGGCTGGCACCACCGGTCAAGACCAGCCGGCGCCCGGCGACGCGGTCGAAATTGGCGGCGATCAAACGATCGCGGACCATCTCGAGGATCTCCTCGACCCTCGGCCTGATGATGCCGACCAACATGGAGCGCGGCACCTGCGAGGTGTCGGCGGCATCCTCTTCGCCGACCAGCGGCACTTTGATGACCTCGCGGTCGTCGTTGGCCGACGGGATGGCGCTACCGTAGAGCGTCTTCATGCGTTCGGCGTGAGCCAGCGAGGTCGATAGACCGCGCGCCACGTCGTTGGTGACGTGAGCGCCGCCGAGGGGAACGACGTCGGTGTGTACGAGCTCGCCGTCGAAATAGACGGCTATCGTCGTCGTACCGCCGCCCATGTCGACGCAGGTCGCGCCCATTTTCATTTCGTCGTCGACGAGGGCGGCCAGGGCCGAGGCGTAGGGCGAAACCACCAGGCTTTCGACGCCGAGGTGACAGCGCGCGATGCTGGTTTCCAGGTTCCGGATCGACCCGCTGTGCGCCTTGATGACGTGCATGTTGACGCCGAGCCGCTCGCCGTACATGCCGCGCGGATCGCGCACGCCGCGGTTGCCGTCGATGCTGTAGCCGACCGGAATGTGGTGGATGGTCTCGCGGTCCCGGTCGTCGCCGCCCGCCAGATGCGCCGGATCGAGGATATGACGAAGGTCGGCGTCACCGATCTCGTGGCCGGCGATGGAGATCTCGTAGGCCATCAGGCGCGAGACCGGCTGGCCGCCGCTGAGGTTGACGACGACCTCGCGGATGTTCTCGCCGGCCAATTGCTCCGCCGTCTCCACCGTCGCCCGGATCGAAGCCTCGGTCTCGTCGAGATCGATAATCGTTCCCGAGCGCAGCCCCTTCGAGACCTGATGGCCGATGCCGACGATCCTCGGTCCCTGGTCCTCGTAAGGCCCGCGCTCGACGGCCGGGTCGGCGATCAAGCAGCACACCTTGGTGGTGCCGATGTCGAGCGCCGCGACCAGACCGTTCCTCGGTTTCGGTTGCGCGTTTGTGTTGTTCATGTTTCCTGTCCCGGCTTCTTCCTCTCCGTCTCCTTTGCGTTCCCCGGCGCCTTGCGGACGATCAACCGATCGGGTATCCGCAGATCGAGGATCTGAACGTCGCGCTCCAGGACCCGGTGCCTGCGCTCGTAGTCGGCCAAGCGCTCCCAGGCCGAGGCCGGGTTCTCCTCCGGCAGACGGACGTCGATGTCTCCCTCCAGGCGAATGTTCCAACGCCGGCCGCCGACCCAGACGGCGGCCTTGACAAGCTTCATCAACTCCGGCTCGGTGCCGAGCGTCGACAGCAGTTCGGCCGTATGTTCGGGGGCGCCTTCGCCGACCACGACCAGAAGGTCGCCGAAGCGATCGAGTCCGCTTCGCATGATCACGTCGCCGTCGAAATCGATCAAGGCGAACCGTCCGCGGTGCTGCCACAGCGCCAATGGCCGGCGCTCCTCGACGCTGACCAGGATGGTATCGGGAAGCATGCGCTCGACCGTCGCCCGCCTGATCCACGGCAACGCTTCGACCCGCCGGCGGGCAGCATCGAGGTCAAAGGCGAGGATCGGCGCGCCGCGAACCAGCCGCACCGCGTTGAGCAGGTCGTCCCGCGCCGTTTCCTTGCGGCTGACCACGAGAACGTCGTCGACCCGGAACCCGATCTCTACGGAGGCCGCAATAAGTCGCCACTTGATCCCGTCGACGGCCTGACCGACGGCACCGTTCTTCCAACTCCACCAGGCACCGCCGCCGAGCAGACCGAGCAGAACGACGCTCAAGACCACGGTCATCCCGCGGCTGCGCCAGACCGATCCGACGCGGCGTCGGGGCTTGCCTTTGACGACGGTGTTGGAGCGGTTGGGTCGTTTAGGTGACTTGCTCATGAGTCGCACTCCGCGTTGTCGACCATCCACGTGACCAGGTCCTCGAACGAGATCCCCGCGTACGCCGCCTGTTCCGGTACCAGCGAAGTCGGGGTCATGCCCGGTTGGGTGTTGACTTCGAGCATGAACAGGGTGTCGCCGTCGTAGCGAAGGTCGGCCCGGGACACGCCCCGGCAACCGAGCGTCCGGTGGGCGGCGAGGGCGAGCTCGAGAGCCCTGTCGTAGACATCCCGGTCGATCTCGGCCGGCACCACGTGTACGGATCCGCCCTCCTCGTACTTGGCGTCGTAGTCGTAGAAGCCTCGTTGCGTAGTGATCTCGGTGACGGCCAGCGGCTCGTCGCCCATGACCGCGACAGTCAGTTCCCGACCCTTGATATACTTCTCGACCATCACCTGATCGCCGAACGGCCAGCCCGACTCCGCGAACAACGGCTCGTTGTCGCCTTCGCGGACAATGTGAACGCCGACGCTGGAGCCCTCGTTCGGCGGCTTGATGACATACGGCTTGGTCATGACTTCGCCACGACGGGCCTCATCGCTGTTGACGACGACGTGCTCGGCGACCGGGATCCCGGCCGCCTCGAACAGGGCCTTGGCCATCGGCTTGTCCATAGCCAGCGACGAAGCCAGCAGGCCCGAATGGGTGTAGGGTATGCCGAGGATGTCGAGCAGCCCCTGCACGCAGCCGTCCTCGCCGAAACGGCCGTGCAAGGCGTTGAAGATGCAATCGGGGCGCGGATAGAGACGGGTCAGGAGCGCCCCCATGTCACGCTGCACGTCGATCGACGCGACGTCGAAACCGGCGCTCTTCAGGGCCTCGGCGCAGGCTGCGCCGCTGACCAGGGAAACCTCGCGCTCGGCCGACCAACCGCCCATCAGAACCGCTACGTGCCGGGTCATGATGAAACCTCCTTGGGCGCGGTCCGCGCGGCTTCGCCGATGCGGCGGATTTCCCATTCCAAGGTCACGCCGGTTGCCTCCAGGACCCGGCGGCAGACCTCTTCGCCGAGCCCTTCCAGGTCGGCCGCCGTCGCCCCGCCGGTATTAATCAGGAAATTGCAGTGCTGTTCGGAAACCATGGCGGCGCCGCGCCGCAAGCCCCGGCAACCGGCCCTGTCGATGAGTTCCCAGGCCTTGGCGCCTTCCGGATTGCGGAAAGTCGAGCCGCCGGTCGGTGTCCTCACCGGCTGCGCGTTTTCGCGCTCGGCCTGGATATCGGCCATGCGGGCGGCGATTGCCTCGGCGTCGTCGGGCACGCCGCGGAGCCGGGCCGAAGTGAATATCCAACCGCCGTCGGCGGCCGAGCGCCGATAACCGAAATCGAGTTCGGCCACCGTCAAATGCAGGACGGCGCCGTTCAGACCGACCGCCTCGGCCGAAACCACGACGTCGCTCATCTCGCGGCCGTAGGCGCCGGCGTTCATGGCGAGAGCGCCGCCGACGGTGCCGGGGATTCCGGTCATGAACTCCAATCCGCTCAAGCCCGCCTGTTGGGCGCGACGGGCGACGTTGAGGCCGACCGCCGAAGCGCCGGCGACAATCTCTTCGCCGTCGGCGTCGACGGTCGCGAATTCGCGGCCGAGGCGGACGACGACGCCGGCGACACCGCCGTCACGGACCAACAGGTTGGAGGCGGCGCCGATCACCGTCACCGGCACGTCGGCCGGTTTGGCGCCGACGAACTGGGCGAGGTCGTCGCCATCGGCGGGGCGGAACAGGACCTCGGCCGGGCCGCCAACCTTGAACCACGTGAAGCGGCCGAGCCCGACGTCCTCCTCGAGCGCGCCACGCACTTCGGGCAAACGCTCGATCAGGCGGGGATTGGGGCGCTCAGCCGGCATCATTCGCCGCCTCCCGGTCTCGCGGTTGAAGCTTGGTCAGTTGCTGAGGCAGGGCGTTGGCCCAGGCGGTAATGTCGCCGGCGCCGAGGCACACAACCATGTCACCGGCCTTGGTCAAGGCGGCGACGGTGCGGGCCAGGTCGCCGGCGTATTCGAGCGCCTGCGCCCGGCGATGGCCGTGATGCTTGAGGCCGGCCACCAGGGCATCGCGGTCGATGCCCTCGATCGGCGTCTCGCCGGCCTCGTAGACGTCGGCCACCAGCACCACGTCGGCGTCGTTGAAGCAGGTGCAGAAGTCCTCGAACAGGTCACGGAGCCGGGTGTAGCGGTGCGGTTGGACGACGGCGACGACCTGACCCCTGGCGGCCTGCCGGGCGGCCTTGAGGACGGCCGAAATCTCGACCGGGTGGTGGCCGTAATCGTCGATGACCGTGACGCCGCCGACCTCGCCGCAGACGGTGAAACGGCGTTTGACACCCTCGAAGGCGGCCAACGCGCGGCGTATGGTCGCATCGTCCATCTTCATCTCGGTAGCGATGGCGACCGCGGCCAACGCGTTCTGGACGTTGTGGTCGCCGAACATCGGCAGCTTCAGGTCCTCCAGGGCATGTTCGGCGCCGGCCTTGCGGTCGGAGATGACTGCATCGAACCGAATGCCGCCGGGCTCGAACGCCAGGTTGATGCCGCGCACGTCGGCTTGCGGGCTGAAGCCGTAAGTGACGATGCGACGGTCCGAGACCCGCGGGATCATCGCCTGTACTTCGGCGTGATCGATGCACAAGGCCGCGAACCCGTAGAACGGCAGGTTCTCGACAAAGACGACGAAAGCTTCGCGCAAGGCGTCGAACGAGCCGTAGTGATCGAGATGCTCGGGGTCGATGTTGGTGACGACGGCGATGGTGGCCGGCAGTTTCAGGAAGGTTCCGTCCGATTCGTCGGCCTCCGCGACCATCCATTCGCCGCCGCCGAGACGGGCGTTGCTGCCCCAGGCGTTGATGATGCCGCCGTTGATCACGGTCGGGTCGAGTCCGGCCGTATCCAGCATGGCGGCGATCAACGATGTGGTGGTCGTCTTGCCGTGGGTGCCGCCGACCGCGACGGACCACTTGAGGCGCATCAGTTCGCCGAGCATTTCGGCGCGGCGGACGACCGGGATCAGGCGCTGGCGGGCCGCCGCCACTTCCGGATTGTCGTCCTTGACGGCGGTCGATACCACTACGACCTGGGCGTCCCGGAGATTGTCGGCGGCGTGCCCGACGTCGACGGTGATGCCCATGTCGCGCAACCGCCTGACGTTGGCGTTGTCCGAAATGTCGCTGCCCTGAACAGCGTAACCCAAGGTATGCAGAACCTCGGCGATGCCGCTCATGCCGATGCCGCCGATGCCGACGAAATGCAGGGTTCCGATATCGAGCGGAAGCGCTTTCATGCTGCCTGCCTCCTCGACTCACCGCCACCGTTGGCACCGCCTTTGGGCACCAGGCCGAGGACCATATCGGCCAGACGCTCGGCGGCATCGGAGCGACCTACGGAGCGGGCGCACTGGGCGGCCTTGTCGAGAATTGCCGGCAGTCCGATCAGCGAATCCAGCCGCCCGGCCAGCGCCGCCGCGTTGAAAGCATCCTCGGGAATGAGCCAACCGGCGCCGGCGGCGTCGACCGCATGGGCGTTTCGCATCTGGTGGTTGTCGATGGCGTGGGGATATGGGATCAGAATGGAGGGGCGGCCGATGGCCGTGGCCTCGGCGACAGCCGATGCGCCCGAGCGGCCGATCACCAGATGGGCGTCGGCCAGACGTTCGGGCAGGTCGGCGAAGAAACTGTCCAATTCGGCCTCGATCTCTAGCTTGCGATAGGCTTCGCGAACGGAGTCGAGGTCCTCCGGCCGGCACTGCTGGGCAAGGCGAAGCCGCCTTTTCATGGGATCGTCGAGCCGGCCCATAGCCGCCGGCACCACCTCGCTGAGAACCCGAGCTCCTTGCGAACCGCCAACGATGACGATGCGGACCGGCGTGTCGTCGTCGAGCGGTGGATAGGGTTGGTCACGGACGGCGGTGACGGCCGGGCGCACCGGCATGCCAGTCCATGCGACCTTGGACGCTACCGCTGCCGGTACGCCCTCGACGGTGTCGAAACAGGTGGCGATGCGGTCGACGCGCGGTGCCATCAGGCGGTTGGCCCGGCCGAGCACGGCGTTCTGCTCGTGAATGGCCGTGCGCAGGCCGCCGAAGCAGGCGGCCAGCATGGTCGGCACCGAGGCGTAGCCGCCGAAGCCGACGACCACGGCCGGCTTCAGGCGCCTCAACAGGCGCCGCGCCTGCCAAGTGCCGATGGCGAGTTCGGGACCGCTCTGCAGGCGTTGGGCGAGGCTCTTGCCGGCCAGGCCGCCGGCCAGCACGCGATGGGTCTCGACCTCGCCCAGAAAGCCGCCGAAGGCGCCGCCGCGGCGGTCGGTGATCAGGGCCAGCCGGCAACCGCGCTCGGCCAACTCCGCGGCCAGCGCCTCGGCCGGGAAGACATGGCCGCCGGTGCCGCCGGTGGCCAACGCGATCAGGTTGCCGCGCACACTCATCGGAAGCCTCCCCGGCCCGGCCGCTCGCGGGTCAGCGCCAGCACCATGCCCATGCCGAGGGCCAGCGCTAGGGTCGACGAGCCGCCATAGGAGATGAACGGCAGGGTCATGCCCTTCGGCGGTATCAGGTTGACGGTCGAGGCCAGGTTGACGACGGCCTGAATGGCGAACTGGGCCAACAGGCCGGTCACCGCCAACAGGCGGAACAGGTCGTCGTCCTTGAAGACTCGGCTGATTCCCCGCATCACCACGAAGCCGAGCAGGCCGACCACCAGCAGACACACGATCAGGCCGAACTCCTCGCCGACCACGGCGAAAATGAAATCGGCGTGGGCATCGGGCAGGATTTCCTTGATCCGGCCTTCGCCGGGGCCGCGGCCCGTCAGGCCGCCGTTGCGGAACGCTTCCAAGGCGCGGCCGACCTGGTAACCTTCGGTGGCTTCCGGGTCGAGGAAGCGATCGACTCGGGCGCGCACGTGATCGAAGGAGAGATAGGCGCCGAGACTGCCGCCCAGGAAGACCAGGGCGATCGCCGTCACCAGCATCAGCGGCAGGCCGCCGACGAACACCTGCACCGCCCATACGGCGGCCACCACCATCGCCATGCCGACGTCCGGCTGCACCAGCAGCAGCCCAAGGATGACGACGAGCAGCACCGTCGCCGCCTTGTAGCCCTGGAAGCGATCGTCGAGGCGTTGGCTGGAAAGCAGCCAAGCCGCCAGCACCGCAAACCCCGGTTTGACGAACTCGGACGGCTGCACCGAGAGGGCGCCGATCTGCAGCCAGCGGGTGGCGCCTTTGATTTCGGCACCGAGGAAAGGGGTCACCGCCATCAGCACGATGGCGACACCCGTGCAGGCCATGGCCAGCCGCCGCACCCCGCGCGTCGACAGGAAAGACACCGACAACATGACGGCGATGCCGATACCGAGGAAAGCGAACTGGCGGCGGGCGAAGTGGAAGGTATCGAGGCCGATCCGTTCGGCCACCGGCGGCGAAGCGGCCAGCGCCAGCAAGGCGCCGACAGCGATGAGCGCGACGAGAGCGGCGATCATCCAACGGTCGATCGCCCACCACCAGCGCCCCACAAGGCTCGTATCGGTGCGCGCGAAGGTCGCCATTACGCCGCCTCCCCGCCGTTCAGTCCGGAACCGGATCCGGGAAACGCACCCGGCACCTCGAACGGATCGAGGTGTTCGCCTGGCAATTCCTCGACCAACTCGCGAAAGGCGTCGCCGCGGTCCTCGAAATCGGCAAATTGATCGAACGACGCGCAGGCCGGCGACAGCAGAACGACCGGCTCCGGAGCCTGATCCGCTCTGGCCTGGTCGAACGCCTGGCGGGTGGCCTCGGCGAGCTCGCCTGAGATGGTGAAAGGCACGCGTCCGTCCAGGAACTGGCCGAGTTCAAGTGCCGCTTCGCCGATCAGATAGGCGTGACGAATACGCTCCAGGTACGGCTCGACGGCGCCGAGACCGCCTTCCTTCGGGCGGCCGCCGGCAATCCAGTAGACGATGTCGTAACAGGCCAGCGCCCGGGCCGCGGCCTCGGCGTTGGTTGCCTTGCTGTCGTTGACGAAACCGACGCCGTCGACAAGGGCGAGCGGCTCCTGGCGGTGAACCAGGCCGGGATAGCTTTGCAGGCAGGCCATGATGGCGTGCGGCTGGACGCCGGCCGCCTTGGCGGCGGCATAGGCGGCGGCGGCATTCTGGGCGTTGTGGACGCCGGGCAGGCTGGCGATGGCGTTGACCTCGCAGACCGGCGTCTCAAGGCCTTCGGTATCGTCGAGGAGGATGCCGGCCGAGACATAGACCCCGCCGCGAACCCTCTCGGAGCCGGATATGGGGATCACCGTCTGCTCGTCGGCTGCCTTCAGTTCCTCGTAGATGGCCCGGCAGAAGTCGTCGTCGATGCCGACCACCGCGGTCCGCGGTTTGGTTTGGCGGTGGAAGATCCACTTCTTGGCCGAGATGTAGCCGTCCATGTCGCCGTGGCGGTCCAGATGGTCGGCGCTCAAATTCAGGAGCACCGCCACGTCGAAGGTGATCGATACAGTCAATTCGAGCTGATAGGAGGACATCTCGAGGACGTAGGCGCCGCCTTCGCCGAGCGGCTCGAGTTCGAGGGCGGGCACGCCGAGGTTGCCACCGACCTCGGCCTCGCGGCCCGACACCTGCATGATGTGGCCGAGCAACGCCGTCGTCGTCGACTTGCCGTTGGTGCCGGTGACACCGATGTAGTTGGCCTCACGCTGCGAGCGGGCCAGCAGTTCGATATCTCCGATCACCTCGCTACCAGCCGCTTTGGCCTTGTCGACGAGGGGATGCGGCTGGGGGTGGTGCAGCGGGATACCGGGGCTCAACACCAGGGTCGTCAGTTCCGACCAGTCGCAGCCGTAGAGGTCGACCAGATTGACGCCTTCGTCCGCCGCCCGTTCCCTGGCCCCGGCGTCGTCATCCCAGGCCCAGACCTCGGCCTCGCTGGCGTCCAGCGCCCTGGCCGCGGCCAGGCCGGAGCGACCCAGTCCAAAGACGGCGACCGGCAGATGGGCGAATGCGAAAACGTCGATCATGCCGGTCTCATCTCAGCTTCAGGGTGGAAAGGCCGGCCAGGGCCAGGATCGAGGCGATAACCCAGAACCGGATGACAATGGTGCTTTCGGCCCACCCCTTCTTCTCGAAGTGATGGTGCAGCGGCGCCATGGCGAAGACGCGGCGGCCGGTCAACTTGAACGACACCACCTGAACAATGACCGAAACGGTCTCCAGAACGAACAGGCCGCCGACGATGGCCAGCACCAGTTCGTGCTTGGTGACGACGCTGACGGTGCCGAGCGCGCCGCCCAGCGACAGCGATCCCGTATCCCCCATGAACACCTTGGCCGGCGGCGCGTTGAACCACAGGAAGCCAAGGCCGCCGCCGACCAGGGCGCCGCAGAACACGGCCAACTCACCGCTGCCCGGCACGTAGTGGAGTTGCAGATAGGTGGAGAACACCGTGTTGCCGACCAGATACGCAATCAGCGCGAAAACGCCGGCCGCGATCATCACCGGGACGATGGCCAGGCCGTCGAGGCCGTCGGTCAGGTTGACCGCATTCGACGCGCCGACGATGACGAACACGGCGAGGACGACGAACATCCAGCCCAGGTTGAGAAGCACGTTCTTGAAGAACGGCACAGCCAGCGTCGTCGCCAGGCCGGGCGGCAGGTGGTCGATGATCCAGAAGACGGCGACGGCAGCGATGGCGGCCTGCATGACCAGCTTGAGCTTGGCCGGAAGGCCGCGGCTGTCGCGTTCGGAGATTTTCATATAGTCGTCCATGAAGCCGATCATGCCGAAGGCGATGGTGACGCCGAGCACGGCCCACACATATCCGTTGGTGAGATCGGCCCACAACAGGGTGGCCAGGGTCATCGCCAGCAGGATCATGAAGCCGCCCATGGTCGGCGTACCCTGTTTGGTCAACAAGTGGCCCTCGGGACCGTCGCTGCGGATCGGCTGGCCGCCCCGCTGGCGCGTTTTCAACAGGTTGATCAGCACCGGGCCGATCAGGAAGCTGACGATCAGCGCCGTGATCATGGCGCCGCCCGTACGGAAGGTGAGGTACCGGAAGACGTTGAGGGCCGTGAACTGATCGGCCAGCGGGAACAGAATGTGATACAGCATCTCCGCCCCCTACTCCCCGTTGACCGCACGCGGCGGCGCATTGGCGGCGGCGTGCTCCAGTTCGAATAGGGCATCGACGATCAGGCTCGTGCGGCTGCCCAACGAGCCCTTGATCATGACGATGTCGCCCGGCTGAACCGCGGCCTGGACCAACGGCACCAGTTTCTGGGCGGTGCTGGCGTGACCGCCACGCATGGCGGCGGGCAAACGCTCCCACAGAGCCGCCATGTACTGGCCTGCGGTGAACGCGAGATCGACCCGGGCGTCGATCAGCGGGTCGACAAGGCCGGCATGCAAGGCCTCCGACTGCGCGCCCAACTCCAGCATGTCGCCGAGCACGGCAATGCGCCGCCCGCCTTTCCGCGGCCGGGCGTGGCCGAGAACGGCGACGGCGGCAGCCATCGAGGCCGGGCTGGCGTTGTAGCTCTCGTCGATCAGCACGAAGGAGTCGCCGGCTATGGCGATCTCCTGTTGCGCGCCTCGACCGGCAAGCCCGCGCACATGCGCAAGTTCCGCCGCCGCCCGTTCGCAGTCGGCGCCCAGAGCTTCGACGGTGGCGAGCATGCCGAGAGCGTTGATCACCCAATGGCGGCCAGGAACGCCGATCCGAAACTCGATCCTGCGGCCGCCGATCTCGGCCTCGATCCGGCTGCCGTCGCCGTCCAACTGGACCGCCACCAGTCGGGCCCAGGCGGCATCGTCGACCCCGAAACTGAGGACGTTTTCGATGCCGGCCCGTCGCGCTGCCGCCTCCAACCGTTCGAAGTAGGTGTTGTCGAGGTTGAGGATGGCGGTGCCGCCGGCTTCGACGCCGGTGAAAATCTCGGCCTTGGCGTCGGCGATTCGGTCGAGCGATTCGAAGAACTCGGTGTGGGCCGGTTCGACGGTGGTGACAAGGGCGGCGTGGGGTCGGCTCAGGCGTGACAGCGGCTCGATCTCGCCAGGGCGGTTCATGCCCAACTCGAACACACCGAAATCGGTCTCGGCCGGCATGCGGGCCAGGCTCAACGGCAATCCCCATTGGTTGTTGAGGTTTCCATGGCTGGCCGAGACCCGGCCTTGCGGTTCCAAGCACAGGCGCAGGAACTCCTTGGTGCCGGTCTTGCCGACACTGCCGGTGACGGCGGCGATACGGGCCGCCGTCCGCTTCCGCGCATAGGTGGCCAGCCCTTGCAGGGCCGCCATCGTGTCGGCGACCGCCAGCATCCGCGTGGCGTCCCCAAGTCCGGTAACCGGTCGATGGACAACGGCCGCGGCCGCGCCTTGGTCGAAGGCATCGACCACATAATCGTGACCGTCGAACGTGGGGCCTTGCAGGGCGACGAAAAGATCTCCGGACTCGATCGTTCGGCTGTCGATCGAAACGCCTCCGGCCCACCATTCGCCGTCGGTCCGCCCGCCGGTGGCGGCGGCGGCTTCGGCGGCGGTCCACAGCATGGCTCTGGCGGCCCTGGTCATCGTTCCAACCCCTTGAGGACATCCGCCACCACCTCGCTGTCGTCGAAGGGGCGGATCTCGTCGCCGACGATTTGGCCGCGTTCGTGACCCTTGCCGGCGACGATCAGGATGTCGTCCGATTGCAAGTCGGCGACGGCGGCGGCGATGGCGGCGGCGCGATCGTCGAACTCCCGGGCGCCCGGACAGGCGGCCAGCACCTGGGCGCGAATGGCGGCCGCATCCTCGGTGCGCGGGTTGTCGTCGGTGACGATGACCTCGTCGGCGTGCCGGCAGGCGACGTCGCCCATCTCGGGGCGTTTGCCCGGATCGCGGTCGCCGCCGCACCCGAACACCACGTGCAGGCGGCCCTGGGTGTGGGGGCGGAGCGCTTTCAGGATGCTGGCCAGGGCATCCGGCGTGTGGGCGTAGTCGACGTAGATGCCGGCGCCGTTGGGATGGCGGCCGGCGGCCTGGACGCGGCCCGGCGCCCCTTCGAGGTGTTCCAGAGCCCGTGCCGCCTCGAGCGGATCGTCGCCACAGGCGACGGCCAGGGCCAGCGCGCACAGCGCGTTGTCGGCCTGGAACCCGCCCAATAGCGCTAGGCCCACCTGGACCGGCTCGCCCATTACCTGGAGGTCGAGGACTTGGCCGTCCGGCTTGGTTTCCGTTGCGCAGAGCCGAACGTCGGAGGCTTCCGTTCCGTAATCGAGGATGCGGTGGCCGCGGCTTCGCGCGGCGCTACGAATGGCGTCCGAATAGGGCGCGTCGGCGTTGACCACCGCGGTGCCGTCACCGGCCAGTATATCGGAGAACAAACGTACCTTGGCTCTAAGGTACTCCTCCATGGTGCCGTGGTAATCGAGGTGGTCGCGGCTTAAGTTGGTGAAGGCGGCGGCCGCGACCCGGACGCCGTCGAGGCGGTATTGTTCGAGGCCGTGGCTGGAGGCTTCCATGGCCAGCCGCTCGACACCCGAGGCCGCCAGTTCGGAAAGGCTGCGGTGAAGGTCGACGGAATCGGGCGTGGTCAGTGCGATCTGGTGTTCGAGCCTCGGCGTGTCGCCGGCGGCGAACCCGTAGGTGGCGATGCCGAGGGTGCCGGCGCTGGCGGCGTGAAGGCCGAGTTTCGCCCACAACTGGCCGAGAAAGGTGACGACCGAGGTCTTGCCGTTGGTGCCGGTGACGGCGGCCACGGTGGCCGGCTGCTCGGCAAAGAAACGAGCCGCCATCAAGGCGTACTGGCGGCGCGGGTTGTGGTCGGTGATCAGCGGCACTCCGGCTTCGTTCTCGAGTTCGGTTCCGGGCGGAGCGAGAACGGCGGCGGCGCCGCGTTCGAGGGCGTCGGCGATGAAGGCGCGGCCGTCGGCCCGACTGCCGGGCAAGGCGGCGAAAAGAAAACCGGGCTCGACCCGCCGAGAATCGCAGGTGAGCCCGGTAATTTCCCGATCGCCGATGAGCCCGCTGTCAATCACTACACCGTGGTTCCCATCCATGACATCACTGAGCCGCAAGTTCCGGCTCCAGCGCCGCCCGCACCGCCTTCAATACCCGGGCACGATCTCCGTGGATCTGCAGGGCGCCGGCCAGGGCCTGGCGCGTCCTCAGAATCAAATTCTCCTCGGCCGCCTTGGCGGCGTCGGCTTTCGCCTTCACCACCGGCGCCAAGGCGGTGGTGCGGTGTTGGCGCATCGCCGGCACCCTGAGGTCGGACCTGGCCGTGGCCTGCTTGCTCGCCTGCGCTTTCTTGCCGATGTTTGGCAGGACCGGAGTAGCGAACTCGGCATCGAGGTCGGGCGCGATCCCGACCATCGGCGCCATCCGTTCGACAACCCGCCCGACCACCGGCGCCGCCACCCAGCCGCCGGTCGCGTAATTGAAGGTGCGTTCGTTGCCGACCGGCTCGTCGACCAGGACCAACACCAGGTAGCGCGGATCGTCGATCGGGAAGACGCCGACGAAGGACGAAATCTTGTCGTTGTCCGAATAGCCGGAACCCGATTGCTTGTCGGCGGTACCGGTCTTGCCGCCGACCAGATAACCCGGCGTATCGGCCTTGCGACCGGTGCCGCGGTCGACGACGAGGCGCATCAGGCCGCGCATCTGTGCCGACGTTTGGCGCGACACCGCCTGCTTGCCGGCGACCGGCAGACCGTTCCTGAAGATCAGTGTCGCCGGCCGGTGGATGCCGCCGTTGACCAGGGTGGCGACACCGCTGGCCAGTTGTAGCGGCGACACCGCGATCCCGTGGCCGTAGGAAATGGTCATGGTGTTGACCGGCCGCCACGTCGTCGGTGTCAACGGCGCCCCGACCTCCGGCAACTCGACCGCCGTCGGGGTTAAGAGACCGAATCGGTCGAGATAGGCGCGCTGGCGTTCCGTACCGACGTCCATGGCCATCTTGGCGGCGCCGATATTCGAGGAATAAACGATGATTTCGGGAATCGACAACCACCGGTTCTTGGCGTGGAAGTCGTTGATGGTGAAACGTGCGACGCGAATCGGTTTCGAGGCGTCATAGCCGCCCCTGAGATCGACGGCGCCGGAATCGAGCGCCATCGCCGCGGTAAACAACTTGAACGTGGAGCCCATCTCGTAGACCCCCTTGGTGGCCCGGTTGAAACCGGCCTCGCCGCCGATGCGGCTCGGCGTGTTGGGATCGAAATCGGGCAACGAGACCATGGCGACGATCTCGCCGGTATTGACGTCGAGCACCAGGGCGGCGCCGCCGATCGCCCTGAACTCACCGACCGCCCCGGCCAGTTCCTCGCGCAACAGCGACTGGATACGGAGGTCGATGGACAGCCGCAGGGGATCGCCGCCGGCTCTCAAGGTGCGGTCGAACTGCCGCTCGACGCCGGTCAATCCACGGCCGTCGACGTCGGTGATGCCGAGCACGTGGGAAACCAGGCGGCCATGTGGATAGACGCGCCGTTCGCTTCTCTGAAAGCCGATGCCGGGAAGGCCCAAGCGATTGATCCGGTAGTGCTGCTGCGGCGTCAAGTTGCGGGCCAGCCATACGAATCGACCCTTCGAGCGAAGCTTGACAAGGGTTTCGGCGCGGTCGAGATCGGAAAGAACGCCGATCAGCTTGGCGGCGGTCTCGTCCGCGTCGAGCACGCCCCTGGGGTCGGCATACAGCGACACCGTCGGCAGGCTGGTCGCCAGGATCAAACCGTTGCGGTCGACGATATTGCCGCGTTCGACGAACTGGCCGGCGGCCGACGTATCGCCGGCGACCGGAGGCTCGGCCCCTTTGAACACAGTGAGGTCGACCAATCGGCCGACGATCACCGCAAAAGCGATGGTCAGAACGGCGCCGGTCACCAGCAGTCGGTTGCGACTGGTCTCCAGGGCGCTCTTGCGTACGCCGTCGAGGCGGCGGGCGGGTTCGAGTTTGCGGGCCGGGTGCTTGCTCACGGCGATCCTCCCGCTGTGGCGGTCGGGCGGAGGACGGCATGGGGCGTCTCCTCGCGGCTGCCGGGTGCCGTCAACAAGCCGTCGAGGCCGAACGGCGTCGCGATCTGGCCGGTTTTGAGCGGCACCAGCCCTAGGTGACGTTCGGCCAGGTCGCGCAGGCGGTTCGGTTCATTGAGATGGCTCCATTCGGCGTTCAGCACGTGGATCGCCTGGCGGTCTTCGGCGACTGTGCGTTCGATTGACAGCAACTGGTCTTCCAGGTCCTGCACCCGGTACTTGACCAGGAACAGGGTGAGGCTGATGCCGACCGCCATCAGCGCGAACAGGAGCGTGGTTTGGCGGGCCATCGGCTCCTCCCCTCAGGCCGCCCGGCGGGCCGGCGCCGCCGTCCGCTCCGCCGCCCGCAAGCGGGCCGAACGGGCCCGCGGGTTCGATTCGACCTCGGCTGCGCCCGGCTTGGTGACACCGCGCCCCAACAGCCTGAACGTCGGTGCCGCTGCGTCCGGCGCCGGCCGATGGCGCGACGGCCGCGGCCCGGTTCCGGACCGGGCCTTCAGGAATTCCTTGACCCGGCGGTCTTCCAGGGAATGGAACGACACCACCGCCAACCGCCCGCCCGGAACCAGCAACGCCTCGGCGGCGTGCAGACCCCGCTCCAGTTCGCCGATCTCGTCGTTGACATAAATCCGCAACGCTTGGAAGGTCCGGGTCGCCGGGTCGATGCCGTCCTTCGACCTGGCCACCACCCGGCGGATCAGCTCGGCCAGTTGGCCGGTCCTCGTGATCGGCGTCTGCGTCCGCTGTTCGACGATGGCCTTGGCAATCCGCCGCGACGCGCGCTCTTCGCCGTAGCGATAGATGATGTCGGCCAACTCCTTTTCGGCAAGTTCGTTGACGACGTCGGCAGCGTTGGTTCCGCTGGCGCTCATGCGCATGTCGAGCGGACCGTCGGCCTTGAAAGAGAAACCGCGGGACGGATCGTCGATCTGCATGGAGGAAACGCCGAGGTCGAGGGCGACGCCGTCGATGCGCTCGACGCCGACTTCAGTCAGCAGATCGGCCATCTCACCGTAACGTCCGCCGAGCACGGTCAGGCGGCCGGCATAGCGGCCCGCCAATTCCTCGCCGCGGCCGAGCGCCAGCGGATCGCGATCGATACCCCAAACGGCGCAGTTGGCGGCCTTGAGCAGAGCTTCCGAATAGCCGCCGGCACCGAAGGTGGCATCGACGTAGGTGGCGCCGTCTCGCGGCGCCAGCGCCGCCACCACTTCGGCGACCATGACCGGGGTATGGCCGGAGTGCGGGGCCGGGCCGGGCGTCATTCGTCGCCCCCGTCATCGCCACCGGCCCGCAGGCGCAATGTCGCGCCGCGCGTCCGGGCGCGCTCGAAGGCGGCGGCGCGGTTGGCCTCATAGGCCTTCGGCTCCCAAATCTGGATGCGGGCGCCGCGACCGACGAATACCGCCTGCCCAACGATGCCGGCGTGCTCGGTCAGTTCCTTCGGCAGGACGATTCGCCCTTCCGGGTCGAAGCTCAGCGCGTGCGCGTTTTCCATAACGATGGCGGCCAAGTCGTCCTGCTCGTCGGAGAACATGTCGAGGTCGTCGAGGCTGGCGCTCAAGCGAGTCATGAAGTCCTCGCCACAGGCCTCGATCGCCCGGTGCTTGAACAGCGGGTAGGCGTACAGGCGGGTCTCGCCGCGTCCCTGGAAGACCGCGCGGAACGGCTTCGGTACGGAGACCCGCCCCTTCTTGTCGATCCTGTTGACGTGCCTGCCAACAAACAGCGCCATGATGGCCCCCAGTGAAACCCTCTTTCCGCCGGCTTCAGCCGACGATTTCCAGAAACGGTTCGCACTACCGCTCCCCGCCCACCTGCCCATGTCCTTTTCGTGCCGGAAAGCCGCCACTTGCGACCCGTCCCGCCAAGCCTTGAACCGGGCTTTAATGGGATATCATGGGCATTTTTGGGCGTCAATGGGATTACTATGGATTTCCATGGGTTAACAAAGGGTTTCGAAGCTGCCGATTTGCCTGAAATTTCGCCTGTTTGAAGCAGTATCTTTGAAGCCGTTACAGTGAAGGCGACAATGACGGCGACAATTTGGCCCCGGCATGGTCGTTTCGGGGCGTCGGCACGGGCTTTTTTCAGGACCTTGGCAGGCCACGGCCGGAATCCGTTTTTCTCTTTTGTTTCAGCGAGATAATGCCAGACGATCTGTAAGCCGGGTTCTGTCCACGCAGGTTTCCCTGCGATAGATGACCATTCATCTGGGACGCCCGTTGCCGGGCGCCTCGCGCGACCGACCCGGGTGACGGCGCGGAAACCCGCCTGCCTCGCGGCATGTCACCCCTACTTGGTCTTGCTCCCGGTGGGGTTTACCCTGCCACCCCCGTTGCCGGGGGCGCGGTGCGCTCTTACCGCACCCTTTCACCCTTACCCCGCGAATCGGCCGAAGCCGACGGACGGGGCGGTTTGCTTTCTGTGGCACTTTCCCTGGAGTCGCCTCCGCCGGGCGTTACCCGGCACCGTGTCTCCGTGGAGCCCGGACTTTCCTCCCCCACCGTCCGAAAACGGCGAAGGCGGCCATCCGACCGTCTGGCCCCCCACAAGTTATGCCGTTCGGCGTCGGCGTCAAGCGCCATCAACCGAAAAGAGACATGCAGGAGGCATATTTGAGTTTCGGCGGTTGCGGTTTACGCCCTAGAATAGTGCGGAAGTACCGTTCTCGACCGGGATGAGAGGGCCGACCCTTTTCCCGTGACGCGAAAATGGGGGAATGGACTGGGGATCGGCGATCATCCCCTTGTCAATACAGCGAGAGTACCGATGACCGCCGTCGAAACCGCAGACGCCTCTTTCCTGCCGCGTGTCTACGTGGTGACCCGGAACCCGAAACGCAGCGAGGAGTTGGGCGGCGTTCTCTCGCGGTTCTTCGATCTTTCCATGTTCGACTCGACCAGTAGGGCCGGTATGGCTCTCCTGGAGACGCCGCCGGACGTCGTACTGGTCGAGGTCGAATTGACCCGCAAGGGCGGCCTCAATCCGTTGCTGACCAGCGCCGACGGCCCCGACGACGAGCACCCGCCTTTCATCTTCATCGGCCAGAAGGGTGAGGGGTTCGATGCGCTGGTTACTGAATTCGGCGAGACCAGCCGCTACCTGAGATGGCCGATCACCGCCCGCGAACTGATCGATACCATCGGCGAGTTGATCAGCCAGGACGCCGAGAAATCGTGGGACGCGTTGCCGGAAATCCAAAAGAGACCCCTCAAGTTGACGGTCGAGGAGTACAAGAGCATCGCCGCCGCCATCGAAAAGGGTGAGCCCATCGACTACAACTCGGCGGCCGAGAGCTGCGCGCCGGTGGCCGAAGCGGTACGCGGCGGTGCCCACCACGAGCTCCTGAAATCCGTGCAGACCCACCATAACTACACCTACGTGCACTCGATGCGCGTCGCCACGCTCTTGACTCTGTTCGGCCACGGCCTCGGCATGAAAGGCGACAACCTGCTGATCCTGTCGACCGGCGGTTTGCTGCATGACGTCGGCAAGCTGGTGACGCCGCCCCTCATCCTCAACAAACCGGGCAAGCTCTCGGAAGAGGAATGGCCGATCATGCGCGACCACGCCGTCCAGTGCGCCAAGTTGCTGGAGGCCGGCGACGACGTCACCCGCGGCGCCCAGATCATCGCCGAGCAGCACCACGAAAAACTCGACGGCACCGGCTACCCTAAGGGATTGAAGGCCAACGAACTGAACGAGTTAGCCCGGATGTCGGTGATCTGCGACATCTTCGGGGCGCTTACCGACAAGCGTTCCTACAAGGAAGCCTTCTCGGCCGAGAAAGCGTTCGGCATCCTCGAGAGCATGTCGACCGGCATCGACCAGAACCTGCTCGCCATGTTCAAGGAAATCTTCATCTCGACCGAGACGCCGGAGCAAGCGGCGGGTTGATATGGGGACGGGACGGTGCCATCTTCCGATCGATGGCGGACCAAACCGAAAAGCCAACGGCATTAGTGGTCGACGACGAAGAGATATTCCGTTCGGCCATGAAGGCGATCCTGCCGTCAATCGGTTTCGGCGCCGTCGCCGAGGCGGCCGACGGCGAGACGGCGGTCGCTCTCTACCGCGAAAAACGGCCGGGCGTCGTTTTTCTCGACGTCAACATGCTGGGTGAACTGGACGGTGTCGACACTCTCCAAGAAATCCTCGACGTCGATCCGGCCGCCGTCGTCGTCATGTTGAGCGCGATCGAGAACCTGTACGTTCACGACGACTGCATCAACTACGGTGCCAAGGGTTTCATCCAGAAGGGTGTCAACGTTACCGAGCTGGCCGAGGAGATCCACCGGGTCGTTTCCGGGCTCGTCAACCGGTGACGTCGTCGGCCGCGGCCAACAGCGCGGCCAGTCGGGCGAACGTTTCAGAGTCGGCCTCGCCGTCGATACGGTCGGGTCGGAAGTGCCGCTGGAAGGCGGCCAGGGCCGCGCCCGTATCAGTGGTGTCATAGCCGTAGCGGGCCAGCAGGGAGACGGTGTCCGCCGGGTTCGCCTCGGTGCTCGACGGCTCTACCGCCGGCCAAAGCCCGATCCCCTGCCCGGCCAGCCCGGCCCAGTCGAACAGCTCACCAGGGTCGAGTTTGCGCACCGGCGCAACGTCCGAATGACCGACTATGTTGCGAGGTGGGATCGAGTGGCGGTCGATGACATCGACGGCGAGCTCGACGAGCGCCGCCATCTGGGCCGCCGGGAAGGCTCTGTACCCGAACTCGTGGCCCGGGTTGACCAGTTCGATGCCGACGGAGCGGCCGTTGACGTCGGTGTTGCCGCGCCACGACGCGACGCCGGCATGCCAGGCGCGCCGCCCTTCCCCGACCAAGCGGTGGACGGTTCCATCCTCGTCAATCAGGTAGTGGGCGCTGACCCGGGCTGCGGCGTCGCACAATCGTGCCAGCGCCGCCTTGGCACTTGGCATGCCGGTGTAGTGCAGCACCAGCATGTCGATAGCGGCGCTGTCCGGGCGTTCATCGTGGTTGGGCGATGCGGTCTCGATCATCTCGTCATCCGCTCGGGTCGGCCGGTCGGGCCCAGCGCAATTGGACCACGGCGACCCCGGAAATGGTCATCAGGCCGCCGACCAGTATCTGCCAGGTCGCCGCCTCGCCGAGCAGGACGATGCCGGAAGCGACGCCGATCACCGGCGCCAGCAGCGTTATGGCGACGATCCGCGATACCGCGTAACGGCCGACCAGATGATACCACAACCCGTAGCCGCCGATGCTGGCGCCGAAGGTCATGTAGAGAATGGCGCCCGCATAACTCCAGTCGGCGGCGGTGACGGCGGCGAACTGGCCGGTTTCCAGTACAGCCGAAGCGACCAGCAACTACGGGGCGGCGAACAGGTTCATGTAGGCAAGGAGCGAGAATACGTTGATGGCCCCGATGCGTTTGGTCTGGACGTTGCCCAGGCCCCAGGTCAGGGCGGCGCCCACCACCATCAACAGGTGCGGCAGGCTGGACGCCGTCTTCGGTTCGCCGGCGAGGACGGCGACACCGGCAAAAGCGACGACCAACCCGCCGGTCCGTTTCCAACCGAACCGGTCGTCGAGGATAAGCCAGGCGAACAGCGCGCTGAACGGCGTTCCCAGTTGCGCGACGATGGCGGCGACGGCGGCGTCGACGCCGGCCAGGCCGGAGAACATCAACCCGAAATGGAGGCCGCCGACGACGACGGAGAGGACCGCGATGTCGCGCATCTGGGCGCGCGGCACCGGCGCCAGGCCGATCAATACCGCCGCCGTCAACAAGGAGCGCAGGGCCAGGGTAAACAGCGGCGGCGCCATGCCGACGGCGACCTTGGCGACGACGAAATTGACGCCCCATAGCGACACCATGACCAGCGCGGCGGCGATATGAAGGGGTTTCATCGAGAATCCGATGGGCTTAAAGAGACGGCGGCGCGGCGCCGGCCCCTTACTTCAGCCCACGCTCCTTCTCGATGCGGTCGTAGGCGGCGTTGATGGTTGCCATCTTCTCGTTGGCGAGGTCGATGAACTCCTGCGGCAGGCCTTGGGCGACCAAAGTATCGGGATGGTTTTCGCGGATCAGCTTGCGGTAGGTCGTCTTGACTTCGTCGTCGCTGGCCGACCGATCGAGCCCGAGCACCTCGTAAGCGTTGGTCTCGCCGTCAGTGCCGGCGAAGATCGTCTTCAGGCGCTCGTAGTCGTGTTCCGTGAAGCCGAAGATCAACGCCGTCTTGCGCAGGAACTTGGCCTCTTCCGGGTGCAGGTGGCCGTCGGCCATGGCGATGTGGAAAAGTCCGCCCAACAGTTCCTCCATGACGGCCGGTTCGTGGGCGAACATCATGGCGATCTGTTCGGCGTAGGGTTCGAAGCCGCTGGCGTCCCTCTTGGCTTCGTCGAACAACCGGCCGACGTTCTTCATCTCGTCCGGCGGAATGTGGAACAGCTCCTTGAAGGCGTCGACCTCATCGCGGGTGACCTGGCCGTCGGCCTTCGCCATCTTGGCCGACAACACGATGACGGCGGTCGTGAAAGCGACCTGGCGAGCCGCCCGATCGGCGCCCATGAAATCACCGGCCCCGGCCTGGTCGCGCATCTTGTCGACCTGATGGCCGGCGACGGCGCCGAGGATGGCACCCAGCGGTCCGCCCAGCGCGAACCCGGCGACGCCGCCGATGATTTTTCCCCAAATGCTCATCGAATTTCCTTCGCTGGCCGGCGCGGCTGTCGGTTCCGAAGCGTCCTTCCACCGCCTGTCCCGTCAGACCATAAACCGGCCCGGCGTCCGGACAAGTCCAAAACGCGGTTTTTCGGATCGTCCTTGCCGCGCCCGGAACAGGTGCTGGCAAGGTCCATTACATTTTATGTATTTTTCCACGTAAGTTATTGATATTTAAATATATTGACCCCCTACGGCCGGATGTCTACGCTTTTCGGAACCCTATTGCTCATCCGTCCGCGGCATTCCATGAGGCGCATCATGACACCCGTCACCCGATCCCACCGCATTCTTCGTCCGATCCTGACCGGTACGCTGGCGCTCGCCTTGGTCGCGGCACCGCTCGCCTTCGAGTTCTCCAACTTGTCGATCGAGACTTCGGAGGCGGCCGCCAAGGGCGGCAACGGCGGCGGCAACGGCGGCGGTAACGGTGGCGGTAACGGCGGCGGCAAGGGCGGCGGTAACGGTGGCGGCAATGACGGCGGTAACGGAGGCGGTAACGGAGGCGGTAACGGAGGCGGCAAGGGCGGCGGTAACGGCAACAGCGGCGGCTCGGCCGATGCCGGCGATGGCGCCGGCGACGGCGGCTCCAAGGGCAAGGGCAGGGACGCCAATCACGGCTCTGTGGCCAGCGCCCTCGGCAACCTGAACGCCGCCCACGCCTCGGCGACGGCGCGGGCCAACGCCTCGCCGAACTCCATCGTCGGCAAGCTGGCGGCTTATGCCCGTTCGCTGACCGGCGAGACCACATCGACGGAAATCGCCGACCTGGAAGCGGCGATCGCCGATCTCGAAAGCCAGTTGACCGACGAGAATCTCACCGACGACGAAGTGGCGGCGCTCGAATCGGAACTGGCCGACACCGTCTACGCCTTGGCCGAGGCCGAGGCCAGCGCCGAGGAAGCCGCCTCGCTCTCCAGTTTCGCCAATAAGGACGTAACCGACGAGGTTACGGCCGTGGTCGACGAACTGCTCGGCATCGACGAACAGGATACCGATCCGGACACGCCGGCCGGGGAGAGCGACGACGACGCAGCCGGAACCGAAGTCGACGGTCCCGACGGAACGGCGCTCTAACCCGATTGCAGGAAGATTTCTCGCCGATCGACGGTCGGTCCGCCGCAAGCGGCCCGGCCCAAGTTATATTGGAGGCGGAAAACGGTTACGGCGTGGCCGCCGATAGCCGCCCGGCCAGCGGCAGCTTGACAGCCAGGTCGGCCGGATCGAGGCCGAACGTCAACCCGAGCAGGTTGAGTTCGACCCCTTCCTCGGCGCCGACCAGGACGCCCAGGGTCCCGAACAGCGATACCTGATAGCCGGTGCCGCTCGGCGCTTCGGCGAACAGGCCGTCGGGGATGTAGTCCTTGCCGATGGCGGTCGGCGGCAGGTCGAGTTTAAGCTCGGGCACGGCGCGACCCATGTAGGCGGTGAAAGTGTTCGAGTTGGGGCCGGGCCAGACCTGGTATTCGCCCTGGTATGGATAGGCGCGGGCCGCCTGGTCGAGGCGACGGATGATGTCGTCGACGCCGTCGCCGCGCAACTCGGCGATGACCTCGGGCACGTTGCCGAACCAGCGGCCGTCGGCCGGCCGGTTGGAAATGCTCAGCGCCGTGCCCCGGTCCTCGCCGTCATGGGCGTGATAGAGCCGCCAGCCGATGATCTCGTAGACGGTGAACCGGGGCGCCGCCGTCGGCTTGACGGCGATCCAGCTGTGCACACCGAAGGTGCCGCGCCAGCCGTAGGCTCGCGCCGCGTAGACCTGGACGATGGCCTCGCGTTCGAACCGCGGGTCGGGCGCGATGCCGGCGCTCTCGCGGCTGGCGGTCCGCCAATCAGCCATCGAATGCTTGCCGATGGCGCCGGCCGCCACCGCCGCCACGCAGGCGATGAGCAATGCGATGAAAAGACCCGATTTCGGACTGCGGCGTTTCAAACCCGGTTCCCATGACTTCGTTCGTCTGCATCGCGACAGATAAGCGCAACCGCCTCCGCTCCGCAAGGGGGCGGGTGTAAGAGGCCATCATTTCTGCGTGATCCGCGTCGCCGGGACGACTATTAATATCATCCCCATGGACAAGGCAGATACCATCGTCGTCGGCGCCGGCGTCGTCGGACTGGCCGTCGCCCGCAGACTGGCCGAGGTCGACGCCGAGGTCGTCGTCCTCGAGACGGCGGACGCCATCGGCACCGGCACCAGTTCGCGCAACTCCGAAGTCATCCACGCCGGCATCTACTACGCCGCCGGCAGCCTGAAGGCGCGCTGTTGCGTGGCCGGGCGCAAGGCCTTGTATGCCTACTGCGACGCCCGCGGGGTTTCGTACAAGCGCACCGGCAAGCTCATCGTCGCCGCCGGCGAGGCCGAACTGCCGGATCTCGACAACGTGGCTGAGCGAGCCCGGGCCAACGGGGTCGACGATCTCGAGCGGCTCGATGCCGATCAGGTGCGCGAGCTGGAACCGGCTCTCAGCTGCTCGGGCGCCCTGCTGTCGCCGTCGACCGGAATCGTCGATTCGCATGGCCTGATGCTGGCCCTGCAGGGCGACGCCGAGAACGCAGGCGCCGTCGTCGCCTTCGAAAGCCCCGTTGTCGGCGGCCGTGTCGGCAACGACGAGATCGTCCTTCGGGTCGGCGGCGGCGCGCCGACGGAGATCGCGTGTGAGCGTCTGGTCAACGCAGCCGGGTTGCAGGCGCAAACCGTCGCCGGCCTGATCGAGGGGTTCCCGCGGCACACGGTGCCGCCGCTGTATTTCGCCAAGGGAAATTATTTCACGCTGGCCGGTGGCCATCCGTTTACCCATCTGATCTACCCGCTGCCCGAACCCGGTGGACTCGGCATCCATTTAGGCCTGGATCTCGGCGGACAGGCCAAGTTCGGCCCCGACGTCGAATGGGTCGATGCGCTCGACTACGAGGTGTCGGTCGAACGCGCACCGTCGTTCTACCAATCGATCCGCCGTTACTGGCCGGAACTCGCGGACGGCACGTTGCAGCCCGGATACGTCGGCGTCAGGCCGAAGCTGGTGCCGGCCGGCGAGCCGCCGGCCGACTTCGCCGTTCACGGCCCGGAGACCCACGGCGTCGCCGGCTTGGTCAATCTCTTCGGCATAGAATCGCCGGGCCTGACCTCGTCGCTGGCCCTTGCCGATGAAGTGGCGGCCCGTTTGGGCGTTTGCTAAGCGCCTCGACCGACGATCTTTCTGAACTTCTCGAGTTCCTGGCGCATTTCCTCTTGGCGCTTCTCGTCGACCTCGAATTCGAGCGCGTAGCCGCCTTCGAAGTTGCGGACAACCCGGCCCTGCAGGTGCTTCTGGCCTTCCAGATGCAACTCGACGAAGTGATCGTTGCCGACGACGGGTGCGGCCGGTGTGGATTGAATGGCGGCGCCGCTCTCCGAGATGTCGAGCACCCTGACGTCATGCGGGTGGCCGTCGACGAGAGCGCGGGCCTTGACGTCGACCTTGAAGCGTTCGTGGCGGCGTCCGCTGCCGGCCGGCCCTCCCACTACCCGCATCGCCGTTGCCTCCTTTAAGCGTCCCTCACCGGTTCGCCCAATATGGTCTCGAACCGCTCGGCGTAGGCTTCCCAGACTTCCGGATTGACCAGCCGGGGTGGTCTCTGGCCATCGAAGATCTGCTTCCACTGTTCGGCCGCCCACGCCGCCATGTTGCGGCGGCTGTCGACGGTGACGCCGGCATTGTGCGGGCTGACGACGACGTTGTCGAATCCGAGCAACGGATGGTCGGGCGGCGGCGGCTCGACCTCGAACACGTCGAGCCCCGCCCCGGCCACCCGGTTTTCGCCGAGTGCCGCGGCCAGCGCCGCCTCGTCGTGGATGCCGCCGCGCGCGGTGCTGATGAAGACTGCCGACGGCTTCATCAACCGCAAGGCGGCATCGCCGAGCATGCCGCGGGTCTCGTCGGTCAGCGGGCAGTTGATGGAAACGAAATCCGCCGTCCGCATCACGTCGTCGAAGCCGGCCGGTGCGGCGTGCCGGACCTTGAAGTCGGCTTCGGTGATGTACGGGTCGTAGGCGATCACCCGCATCGCGAACACCTTCGAACAAAGCTCGGCGACGCGGCGGCCGATGTTGCCGAGCCCGATGATGCCGACGGTGCGTCCGGTCAGTTCGTCACCGACGTAATCCATCCGCGTCCAATCGCGGGCCGGCCGACGCATGGCCAGGTCCGATTGCTGAATCCGTTTGGTCAGCACCAGCATCATGCCGAGAACGTGCTGGGCCACCGACTCGGCGTTGGAGCCGCCCTGGTTGACGACAGCGATGCCGGCCTCGGTGCAGGCGTCGACGTCGACCATGTCGTAACCGGCGCCGGACGCCGACACGCACAGCAGATTGGGGCAGCGGGCGATCAACCGGCGGCTCGGATAGAAGGCCTCCGGCGTCTCGGTGCTCGGCTGCAACTGATAGCCGTGGGCCGCGGCCAAAGCGTCCTCGATGCGCTCGACCGGATCGTCGAAGCCGAGCCGGACCGGCTCGATGCCGGGCGCCGCCTCGACGATGTCCTCGCCGACGGGGTCCATCCACCGCTCGAAGTAGACCAGGCGCCGTTGGCGGTCGGTCATTCAAGGCCTCTTGTTTCGGCGCCGCTCCCCTTCGGCGGCGCGCTCCTCTTGTATCGGGCCCGGCCCCGGACCGCCAGCCGCTTTCGCGGGCCGGGCCGGGGTATACGGCCGAGCCGAACACGGGAATTACTAAATGTAGCGTATGGACAGGAACTCTACCCCTATATTTTGTTTACCACCGGAGCGCAACAAGGTACAATACCGGCCAGCTTTAGGGGGACTGTAGGAGGCCATCGGTGGCAATACTGCGAGATTTTGTCGGCGCGTTGATTCGGGTTTTCGGCTGGCGCCGCAAACTGAAGCCGGCGACGGTTATCCAGTTGCCGCCCTACGCGCTCAGGTGAAGGGGGACCAGCGTCGTTACATTGCCCTTCTAGGGAACCCGCCGGGTTCCCTCTTTTTTTTTACGCGGCCGACGGCTGCGTCTCAGAGCGAGGTGGCGGCGCGGGCCGCCTGGTCGTAAAGGCCGGACAGGGCGCGCAGCAGGTTGGCCAGGTCGCTGATCTCATGGTTGGCCTCGCCGAGAACGCTCAGCGACTTGACCAAGCACTCCTCGCGAATCTCGCGATAGCGCTGACATGCCTTGCGGCCTTTGTCGGTCGTCGAAACGAACTTCTCCTTGCCCTTGCGGGTGTCGGCGATCAGCCCGAGCTTTGAGAGTTTCTTCAGCGCATAAGTGACGGTATGCGAATCCTCGACGTTGAGCACCAGACAGATGTCGGCCAGCTTCTTGGCGCGCTGGCGGTGGTTGACGGTGTGCAGAACCAGGATGTCGAGCGGGCTCAGATCGGGGACGCCGCTGGCCGTCATGCACCGCACCATCCAGCGCTGGAAACCGTTGTTGGCGATGGTCAGGCCGAACTCGAACTCGCTCAACTCGGCCGCCTCTTCCGAAACCAGATGGGCCGACGACACGATCGGCCCGACCCCCGAGCGGGCCTTGCGGGTCGACGGCTGTGGCTTTCGCGTGTTCTTCGTCATGGCTTTCCCCTCCTTCTTCATCCGCGGTCGAGCATGCGGGCCGGCAGCCACGTCGCCAGTTCGGGAACCGCCACGATCAGCACCACGGCGGCGACCAGCAACAGGAAGAACGGCAACGCGCAGCGCGCCACGTACAGGATGTCCCGTCCGGTCAGCGATTGCAGGACGAAAAGGTTGAACCCGACCGGCGGCGTGATTTGCGACATCTCGACGACGATGACCAGGTAGATGCCGAACCACAGCAGGTCCATGCCTGCCGTTTCGACCACCGGCAGGATCACCGAGGTCGTCAACACGACGACCGATATGCCGTCCAGGAAACAGCCCAGCACCACGAAAAACAGCGTCAACGCGACCAGCAGCATTTCCGGCGACAACTGCATGGCGCCGATGCCTTGCGCCAATTGCCTGGGGATGCCGGTGAACCCCATGGCGACGGTCAGAAAGGCGGCCCCGGCCAGGATGAAGGCGATCATGCACGACGTTCGCGTTGCCCCCATCAGGGCGGCGGCGAACGTCTCCCGGCTCAACGACCCGCTCAACCACGACAGCCCCAACGCCAGCATGACACCGACGGCGGCGGCCTCGGTCGGCGACGCCAGGCCGGCGTAGATCGAGCCGATGACGCCGACGATCAGGGCGATCACCGGGATAAGCCGGCCGGCGGCGGCGAACCGTTGGCGGAGCCGCATGCGTTCTTCGGCCGGCGGTATGCGGTCGCGGTTGACCATCGACCACACGGCGACGTAACCGCTGAACAGTGCAACCAGCAGGAGGCCCGGAAAGACGCCGGCGATGAACAGCCGCGCCACCGACTGGTCGGTGCCGACACCGTAGACGATCAGGATGATCGACGGCGGGATCAGCAGACCGAGTGTTCCCGACCCGGCCAGCGTGCCGACCACCATGCGCTCGTCGTAACCGCGCTTCAGGAGTTCCGGCAGTGCCATCTTACCGATGGTTGCCGCCGTCGCCGCCGACGACCCCGAGACGGCGGCGAAGATGCCGCAGCCGAAGACGTTGACGTGCATAAGGCGACCGGGCAGCGCCGTCGTCCATGGGGCCAGGCCGCGGAACATCTCCTCGGACAGCCGCGAGCGGAACAGGATCTCGCCCATCCAGATGAACATCGGCAGCGCCGTCAGTTCCCAGGCGTTGCTGGCCCCCCACACGGTCGTCGCCAGCACCGCGCCGGACGGGCTCGAGGTGAACAGCTCGACGGCAAGGAAGGCGACGCCGAACAGCGACAGCGCCACCCAGACGCCGCTGCCGAGAAAGGCGAACAGGGCGATGCCGAGGACGACGGCGAGGGCGGCGGGCGCCATAGCGGATCAGACCTCGTCGGCCGGCGATACGTCGCCGTCCTCGTATCGGGGCGGGCGACCGCCGGCAACGCGAACGAACTCGTCGGCGAAGGCGATGGTCAGCACCGCCAACCCGATCGTCATCACCGACTGCGGGATCCACAAGGGAACGGAAATGATGCCGTAGGAGCGCTCGTCGAACTCGATGCTGTCCAACACCAAAAGTGCCGCGTTCCAGGTAAACAGCGCCGAGAATACGCCGCCGAAAAGCACGCACCAGCCCTCGACCCGGCGCCGGACCCGGTCCGGCAGGCGGCCGATGACCAGCGACACCCGGATGTGGGCGCCGTGGCGCAGCGTGTAAGCGAGCGCCAGGAAGCTGGCCCCGGCCAAGAAGAAGCCGCCGAACTCGGCGGCCGACGGGACGATCAGTCCGAACCGCTGGCCGCCGAGCGCGAGCGCGATCTCGTCGATCGCCCGGCCGCCGACCTGGGCGACGACGATCAGGCAGATGATGATCAGGCAAGCGGCGGCGGCGGCACCGCTCAACCGATAGACAGTGTCGAGGAACCCGCGCACGAGGATGGCCATAAGGACCGGAGCCGGGGCGCGGCCCGCGAACGGGCCGGCCCCTCTCCGGGCTTACTTGCCATAGGCCGACAGGACCGCTTTGCCGTCGGCTCCCGCCTTGGCGACCCATTCGCCGGTCATCGTCTTGCCGATGGCAGACAGGTCCGACTTGAGCGCCGCGCTCGGGGTGACGATGGTGATGCCGTTTTTCTTCATGACCGCGATCTTGGCGTCGGTCTCGGACATCGACATCTCCCAGCCCCGCTGCTCGGCCTTGGCGGCGGCGTCGAGGACGGCCTTCTGAACATCGGCGCCGAGCTTGGCGAACGCCTTCTTGTTGACGATGATCATGTTCTTCGGCAACCACGCCTGGGTGTGGTGGAAATGCGAAAGGAAATCCCAGGCCTTGGAGTTGGCGCCGGTCGACGGCGAAGTGATCATCGATTCGACGCGGCCCGTGGCGAACGCGGTCGGGATATCCGGCGCTTCGATCTGGGTCGGAATGGCCCCGGCCAGTTGCGCCAGGCGCTCGGTCGACGAGTTGTAGGCGCGGAACTTCAGCCCCTTCATATCGGCCGTCGAGTTGAGCAGCTTCTTGGCGTAGACGCCCTGCGGCGGCCACGGCACCGCGTACAGTAATTTGAGGCCCTGGGCGTCGAGCTTCTTGTCGATGATCGGGCGGCTGGCGCTCCACAGCTTCATGGCCTCATCGTAGTTGGCGGCCAGGAACGGCACCGAGTCGACGGCGAACACCGCGTCCTCGTTGGCGTGGCGCGACATCAGGCTTTCGCCGATCGGCACCAGGCCGCGGCGCACCGAGTTCTTGATTTCCGGGTGCTTGATCAGCGAGCCGGCGCTGTGCACGGTGATGACCAAGCCACCCCCGGTCGCCGCCTTGACGTCGTCGGCGAAGGCGCGGACGTTTACCGTATGAAAGGTCTTGTCGCCGTACGGAACCGGCATGTCCCACTTGGTCTGGGCGCTGAGCGGGCCGGCCACGGCAAGAGCGGCGGCGGCCGCGAACAGGCCGCTGATGGTTCGTTTCATGATTGTCTCCCTATACTCCCCGACGGCGCCGGTCGGCGTTCGGCCGGCGGCCGTCTCTTTGTCGATCCATGTATCCTCAGCCAGATGGAATTCCATGTCAATAATTTATTGACAAATTATCGATAAACTGTTTTCTGATGGGATCTTGCCCGGCTGTCCCCGGCGGCGCGGGATCAAGCGTTTCGAAGCGATCAAGCAGGACCGAGAAATCCGATGGGCGAAAGCGGCTGGCAAATCTGGATCGACCGCGGCGGCACTTTCACCGACCTGGTGGCGCGCAGTCCCGACGGCGGGCTGGTCACCCACAAGCTGCTGTCCGAGAACCCTGAACAGTACGAGGACGCCGCCCTGCAGGGCATTCGGGACCTCCTCAGCCTGGCCCGCGATGCCGCGATTCCGGCCGGCGCCGTCGACGTCGTCAAAATGGGCACCACGGTCGCCACCAACGCGCTCTTGGAGCGCCAGGGCGACCGCACCGTCCTGGTCACCACCAAGGGCTTCGCCGATGCGCTCCGGATCGGCTATCAGAACCGCCCGAAGCTGTTCGACCGCCATATCCGCTTGCCGGAAATGCTCTATGAACGGGTCGTCGAGGTCGACGAGCGGGTCATGGCCGACGGCACGGTTCTGGCCGAACCCGACCCGGCTGCGATACGGGCCGATCTCGAAGAGGTGTTCGCCACCGGCATCCGCTCGGCCGCCGTTGTGTTCATGCACGGCTATCGCTTCACGGCGCACGAATCCCTGGTCGCCGGGATCGCCCATGACATCGGCTTTACCCAGGTCTCGGCGTCGCACCAGGTCAGTCCGTTGATGAAGCTGGTGTCGCGCGGCGACACCACCGTCGTCGACGCCTATCTGTCGCCGATCCTCAGGCGCTATGTCGACCGGGTCGCCGCCGACCTCGAGGCCGACAACGAAAACGCCCCGTCGGGCGGCGCGACGCGGCTCCAATTCATGCAATCGAACGGCGGATTGACCGACGCCAAATTGTTCCAGGGCAAGGACAGCATTCTTTCGGGCCCGGCCGGCGGCGTCGTCGGCATGGTGCAGACGGCGGCCATGGCCGGCTTCGACAAGGTGATCGGCTTCGACATGGGCGGCACCTCGACCGACGTGTCGCATTTCGACGGCGAATACGAACGCGCCTTCGAGACGCTGGTGGCCGGGGTGCGGATGCGGGCGCCGATGATGCACATCCACACGGTCGCCGCCGGCGGCGGCTCGATCCTGTTCTTCGATGGCGCACGCTATCGAGTCGGACCGGCCTCGGCCGGAGCCGATCCGGGACCGGCCTGCTATCGCCGCGGCGGACCGCTTTGCGTTACCGACTGCAACGTCATGCTGGGCAAGATCCAGCCCCGGTTCTTCCCCAGCGTGTTCGGCCCCGGCGCCGATGAGCCGTTGGACGCCGATGTGGTGCGCACCAAGTTCGCCGCCCTGGCCGACGAGATTGCCGCCGCCACCGGCGAGGAAACGAGTTCGGAAGAGGTCGCCGAGGGGTTCCGCGACATCGCCATTCAGAACATGGCCAACGCCATCAAGCAGATCTCCGTGCAGCGCGGCTACGATGTTACCGAGTACACGCTGAACTGCTTCGGCGGGGCCGGCGGCCAACACGCCTGCGGGGTGGCCGACGCGCTCGGCATGACGAAGGTGCTGATTCACCCCTTTGCCGGCGTGCTTTCGGCCTACGGCATGGGCCTGGCCGACGTCCGGGCGCTGCGCGAACGAAGCATCGAGACCGGCCTCGACGACGACACCGAGGCCGAACTGACGGGCCCTCTCGACGACATGGCGGCCGACGCCGAGGGCGAGATACTCGAGCAGGGCGTCAGGCCCGAGAATATCGTCACCGTCCGCAAGGCGCACTTGCGCTACGAGGGGACCGATACCGCGTTGGCGGTCGATTTCGGCGACCGCCAGGCGATGTTGGACGCGTTCGAGGCGGCCCACCGGCAACGGTTCGGCTTCGCCGTTCCGGACCGCCCACATATCGTCGAGGCCGTCGCCGTCGAGGCCATCGGCACCTCGGACGCCGCCCACGAGAGTGAGATGGAAGCGGCCGCCGCCGACCGCCCTCCCGAACCGCTCGACCGGGTCGCCATGCGGTCCGACGGCGAGGTTCGCCAAACCCCGGTCTACGAACGCGACGGCCTCAAGCCGGGACACCGCATCGACGGACCGGCCATCATCGCCGAAGCGACCGCGACCACGGTCGTCGAGCCGGGCTGGAGAGCCGAACTCAACCGCCTCGGCCACCTCATCCTGAGCCGCGTCGAGGCGCGCGCCCATAGCCGCGCCGTCGGCACCGAAGCCGATCCGATCATGCTCGAGATTTTCAACAACCTGTTCATGTCGATCGCCGAGCAGATGGGGGCGACGCTGGCCAACACCGCCTATTCGGTCAACATCAAGGAACGGCTCGACTTCTCGTGCGCCATCTTCGATCCCGCCGGCAACCTGGTCGCCAACGCGCCGCACATGCCGGTGCACCTGGGCTCGATGGGCGAATCGATCAAGACCGTGATCCGAGAGAACGCCGATACCATGGAACCGGGCAACGTCTACGCGCTGAACGCGCCCTATAACGGCGGCACCCACCTGCCCGACGTCACCGTCATCACGCCGGTCTTCGACGAGGCCGACGGCGCCATCCTGTTCTACGTCGGCTCGCGCGGCCATCACGCCGACATCGGCGGCAGGACGCCGGGCTCGGCGCCGCCCGACAGCCGGACGGTCGAGGAGGAAGGCGTCCTCATCGACAACTTCCTGCTGGTCGAGGGCGGCATTTTGCGCGAGCGGGAAACGATGGAACTGCTGGGGTCCGGCCCCTATCCTTGCCGCAGCCCGTCGCACAACCTGGCCGACCTGTCGGCCCAGATCGCCGCCAACGAGACCGGGGTCCGCGAGCTCCGCAAGATGGTCGAGCATTTCGGTCTCGACGTGGTCCAGGCCTACATGGGCCACGTTCAGGACAATGCCGAAGAGTCGGTACGCCGTGTACTCGACGTTCTCAAGGACGGCGCCTTCACCTACCCGATGGACAACGGTTGCCAAATCGAAGTGCGTATTTCGGTCGACCGCGAGGGGCGCCGAGCGGTCATAGACTTCACCGGCACCTCGGCCCAGGACCCGGGCAATTTCAACGCGCCGACGGCGGTTGCCAAAGCCGCCGTACTCTATGTTTTCCGCACCCTGGTCAACGATGATATCCCGTTGAACGAAGGTTGCCTGAAGCCCTTGGACATCATCGTCCCGAAGGGATCGATGCTGGCGCCCGAATATCCGGCCGCTGTCATCGCCGGCAATACGGAAACCTCGCAGTGTATCACCGATACGTTGTACGGCGCTTTGGGCGTGCTGGCCTCGGCCCAGGGCACCATGAACAACTTCATCTTCGGCAACGACGTCTATCAGTACTATGAGACCATCTGCGGCGGTTCCGGCGCAGGCCCCGATTTCGACGGCACCGACGCCGTCCACACTCACATGACCAACACCCGCTTGACCGACCCGGAAGTCCTGGAGTGGCGCTTTCCGGTACTGCTGGAAAGCTTCTCGGTGCGGCTGGGTTCGGGCGGCCGCGGGCGGCATCGCGGCGGCAACGGCACCGTGCGCCGTGTGAAGTTCCTGGAGCCGATGACCGCGACCATTCTTTCCGGGCACCGCGCCACCGATCCCTACGGTCTGGAGGGCGGCGAAGCCGGGGCCCGCGGACGCAATACCGTCGAGCGGGCCGGCGGCGGTACGGTGGAGTTGGCCCACGCCGACCAGGCCGAGATGGAGACCGGCGACGTCTTCGTCATCGAGACCCCCGGCGGCGGCGGCTTCGGCGCCTGATTTCCTCGCTGACCCCCTATATTTTGTGGATAATTTCCCGCGTTAATGGGTCCATATTGGGGTATAGAACCGCCTCAACCCGGCACATAAATTGCAACTTATTGATTTTACGTAGGTTTTGTGCCCCGTTCGCCATTTGACCCGTTTGCCGGCCCGGAGTAAGATTGCCGGCGACGTTGATTTGTGCCGGCTCACCGCCGAAACCGAGGAATCTGGGTGAGGGTTTTACGGGTCATTCCGGCTGTATTGGTACTGCTGCCGGTGGCGGCGGGTTCGGTCGCGGCCGCCTCTTTGGAAAAGGAACTGGCCGGGCTGCTGCTCGACCACCCCAATATCAACGCTGCCGCCAAGGCGCTCGAATCGTCGCGCAAGGAAATCGGCAAGGCGCGGGCCACGTTTTTCCCGATCGTCAGTGCGACAGCCGACATCGGTCAGGAGTTGGTCGATTCGCCCGGCGTCCGTGCCGCCGCCGCCGACGGCAAGCTGATCAGCCGGACGCCGCAGTCCGGCAATCTCACCGTTACCCAGAATCTGTTCAACGGATTTCTCAGCACATCGAACATGCGCACCGCGCGCCTCAATAAGGAGCTGGCAGCGATTACGCTGGAGGGGACCCGCCAGAACACGACGTTCGAAGGCATCGCCACCTACATCGACGTCTTGAAACAGAAGCGCCTGGTCGACCTGTCGCGCGAAACCGAAATCACCATCCAGCGCCAGTTGAACCTGGAGGACGAACGCGTTCAGCGTGGTTCCGGCGTCGCCGTCGATGTCTTGCAGGCGAAATCGCGCCTGCAGATCGCCAAGGAACGCCGGGTCGCCCTAGAGGGTGCGCTGAAGGATTCCATGAGCCGCTATACGCAGGTCTTCAATCACCTGCCGGACCTGGAGGCGATGATGGACCCGGTGCCGCCGGTCGAGATGGTGCCGAGCTCGCTGGAGCGCGCCGTCGAGATCGCCGTCGTCGAGAACCCGGCCGTCAACACTGCCACCACCAACATCGAGGTGGTCCGCGAGCGCCAACGCTCAATCCGCTCGGAGCTGTTTCCGACCGTCGACCTGGAGGGGCAGTTCAATTTCGAAAAACACGCCAATACGGTGATCGGGGTGCGGCGCGACTACTCCATGTTCCTGCGCGCCAGTTGGAACCTGTTCACCGGTCTGTCGACCCGGGATTCGCTGTCGCAGGCGCTCTACGACTACCAGGCCAGCCAGGACAGCCACACCTTCACGGCCCGTCAGGTGGTGCAACAGACGAAGCTGACGTGGCAGGCCCTGTTGACCGCCAGGGACCGGCTGGAGCTTCTGGAGAACGCCGTCAACATCGCCTCCGAAGTGTTCGAATCGCGAAAGAAACTCCGCGAAGCCGGCAAGGAAACGGTGATCAACGTGCTCGACGCCGAAAACGAGGTCAACAACTCGCAGATCAACTTCACGTCCGCTTCCTACGACGAGCGGGTCGCCGTCTATCAATTGCTGCTCGCCATGGGCCGCCTCAATCCCGTCAACCTGGGCATCGGTTCGATTTACTGAGCCGATTGGCCGGGCTCCCCGTCGACCGGCGATCGGCCGAAATCATTCTTCGCTTGTCAGACCGCCGCATAGCACCATATGAAGAGGTGTAAACAGGCGTCGGCGGAAACCCTGGAGACCACCCGCCAAGCTGGCGGGTACGGCATCGAGAAGGTTGAATGTCTGTGAAACAGCGGCTGCTGATCGTCGAGGACGACGAAATGGTCCAGGGACTCCTGGCCGCCTACATGCGCCGAGAAGGTTTCGCCATCAGCCTGGCGGCGACCGGCAAAGAAATGCTGGCCTGCATCGACAGCGAGAAGATCGATCTCGTTCTCCTCGACCTGGGCCTGCCCGACGAAGACGGTCTGACGCTGGCCCGCCAAGTCCGGGCCCGGTCCAATCTGCCGATCATCGTTGTCACCGCGCGCAAGGAACAGAGCGACCGGCTGATCGCCCTGGAAGTCGGCGCCGACGATTATCTGACCAAGCCGTTCGACCCGGAGGAGCTCATATTGCGGGTTCGCAACGTGCTCGGCCGCGCCGTCGGCGATTCGTCGGGCGCCGCCGAAGGCAGAGGCGAAGTCTTCCATTTCGAAGGATGGTGTATGGATTTGGGCGGCCATAGCGTAACCGGACCGGACAAGGATACCGTCTCGTTCACGCGTGCCGAATTCAACCTGTTGGCCGCTCTGGTCAAGTCGCCGGGCCGGGTGCTGAGCCGCGCCCAACTGCTCGACGCCGTCAGCCAGGACGCCGACGCGCCGACCGACCGGCTGATCGACGTCCTCATCAGCCGCATCCGCAAGAAGATCGAAGCCGAGCCGAAGAAGCCCAAGATCATCACCACCGTACTCGGCTGCGGCTACAAGTTCAGCGCCGAACTCGACCAGGGTTGACCCCGCCCGTCTTCGAAAAAGGAGGGTTTGAGCGCAATCGATCGAGCCCCCCGGGTGGGGTGCGAATCGGGACTTCTGATACCGAAGCGTACGGAACCAACCGGAAATTTCCTTACCTGCCGGACTCCTCGGCGCAATCGACCGTCGCGTCGCACGCGAAATGGCGCTCGAACCAACCGGGATCGAACCACAGGCCGAGGCTTTCCTTGGCAACGGGGGTCGGTTTGACGTCGAAAGTGGTGCGCCGGCTCTGTTTCAGACGCAGCCGGCGTTTCGATATGAGGATGCGGTGTTCGCCGTATCGACGGTAAATGGCGAGAACGCCCGGTTTCGGACCCCTCGATCCGATATTCTGGATGCGAAAGCGGGCTTGTTCGGCTTCGCATTCGGCCTCGACCTCGAAGTCGAAGCCGCCAGGCCGCAGGTCGACCGCGCAAACCGAGAACAACTCATCGACACCGAGCGTCCGATCTTTTTCCGCGTCTTCATGGCGTCGGATGTAACAATCGGATGTGTCGGGCCGAAAGACCGGGCATGGCGACCATGTGAACTCGTGTAAACCCGTGTCAAACCAAGCGCCGGGCGGCTATCATGCCGACCGAACGGACAGCTTTTACTTGGAGAGGACGACATGGTCAGGGTGCTGGGACGCGACAATTCCATCAATGTCCAGAAAGTCATGTGGTGCGCGGCCGAACTCGGCCTCGACGTCGAACGCATCGATATCGGCGGCGCCTTCGGCGGCAACGACACGCCGGAGTACCTGGCCAAGAATCCGAACGGCCGGGTGCCGACGCTGGAAGACGGCGACTTCGTGCTGTGGGAATCGCACAGCATCGTCCGCTATCTGTCGGAAACCTACGGCCAGGCGCCGTGGTTCCCGGCCGACACCAAGACACGGGCCTTGGCGAGCCAATGGATGGACTGGTACCTGGCCTTCCTGCATCCGCCGATGACGGTGATCTTCTGGGCCTTGATCCGTACCGCGCCCAAGGACCGCGACATGACCGCGGTCGCCAAGGCCAACGACGACGCGGCCCGGCTGTTCGCCATCCTCGATGCGCAATTGGTAAAACAGGCTTGCGTCATCGGCGACGAGCCGAGCATGGCCGACGTACCGGTCGGATGCGCCAGTTATCGCTGGTTCAACATGGATGTCGAGCGCCCCGACCTGCCCCACCTGAAGGCCTGGTACGGACGGCTGACCGAGCGCCCGGCCTTTCGCCAGCACGTCATGCTGCCGCTGACCTGAGCGGCGCCGACGATGCCCGGAGAAACCGTTTTTCGGAACTACGACCAGGCCGCCCTCGACGCCCAGTACGACAACCGGGCGGCGGTGCCCGAACAGGTCGAACTCTACGAGGGCTGGCGCCGCGACGGCGAGGCTTTGAAATCCCGCTACCGGCACCGCCTCGACGTACCGTACGGCGACACCCCGCGTCAGAAGGTCGACGTCCGGCTGCCCGACGGCGACGGTCCGTGGCCGGTCAACCTCTACTTCCACGGCGGTTTCTGGCGCAACCGTTCGAAGGACGACCTGACCTTCGCCGCGCGGGCGTTGCTCGAGGCCGGTGCCGCCGTCGTCGTGGTCGGCTACGAACTGATGCCGAACGTCCGCCTCGACGAAATCGTCCGCCAGAGCCGTTCGGCCGTCGCCTGGGCCCACGCCAACGTGTCCGAAATGGGCGGCGACCCCGACCGTCTGTTCGTTTCCGGCAATTCGGCCGGCGGCCACCTGACGGCGATGATGCTGGCCACCGACTGGCCGGCCGTCTGCGGCCTGCCGGCCGACGCCGTCAAGGGCGGCTGCGCCATGAGCGGCGTCTTCGACCTGGAGCCGGTGCGACTGTGCTATGTGCAGGAGACCCTGCAATTGAGCGAGGCGGAAGCGCGCCGCAACAGCCCCATCCTGCTCGACCCGCCGGCCTCGGCGCCGCTGATCGCCGCCGTCGGCGGCGACGAGCTCGACGAGTTCCGCCGTCAGACCGGCGATCTGGTCGAGGCCTGGAACCGGCGCGGCGGCGATTGCCGGCTGATGGTGCGGCCCGGCATGAACCACTTCACCATCGTCGCCGATTTCGCCGACCCGACGAGCGACCTTGCCGCCGCCGTCGCCGGTCAGATGGGGTTGGCAGGCTAGATCGGATCACGTTTTGTCGGAAACACGAGGTGTCGACGACAAAACGTGTGAATCCGATCGGTTTCAATGATGTAGAGCAGATTCACATGCTTTGACGGATCGCCCGGGCGATTCCGACAAAACATGATCTGCTCTAGCGCCGCTTGCCGAGCACGGTACCGGCGGCCAGCAAGTCGGCGATTTCCGCCTTCGAATACCCGGCCTCCCCCAATACCTCCTCGGTGTCGGCCCCGAACGCGGCCGGCCGGCGCTCGACCCGGGCCGGCGTGCGGTCGAACTTGACCGGTACGCCGACGCCGCGATAGCCGTCGCGTTCGACGACCATGTCACGGTGCAGGGTATGGGGATGGGTTAGGACCTCGCCGACGTCGTTCAAGGGCCCGGCCGGAACGCCGACCTCGAGCAGCCGGGCGCTCAGCTCGTCGCACGTCCAAGCCGATGTCAGTCCGGCCAACTCACGGGTCAAGGCGTCGCGGTTGCCGTTGCGCTCGGCGTTATCGGCAAATCGCGGATCGTCGGCCAGTTCGGGCTTGCCCAACACCTTCATGGCGCGCCGGAACTGGCCATTGTTGCCGACGGCCACGAATATGGGGCGGGTCTTGGTCTCGAACAGGTCGTAGGGCACGACGTTGGGGTGCTGGTTGCCGGTCAGCTCGGGCAGCCTACCGCTCATCAACCAGTTTGCCGAATGGGGAAACAGCATGGCGATACCGGAATCGTAGAGCGTCACCTCCAGCGACTGGCCGCGGCCCGAGCGTTCGCGCTCAAAGAGCGCCATGCCGATGCCGATGGCGGCGTTCATGCCGGTCGCCAGATCGACCACCGGCACGCCCATTCGCACCGGTCCTGACTGTCCGTTGCCGTTGACGCTGCTCAGGCCCGTCATCACCTGGACGACGGCGTCGTAGCCGGGAAAACCGCCCAAAGGCCCATCGGCGCCAAAGCCGAGCACCCGGCAATGGATCAGCCTCGGGAACCGCTTTTTGAGGACGTCGTCGTAGCCGATGTTCCATTTCTCCAGTGTCCCGGATTTGAAGTTCTCCAAGAGAACGTCGGCCGTCTCCAAGAGTCGGAACAGCACGTCGCGGCCGGCTTCCGTCGCCAGATCGAGAGCGATGCAGCGCTTCGAGCGATTGAGCCCGTGGAAATACGAGCTGGCCACATGCTCGCCGTCCTCGCCGGTCTCGAAAGGTGGCCCCCAGTCGCGGGTTTCGTCGCCCTGCGGCGGCTCGACCTTGATCACGTCGGCCCCGTGGTCGCCGAGGATCTGGCCGCAAAACGGCCCACCGAGGACGCGGCTCAGGTCAATCACTCGGACGCCGGTCATGGCGCCGCCGCGATTATCGTCCTTTGTCATCGTCCGGCCTCCGTCCGGGCCGGCAGTTCGTGGTTGGGAAGCATGTAGACCATGGCGTTGGCGATCAGCATGGTCGCCGCCAGCAGGTAGAAAACCACCGGCAACCCCCAGATGTCGGCGATCAGTCCGCCCAAGGCCGGGATCGCCGCCGACATCCCCGATTGGATGGCGAACATCAGGCTGGTGGCGCTGCCGCCGTGGCTTCCCGGCGTCAGATCCATGAGCCAGCTATGGACAACCGGGCGGACGGCGAACAGGGCGAAGCCGAGGACGGCGACGGCGGCAATGAACACCGCTTCTTGGCGGACGATGGTGAGGGCGATGATGACCAGCGTCGTCGCGCTCAGTCCGGCCAGCACAACCGGCCGGCGGCCGACCCGATCCGACCAAGCGCCGGCGATGGGGCCGGCAACGACTCCGCCCAGCTGCATGCCCATGACGGCGAGCCCGAGCACGAACGGGCTGACCCCGAGCACGTCGGCCAGGTACAAGGGGATAAAGACGAGCAGGCCCTGCTGGGTCATGGATCGGAACCCGGCCATGATACATAAGCCGAGCACGGCGCCGTCGCCGACCATCTCCTTGAGCCCGCGCATGTATTCGCCGAGGCCCATCGTCTTTCGCGCTTCCCCTTCCGATCGCCGCTCGGCGCCGGCAAGCACGAACAGGATGAGCGCCGCGATGGCGAACACCGGCAGGGCGTTGGAGGCGGCGACCGCCTGCCACGACAGCCAGACCAGCAGGCTGCCGGCCGCTACCGGCGCGACGGCGTCGCCGAGGCTGGCGCCGAGGGCGTGGATCGACAACGCGTAACCGCGGTTGCCGGGATAGCGCCGCGACAGGAACGATATGGCCGCCGGGTGCCACAGGTTGTTGGTCAGCCCGATGACGATGATGGCCAAGAACAACCAGACGATCTCGTCGGCCAAACCGCTCAGCAGCAGCGCGGCGGCGCCGACGACAAGCGCCACCGCCTGGATCAGCACATGCCGGCCGGTCACGTCGACGACGGCGCCGCTGCCGAAGTTGGCGGCGAAAGCCGCCAAGTGAAAAGCGGTGATCAGGGCGCCGGCCTGGACGTAGGTCAGGCCCAGATCCTTGGCGATGAACGGCAACAGCACGTATACGGTGCCGATGATCCAATGGGTGCCGCCGTGGCCCAGCCCCATCAGGAAGGCCGGTCCCTGCTGCCGCCAGTGAATGCCCGTCAGTCGTTCGATGATGGTGATTTCAAGGGTCCTCCGTCAGCGCCGCACTCAACCTATCGGCGGCGGCGGGGGTTGACAAGCAGGCCCGGCATTTGGCGTTGATCGGACCGCCGCCAGCCGCGAAAATACGCGCCGCTGGCCGCAACCCAAAGCGTAAGGAGACCCCGCATGGAAGCCGTCACCGAGCAATTGATCGTCGACAAGGACGATGGCGTCGGCCGCATCGTCTTCAACAACCCGGAGCGCCGCAACGCCATGACCTTCGAAATGTGGCAGGGATTGGGTCAGGTGGTCGAGGGCTTCGCCGCCGACGACGAGGTGCGGGTGATCGTGCTCAGCGGCACCGGCGGCAAGGCGTTCTGCGCCGGCGCCGACATCTCGCAGTTCGAGAAGAACCGCTCGACCGAGGACGCCGTCGCCGTCTACAACGCCGCCGTCGAGAAGTCTTCCGACGCGCTGGCCCAGGTCGGGAAGCCGACTATCGCCAAGATCGAGGGCTATTGCGTCGGCGGCGGCGTCGGCATCGCGCTGTGTTGCGATCTGCGGCTGGCCCGGGACGACGCCCGCTTCGCCGTCCCGGCCGCCAAGCTCGGCCTCGGCTACCGGCTCGACGGCCTGCAACGGTTGGTCGACGTGGTCGGGCCGTCGGCCTCGAAGGAGATCTTCTTCACGGCGCGCCAGTTCTCGGCCGAGGAGGCGCTGCAGATGGGCCTCATCAACCGCGTGTTGTCGGCCGAGGAGTTGGATGCCTACGTCGACGATTACGCCGCCACCATCGCTTCCAACGCGCCGCTGACCGTCAAGGCCGCCAAGGTGGTCATTGGCGAAGCCGTCAAATCCGGCGACGAGCGCGACGAGGCATTGGCCCAAAGAGTGGTCGACGACTGTTTCGCCAGCGACGATTACCAGGAGGGCCGCAAGGCTTTCATGGAGAAGCGCAAGCCCCGGTTCAAGGGGCGTTAGAGCGGGTCACGACGATATGGAAGCGGCTGAGATCGGTTTTGCGGCCTGCCGGCGAGGAGAGGATGCGAAGGCGATGTGGGGCATCGGCGAGCCTCCTCGACGACGCCGGAAGGTCGAAAAACCGACCGCAGGCGCGCTCTCCGGCCCCCTGGACGGCGTCGCGGCCCGCTTCCGATGGCCCCGCATCGCTGCACGGGCCGCTCCTTGCCGGGAGACCGGAGAGCGCGTCTCGGCGATTCCCTATCGACGTGAACCGCTCTAGGAGGGACGGCGGGTGAGCGC
>CAYFMP010000002.1:125963-133768 GCA_964344215.1 uncultured Thalassospiraceae bacterium | reverse complement strand
ATCGGAATGCGAAAATGGGCCCACACAGGTCAGTGTTAATGTCGGCTGGTATTAGCATTGCGACAGCGACATTTATCGAACCAAACTACTTAGGAATCATTACTCTTGAACTTTCAAATATGGGTGAGATTCCGGTGGCGCTATATCCAGGATTGAGAATCGCACAGATAGCGTTTGAGCGGGTAGAGGGGGATACCATTCGACCAGAAAAGGCTCAATTTTCGATGTCTTTTGAGCCAATGCAGGGCGATATCGCCAAAAAGGATGATCACCCGTTTATTCCTGATTGAAACTAGCTTGGATTTACTTTTCTAAGCATTCCTAGTCCGAAAAAAAGTTGCTGTCGGGCACAAAGCCTGCCTGTTCGGACGCTCTCACGCTCGCCATCAGTAGCCGCCCTTGCGCCTGGTCTCCGGTAGCCCGGCGATTCGCGTCGCCTATTTGGAGGGCTGTTTCGGGAACAGGTCGTAGAGATCCTTCGAGCTGATCCTCTCGCCCCATTCGGCCGACATCGCCTTGACCATGTGGCGCTCGCTGGGCTGGTTGGCGTTGTTGTTGAGGTACTCGTCGCGCAGGTAGTTGATCAGGCTCCAGTGCCGGTCGGTCAGCTCGGCGATGCCGTCGGCGGCGGCGATTTCGGCCGCGATCTCCTCGGTCCAGTCGCCGCTGTTGACCAGATAACCGCTGTCCGTCGTCTCGATACCCGATTGGCTCATGTCGTTCCTCGTGTCGCTTGATGGCCGGGGCTTCAGGCTATGTAGGTACGATCGGAGCCGGCGTAAACAGGAACGTCGATTCGGGGAGCCTGTAAGCCGCCCAGGCGCGGAATGAAGAACGAGGCCGCCCTTGAGGGGCGCCGACATCGTTGACTATGCTTTCCGATGAAGTGAAATTGGCGCGGACGCTCTTTTGGCGGAGACTGGACGGATGTTCGAACGCATACTCTTGGTCGACCACCCGGTCGGCAGGCGGGACGACCGCCTGTCGAAGATGCTGAGGGGATTCGGCATCGATTTGGAATGGCGCTGCCCCGGTCGGGGAGACCCGCTGCCGGGGCCGGGGCCGGAATACTGCGCGGCGATGGTCTATGGCGGCACCGAAAACCTGAGCCGGGACGCCTCGCTCGGCTATATCCGCGAAGAGCTGTCGTGGATCGAACGCTGGCTCGGCGCCGAGCGGCCCATCGTCGGCATCTGCCTCGGTGCCCAGCTTCTCGCCCACGCGCTTGGCGCCCGCGTCGCCCCGCACCCCGAAGGCCTTTGGGAGATCGGCTATTATCCGATCGAACCGGCCGAGGGCGCCAACGGCGTTTTCCGCGAACCCATGCACGCCTATCAATGGCATGGCGAGGGCTTCGACGTTCCCGACGGCGCCCGCCTTTTGGCGCGCGGCGAGACCTTCGAGAACCAGGCCTTTCAGTACGGCGACAATGCTTTCGGCTTCCAGTTCCACCCCGAGGTCTGTTCCGACGTGATGATGCGCTGGCTCAAGGAAGAAGCGGCCAAGCTGCCGGGCCTGGACGGCGCCCACGACAAGGAGCGCCAGGTCCGCGACCGCCGCAAGCACGACCCGAAAATGCTGGGCTGGCTGACCGACTTCGTCGAGGGCTGGACCGGCTCGCCGTCGCCGACCATCCCGTCGACCCCCTGAGCAAGGCTTTGGTCAGGCCCGAGGCGCTTGGCTCGGGACGGCCGAAACGGCCCATTCACGCAGCGCTCGAGGTCAGCGGCCGGCCCGGCTCGAGGCGCCGGTAGGCCAAGGCTTCCGCGATGTGGACGCGGCCGACGGCGTCGGCCTTGTCGAGGTCAGCGATGGTGCGCGCCACGCGCAGCACGCGGTGATAGCCCCTGGCCGTCAGCCGGAAGCGCTCGGCCGCCTCGCCCAGCAGCTCGAGGGCGCCAGCCTCGGCGCCGACGGCGGCGTCGAGCAAGGCGCCGTCGACGTCGGCGTTGGCGCGCACCTCGGGTCCGGCGCCGAGCGCATCGAGGCGGGCCTTTTGCGTCTCGCGGGCGGCGGCGACGCGGGCGGCGACCTCGGCCGTACCCTCGGCCGGCGGCGGCAGGGAAAGGTCGGCCGGCCTGACTGCCGGCACCTCGACATGGAGGTCGAAGCGATCGAACAGCGGCCCGGAAATGCGCCCCTGGTATTTCTCCGCACACCCCGGCGCCCGCGAGCACGACCGCCGGGCGTCGTCCAGGTGTCCGCAACGGCACGGGTTCATCGCCGCCACCAGCTGCACCCGGGCCGGATAGGAGACATGGGCATTGGCGCGGGCGATGACGGCGCGCCCCGATTCGATCGGCTGGCGCAGGGCCTCCAGGGCGTTGCGGTTGAATTCCGGCAACTCGTCGAGAAAAAGCACGCCCAAGTGAGCGAGCGACAACTCGCCCGGCCTGGCCCGGGCGCCGCCGCCGACCAGCGCCGCCACCGACGCCGAGTGGTGCGGGTCGCGGAACGGCCGGCGCTTGGACAGGCGGCCATGCTCGATCTCGCCGGCCAGGCTCTGGATCATGCTGATCTCGAGAATCTCGGCCGCGTCCAAAGGCGGCAGCAGTCCGCCCAGACGCGCCGCCAACATCGACTTGCCGGCGCCGGGCGGACCGACCATCAACATGTTGTGGCCGCCGGCGGCGGCGATCTCCAAGGCCCGCTTGGCGGTCTCCTGGCCCTTGATGTCGGCCAGGTCTGCGACCGCCGCGCCGTTCCCGGCCGGTTCCTCGCCGACGGCGGCGGCCGGCGGCGGCGACAGCAGCTGAGTTCCGCGGAAGTGGTTGATCAGACCGAGCAGGGTGTCGGCCGCCAGCACCTCGAGCTCTCCCGCCCATACCGCCTCGGCGCCCTGCGGGGCCGGGCAGACCAGACCGCGGCCGCGGCCGTTGGCGTGGATGGCGGCCGGCAGGACGCCGGCGATCGGCGTCAGCGCGCCGTCCAGCCCGAGCTCGCCCAGCGCCGTGAAGCGGCCGATCTCGTCGCTCGGCAACACCTGCATGGCGGCCAGCAATCCGAGTGCGATCGGCAGATCGAAATGGCTGCCTTCCTTGAGCTGGTCGGCCGGCGCCAGGTTGACGGTGATGCGCTTGGTCGGCAGCGCCAGCCCCATGGCGTGGAGCGCGGCCCGCACCCGCTCGCGGCTCTCGGCCACCGCCTTGTCCGGCAGCCCGACGATGGTGAAGGCCGGCAGACCGGAAGAGGTCTGGACCTGGACGTCGACGTCCAAGACCTCGATGCCTTCGAACGCCACGGTGGAAACATGTGCGACCATGGCGTAATTTAACGCGTATTAAATACGAATACTACTAACCAAAAGTTGCAAACAGTCCGCCCGCCCCTCACAGCCGGGCTTCGATGGCGTCCCAGATCCGCGCTTCGAGACGGGTCCCGTCGAAACGGTTGATTTCCTGCAGGCCGGTTGGCGAGGTGACGTTGATTTCGGTCAGGCAGTCGGCGATGACGTCGATGCCGACGAAGATCAGCCCGCGCGCCTTGAGATCGGGCCCGATGAGCTCGCAAATCTCGCATTCGCGCGCCGTCATCTCCCATTTCACGGCGACGCCGCCGACGTGCATGTTGGAACGCGCCTCGCGCGGCTTCGGAATGCGATTGATGGCGCCGACCGCCTTGCCGTCGACGAGGATGATGCGGCGGTCGCCGTCGCGCACTTCCGGCAGGTATTTCTGAACCATCACCGGTTCGCGATTGAGCTCGAAGAACATCTCGATCAGGGCGTTGAGGTTCTCGTCCTCGGGCGCCACGTGAAAGACCCCGGCCCCGCCGTTGCCGTACAGCGGCTTGACGATGATGTCCTCGTGCTCGGCGCGAAACGCCTTGATCTCGGTCGACGAACGGCTGATCAGGGTCGGCGGCAGCAGCTCCGGATAGCGAATCATGAACAGCTTCTCGGGCGCGTTGCGGACCTCGACCGGGTCGTTGATGACCAGGGTTTCGCCGCTGACCCGTTCGAGCAGGTGGGTGGCGGTGATGTAGGCCATGTCGAACGGCGGATCCTGGCGCATCAACACCACGTCCATGTCGGCGAGGTCGATCCGTTGCAAGGGGCCGAGGCTGAAATGGTCGCCGACCTTGCGGCGCACCTGCAAAGGCTCCACTTCGGCGGTGACGCGGCCTTCGGACAGGCTCAAGGCCTCCGGCTCGTAGTGGTAGAGGGCGTGACCGCGGTCCTGCGCCTCCATCGCCAGCACGAAGGTGCTGTCGCCTTCGGTGTCGATGGTCTCGATGTGATCCATCTGGATGGCCACCTTGAGGGACATGGAGCAATCCGCCTTTTTCGAGGTTTTCCGGCAACGCCGCCCGGTTCAGTTAAGCCTGGCCCGCAGTTCCTGCAAGAGCAGCGAGGTATTGTAGCGGCTGTCGTCGGCGCCGCTGCGGCTCAAGTACTCTTCCAGCGACACGACGGCGTCCTGGATGCGCTCGAGCCGCGCTTGCAGCAGGCCGCACTCGCGCCAGAGGTGGACCGCCTTCGGCGCGATCAGCAGCATGGTCTCGAGGACGCCGAGGGCATCGTCGAAACGCTCTTCGCGCAACAGTCGTGTTTTCAGGTTGTCCGACAGCCTCAGCAAGACCTCGCGGTCGGTCATCTCGCGGTAGTGTTCGGGCGTCAATTCGGCGTGGTTGCCGGACAGCGCCTTCAGCATATCGCGCATGTCCTGGGCGCTCAGCGCCCGGCCGCCGCCGAACGGGTCGAGCACGGCGCGTTCGGCGCCCAGTTGCAGCCGAACCAGGAAGCGGCCCGGAAAATCGATGCCCCGGATCCGCCAGCCCATGGCCCGGGCGGCGTGGATGAACAGGATGCCGACCGCCACCGGCAGGCCCGAGCGGGAGTCGATGACCCGCATCAGATTGGCCGACTCGAGATCGTCGAATACGTCCTCGCCGGCGCCGTATCCGTAGCGCTTGACGATGACCTGGACCAACGCCTCGATGCGCAGCTCGAGCCCGGCCTCCCCGGCCTGCGGGCCGGCATAGGCGCGGACCTCTTCGGCCAAGTTCTCGACATGCCGCCGGTACGGTTCCAGGGAGACTCCCGGCCGCTCGGCCGAGGCCAGCACGAGAGCCGTTTCGAGCAGGTCGATGTCATCGTCGTCGAGGGCGCCGACCTCGACCAAGCGGGCGCGCTGGGCCGGAGACGGCTTCATCAGACGCCCTCTTTTACGCGCACGTGAGAGATGACGTTGCGGACGTAGTTGATCGAGCGGGCATGGGCGATGACCCGATCGAGCTCGGCCCGGCTCTGCGCCAGACCGATCAGGTAGATGGTCCCGTGGACGGTCTCGATCGAGTAGTTGATGGCGAGAACCTGCTTGTCGAAGGTCATCTTGGAGGTCAGTTGAGCGGTCACCCAGCTGTCCTGCGCGAAGTCTCGAAGGCCACTGTCCCGAACCTGAACCTCGTTGAGAACGTCGCGCACGCCTCGGACTTTCCAGGCCAGGCGTACCGCCTCGGCCCGCATTTCCTCGTTCGGCACGGCACCGGTGACGAGCACCCGGCCTTCGTATACCTCGATGCCGATGCGCGCCGCGTACTCCTCGCCGGCCTCGACCAGGCTCAATTTGATACGCGCCGAAATGGCCGTGTCCTGGGCGATGATCTCGATCGGGCGCTCTTCCATGGCGGCGACGCCGACCGTCGCTCCGGCGCCGACGGCGGCACCGGCACAGCCGCCGAGCGGGCCTGCGGCGACGCCGACGGCGAGGGCGATCAGGGCGATACGGAAAAAGCCGGTGAGGTTCCGGGATCGGATCATGGCGGACTTCCTCGCAAACTCATGAATCGGACATGCGAATCGCTATTCTAGAGCGGGCCACGTCGATATGGAAGCGGCTGAGATCGGTGTTGCGGCCTGCCGGCTAGATCGGATCACGTTTTGTCGGAAACACGAGGTGTCGACGACAAAACATGATCTGCTCTAGGAGAGGATGCGAAGGCGATGTGGGGCATCGGCGAGCCTCCTCGACGACGCCGGAAGGTCGAAAAACCGACCGCGGGCGCGTTCTCCGGCCCCCCGGACGGCGTCGCGGCCCGCTTCCGATGGCCCCGCATCGCCGCGCGAGCCGCTCCTTGCCGGGAGACCGGAGAGCGCGTCTCGGCGATTCCATATCGACGTGAACCGCCCTAAAGCCCCGGCGGATTCGCGCAAAGGGTCGGATCACAAATTTTCCGGCCGCCAGGCATCGATCATATGAACCGGCCACCGCCACGGCCGAACGACGATCACGTCGAATCGCCAATCGAGTCCCTGCAACTGGGGCCGGGCGCCGATGTAGGCGCTTGCCGCCCGTTCGACCCGACGAGCCTGGCTCGGGCGGACGGCCTCGGCCGCCGCCGCCGGGTCGCGGCGCGCCTTGACCTCGACGAAGGCAACGATGCCGAGCCGCTTGGCGACTATGTCGATTTCTCCGAACGGACACCTGAAGCGGCGGGCCAACACCCGATACCCAAGGCACCTCAGGTAAAATATGGCGACAGATTCAGCCCGCCACCCGAACCGCCAGGCCTGCCGGCGCCTGTCCTGCGGATCGGGCCGGTCGGCCGACACCGTCACTTCCCCTTCAGTTCGAGGGCGCGCCGGTAAAGCGTTCGCTTCGGCAATCCCGTCGCCGCCGCCACCTCGGCCGCCGCCTCGCGCACCGATCCGTGCTCGAGCGCCGTCCTCAGCCGTCCGTCGACGACAGCCGGATCGAGCGCCTCGGCCGGGCCCGGCGGCCCGACGACGACGACGACCTCGCCGCGGGGCGGCCCCGATTCGGCGTAGTGGTCGGCCAGGTCTTGGAGCGTGCCGCGCCGCACTTCCTCGAACAGCTTGGTCATTTCGCGGGCCACCGCGGCCTCGCGGTCGCCGAGCGTCTCGGCCATGTCGGCCAGACTGGCCGGCAGGCGGCGGGCGGATTCGAACAATACCAGACTGCCCGGCACGTCAACCAGTCCGGCCAGCGCATTTCGGCGGGCCGAGCGTTTCGGCGGCAGGAACCCCTGCACGAAGAACCGGTCCGTCGGCAAGCCGGAGAGCACGAGCGCCGTCAACGCCGCCGACGGACCAGGCACCGCCGTTACCGGAATACCTTCGTCGATGCAGGCCCGGACCAGCCTGTAGCCCGGGTCCGACACCAGCGGCGTGCCGGCGTCCGAAACCAAGGCCACGGTTTCGCCTCTTTTCAGGCGTTTGATGAGGTTCGGCCGCGCTTTGGCGGCGTTGTGTTCGTGGTAGGACAGGAGCTTGGCGGATATGGCGTGGACGGAAAGCAGTTTCGACGTTACCCGACTGTCTTCGCAGGCGACGACATCGGCGCCGGCCAGCGCCTCGAGGCCGCGCCTCGACATATCACGGGCGTTGCCGATCGGGGTGGCGACGACGACCAGGCCCGGAGGCGCAGCCGAGTCCGCCGGTTTACTCACCCCGCCGCTGTCGCTAGGCTTCGGATCGAGGCTCGCCGTCGCTTGGGTGGCGGCCTTCGACGGAGGATGAGCGCCGATCGATGACCGGTTTTTTCGCCCGCGCCCTTTGTGGTGGTGCCGTGCCATGGCTGGCCGTCGCCGGGTTGTTGCTCGCCGCCTGCCAGTCTCGTCAAATCCCGCCGTGGATGCAAGGCGACGCGGCCGGTGCGAAACCGCCGGCCCCGTCGCAGGGACCGCAGACGGCGACGCCCACCCAACCGACCCCGCCACAGGCCGTCTACCAACCGCCTTCGCAAGCGCAACCGCCGATCGCCGGGCCGAAGCTGCCGCCGCCGCCCGGCGTCTCCACGACCCCGCCGCCCTATGTGCCGCCGCCGCCGACCGCGGCAACCGCC
>CAYFMP010000002.1:103194-125953 GCA_964344215.1 uncultured Thalassospiraceae bacterium | reverse complement strand
CGTGAAGCCCACCGATGGCGTCTACGAGCTGCCCCTCGACGGCGGCGCGGCCCTGCTGTTCACCGACGCGCTGTTCAACCTGCCCGAAGACATCCTCATCGCGCCCACCGGGGGCGAGGCCACGCTCTTTTTCGCCGACCGCGGCAACCGCCGCCATCGCGCAGCCGGAGCCGGAGTGGCCGTCGTTTACGCCCTATCTGACGCGCCCGGCCAAGCCCCAGCAAACCCCCCAGCAAACCCCCCAGCAAACCTATGACGAGCCGGTCTCCAACGTTCCGCCGCCGGCCACGTCGGATACGGTTCGGGTGGCGCTGCTGCTGCCGCTCTCCGGCCCGCACAGCCGCTTAGGCGAGGCCATGCTGAATGCCGCCCAGCTCGCCCTTTTCGAGTTCGCCGATTTCGACTTCGAACTGCTTCCGCACGATACGCGGGGAACGCCGGACGGCGCCGTCGGCGCCGCCTCCATCGCCATTGGCGACGGCGCCAGGATCATTCTCGGCCCCCTGCTCGGCACCTCCGTGCAGGCGGTATCGCCGGCCGCCCGCGCCGCCAACGTGCCGGTCGTTTCGTTTTCCAACGACCGCACCATCGCCGGCGACGGCATCTACGCCATGGGCTTCCTGCCGCGCGCCCAGGTTCGGCGCGTCGTCGCCTACGCCTATGCCCAGGGCGTTACCCGGTTCGCCACACTGGCGCCGGACAACGCCTACGGCGAAACGGTGGTGCGCGCACTCGACGAAGAAGTGGCGGCGTTGGGCGCGACGGTCACCCGCGTCCAGTTCTACGACGCCGAAGCCGAGGACTTCACGTCCGCCGTCCGAACCCTGGCCGACTACGACAACCGCCGCCGGGCGCTGTTGGATCAGCGCCGCGATTTGGAGGCGCGCGACGACGAGGTCGCGAAGTCGGCCCTGAAGCGCCTGGAGAAGCTCCAGACCATCGGCGACCTGCCGTTCGAGGCCCTATTGCTGGCCGACGGCGGCAAGCGCCTGCAATCGGTTGCCGCCCTGTTGCCGTTCTTCGACATCGACCCGGCAAAGGTCCGCATGCTCGGTACCGGCCAATGGGACGAACCGGGGATCGGCGCCGAGCCCGCCCTCGTCGGCGGCTGGTTCGCCGCGCCCTCGCCGCTGGCCCGCGAGGAATTCGAGCAGAAGTTTACCGACACCTACGGCGAAAGGCCGCCGCGCCTGGTGACACTGGCCTATGACGCGACGGCGCTGGCCGCCGTCCTGGCGCGGGCCGAAAACGGACCCGATTTCAGCCACGGCGTCCTTACCGAACCGAGCGGCTTCTGGGGCAGGGACGGTATATTCCGGTTTCGAAACGACGGCTTGACGGAACGCGGACTGGCGGTCATGCAGGTCGGCCGCCGCGGACCGCGCATCCTGAGCCCGGCGCCGCAGACCTTTCAGGCCGCCATCAACTGAAACGTGGCGCTCAGGGGCCAGCGGGAGAAAGGCACCGTCAAGCCGTAACAAGGACCGAGGCAGTATCGGCTTTGGGAGATCGCGCGTTAGACCAACTACGCCATCGCCCTCTTCATGAAGTCATGGAACATTGGCACAGTAAAAGCTGTGTCTCCATGCGAAGGGGAATACACCATGCCTTTCTTAATCAGATTACTCCGAGTAGGGGCCACACTAGTCACTTTCACGCCTAGCATTTCAGCGACATCGCCTGATCTATGAGCGCCACCCCCCAATTCCGCCAAGGCCCTCATATAGCGCTTTTCGCCTGGTGTGCACCGGTCAAACCTAACCCTGAAGAAACTCTCGTCTAGGGCCGTGATTGCAAGCGGAGTGGCATTGTTCACGTCATCAACCGTAATGGTGTCGCCCTCGGCGATGTTCCAGCTTTCGTAAGCCCATTGTTGTAAGAAGTAGGGATACCGCTCTGTAAGTTTGATTATTTCGTAGATTGCCGGCTGCTCGATGGTTGCTCCCTCGTTCTTAGAGGGGTTTTCGATAGCCGCGTAAGCATCTGTCTCGTGCAGAGCGCCAATTTGTGGATATCGAAACAGCCGCTCGGCATAGGACTTCGAATTGCCAGCCAGTCCTAGAATCTGAGGCAAACCAGCACCAACCATGGCGAAGGGAAGGTTTTTCTGGCCGATCAAGTGCATGGCCATGATCAAAGCACTAAATTCAGCACTAGAAAGGTATTGAAGCTCATCTAAGACCAGAACAACAGGACGTGATGCCGCCTTCGCGGTTTCCCCGACGACAGCGAACAGGTCCGGAAGATCGGCCTCTAAATTCCCACTGTCCGCAACTCCCAATTCGGGGTCGACAGAGAGACCGACTTCGATTCCGTCTATGGAAACCTTCAGTCCATTCAAGAAGCCTTTAAGGACACGAAGGCCCTGCCTTCCCAGCTCCTTGGCATTATCGGCCTTGCTGAGTTTGAATATCGCTTGGCGCAATCCAGGAACTATAAGCTCGGGAAGCGTTTTTCCCTCATGAATCTCGGCCTGAATTGGAAGCAACCCATCCTCTTCGGCATCTTCGCGAATCTTGTTAAGTAATACTGTCTTGCCAACACCCCGAAGGCCAACCAGTATAACGCCTTGCGCGGGACGTCCAATGGCAATGCGCCTCAGAGTTGTTTTTGCCGAATCTATGACCTCGGCACGTCCCGCCAGTTCTGGCGGAGGGGTTCCGGCTCCGGGGGCGTAGGGATTTCTGACTGGGTCCACAATCGGCCTTATAGCAATCTTATGCGATTATAGCAATATTTCGCTATAAAGTAATAATCTCCCTTCATGTTGACCTAAGAGGCCGTTTGCCTACAGCCCTTCCGCAGCCCGCGCATCCTGAGCCCGGCGCCGCGGACCTTCCGCGCGGCCATCAACTGAGAAGCCGGCCCAGCACCGCATCGAGGCGAAGGCGGCCGGCCGCCGTCGCCCTCAATCGGGTTGCGTCGAACTCCAGAAAGCCGCCGTCGATCATCCGCCCGAGGCCCTCCGGATCGACGGCGTCCTCAACGTCGCCGCCGCTGAGCTCCGTGAAGCGGGCGCGCTCGACACCTTCGCTCAGCCGAAGCCCCATCATCAGGATCTCCTCCGCCCTCTCTTCCACGGTCAAACGGCGGCGCTTGGCGGCGCCGTCGCCTTTTTCCTCGACCGCCGCCAGCCAGCGGGCGGGCGCGTGGATCCGATGCTGGGCCTCGATGCCTTTTCCGGTCGTCACGCGGCCGTGGGCGCCGGGACCGATACCGAGGTAATCGCCGCCGCGCCAGACGTGAAGATTGTGGCGGCACTCGGCGCCCAAGCGCGCGTGGTTGGAAATCTCGTAAGCCGGCAACCCGGCCCGCGACAAGGTATTCTGGGTCAACTCATAGAGCGCGGCGCCGCTGTCGCCATCGGCGGCGGCGACGCCGTCGCGGAAGAACGGCGTTCCCGGCTCGATGCTCAACTGATAGAGCGACAGGTGCTCGCCGGCCATGGCCAGCGCGTCTTCGAGCTCGCGCCGCCAGGCCTGTAACGTTTGTTCAGGCCGGGCGTAGATCAGGTCGAACGAGGTCCGCGGGAAATTCCGCCGGGCGAGTTCCACTGCCGCCACCGCCTCGGCCGCCGAATGGCCGCGCCCGAGGAAAGCCAGCGCCTCGCCGTCGAGGGACTGGACGCCCAAGGACAACCGGCCGACACCGGCTTCCCGATAAGCGGCGAACCGCCCGGCCTCGACGCTGGTCGGATTGGCCTCCAGCGTGATCTCGACTTCGTCCGTCAGCCGCCACCACCGGCCGGCGGCGGCGATCACGCCGGCCACCGTATCGGGGCTCATCAGCGACGGTGTGCCGCCGCCGAAGAAGATGCTGGCGAGCGGGCGGTCACGCGTCTCGGCGGCGGCGTGCTCGATCTCGCGGGCCAGCGCCTTGCCCCAGCGGAGCTGATCGACGGCGTCGGCGACATGGCTGTTGAAGTCGCAGTACGGGCACTTGGCGAGGCAGAACGGCCAGTGGACGTAGAGGGCGAGCGGGTCGGCGTCGGCGCTCACGCGAAGCTCGCCTCGACCAGTTTCCGGAAGGCGTCGGCCCGGTGGCTGATGGCGTGCTTGGCCTCAGGCCCGAACTCGCCGAAGGTGAGGTCGAAGCCGTTCGGCACGAATATGGGATCGTAGCCGAAACCACGCGTCCCCCGCGGCGGCCAGACCAGGCTCCCCTTGACCTCGCCCTCGAAGGTTTCGCAATGGCCGTCGGGCCAGGCCAGGGCCAGCGCGCAGACGAAGCGGGCGCCGCGCTCGGCCGCCCCGCCAAGCTCGTCCTCGACGCGGCGCATGGCAACGGCGAAGTCCTTGTCGGGCCCGGCCCAGCGCGCCGAGCGGATGCCGGGCCGGCCGTCGAGGGCATCGACGGCCAGCCCCGAATCGTCGGCCAGGGCCGGTAGGTTGGCCTGGCGGGCGGCGGCCAGCGCCTTCAATTCGGCGTTTTCGGCGAACGTCGAGCCGGTCTCTTCCGGCTCGGCCAGTCCGAGCTCGCCGGCGGCGATCGCCTCGGCGCCGTAGGGGCGCAACAGATCGCCGATTTCCTTGACCTTGCCGGGGTTGTGGCTGGCGATGACCAGCCTGCCGCCGTCGAAGCGCCGGGCCATCGGTGAGAAATCCGCTAACCGTCGCCGAGGCCGGTGCCGAGGACCTGGCGCTGCAGCTCGACGAGGTCGTCGATGCCCTTGCGGGCCAACTCCATGAGCCGGGCGAAATCGTCCATGGAAAAGGGCTCCTTCTCGGCCGTGCCCTGGACCTCGACGACGCCGCCCGAGGCGGTCAGCACGAAATTGGCGTCGGCCTGGGCCTGGCTGTCCTCGGTGTAGTCGAGATCGAGCACCGGCTCGCCGTCGAACAGGCCGCACGACACGGCGGCAACCTGGTCGATCAGCGGGATCGCGTCGAGGACGCCTAAGTCGCGGCAGCGCTCGAAGGCCCGGTGCAGGGCGACGAAAGCGCCGGTGACGGCGGCCGTGCGGGTGCCGCCGTCGGCCTGGATGACGTCGCAATCGACCCGCACCTGAATCTCGCCCAAGGCCTCGAGGTCGGTAACGGCGCGCAAGGAACGTCCGATCAGCCGCTGGATCTCCAGCGTGCGGCCCGATTGCTTGCCGCGCGCGGCCTCGCGGTCGGTGCGGGTGTTGGTGGAGCGCGGCAACATGCCGTATTCGGCGGTCACCCAGCCGCGTCCCGAATCGCGTAGCCAGCCGGGAACGCGCTGTTCGACGGTGGCGGTACACAGAACGTGGGTGTCGCCGAAACGGGCCAGGCACGATCCTTCGGCATGCTTGGCGTAATCCGCCTCCAATACGACCTCGCGCAATTGGTCGGGCTGGCGCCCCGATGGTCTCACGTCGCCCTCCTTGCTTTGAGCGGGCCCGTAGGCGGGAGCCAAGCTAGCCGTTGGCCCGGCCCAGGTAAAGCCCCGCCCGACGGCGACCGCGAGGCCGGCGTTCCGAGGCCCGACCCGTTGACGTTGGCGGGGCGCGTAACTAAGTTTGCAGACCGGACAGCGAAGACCGATAAGAACATGATTTCCGAACTCAACGAGCGTTCGCGCGAAATTTTCCGCCGCATCGTCGACGCCTACGTCGAGACCGGCGAGCCGATCGGGTCGAGGAACCTGGCCCGGCGTTTGAGCATACGGCTGTCGCCGGCCACGGTCAGGAACGTGATGGCCGACCTCGAGGACGCCGGCCTGCTTTTTTCGCCCCACACCTCGGCCGGCCGGCTGCCGACCGACAAGGGGCTCAGGCTCTATGTCGACGGACTGCTCGAAGTCGGCAACCTGACCGCAGAGGAGCGCGAGACCATCGAGGGCCAGTTCGCCGGCGCCTCGAGCACGCTGGAAGGGCTCCTCGAGGAGGCGACCACCGTGCTCTCTGGGCTTTCCGGATGCGCCAGCGTCGTCCTGGCGCCGAAGACGGAAAGCCCCTTGAAGCACATCGAGTTCGTCAACCTGAGCCCGGGCCGGGCGCTCGTCGTCATGGTCACCGAAAGCGGCGTCGTCGAAAACCGCATCATTCAGGCGCCCGATCCGCTGGCACCGTCGGCGCTGATCGAGGCCACCAATTACCTGAGCGCGCGCCTGGTCGGGCGCACCATCACCGAAGCCTACGACGAGATCATGGCCGAGCTCGAGGCCCATCGGGCCCAGCTCGACGAGTTGACCAGCAAGGTCGTCGAGCGCGGTCTGGCGACCTGGGTCGGCGACAAGGCCGGCGCCGAAGGGTCGCTGGAGGGCTCGCTGATCGTCCGCGGCCAGGCCCACCTCCTGGAGGACGTCACCGCGCTGGCCGATCTCGAACACATCCGGTCCCTGTTCGCCACGCTCGAAACCAAGGAACGCATGCTGAAACTGCTGTCGCTGACCGATGCGGCGGAAGGCGTGCAGATCTTCATCGGCGCCGACAACAACCTGTTCGACCTGGCCGGCTGCTCGATGATCGTCGATTCGTTTCAAAGCCGCAACGAACAGATCGTCGGCGCCATTGGCGTCATCGGTCCGGCCCGTATGAATTACGCCCGCATCATCCCGATGGTCGATTATACGGCCAAGCTGATCGGCCGGCTGGCCGGATGAAGCGACCACGAATTGGAGCTCGAACCAGCCTATGACTGAAAACGAACAACCCGAGGAGGCGACGCCCGAGAACGACGCCGAACAAGCGCCGTCGGCGGAGGACGCCGCACAGGCCGAAAAGGCGGCTGAACGGGAATCCGGCGGCGAGACGGCCGGAACCGTCACCGAAACGGCGGACGAGACGGCGTTCGAGCCGGAGGCCCGCATCGCCCAGCTCGAAACCGAAGTTTCCGACCTCAACGACAAACTGCTGCGCGCCCTGGCCGAGACCGAAAACATCCGCCGCCGCGCCCAGCGCGACCGCGAGGATGCCTCGAAATACGCCATCTCCAATTTCGCCCGCGAGATGCTCCGCGTTGCCGACAACCTGAAACGTGCTTTGGACAGCGTCGCCGGCGACGAAGGCAACGGCGAGGACGCCGTCGACACCATCGTCGTCGGCCTCGAGATGACCGAGCGCGAGATGCTCGCCACCTTCGAGCGTTTCGGCATCCGCCCCATCGATGCCTTGGGTGCCAAGTTCGACCATAACTTTCACGAGGCCATGTTCGAGGTCGAGGACAAGGACAAGCCGGCCGGCACGGTCATGCAGGTCCTGGAGACCGGCTACGTGCTCAACGACCGTCTGCTGCGGCCGGCCAAGGTCGGCGTCACCAAGGGCGGTCCGAAAGCGGAAGCCGCCGGCGAGGAGGCGGCCGCCGGTACGGAAACGGAGGCTTCCGACAACCAGACCCGCGACGGGCAGGCGGCCTACGAAAAAGGTCCGGACGAAGCCGGCGGCCAGCTCGACGAAGAGCTTTGAGCGCGTTTGCGATCGGAGCGCCCGCCGGCCAAATCACACTCGATAAGCGGAAAAAACGAAGACGAGAGTGTTGCGGGGCCGTGCGCCCGCACCTATATATCGCCGGGAAGCCGCCGCTGAGCGGCGATCCGGGGAACAACCAAAGGGGATTGGACTCGGTGCTCGCGAGGACGGGGCCGGTCGAATCCGCCGCAAGACCAAGAGGATCTCATGAGCAAGGTTATCGGTATCGATTTGGGCACGACCAACTCATGCGTGTCGCTGATGGACGGCAAGGACACCAAGGTGATCGAAAACGCCGAAGGTACGCGAACGACCCCTTCCATGGTCGCCTTCGCCGACGGCGAACGCCTCGTCGGCCAGCCCGCCAAGCGCCAGGCCGTCACCAACCCCGAACACACGCTGTTCGCCATCAAGCGCCTGATCGGCCGGCGCTACGATGACCCGATCACCGAGAAGGACAAGAAGCTGGTGCCTTACGAGATCGTCAAGGGCGACAACGGCGACGCCTGGGTCCAGGTCGAGGAAAAGAAGTACTCGCCGTCGCAGATTTCCGGTTTCATCCTGCAGAAGATGAAGGAAACGGCGGAAGCCTACCTCGGCGAGGACGTCGAACAGGCGGTCATTACGGTACCCGCCTATTTCAACGATTCGCAACGCCAGGCGACCAAGGACGCCGGCAAGATCGCCGGTCTCGAAGTGCTTCGCATCATCAACGAGCCGACGGCCGCCGCTCTCGCCTACGGGCTCGAGAAAAAGGAGAGCGGCACCATCGCCGTTTTCGACCTCGGCGGCGGCACATTCGACGTCTCGATCCTGGAGATCGGCGACGGCGTCTTCGAGGTCAAGTCGACCAACGGCGACACCTTCCTCGGCGGCGAGGATTTCGACCAGCGCGTCGTCGATTACCTGGCCGACGAGTTCAAGAAGGACAACACCGTCGATTTGCGCGAGGACAACCTGGCCCTGCAGCGCCTCAAGGAAAGCGCCGAGAAGGCCAAGATCGAGCTGTCCAGCACCATGCAGACCGAGGTCAACCTGCCGTTCATCACCGCCGATCAATCGGGACCGAAGCACCTCAACATCAAATTGACCCGCGCCAAGCTCGAGGCCCTGGTCGAGGACCTGGTGCAGAAAACGGTCGAGCCCTGCAAGAAGGCCTTGAAGGACGCAGGCCTGTCGGCCGGCGAGATCGACGAAGTGATCCTGGTCGGCGGCATGACCCGCATGCCGAAAGTGGCCGAGACGGTCAAGGAGTTCTTCGGCCGCGAGCCGCACAAGGGCGTCAACCCGGACGAAGTGGTGGCCATCGGCGCCGCCATTCAGGGCGGCGTTCTGAAAGGTGACGTCAAGGACGTCCTTTTGCTCGACGTGACGCCGCTGTCCTTGGGTATCGAGACCCTGGGCGGGGTGTTCACCCGGCTGATCGACCGCAACACCACCATTCCGACCCGCAAATCCCAGGTCTTTTCGACGGCCGAGGACAACCAGACCGCCGTCACCATCCGGGTCTTCCAGGGCGAGCGCGAAATGGCCGCCGACAACAAGCTGCTCGGCCAGTTCGACCTGGTCGGCATCCCGCCGGCGGCCCGCGGCCTGCCGCAGATCGAGGTCACCTTCGATATCGACGCCAACGGCATCGTCAACGTGTCTGCCAAGGACAAGGCGACCGGTAAGGAGCAGCAGATCAGGATCCAGGCTTCCGGGGGCTTGAGCGACGACGACATCGACCGCATGGTCCGGGAGGCCGAGCAGCACGCCGACGACGACAAGTCCCGGCGCGAGCTGGTCGAAGCCCGGAACACCGCCGATTCGCTGATCCATGCCTCGGAGAAGAACCTCAAGGAATACGGCGACAAGGTCGGCGAGGACGAAAGGAAGGCGATCGAGGACGCCATCGCCGAATTGAAGGAAACCCTGGAAGGCGAAGATGCGGAAGCCATCACCGCCAAAGCGGAAGCGCTGACCCAGGCCGCCATGAAGCTCGGCGAGGCCATGTATGCGGCCAGCCAGGAAGAGGCCGCCGCGGATTCGGCAGACACCGGGACCGGCGGCGACGAGCCGGCCGGCGAGGCGGCGGACGCCGAGGGGCCGACCGTGGTCGACGCCGATTTCGAGGAAGTCGACCCCGAGGCCGAGCCCGACGCCGAGGAAGGCGCCGGCAAGGACGAAGACAAGAAAGACGACTGATCGGTTGGGCGGGAGAAGGACGGACGCGATGACAGCCGCCTCGCCTGCCCGCCCCGGCGTTCGGACTTTCGCGGTTCGCCGACGGACCTGTTCCGATGGCTAAGCAGGATTACTATTCGACTCTCGGCGTCGAGCGCGACGCCGAGGACGACGCCATCAAGAAGGCGTACCGCAAGCTCGCCATGCAATACCATCCCGACCGCAATCCGGACGACACGGCGGCCGAGAAATCCTTCAAGGAGGTCAACGAAGCCTACGAAATTCTGAAAGACCCGGAAAAGCGCGCCGCCTACGATCGTTTCGGCCACGCCGCCTTCGAGCAAGGCGGCCCCGGCGGCCCCGGCGGTTTCGGCGGTTTCGGCGGCGGCTTCGCGTCGGGTTTCGCCGACATCTTCGACGAAATGTTCGGCGAATTCGGCGTTCATCAGGCCGGCGGCCGCGGCGGCGCCCGACCGGGCAAGGGCTCGGACCTGCGCTTCAACATGGAAGTAACGCTGGAGGATGCGTTTCGCGGCAAGCAGGCGGAGATCCGCGTTCCGACCTCGGTCGCCTGCGAGCAGTGCAACGGCTCCGGCGCCGCCTCGAAGTCGGGCCCGACCGCGTGCGGCACCTGCCAGGGCCACGGCCGGGTCCGCTCGCAATCGGGGTTCTTCACGGTCGAGCGCACCTGCCCGACCTGCCAGGGCACCGGCCAGGTCATCAAGGATCCGTGCGGGGCGTGCGCCGGTTCGGGGCGCGTGCACAAGGAAAAGACGCTGAGCGTCAACATCCCGGAAGGCGTCGAGGACGGCACCCGCATCCGGCTGGCCGGCGAGGGCGAGGCGGGCCTGCGCGGCGCGCCGCCGGGCGATCTCTATATCTTCCTGACGGTCAGGCCGCACCGAATCTTTCAACGCGACGGCGCCGACATCTTTTGCCGGGTGCCGATCCCGATGACGACGGCGGCCCTGGGCGGCACCGTCGAGGTGCCGACCGTCGATGGCGGCCGGGCGCGGATCACCATCCCCGACGGCACCCCGACCGGCCACCAGTTCCGCTTGAAGAACAAGGGCATGACGGTGCTCAGATCGAAGGCGCGCGGCGACATGTTCGTTCAGGCCATGGTCGAGACCCCGGTCAACCTGACCAAGCGCCAGATGGAACTCTTGAAGGAGTTCGAGAAGGAAGGCCCGACCGAGAAACACAGCCCGCAGGCGCACGGCTTCTTCGACAAGGTCAAGGACCTGTGGGAGGACTTGAAGGAGGAATAGACCCGGCGATGCGCCCTTAAGTCTCGGCGCCGCCGTTGACCTGCAAAAGCTGGCCGTTGATGAAGGCGCCGTCGTCGGAGGCCAGCAGCGCCACCATCGCCGCCACCTCGTCCGGTCCGCCCAACCGCCCGACCGGCACCCGTGATTTCATTTGCTCGATATGCGCCGTCATCGCCGGATCGTCGCGTTGGCCGGCGATCGGTCCCGGCGAGACGATGTTGGTGGTGACGCCCTGCGCCCCGAACTCCTTGGCCAGCGACTTGGTCAAACCCCAGGCGCCATGCTTGGCGACCGACACGTGGGCGCGCCCCGAATAGCCGTGAATGGCGTTCATGCCGGCGAAGTTGACGATCCGCCCCCAGCCCTTGTCGATCATGCCCGGCAGGCAGGCCCGGGCCAGCCAGAAGGCGGCCATCAGGTCGATGTCGATGACGCGCCGCCACTCGGCTTCGTCCATCTCCAGGAAACCGCTCTGCGGGCGGATGGCGGCGTTGTTGACCAGCACGTCGACGGCGCCGAAGGTTTCGATCGCTTCGGCCGCCACCCGGCCGGCCTCGTCGGCGACGCCGATGTCGCCCATGCAGACGACCGCCTCGGCGCCGTGGCTTTTCGCTTCCTCGGCGACCGCCTCGCAGGCGGAACGGTCGGCGGAACCGTTGATCGCCACGTTGAAGCCGTCGGCCGCCAAACGGAGCGCCACGGCGCGGCCGATGTTGCGCCCCGATCCAGTAACCAGCGCCGTTCTTGTCGATGCGTTCATGTCAGTCCTTCTTTGAAAGCTGCCGCTTGCGGCGTACGGAATACGTCGCCGGAAGCCTAGGGAGGCGGCTCGGCTCTGGCAAGCCTGGTTGCCCATACGGAGCGGCCCGGCCGCTCGAGACCTACAAGCTCTCCGACAAGCCCTCGCCGTCGGGCGTCTCGCCGGTCGAGATCCTGTTCGTGCCCGGCGCCAACCCGCCGGTCGCCTACGTCACCAACATGTTCGGCAACGAGCTGTGGACGGCGACCTGGAACGCCGCGAGCAAGGGCTTCGACGTCGCCCGCGCCCACAGCTTCGAGGGTTCGGGCTCCAACGTGCCCTTGGAGCTCTACTTCAACGAGACGGCCGACCGCCTTTACGTGACGACGGCCAACCCGGGTCACTTCCACAGCTTCGACATCTCGTCCGACCCGGCCAAGCCGAAGCTCTTGAAGACCACCAAGACGGCGGCGGGCGCCCATCACGTCGGCTTCGACAAGGCCGGCCGCTACGCCTTCGTGCAGAACGCGTTTATCAACCTCGAGGGCATGGACGACGGTTCGATCACGGTGCTCGACCGCAACACCCAGGAAGTGGTGGCTTCCGTCGATACCCTGAAGAACAAGGGATTCAACCCCAACTGCATCGTGTTGCTGCCCAAGTGGAACGACCTGGCCGGGCATTAGGCCGGCACCGGTTTCCAAGGGTCACGGAGATCGAGCGTCCGGCCGCCGGTTGTTGTACCGGCGGCCGGTCGTGCTTGTCGGTCTTTTCTACTGCGGTCTCGCCGCCTTGCGCCCGACCCCTGTTCCATAATATGCCCTATCGCTATGAGAGGGCGTCATGACCGAGTTTAAGGTTCTGCAATCGCAAGCCGAAGCCCGCAAGGGCGGGCCGGCGGCGCTGGCGGCGCTGATGCCGGCGGTGAAAAGCCCGGCCGAGCTGAAGCGCATTCCCGACGACCGCTGGCTTTCCGGCATGACCAGGCGCATCTTCCAGGCCGGCTTCAGGTGGAAAGTGATCGACGACAAGTGGGACGGCTTCGAGGCGGCCTTCGGGGGCTTCGACCCTGCGCGCCTGTCGCTGTGGTCCGACGAGGATACGGACCGGCTGCTGAAGGACCCACGCATCGTCCGCAACGGCCAGAAGATCGCCACCGTCGGCCACAACGCCGCCCTGCTGGTCGATCTTGCCCTCCAGTACGGCTCGGCCGCCGCCTGTTTCGCCGACTGGCCGAACGACGACTTCGTCGGGCTGCTGGAGTTGCTGAAAACCTGCGGCGCCCGCTTAGGAGGCCGGAGCGGCCAGATTTTCCTGCGCTTCATGGGCCGCGACGGCTTCATCCTGAGCACCGACGTGAGCGCGGCGCTGATCGCCGCCGGCGTCGTCGACAAGGAGCCGACCTCGAAGAGCGCGATGGCTGCGGTGCAGGCCGCCTTCAACGGCTGGGCGGCCGAAAGCGGGCTGCCGCTGGCCCATATCTCCAAGACCCTGGCGTGCAGCATAGGAGATTAAGGAAAAAATCCGCTTTTTTACTTGACAATCCTATTTAAATGGTATATGTTCGTGCTTTGTGTTGTTCAGGCAAGCGCGGCGATCGACGGGAAACGGGTTTATTGCGAAATCGTAACGACCGCGTGGCGTCCGCCGAAGACGTTAAAGAATGTTAAGGTTTGAAATTGGCGCCGTTCCGTTTCCTTTCCATCGGTGTCCCTTTAAAACAAAGGCTTAAGGCGCCCTATCCGAGCTTCGAGGCAGCCGGCGCCGAACCGTTGATCGGGAAGGGCTGGCCTTCCGCCCGCCCCTCGCCTAAACAATCGCCAACGCTTGCGTCGAGGGAGAAACGGCCATGAAAATCGGAGTAACGGGATGCGCCGGACGCATGGGCCGGATGCTGGTGGCCGAGGTTATCGTCACCGAGGGGGCCGAGCTCGCCGGCGGCACCGAGCAGCCGGGCAGCGAATACATCGGCGCCGACCTGGCGTCGCTGGCCGGTTACGAGGAGCCCGGGCACCGGGTCACCGACGATGCCGCCGAGCTGTTCGCGGACTCCGACGTCGTCCTCGACTTCACGGCCCCGGCCGCAACCGTCGCCCACGCCGAGCTCGCCGCCGAAACCGGCGTCGCCCTGGTCGTCGGGACCACCGGACTCGGTACCGACGACATGCAGGCGCTGGCGAGGGCGGCGGAAAGGACGGCCATCGTCCAGGCCGGCAACATGAGCCTCGGCGTCAATCTGCTGCTCGGCCTGACCGAGCGGGCGGCGGCGGTGTTGGGTGCGGAATACGACGTCGAGGTCGTCGAAATGCATCACCGCCACAAGGTCGATGCGCCGTCCGGCACCGCGCTGATGCTGGGCGCGGCGGCGGCGGCCGGGCGCGGCGTCGACCTCGAAGCGGTTTCGGACCGCGGCCGCGACGGCCACACCGGCGAACGAGCGGTCGGCCGCATCGGTTTCGCCAGTCTGCGCGGCGGCGATGTGTTCGGCGATCACAGCGTCGTCTTCGCCGGCCCCGGCGAACGCATCGAGCTGACCCACAAGGCCTCGTCGCGCAACGTTTTCGCCACCGGCGCGGTGCGCGCGGCGCTGTGGTGCGCCGGCAATCCGCCCGGTCTCTATTCCATGCGCGACGTGCTGGACCTGACCTAGGGCGCTATCGTTTCTTACGCGGTGTCCGGAACGGTCGGCCGGCACGGTTGGGCCAGGGCAGCCAGCGCCCGTTGCAGCTTATCGGCCAGCGCCACTCGCTCGGCCCGGGTCAGGAAGGCGCCGAGGGCCAGGATGCGGCCCTGCGATCGAAGCTCGAGGCGGCCCCGCCGGTCGGCGTCGACGTTCAGCCATTGCGGCTGCAGGGACCAGGATTGGTCGCGGCCCCATGGGTTGCGGCGATGCACCGTCAGGCGGGAACGGGTGACGGCGATGGTCTCGACGACCCGGCTCGATCTCAGGTTCAGGCGCAGCGCCCCGTACAACAGGACAAGCTCCAATCCCAAAAATCCGAACACCGGCCAGGCCCCGGCCAGCGTGAACCCGATCGCCGTCGGCACGAAAACGACGAGGAGAAAGATCAGCACGTTATTGGCGACGCTGAGGCCGGCGCTGCGATTGGGCCGAAGCTCGGCGTGAAAAAGGACATCGCTCGCCTGGTTTCGGATCATCGCCTATCATAGGAAAATCGCAAATCGGTGCAAAAGATTTCGAAAAGGGGGAGGCATGAGGAAATCCGACATCGACGAGTTTTACGCGCGCCTGGCCGCCGCACGCCCGGATCCGCGGAGCGATCTCGAATACATCAACGCTTATACGCTGCTGGTGGCCGTGGTGCTGTCGGCGCAGGCCACCGACGCCGGCGTCAACAAAGCCACCGAGCCGCTCTTCAAGAAAGCCGATTCGGCCGAAAAGATGGTGGCGCTGGGCGAAGCCGAACTGAAAGGCTACATCAAGTCGATCGGCCTCTATAACACCAAGGCCAAGAACGTGATCCGGTTGAGCGAGATTCTCGTCGAAAAGCACGGCGGCGCGGTCCCCAACGACCAAGCGGCCCTGGAGGCGCTGCCCGGTGTCGGGCGCAAGACCGCCAACGTGGTCCGCAACGTCGCCTTCTCGGAGCCGACCATCGCCGTCGACACCCATATCTACCGGGTTTCCAACCGCACTGGCCTGGCTCCCGGCAAAACGCCGCTGGCCGTGGAGAGGAGTTTGCTGAAACGGACTCCCGGCAAATGGAAGCTGCACGCGCACCACTGGCTGATCCTGCACGGGCGCTACGTGTGTAAGGCGCGCAAACCCGACTGCGCCGCCTGCGTCGTCTACGACCTTTGCCGATTCAAGGGCAAAACCGTCTAGTGAGCCTCGCCCGGGCCGGCCCGGCGGCGCTAACCGGTCGCGGCGTTCTCTCGGGCCTTCAGCAGGGTGACGAAACACTCCTTGGCGGAGAGTTCCTCGGCGCTGCCCCGGTGCCGCGTCTCGAAATGTGTCACCCGAAATACCGGCCCGCTCCCGTCGCGGTATAGAAAGACGTCGAGAATGCAGCTCTCGGCCCGGTATCGCCAGATTTCGGCCGGCGTGTCGCGGCGCTTGAAACCGGGATCGCCGAGCAGCTTGACGACGGCCTCGCGATCGAGCCCCTTCAAGTGATCCGGAGCCGGGTAGACCTTGGCCGGTACCGTCGGTACCGGCGGCGCCATCGGTACCACCGCCTGTTCGACAGGCTGGGCCGGTTCGGGCGAGGCGACCTCCGGTGTCGGCTGCTGGGGTTCGGCCACCGGCTCCGGGGCTTCCGAAACGGCATGTACGGGACCGGGAGTATTTTGGCAGGCGCCGATGGCGAGAGCCGCCGCTAGAACGGCCATCCGGACCGGCCCCCGAACGCCTGTCCGAGAAAGGCTCCCGAAACGCCGCCCGCTCATTTCTTCTTTGTCGATGACGACGATTTCGCCTTCGGTTTATCGGCCGATTTCGAAGCCGGTTCCTGCGCTTCCGCCTGCTCGGCGGCCTCGGGCTCGCTTTGGCCCAGGGTCTGCATGTCGCCCGAGATCTCGCCGCCCGATTCGATAACGATGCGGCCATAGCGTATGGCACCGCTGATCCGGCCGCCGGCCCGGACCACGAGGCGATCGCGGGCGATCAGCTCGCCTTCGTAGCGGCCGCTGATCTCGGCCTCCTCGACGTCGGCGACGCCGTTAAAGAAACCGCTCGGCGTGACTTCGATGGCGCGAGCGTTCGATAGCGTGACCTCCACGTGACCCTCGACGATGAGCTTGTCGCACGACGTGATCTCGCCCTTGAGGCGAATATCGCGCCCGATCACCAGGCGCTTGCTGTCGGCATCGCCAGCCAGCGGGCGGTCGGCCCTGCGGGCAGCCGGGCCCGGGATGTCCGGCACCCGCCGCGGAACTTCGGGGTGAAAGGTCGCCGCCGCCGGCGGTTTGGCCGGAATGTGCGAGCCCTTCCTGGAGAAGGGTTTAAGGGGCGGCGCCGAAATGTCGTCCGATTTCGGTTCGTCGGAAGACGGCTTGTCTCCGTCCTTTTTCTTGTTGAACATGCTCATCACCTAAACTTGGGTTTCCGTGGTTCAGCCGTCGGGCGTCGCTGGATTCCGCCAGGCCTCGAACAGGTGGACCATGGCGGCGGTCGCGATCACCGGCGCCAGCAAGTTGACCAGCGGCACGGTCAGCAACACCGCGATGGCAACGCCGGCCACGAACAGCGTTGCTCTGTTCTTGCGCCGCAAGGCGCGCGCTTCGGCCGGCGGCAAGCGGCGGTGGGCGACCATCTCGAAGTACTCCCGGCTGAGAAGATAACCGTTCACCGAATAGAAGACAAAAGGGAATACGGGCGGCACGAACAGAAACACCAGCAGAAACATGTTGAGAAGGAGAAGCACCGCCAGATATCGAAGCGTCGCCGCCAAAGACTGCGAAAACGAAAGCCCATCCACCTTCGGCAGGCCGGGATAATGACGAGCCTCGACGCAAACGGCGATTTGCTCGAGGAACAGGCCGACGACGGCACTGACGACTCCCGGAAACAGGAACCAGGTCAGGAGCAAGGTCGCCAGCCCGCCCAAGATATCGATGATCGATTCGAGCCAGCCGATCGTGATGAAGACATGCTCGATGAGAACGAAGCCGATCACAAACCACAGGCAGACAAACACCAACACCGATGCCCCGATGCAGAACCAGAGCACCTTTTGAGTGGGACGGTCGCTAAGCTGGGAGATGCCCTTCGAGAACGCGCTGATCATGGTGAATTCGCAAACCGGGAGTCCAAGTGGTTGGGTGGGGTGTACTCTAATCAAGCGGACCGGCTCGATCAAAGCCATTTCCCGGTGTCGGGAAGAAGTGCTGCAACGGTTGTGAGGCATGACTCGCCGGCTATACTGCACCGAGGCCGAGCGAGCCACGCGATCACAGGGAAACGGAGCATCCGATGACGGCAACACGGTATGACGTGATCGGCGTCGGCAACGCCATCGTCGACGTTATGGTCCACGCCGACGACGAGTTGTTGCTGGCCGAAGGGCTCGCCAAGGGCGCGATGACCTTGATCGACGCCGAGCGGGCGAAGAACCTCTACGACAAAATCGGCCCTGCCATCGAGTGTTCGGGCGGCTCGGCGGCCAACACCATTGCCGGGCTCGCATCGCTCGGCGGGCGCGGGGCCTTTGTCGGCAAGGTCGGCGCCGATCAACTCGGCAATGTGTTTCGCCACGATATCACCGCTCTCGGCGTCGACTTCGAGACCGCCCCGGCGGCCGACGGACAGCCGACGGCGACGTCGATGATACTGGTGACGCCGGATGCCGAACGCACCATGCAGACCTTCCTCGGCGTCTGCGTCGAGCTCGGTCCCGGCGACATCGACGAGGCGGCCATCGCCGCCGCCGAAATCACCTACCTGGAAGGCTACCTTTGGGACAAGCCGGCGGCCAAGCAGGCCTTCGTCAAGGCCTCCGATATTGCCCATGCGGCCGGGCGCGAAGTGTCCTTGAGCCTGTCCGATCCGTTCTGCGTCGAACGCCACCGCGACGACTTCCTGGAACTGGCCGAACACCACGTCGACATCCTGTTTGCCAACGAGGACGAAATCCTTTCGCTCTATCGGGTCGACGCCTTCGACGACGCGCTCCAGCAGGTCCGCGCCCATTGCCGTGTCGCCGCCTTGACCCGCAGCGAAAAGGGTTCGGTGATCGTATCCGGCGACGAGGTTCACGTCGTCGACGCCGAGCCGCTGGACCGCGTCGTCGATACGACCGGCGCCGGGGATGCCTATGCGGCAGGGTTTCTGTTCGGGCTGACCCAAGGACGCGACCTCGCCGCGGCGGCCCGTATCGGCGGCATCGCGGCGGCCGAGGTGATTTCGCACATGGGTGCGCGGCCGGACGTTTCCTTGAAGGAATTGGTCGAAAAGAGGCTGAACTAGGCTCTCCCCGCCATGGCTCGCTCGAACCCCACAGCGCGCACACCGCCGCCGCCGCCGCGGTTCGAAACGAGTCGCTTCTGGCGCTTGCTGCCGGCCGGCATGCGGCGGCGCTGGTGGTTGTTTCGGCTGTTCGACCTGATCGCCTACCATTGGCCCGTTCTCGGTCCGCACCACGGCCTGCTCGTGGTGCGCATGGACGGCATCGGCGACATGGTGCTGTTTCGCGGCGCTCTCGATCGCTACGCCGAGGCTTTCGGCGTCGCCGCCTCGGAGATCACCGTACTCGGCTGCGAGAGCTGGGCGCCGCTGGCACCCGCCCTGTTCGAGGGCTACCGGGTCGAAACCATCAACGAGCACGCTTATGCGCGCCGGCCCCTCTATCGGTTGCAGGTCAACCTGCGGGTGCGGGCGATGGCGCCGGCGATCGTCGTCAACGATTCGTATTTCCGGCGCGCCTTGATGGCCGACAGCTTGACTTGGGTATGCCGGGCGCCGCGTTCGATCGTCTCGCTGCCCTACATCAGCGAACGGACCCGGCCCGAGTTCGCCTACTACCTGAGCCAGGTCGACGTCGTCGTCGATACAGGCCCCTATTCGACACACGAAACCGTCCGTCACTACCGTTTTCTTTCGGCCGTCGCCGGCACCGACATCGAGCCCGTCGCACCCGATCTGCGCTGGCCTGCTTCGCCGCCGCCGATCGCGGAGGGCAGCCCGTACGTCGTTCTCAACCCCGGCAGCAACGAGCCCGGTCGGCGCTGGCCGATCGACCGCTATGCCGGCCTCGCCAAGTGGTTTCTGGGCCAGGGCTATCGGGTATGCGTGGTCGGCAACGAGCAGGAGGAGAACCGGAAAAACGCCTTTGCCGGTACCTCCCAAAAACAGGGTTTCATCGACCTCATCGGCAAGACCGATCTGAAACAGCTTCTCGACGTCCTTGCGCACGCCGCCCTCGTAGTCACCAACGACACCGGCCCGGCCCATTTGAGCATCGGATTGGGGACACCGACCGCGGTCATCGTCGGCGGCGGGCATTTCGGGTGTTTCGTCCCCTATCCGCCGGAGCTGAGCCCTGCCCACGCCCGGTTCGCCTACCGGGCGATGGAGTGTTATCACTGCTTCTGGCGGTGCCACCTGCGTACCGACAAGAGCCAGTCGTTTCCCTGCGTCGCCGAAATTACCGAGGACGACGTCAAGGCCGCCTGCACCGAACTTCTGTCCGGTACGACGGCTGAAGGATGATGCACCGATGAGAAGCTGGGGCGAATCGGTTCGGGTCTACAGCGACCGCCGCGTGCTGGCGCTCCTGTTCCTCGGTTTCTCGAGCGGCCTGCCGTTCGGCGTGCTGGCCGAGCCGCTGACCGCGTGGTTGAGTGAATCCGGCGCTTCGAAGACGGCGATCGGGTTGTTCGCCCTGGTCAGCCTGCCCTATTCGCTCAAGTTCCTGTGGGCGCCGCTGATGGACCACATCTCGTTGCCGGTCCTGACCCGCGCCTTCGGTCGCCGCCGTGGTTGGGTGCTGATCACCCAGTTGGTCCTGCTGGCCGCGATCTTTGGCCTCGGCATCGGCGACCCGGCCGCCGATCTTTGGCGGATCGCCGTTTTCGCCCTGGCCGTCGCCTTCGCCTCGGCCAGCCAGGACATCGTCATCGACGCCTATCGGATCGAGATCCTCGAGGAGCACCAACTGGCCGCCGGCGCCGCCACTGCGGTATTCGGCTGGCGGGTTGGTCAGGTCGGATCGGCGGCGGCCGGATTGATCCTGGCCGACATGCTGGCCTGGGAGATCGTGTTTGCGATGATGGCGAGCATGGTCGGCGTCGGCATCGTCGCCATCCTGCTCAACCCGGAACCGACGAAACCGATCAGCGGCGAAGCCTTGGAGCTGGAACACCGGGCCGAGGCCTTCGTCGCCGAAAGCCGCCAGTTGCCGCCGGCCTTCGTGCGCGCCGCGGCCTGGGTCTACAGCGCCGTCATCTGCCCGTTTCAGGAGTTCATGACCCGCCGCGGCTGGATCGCGGTTCTGCTGTTCATCCTGCTCTACAAGTTCGGCGACGCTGTACTCGCGGTCATGAAGATCCCGTTCTTCCTGGAGATTGGTTTTTCCAAGACCGAGATCGCAGAGATCGCCAAGATCTTCGGGGTCAACGCGATCATCGCCGGCGGGCTCTTAGGCGGCGTGCTGCTGGCCCGTGTCGGCATCATGGCCGGACTGATGATCTGTGGAGTTTTGATGGCGCTTTCCAACTTGATCTTCGTCGTCCAGGCCTGGATCGGCGCTGATTTGTGGATGCTGACCCTGACCATCGCCGTCGAGAACGTCACCACCGGTATGGGAACGACGGCCTTCGTCGCCTATCTGTCGAGTCTCTGCAACGTCGCCTACACGGCGACCCAGTATGCGTTGCTCACCTCCCTGATGGCGTTCTCGCGGACGGTGATGTCCTCAGGGGCCGGCTGGCTGGCCGATCGCGTCGACTGGGTGACGTTCTTCGTAGTGACGACGGTGGCGGCGGTGCCCGGCTTGGTGTTGCTGGCCTGGATGATGCGGCGTTATCCTCCAAGGGAGCCGGTGCCGGCTGAACAGGTGGGAGATTGAACCGTGCCCGATCGAATGATCGTCGTCGAGGACGACATCACCCGCCTCGATGTCGACGCCATCGTCAACGCCGCCAACGAATCGTTGCTCGGAGGCGGCGGCGTCGACGGCGCCATCCACCGTGCCGCCGGGCCCGGGCTTCTGGAGGAATGCCGCAAGCTCGGCGGATGCCCGACCGGCGAAGCCCGCATTACCGGCGGATACGACCTCAAGGCCCGCCACGTCATCCACACGGTCGGCCCCGTCTGGCGGGGCGGCGGCGAAGGCGAAGAGGTGCTGCTGGAAAGCTGCTACAAGCGCTCGCTCGGCCTCGCCGTCGGCAACAACCTCAGGTCCATCGCCTTTCCGGCCATCAGCACCGGCGTCTACGGATTTCCGGTCGACCGCGCCGCCGAAATCGCCGTCGCCACGGTGGCGGCGTTCCTGGCCGACGAAGAGCGTCTCGACAGAGTCGTTTTCTGCTGCTTCGGACAAGCCTCGCTCGACGCCCACAGGGCGGCCATGCAAAAGGTTCTCTGAGGCGCCCGCGTCCTACTTGGCGGCATGCGCGGCCAGCGCCGCCATATTGACCATGTCCGAGACGGTCGCTCCCATGGGCACGATCTGGGCCGGCTTCGAGAGCCCCATCAGCAGCGGCCCGAGCACAGCGCTGCCGCCCATCTCGTGGAGCAGCTTGGAGGAAATTTCGGCGCTGTGCAGCCCCGGCATGACGAGGACGTTGGCCGGGCCGGTCAGTCGACAGAACGGATAGTTGGCCGCCAGTTCCGGGTTGATTGCCACGTCGACCCCCATCTCGCCGTCGTATTCGAACCCGACCTGGCGCCGGTCCAGTTCCTCGACGCCCTGACGGACGGTCGACGCCCGCGACAGTGTCGGCTGGCCGAAATTGGCGAACGAAACCAAAGCGACACGGGGCTCGTGACCCATTTCGCGGGCCACTGTCGCGGCCTGTTGGGCGATGTCGGCAAGTTCGATAGGCGACGGCAATTCGTGAACCGCGGTGTCGGCCATGAACAGGGTGCGGTCGCGGCTCAACACCATGGAAAGGCCGAACACCAGAGCGTCCGGCGCCGGGTCGAGAACCCGTGTGATCTGAGCCAGCGCCACATGATAGTTCCGGGTCAGGCCGGTGAGCAGGGCGTCGCCGTCGCCGGCCGCCACCATGCAGGAGCCGAACACGTTGCGGTCGCGTTTGACCATGCGTTCGCAGTCGCGATGCAGGTAGCCCTTGCGTTGCAGGCGCTCGTATAGGAACGCCGCGTAGTCGGCGGTCGACGGACTGAGTTTGGCGTTGGTGATCTCGATGCCGTCGGCCGGCCCCAGTCCAAGCGTCTCGATGGCCTCCTTGACCCGCTCCTCGCGGCCGATCAGAACCGGGGTTCCGTAACCCGAGTTGTAGAAGCCGTAAGCGGCCCGAATGCTCTTTTCCTCCTCGCCTTCCGCGAAGACGATGCGGCGTGGGTGGGCGCGGACCTGTTCGAAGATGGCCTGCAGACTGCCGGCAGTCGGATTGAGGCGAGCCGAGAGCTCCGCTTCGTAGCGGCCCATGTCGATGATCGGGTTGCGGGCGACGCCCGAATCCATGGCGGCCTGGGCGACCGCCTTCGGCACCGCCGTTATCAGTCGCGGGTCGAATGGCGCCGGGATCAGGTATTCGGTGCCGTAGCGCAGATGCGTTCCAGCA
>CAYFMP010000002.1:98088-103184 GCA_964344215.1 uncultured Thalassospiraceae bacterium | reverse complement strand
ATAGGCCGCATCGACCTCGTCGGGCACGTCCTCGCGGGCAAGGTCGGCAAGGGCGTTGGCGGCAGCGATCTTCATGGCGTCGTTGATGGTGCTGGCCCGGACGTCGAGCGCGCCGCGGAAGATGTAGGGAAAACCGAGCACGTTGTTGATCTGGTTCGGATAGTCCGAGCGGCCGGTGGCGATAATGGCGTCTTCGCGGACGGCCTTGATGTCCTCCGGCGTGATCTCCGGGTCCGGGTTGGCCATGGCGAAGATCAGCGGATTGTCGGCCATCGACCTGACCATGTCCTGGCTGACCGCATCCTTGACCGACAATCCGATAAAGCAATCGGCGCCGACCATGGCCTCGGCCAGGGTCCGGTGCTTGGTCTTGGCGGCGTGGGCCGATTTCCACTGGTTCATGCCCTCGGAGCGGCCCTGATAGATGACGCCCTTCGAATCGCACATGATCAGGTTCTTGGCGGGCAGGCCCATGCGCTTGAACAACTCGACGCAGGCGATCGCCGAAGCGCCGGCGCCGTTGACTACCATCTTGGTCTTTTGGATGGCCCGCCCGGTCAGCTCGAGCGCGTTGATCAGGCCGGCCGCCGTGATGATGGCGGTGCCGTGCTGGTCGTCGTGAAACACCGGCACGTCGAGGATCTCGCGCAGCCTCTCCTCGATGATGAAGCATTCCGGCGCCTTGATGTCTTCCAGGTTGATACCGCCGAAGCTGTTGCCGATGAACCGCACGCAATTGACGAACTCGTCGACGTCGTCGGTGTGAACCTCGACGTTGAAGCCGTCGATGTCTGCGAAACGCTTGAACAGGACCGACTTGCCCTCCATCACCGGCTTTGCCGCCAGCGCCCCGATGTCGCCCAGCCCGAGAACGGCGGTGCCGTTCGAAATGACGGCGACGATGTTGCCCATCGCCGTGTATTCGTATGCCAGGCTGGGATCGCGGTTGATCTCGAGGCAAGGCGCGGCGACGCCCGGAGAGTAGGCCAGGGTCAGGTCGCGTTGGGTGGTCAGCGGTTTTGTGGCGTGAATTTCGAGCTTGCCGGGGCGGCCGCTGGCGTGCATGCGGAGCGCTTCCTGTCCGAGCAGCCTATTGGCGTCGTCATCCATTGGGGCTCTGCCTCCCAGAGCTCAGGCGTCCGCCGGCGAACGCCGATGGACATGAACGTTGCGCCCGCCGTGACCCTTGAGAATACGGGTGGCGGTGCCTTCCCTTTCGTCGCCGTCGACCCGGACCCAGAGAATGACGCTGCCGGCTTCCAGCGATCGGGCGAAGTCCTCGGTGTCCGGCGCCGACGTCACTTCGTCGAGCACTTCCTTGAGGGCGACGCCGCTGACGGCGGCGCCGATGATGGCGGCGATGCTGGCTGCCGTCGGCCCGCCGGCCAGCAGGATGAGGCCGGATGCGACCAGCGGACCTTCGTACTTGAGCTCGCCGACCAGCGCTATCAGTGCATCGCGCCACGGCTTGCCCGGCCGGCCGGCGACGTCGATCGATTCGTGGGAGCTCAAGACGCTCAGATCGGCGCGCTCGAACCCCGCCTCGTTTAAGGCGGCGACCGCCGCCTCGAAGTCCTCCCGTGTCGAGAGGATGCCGACCACCTCACATATGGACGCCTCGGCAAGGATCCCGTTGTCCATGCTGATCCCCAGTTATCAACAATCGTCGAATTTCATTGTGCCGAAGAGAACCGGCAATTTAAAGCGTCATCGATAGCGCGCCGGCGCGTTGCTGTGATATGGTTCGGCGGTCTTCACTCGAACCCGGGCCGCCGCCGTGTCTCAGCCGATCCCAAACAAGAAACCGGACACCGCGCCCGCACCACCGAAATCTGCCGATGAGCCGGCCGTGACGCCGATGATGGCGCAATACCTGACAATCAAGGAAGAACATTCGGACTGCCTACTGTTCTATCGGATGGGGGATTTCTATGAACTGTTCTTCGACGACGCCAAGAACGCGGCGGCGGCGCTGGACATCGCGCTGACCAAGCGCGGCAAGCACCAAGGCCACGACATCCCGATGTGCGGGGTCCCCGTGCACAGCCACGAGACCTACCTCAACCGGCTGATCCGGAAAGGCTTCAGGGTCGCCATCTGCGAACAGACGGAAGATCCGGCCGAGGCCAGGAAGCGCGGCTCGAAGGCCGTCGTCAACCGCGAGGTGGTGCGGGTCATCACGCCGGGAACGCTGACCGACGACGCCCTTCTCGACGCCCGTCGGCACAACTTTCTGGCTGCCGTCGCCGAGGCCGAAGGCGCCATCGGGTTGGCATGGATCGACGTTTCGACCGGCGAGTTCTCGACCCAGTTGTCCGATGCGGCGACAACGGACGCGGCGCTGGCCCGGATCTCTGCCGGCGAGTTGCTGGTTTCGGAAGCCTTGTGCCAGCGGCCCGACCTGTTCGAGGTGTTCGCCGAATGGAAGGAGCGGCTGACGCCGCTTCCCGCTTCGCGCTTCGACAGCACCTCGGGCGGGCGCCGGCTGCAGGCGTTGTTCGGCGTGGCGACGCTGGAGGCCTACGGCGATTTCAGCCGCGCCGAACTGGCCGCGGCCGGCGCCCTGGTCGAATATGTGGAACTGACCCAGAAAGGCAGGCTGCCGCGCCTGGCGCCGCCGAAGCAACTGGCCGTCAACGCATTCATGGAAATCGACGCCGCCACCCGCCGCAACCTGGAACTCACCGAGTCGCTGTCCGGGCACGCCCGCGGCAGCCTTCTCGCCATCCTCGATCGGACCTTGACCGGGGCCGGCGCCCGCCTGTTGGCGGGCCGCGTCGCGCAGCCGCTGACCGCCGTCGACGCCATCGCCGAACGACTCGACATGGTGCAGTACTACCACGACGACGAGCGCCTGCGGGATGAGACGCGCGAACACCTGAAACAGTGCCCGGACCTGGAGCGAGCGCTGTCGCGGTTGACCATCGGCAGGGGCGGCCCCCGCGACCTGGCTGCGGTCCGTGACGGCCTGGCCGCCAGCAAGGCGCTGCGGGGAGTGCTGGAAGCGGCCGACGGTGTGCCGTCGGGCGTCGCAATGGCGATCGGCGATCTCGGGCCGCATTTCGAACTGGCCGAGCGCCTCGGGCGGGCGCTGTCGGACGCCCTGCCCCTGCAGGCCCGCGACGGCGGCTTTATCGCCGCCGGCTATGCCGAGGAATTCGACGAACTGATTGCGCTGCGCGACCACAGCCGTCGGCTGATCGCCGAATTGCAGCGCCGCTACGCCGAGGCGACCGGGCTTGCCGGCCTCAAGATCAAACACAACAACGTGCTCGGTTTTTTCGTCGAAGTACCGGCCAAACAGGCCGAAGGCCTCGTTCAGCAGCCCGACAGCGTGTTCATCCATCGCCAGACGATGGCCAACGCCATGCGTTTTTCGAGTGTCGAACTGAGCGAACTGGAAGGGCGTATCGCCCGCGCTGCCGACCAAGCTCTTTCCCTTGAGCTTAAATTGTTCGAAGACCTGGTCGGCGAGGTGACCGGCCGGGCCGAGGCAATCTCGGCCTGCGCTGCCGCCCTCGCCGCCCTCGACGTCGCAGCCGCCCTGGCCCAACTGGCGGCGGAGCGCAGGTACCGGCGCCCGGCGGTCGACGACTCGACGCGGTTCGAGATCGCCGGCGGCCGCCACCCGGTGGTCGAGGCGATGCTGGAGGAGGTTCACGGCGACGCTTTCGTCGTCAACGACTGCCGCCTCGCCGCCGACCCGGAAGAGGCCGAAGGCGAAGGCCGGATCTGGCTCCTGAGCGGCCCCAATATGGCCGGCAAGAGCACGTTCTTGAGGCAGAACGCGCTGATCGCTATCATGGCCCAGGCCGGCTCTTTCGTGCCGGCCGAGAGCGCCCGCATCGGCGTCGTCGACCGCCTGTTCTCGCGGGTCGGCGCCGCCGACGACCTGGCCCGCGGGCGTTCGACGTTCATGGTCGAGATGATCGAAACGGCGACCATCCTGGTTCAGGCCGGCCCGCGCTCACTGGTAATCCTCGACGAGATCGGCCGCGGTACCGCCACCTTCGATGGGCTGTCCATCGCCTGGGCGGTGATCGAGCACCTGCATGAAAGAAACGGCTGCCGGACCCTGTTCGCCACCCACTACCACGAGCTGACGGCGCTCACCTCGCGCCTGCCCGCCCTGCGCTGCCACACCATGCGGGTCAAGGAATGGAAAGGCGATGTCGTGTTCCTGCACGAGGTCGCGCCAGGCGCGGCCGACCGTTCCTACGGAATCCACGTCGGCAAGTTGGCCGGGCTTCCAGCCGATGTCGTTACGAGAGCGGAACAGATATTGGAGACCCTTGAAAAAGGGGAGCAATCCTCGGCTATAACCGAGCTTGCCGACGACCTGCCGCTGTTTCGAACGTTGGCCGACACCGCGCCGCCGGAGGGCGTGACCGGAGGCTCGCGGCTTGCCGACGCCCTGGACGAGATCAATGCCGACGAGTTGACACCGCGCCAGGCCTTGGAACTGATTTATAGACTGAAAGAGATCGACGTCGATTGAACCGCTTGAGATGGCAAGGCGGAATAATAATGTATACAGAGTGATCTTAATCTTGAAGTCCGTGTCGGCGCGTCGACGGCAGAAGGCATGGGCTTGCTTATAAGGATTTTACGATGACCCTATGCCGGCAAGGTTTCCATCGGTGGGAACGGCGCCCGAACGGCGCGACGATCCATTCGCGCTTGGATGCCGGGAGAGCCATCGTTATATAGGAGCGGTCATGGCCGACATACCCAAACCGCGCCGGATTATCGACCGCAAGGCTCTGACGCACGAGCTCGACGAGCTCGTCGAGTGGTCGGGCTACACGCCGAACAGCCAGGGCCGCGTCCTGGACATCCTCAAGACCGCCCACCAGCGCGGTTGGGCCGAGGTCCGCCGCCGCTTCGAAGACGACGGCATTTCCGGACGCGAGGCGACGTCGGCCAACGCCTACCTGATCGACCAGATGGTCCGCACCATCCACGAATTCGCCCAGCAGCGCGTTTACCCGACGGCCAACCCGACGACCGGCGAGCAGATGGCGGTGGTGGCGACCGGCGGTTACGGCCGCGGCGAATTGGCGCCGTTCTCCGACATCGACCTGATGTGCCTACTG
>CAYFMP010000002.1:97596-98078 GCA_964344215.1 uncultured Thalassospiraceae bacterium | reverse complement strand
GCCCTACAAGCTGACCGCCCACTCCGAGCAGATCGTCGAGTTCACCCTCTATATGCTGTGGGACATCGGGCTGAAGGTCGGCCACGCCACCCGCTCGGTCGACGAAACCATCCGCCTCGCCCGCGACGACATGACGATTCGCACCAGCCTGCTGGAAGCCCGCTGGTTATGGGGCAATCCGGATTTGTTCGACGAATTCAGAAAGCGTTTCGGCGCCGAGGTGGTGTCCGGATCGGGGCCCGAATTCGTTGAGGCCAAGCTCGGCGAGCGCGACGACCGCCACGAACGCATGGGCGACACCCGTTACGTGCTGGAGCCCAACATCAAGGAGGGAAAGGGGGGGCTACGCGACCTGCAGACCCTGTTCTGGATCGCCAAGTACCTCTACCAGGTGGAGGACATGAAGGACCTGGTGGAAAAGAACGTCCTCGCCGCCACGGACGCCCGACAGTTCGCCAAGTCCGCCAACTTCCTTTGGACCG
>CAYFMP010000002.1:24101-97586 GCA_964344215.1 uncultured Thalassospiraceae bacterium | reverse complement strand
ACCCTGTTCTGGATCGCCAAGTACCTCTATCGGGTCGACGGCGTCGAGCAGTTGAAGGCGGCCGGCGTTCTGACCGGCGCCGATATCAGGCGTTTCGCCCGGGCCGAGAACTTCCTGTGGACCGTGCGCTGCCATCTCCACTACATCGCCAATCGCCCCGAAGAGCGCCTGACCTTCACCGTCCAGGAGGAGATCGGGCGGCGCATGGGGTACAGGGACCGCCCCGGCATCCGCGGCGTCGAGCGCTTCATGAAGCACTATTTCCTGGTCGCCAAAGGGGTCGGCGACCTGACCCGCGTGCTGTGCGCCGTCCTCGAGGAACAACATACCAAGGGTCGGACCGCGACGTGGCTGTCGAACCTGCGGTTCGGCAAACGGGAGGTCGAAGGGTTCCGTATCGAGGGCGGGCGTCTCAACGTCACCGGCCGCGACGATTTCAGAGACGATCCGGCGAAGCTGCTGAAACTATTTCACCTGGCCCAGGCCAACGCCCTCGACATTCATCCCAACGCCCTGCGGCTGATTACACAGAACCTCAACCTGATCGACGAGGACTTGCGGGCCGATGCCGAGGCCAACCGCCTGTTCATGGAAATCCTGACCGGGCCGGAGCCCGAAATCGCCTTGATGCGCTTGAACGAAGCCGGCGTATTCGGCCGCTTCATTCCCGACTTCGGCCGCGTCGTCGCCCAGATGCAGTACGACATGTACCATGTCTACACGGTCGACGAGCACACCATCCGCGCCATCGGCGTGCTCAACGGAATCGAGACCGGCCGGCTGGCCGCCGACCACCCGGTTTCGTGTTCGGTGATCGATGAAATCCAGTCCCGCCGAGCCCTCTATCTCGCCGTGTTGCTTCACGACATCGCCAAGGGCCGCGGCGGCGATCACTCCGAGTTGGGCGCCGAGATCGCCAACAAGCTGGGTCCACGCCTCGGCCTCAACGACTGGGAGACCGAGACCGTCGCCTGGCTGGTTCTGCACCACCTGTCGATGAGCCGGACCGCGTTCAAGCGCGACATCCACGACACCAAGACGGTCAGCGATTTCGTCGAGTTGGTGCAGTCGCCGGAACGCCTGCGGCTTCTGCTGATCTTGACCGTCGCCGATATCCGGGCGGTCGGCCCCAACGTGTGGAACGCCTGGAAGGCGGGCCTCATCAGAGAACTCTACTGGCGCGCCCAGGAAACGATGTCCGGCGGGGTGCCGGCGGAACGCCGGGCCGAGCGGGTCGAACAGGCTATCTGCCGAGTGCGCGAGGGGCTCGGCGACTGGCCGGCAGACGAGATCGAGGCGCATATCGGGCGCGGCCATGCCGACTACTGGCTGGCGGTCGATGCCGACACCCATCTGCGCCACGCCCAGCTGATCCGCGAGGCCGAACAACAGGCCCTCGACCTCCATGTGGAGAGCCGTGTCGAGGCCGAGCGCGGGGTCAGCGAAATCGTGATCTATGCGCCCGACCATCCCGGCCTGTTCGCCGCCATCGCCGGCGCCATGGCGTTGAGCGGCGCCTCGATCGTCGACGCCAAGGTGCTGACGCTGGCCAACGGCATGGCGCTCGACACCTTCACCATCCAGGACGCCCAGGGCGGCGCCTTCTCGGACCGGGAGCGCTTGAAGCGGCTCGAACGCCGCATCGAAGAGGCGGCACGCGGCCGGCTGCGTTTGGAGCGCGAGTTCGCCAAGGCGCAGAGTGAGGCCATCCCCAGTCGCACCCAGGTGTTCGAGGTGCCGCCCAGGGTCCTCATCGACAACCGGGCCAGCAACACCCATACGGTGATCGAGATCAACGGCCGCGACCGACCGGGCCTGCTGCACGACGTCACCTCGGCGATCACCAAGGACGGCCTGCAGATTTCGAGCGCCCATATCTCGACCTACGGCGAGCGTGTCGTCGACGTGTTCTACGTGAAGAACGTGTTCGGCATGAAGGTCGAAAGCGAAACCAGATTGCAGACACTGCGCCAGCACTTGCTGGCAGCGATCTCCAGCGGCGCCGACAAGACATCCGGACCCGACGAGACGGCGCCGTCCGCCGGTCCGGCCGGGCTCGAAAACGCATCCGACTCCAGCCGCGCCGTCTCTTAAGATAAGAAAGCAACAGCCGGCAAGAAAGCAACAGCCAGCCAGCAGGAGCTTTGCAAGCCGCCTTTTCGACGCCACAAAAACCGGTTATTGAAGGCGCCCATGGCTCTCTTGCGCTCGATCGCCACCGTCGGCGGCTACACCATGCTCAGCCGCGTTTTGGGGTTTATACGCGATATCCTGATTGCAGCCGTCCTCGGCGCCGGGACGACGGCGGACGCGTTCTTCGTCGCCTTCCGGTTTCCCAATCTGTTCCGCCGCCTGTTCGCGGAAGGGGCTTTCGCCGCCGCCTTCGTGCCGATCTACTCGGGTCTGATCGAGACCGACGGCCGGACCGCAGCCAAGGCATTTTCCGATCAGGCGTTCTCGGTGCTGGCCCTGATCTTGGTGATTTTCGTCGGGCTGATCGAAATCGCCATGCCGTGGGCCATGTACGTGCTGGCGCCGGGCTTCGACGCGGTCGCCGGCAAAATGGAGCTGGCTACCGAGTTGTCGCGTATCGCCTTTCCCTATCTGTTGTTCATCTCGCTGGTGTCTTTGCAATCGGGCGTGTTGAATTCGATCGGCCGGTTCGCCGCCGCCGCCGCCACGCCGATCCTCCTCAACGTCACCCTGATCGCCTTCGTTCTCATTTACGCCCCACACGCCGAAACCGCCGGCCACGCCCTGGCCTGGGGGGTGGCGGCGGCCGGCATCGTCCAGTTTCTGTGGCTGGCCTACCATTGCCGCCGCGACGGCGTCCCGGTCGGGTTCGTGCGGCCGCGCCTGAGCCCGCGCGTGCGTCTGTTGGGGCGCCGCATCCTGCCGGTGGTGTTCGGGGCCAGCCTTTATCAGGTCAACCTGCTGATCGCCACCATCCTCGCCTCGCTGGTTTCGGACGGCGCCGTTTCGTATCTCTACTACGCCGATAGGGTCACCCAGCTGCCCTTGGGCGTGATCGGGGTCGCCGTCGGCACCGCTTTGTTGCCGCTGCTGTCGCGCCAGCTCAAGGCCGGTCAGGCCGCGGCCGCCGGCCACAGCCAGAACCGCGGCCTCGAGTTCTCGCTGCTGCTGACGCTGCCGGCGGCAGCCGCCCTGATGGTCATCGCCGAGCCGATCATCATCGTCCTGTTCGAGCGCGGCGCCTTCGACCCGGCCGCCAGCCGGGCGACGGCGGCGGCGCTGACGGCGTTCGCCGCCGGCCTGCCGGCCTATGTCCTGATCCGGGTTCTGACACCCGGTTTCTTCGCCCGCGAGGACACCGTCACGCCGGTCCGCATCGCCGCCGCCGCGATGCTCGCCAACATCGTCCTCAATCTCATCCTCATGCAGTTCTGGGGACATGTCGGGATCGCCCTCGCCGCCTCCCTGTCGGCCTGGATGAACGCCGTCGGTTTGGCGGTGCTGCTGTATCGCCGCGGCCATCTGAGCGCAGATGAAAGGCTGATCCGGCGGCTGCCGCGGACGCTGGCCGCCAGTCTCGGCATGGCGGTGGCGCTGTGGGTGGCGGCAAGCGGCCTCGATGGCTACTGGGCCGGCTCGCAGGCCGAACGGATCGTCGGTTTGGCGGTCCTGGTGATCGGCGGTCTCGGCGTCTTCGCCTTTCTGGCGCAAGTCTTCGGCGCCGCCCATTGGCGCGATCTCGGCAGCCTGTACAGGGCCGGCGATGTGGCCTGAGCGGCCGGCCATGCGGCTTGACCCCTAAGGCGCGGCGGGCGATAAAGCGGCGCCTTTAATTCGAGAGCCGGGATGACCGGCGGCCAGTGCGGGGACCCTCCATGCAACGCATCTTTTCCGGCGTGCAGCCGACCGGCAACCTTCACCTCGGCAACTACCTGGGCGCCATTCGCAACTGGGTGCGCCTACAGGACGATTACGACTGCATCTTCTGCGTCGTCGACCTGCACGCCATCACGGTCTGGCAGGAGCCGACTGAGCTCACGGCCAATACGCGCGAGGTGGCGGCCGCCATGGTGGCTGCCGGAATCGACCCCGAACGCAACATCATCTTCAACCAAAGCCAAGTCTCGGCCCACGCCGAGCTGGCCTGGATCTTCAACTGCATAGCCAGGCTCGGCTGGCTCAACCGGATGACCCAGTTCAAGGAAAAGGCAGGCAAGAACGCGGAAAAAGCCTCCGTCGGGCTGTATGCCTATCCCAACCTGATGGCCGCCGACATCCTCGTCTACAAGGGCACCCACGTGCCGGTCGGCGAGGACCAGAAACAGCACCTGGAGCTGGCCCGCGATATCGCCCAGAAGTTCAATCACGATTTCGGCGTCGACTTCTTCCCGGTTGTCGAACCACTGATCTTCGGCGCCGCCACCCGCGTCATGTCGTTGCGCGACGGCACCGCCAAGATGAGCAAGTCCGATTCCTCGGATGCCTCCAGAATCACCATGACCGACGACGCCGACGCCATCGCCAAGAAATTCCGCAAGGCGAAAACCGACCCGGAACCGCTGCCGAGCGAGCCGGCCGGGCTCGAAGACCGGCCCGAGGCCGCCAATCTGGTCGGCATCTACGCCGCCCTCGCCGACACCGCAACCGAGGACGTGCTTGCCGAGTATGGCGGCAGGGGATTTGGCGAGTTCAAGCCGGCGCTGGCCGATCTCGCGGTCGCCAGGCTGGGGCCGGTGCAGGACGAAATGCGGCGTTTGATGGGGGCGTCGGACCATGTTGATTCGATCCTGCGCTCCGGTGCCGAACGGGCCCGGGAGATTTCCGGCCCGATCCTCAGGGAGGTTCAGGACATCGTCGGATTCCTTCACCCCTGAACGCCGATACGGGCGCTCGAAGAGGGAGAGCCCTTCGGACCGGCCTTGACCCGGCTCGCCGGGTTCCCCATCTTAGGTGTCTGCCGACGGAGGCCAGAGATGTTCATTCAGACCGAGAGCACGCCGAATCCGGCAACGCTCAAATTCCTGCCCGGATGCGCCGTCATGGCCAGCGGGACCGCCAATTTTACGTCACCGAATGAGTGTGGCAACTCGCCGCTGGCGGAAACACTTTTCCGCACCGATGGAGTGGTCGGCGTGTTCCTGGGCTCCGATTTCGTGACGGTGACCAAGTCCGGGGACAGGGATTGGGATATCCTCAAACCCCTTGTTCTCGGCGCCATCATGGAACACTTCCAGTCCGGCCGACCGGTCGTCGAGGGCGCGGTTGCCGGTACCGACGATGGCGCCGCCGAGGACGACGGCGTCGTCGCCCAGATCAAGGAACTGATCGACACCCGGGTTCGCCCCGCCGTCGCCCAGGACGGCGGCGACATCATCTACAAGGGGTTCGAGGACGGCGTCGTCTTCCTGCATATGCAAGGCGCCTGCGCCGGCTGCCCGAGCTCGACCGCGACCCTGAAACACGGCATCGAGAACATGCTCCGCTACTACGTACCCGAGGTTACGGAAGTGCGGGCCGTCGAATAACGCCATTGCCTTTGTCCTGCGGCTTGACCTTTATGCTGCGCCGCAATAGATAATTATTGCAGCGCAGCAAACTGGAAATCACCTGACGGATGTGTTAGACACCGTGGCCAAGAATTAGCCGGCCACCGGTTCCGTGGGTTCAACTCTTGGGACTTTGCGGAAAGACCACTTAGAAGCATGGTTATTCGGACATTGGGAGAAAAGCGGGCTAAGGGAGGCGGCCTCTTTTCGCCAATCGGAAAATAGATGACACGACGATTTGAATACGGCGCGCTCGTCGTCGCCGTCGGATTGGTTGCGGGCGTTGTCGGCGCAACCCTTCTGAAGCCTCTCGACAAGGTGCCGTCGGCGCCGAAGGCGTCGCTCGAAATTCCGGAGACCGGCTTCGAGGCGGCCGCCGGCGTCGCCGCCAATTTGATTCCCGTCAACACGGAAGATGTTCGCGTCGACGGCAGGATTCGCACGCTCTCCATACGGGTCATCGACAGCGGCCACACCGTTTCCATCAAGCACACTTCGGACGCCCTGTCGGAAACCTTCACCAGGCTGGGCTACAGCCTCGATTCGGTGCTGTCGGGCGGCGCCGACGTGCCGCGGCTGTTCGTCGCCAGCCTGCCCGCCGACCTCTCGCGGATAAGGGAAACCCGGCAGCGCAAGAGGCTTTTCTTCCAATCCATTCTGCCGTTGGTCTTGCAGGCCAACGAGGAAATCAAGGCCGACCGGGAACGGCTCCTGGCCTTGCGCCGGCGCCTGCAGGCCGGCGACCGCCTCGGCGCCGTCGACCGGTTGTGGCTCATCGTCATGGCCGAGCGCTACCGGGTCGATCGCGGCGACGTCGAGGCCCTCGTCAAGAGGGTCGACGTCATCCCGCCTTCTCTGGCCTTGGCGCAGGCCGCAGAGGAAAGCGGCTGGGGAACGTCGCGGTTCGTTCGCGAAGGCAATGCCGTCTTTGGCGAGTGGACGTTTTCGAGGACCGGAAGCCTGATTCCCTTGAAGCGCGACTCGGGCAAGGCGCATCGGGTCAAGACTTTCGACAGCCTGCTCGATTCGGTCCGCGCTTACGCGCGCAACCTCAACACCCATCGGGCCTATCGCAAATTCCGCCACGCCCGCTCCGAATTTCGCCGCCTCGGTACGCCGCTCGACGGCATGAAGCTCGTCGATGGCCTCAAGAGCTATTCGGAGCGCGGCAGAAAGTACGTCAAGACCATCCGCTCGATTATCGCCGTCAACAAGCTCCGGCGGCTCGACGACGCCCGCCTCAGCCAATCGAAGACCGGCGACAGCCCGCTGATCTGAGTTCCCCTGGCGGCGGGGCCGCCGCCCTTCAGGGCTCCCTGTAGAACTGCCGTCCCAACCATCGCCATCGGCCCTGGCCTACCGGCAAGGTGCAGTTGAGCCGGGTGCGGCCGGTCGGGAACGCGGCCGTGGACCGGACCTCGATGCGAGCCGGACCGAGCCGCTCCAATACCGCTTTGCCCTCATGCGAGAGAAAGCAGGCGAGCCGGCCGAGTCCCTCGATGCCGGGCTTGACGGTGAACCCCATGGCCGGCGGATTGGGGCTGGTGACCAGATGATCCAAGGGCGTGACGTCGGAAACCGGCAACGGCAGGGCGTTGACGGCGAGCTTGAAGCGCGCCAAATCGCCGTACTTCTCGTTCATGGCGAAGCGCGGCAGGTAAAAGACGTCGCCGATGCTACCGATCACCCCGGAATGCTGACCGAAAGCGGCCTTGAAGCCGTGGGATTTGACGATCTCCGTAACGCTGAAGCTGGCTTCGCCGTAGGGATAGGCAAACAATCCAGGCGTCAGGCCAAGCTCCTTCTGGTAGCGCCTTTGGGCGCCGCCGATCTCGTTTCGAATGCGCTTCGCCGTCGCCGAGGTCATGTGAAGATGCGAGACCGTGTGGTTGCCGATGATGGTGCCGGCCTGCGAAAGCTCGCGGATCTGATCCCAGGTCATATGCGTACTCGAGCCCTGATTGACCGGCCCGGTGGCAACGAACACCGAAAACGGCAGCCCGGCGGCGCGAAATCTCGGCCAAGCGACCTCGTAGACAGAGCGATAGGCGTCGTCGACGGTGATGCCGACGGTGCGGTCCGGAAGGGATTCTCCACGCCTTACGCGGTCGATGATTTCGGTGACGGGCAACACCGCATAGGCGCTGCTGACGAGCTCCTGAATATGCGATTCCAACTGCTCGATGGTGGTGTTGGTCGAGGGGTATTTGGCCTCGCCGAACCGGTGGTACATGACGACCACCGCCGAAGATTCAGCCGCAAAGGCGGACGGGGCCGCCAATAGCGCCGCCGCCAGCAGGCCGACCGACAGCGCCTTGTGACCGCCGGAGTGACTGCCGGACCAGCCGTTTTCTTTGCCTCGGGTGCGCTCTCTGTCGCGCATCGCCTCTCCGTCCCTCGCTCAACAGCTGGCGACGATTTTTGCCGCTTCCAAAGCCCGACACAAGTGTCATACTCCGGGCACATCCACCAATTCTCCAGGAGACGGACGTTGAGAGAACCCCTCGGTCAAGATGCGCTCGATGCGCTTTTCGTAGAGGCCAGGACCCACAACGGCTGGCAACAACGGCCGATTCCCGACGAGTCGCTACGGGCGGTCTGGGACTTGGCGAAAATGGGCCCGACCAGCGCCAACTGCAGCCCGGCCAGGATCGTCTTCGTCGTTTCGGACGAAGCCAAGGAAAAACTCAAGCCCTGTCTTATCGAAGGCAATGTGGCGAAAACGATGGCGGCGCCGGCCACGGCCATCATCGGCCACGACCTGAAATTCCACGACCGGCTACCGGAGTTGTTTCCGCACACCGACGCCCGCGCCTGGTTCGCCGGCAACCAGCCGCTGATCGAAACGACCGCTTTTCGAAACGGCACCTTGCAGGGCGCCTACCTGATGTTGGCCGCCCGCGCCCTCGGGCTCGATTGCGGCCCGATGTCGGGTTTCGACAACGACGCCGTCGATGCGGCGTTCTTTCCGGACAGCGACGTCAGGTCGAACTTTCTTTGCAATCTCGGATACGGCACCGACCAGGACCTGTTTCCGAGAAGTCCGCGTTTCGACTTCGACGAAGTTTGTTCGATCGTCTAGGCCGATGCGTATCCTCGCCATGGATACGGCCACGACGGCCTGCTCCGTCGCCCTTTGGGAGGATGGTGAAATCAAATCTCACCGGTTCGAGCCGATGAGCCGCGGCCAGTCGGAAGCGCTGGTGCCGATGATCGCCGAGGTGCTGGCGGAGGTCGAGGTCGAGCACTCGGATATCGATCTTATCGCGGTGACGGTCGGGCCCGGCGCCTTCACGGGGCTTCGGATAGGCTTGGCGACGGCGCGCGGCATGGCGCTCGCCGCCGGCCTGCCCTGCCTCGGCGTGCCGACCATGGAGGCCATCGACGCCGGCGTTCGGAAATCGTCGAACGATGCAGGCGATGTGCTTGTGGTCCTCGATTCGAAAAGGTCGGATTACTTCGTGCAGCTGTTCGGGCCGGGTGGCGAGGCTCGTTTGGCACCGCAGGCGGTCGCCCACGGCGGTCTCGGCGACTATGTCCTGGGTGCCGGGCCGGCGCCGGACCGCCTGCTGGTCGGCGGCGATGCGGCCGATTTGGGCGTACGCGGACTGGCGGCGGCCGGCATCGAGGCCGACCCGCACAGGTCGAGTACGGCGCCGGACGCCGCCGATATCGCCACCCTGGCGGCGCTCCGCTGGAAGCCCGGAACCACGCCGGAAGCGCCGCGTCCGCTGTATCTGCGGCGTCCCGATGCGGTGGTGCCGAAGGACGGCGGCCGGCTGCGGCCGTGATCTGTCCGGCGGCCTTTCAGGCGGTCTCTTTTCGGATGACGAGACGGTGGACGTCGTCGGCGGCCCCGGCCGGATCTTCGGGGTCCATGGAGAGAACGCTATGACCGTGTTCGGCGACCGACCGAGGGACGTTTTCCAACGGTTCGCGGCCTTTCAGGCGGACCTCGGCGATCTGCCCCATGTCCATCTTCTCGATTAACAGTTTGGTCTTTACGAAAGTAAGTGGACATACATCGGAAGTTATGTCGATGAAGAAATCAACATCACTGCTCGATCTGTGCTTTGTGGAGCTTTTCATGTATTTTGCTTGCCCGAATCCGATGTTTTTTACTATATAGGGGCTCTCGTTTTGACTAACCAATACAATATCCCGCTAGAGGCCACGAAGTTCTCCGATTTTTGGAGCAAGGTTGCCGTCAGGGACGATATTACATGAGCGAAAAACCGAACGTTAGCGAATTACTCGAACTGACGACCGAAATCGTCGCAGCGCACGCCGGCAACAACTCGGTGCCGTCGGGCGACCTCCCGCAACTGATCCAGGACGTCTACAAGACCCTGGCCGCCGTCGGCAACGCCCAGGCCGCGCCGGAGAAACCGAAACCCGCCGTTCCGGTGAAGAAATCGGTGTTTCCCGATTACATCGTGTGCCTCGAGGACGGCAAGAAGCTGAAGATGCTCAAACGCCACCTGAAGACGGCCTACGACCTCACGCCCGACGAGTACAGGGAACGCTGGGGGTTGCCGCCCGACTACCCGATGGTTGCGCCCAACTACGCCAAGCACAGAAGCAACCTGGCCAAGAAGATCGGGCTTGGAACCAAACCGCGCAAGCGCCGCCGCTAGCGTAGTGTCACCCGGGATCATGCAACCAATTTTCATTCGCATTTCTGGGCGACAGCCGTTCCTTGCGCTATACTCAGATGGATAAGGCGCGTCCAAATGGAACGCCGCCGTTCGTCCTTCTTCGTTCAGGAAGCCGGAATGCCTGAAAACAGGATCGAAAAGCTTTGTATCGACAAGGGCATGAAGATGACCGACCAGCGCCGGGTCATCGCCCGCGTGCTTTCCGGTGCCGACGACCATCCCGACGTCGAAGAGGTCTATCGCCGGGCCAGCGAGCTTGATCCGCGCATATCCATCGCCACCGTTTATCGGACCGTCCGCCTGTTCGAGGAGGCGGATATCCTTGATCGCCACGATTTCGGCGATGGCCGGGCGCGCTACGAAGAGGCGACCGACGCCCATCACGACCATCTCATCGATGTCAAGTCCGGCAACGTGATCGAATTCCACAACGACGAAATCGAGGCGCTGCAGGAAAAGATAGCCGAACAACACGGCATGAAGCTGGTCGGCCACCGATTGGAGTTGTATGGAGTTCCCATTGACAAGGACGAGTGAGCGAAGCCGCCGGCTTGACACCGCCGGGCGGGGTGATACCGTTCTCAATCTTAGAGGGAAAGCCCGAGATTAAGTGGCAACGCGGACCTTTGATGAAACCTGACCTGGGAAGGCGAACCGGCTCCCGAAGCAGTCCGGCTCGCCATCGTGGCGCGGACGCCCTTGGCTAAGAAACTTTACATCAAATCCTACGGCTGTCAGATGAACGTCTACGATGCGGATCGTATGGCGGATACCCTGGCGCCGCTCGGCTACGCACAGGTTTCGGCACCGGAGGCCGCCGACGTCGTCATCCTCAACACCTGCCACATCCGGGAAAAGGCGGCCGAAAAGGTCTATTCCGAATTGGGCCGGTTGCGCGACCTGAAGGATGCCAGGAAAGCCGCCGGCGCGTCGATGATCCTGGCGGTCGCCGGCTGCGTCGCCCAGGCCGAGGGCGAGGAGATCCTGCGCCGGGCGCCGTTTGTCGACATGGTCTTCGGCCCTCAGACCTATCATAAGCTGCCCGACATGGTGGCCGCGGCGCAGCGCACCTCGGACGCCGTCCTGGAAACGGATTTCCCGCTCGAATCGAAGTTCGACCATCTGCCGGCGCCAACCGCGTCTGAAGGGCGCAGCGCCTTCGTCACCATTCAGGAGGGCTGCGACAGGTTTTGCACCTTCTGTGTCGTCCCATACACCCGTGGCGCCGAGTATTCCCGGCCGGTGGCGCAGGTCGTCGACGAGGTCGGCGAGCTGGTTGGCGGCGGCGTCCGCGAGATCACCCTGCTCGGCCAGAACGTCAACGCTTACCACGGCGCCCACAACGACGGCACGGAATGGGGCCTGGGCAGGTTGATCGAGGAACTGGCCGGCATCGCCGGGCTCGAAAGAATTCGATACACCACATCCTATCCCGCCGACATGGACGACGAACTGATCGCGGCGCATCGCGACGTACCGAACCTGATGCCGTTTCTCCACCTGCCGGTGCAGTCCGGTTCGCCGCGGATGCTGGAGGCCATGAACCGGCGCCATACGGCCGACGACTACCAGCGGCTGGTCGAGCGTCTGCGCGAGGCGCGTCCGGACATGGCGCTGTCGTCCGATTTCATCGTCGGCTTTCCCGGCGAATCGGAGGACGACTTCCGGGCGACGCTGAACCTGATCGGCGACATCGGGTTCGCGCAGGCCTATTCCTTCATGTACAGCCCGCGCCCCGGCACCCCGGCGGCGGAGTATGGGGAACAGGTGCCGGCCGCCGTCAAATCGGCGCGTCTTGCGATCCTGCAGAACCTTCTCAACGAACAGCAGGCCGCCTTCAACGAAGCCTGCGTCGGTCGCGTCATGCCGGTGCTGTTGGAGCAACCGGGGAGGCGGCCGGGACAGTTGGTCGGGCGCAGCCCCTTTATGCAGGCGGTTCATGTCGATGCGCCTGAAAGCTTGATGGGGGACATCGCCGAGCTCACCATCGAATCGGCGCACGCCAACAGTCTCGGCGCTTCGTTGGCGGTGAGCGGCCAATCGGCGAGGGCGTACGCTTGAGAACAAATCCGAAATCAAGCCCGCCGGCCAACAACGGCGCCGCCGCCAAACAGACCACGGCCGACCGGACCTTCGATGACAACAACCTGGCGATCGAGTTGTTCGGCTCCCACCACGCCCATCTGGCGCAGATCGAACAGGCCCTCGGCGTCCTGTTGGACGCACGCGGGAACGAAGTGACCATCAGTGGCGACGCCGGCGCTGTCGACGCCGCCTGCGAGGTTCTCGACGCGCTGTACGGCCGGCTCGAGCGCGGGGGGGCGGTCGATCGCCAGGAAGTCGACGGCGTCTTGCGGATGGCCACTGCGCCCGGCGGCGACGTCGCCGACGCCGACCTGACCATCCAGACCCGCAAGAAGAAGATCTCGCCGCGCTCGTCCGTGCAGGCCGACTACGTCAAGGCCATCGACGAGGCCGAGCTCGTATTCGGCGAGGGCCCGGCCGGAACCGGCAAGACCTACCTGGCCGTCGCCAAAGCCGTCGAGCGGCTGGTCCGCGGCGACGTCGACCGCGTCATTCTGTCGCGTCCGGCCGTCGAGGCCGGCGAGCAGCTGGGTTTCCTGCCCGGCGACATGCGCGAGAAGGTCGATCCCTATCTGCGGCCACTGTATGACGCCCTGTTCGACATGATGCCCGGACCGCAGGTCGTCAAGCGTCTGGAAAGCGGCGAAATCGAGGTTGCGCCGTTGGCCTTCATGCGCGGACGCACGCTGAGCAACGCTTTCGTCATTCTGGACGAGGCCCAGAACACGACCGCCGTTCAGATGAAGATGTTTTTGACCAGGCTTGGTGAGAACTCGCGCATGGTGATCACCGGTGACCTAAGTCAGGTCGACCTGCCGCGCGGCATCCGTTCCGGACTTCGCGACGCCATGAAGACGTTGGGGAAGGTCCCCGGAGTCCGCTTCGTTCGTTTCGGCGAGAATGACGTCGTTCGCCATCCGCTGGTCGGTCGCATCGTTAGCGCCTACGCTCGAGCCGAGTCCAAACGAAGGGCGGCGGCCGCCTACGAAAACAACGGCAACGGCGAAACCGGCGACCGACCGGAAGACGAGGCCTAGCAGGTCGCCGATGAACACCCATCTGAACATCGCCGTTTCCGTGGACAGCGCCGAATGGGCGGATACCGTGCCGGACCCGGGAGGGCTCTGTCGTTCGGCCGCTTCGGCCGCATTCGCGGCGGGCCGGGAACGGGCCGAACCTCTGCCGGTCGCCGTCGAGGCCAGTGTCGTTCTGAGCGACGACCGGACGGTTCGGGTCCTCAACCGCGATTACCGGGGTACTGACCGACCCACCAACGTCCTTTCTTTCGCCAATCTGGACTCGGCGACGGACACAGGTTCTCAGCCGCCAAGCGTCGCCTTCCTGCTGGGCGACGTCATCATCGCCTATGAAACCGCCGCTTCGGAAGCCGCCCAGCAGGGCAAGACCCTAGGCGACCATTTATGTCACCTGGTGGTTCATGGTATGCTTCACCTGTTGCGTTACGACCATGAACTCGAAGCGGAAGCGAAAGAAATGGAGCGCCTCGAGACCGAAGTTCTCGACGGTCTCGGCATTTCCGACCCTTACCGGGAACCGGCCGGCGAGAGGCCGGCCGGAGCGGCGGACAGTCAACATCGATGAACGACCAATCCTCAAGTAGCCCGCCCCGGGAAACCGGGGCCGAAGACGAATCCTCGGTCGCCACGGCCGTGCTGTCATGGATGCGAGGACTGCGCCGTCACCGCAACGGCGAGCATTCGGCGCGAGACACGCTCGACGAGCTAATCGAGGAGCGTGAGGAATCCGAGGTCCCGATCAACGACGATGAACGACTTCTGTTGGCCAATATCCTCGAATTGCGCGATCGCACCGTTCACGACGTGATGGTGCCGCGGGCCGACATCGTCGCCGTCGAGAGCGACGCGCCGCTTGCCGAGGTCATCGACCTGATCACCCGGGAGGGCCATTCGCGGCTGCCGATCTATCGGGACAACCTGGATGACGCGGCCGGCATGATCCACGCCAAGGACGTGTTGGCGTGGCGCGGCACCGACAAGGATTTCGCGCTGACCGGAATTCAGCGCAAGATTCTCTTCGTGGCGCCGTCCATGCAGGTCTTGGAGCTGTTGCTGGAGATGCGGGTCAAACGCTGCCACATGGCGCTGGTCGTCGACGAGTTCGGCGGAGTCGACGGCCTCGTCACCATCGAGGACCTGGTCGAGGAAATCGTCGGTGAAATCGAAGACGAACACGACCAGGGCGCCGAACCGGACCTTCTTCCCACCGCCGACGGCGGCTATGTAGCGGACGCCCGAGTCGCCATCGAAGTGCTCGAGGAAGCGATCGGCGAAATCGTCTCGGACGAGGAGCGCGAGGATTTCGACACACTGGGCGGCCTGGTATTCTCGCTGGCCGGCCGGGTGCCGATCCGTGGCGAACTGGTCAAGCATCCGTCCGGCGTCGAGTTCGAGATTCTCGACGCCGATCCCCGCCGAATAAAGCGTCTGCGGCTGCTCGGGCCGCTTCCGCCCTCCCGAAAAACGGACAGCGAGACCTGATGCCATCCGGCGGCGGCCCCTCGGAGGCTGGTTCGACGCCGCCTATCGTTTCCCCGATCGAACGGATACGCGAATGGACCTGCGATTTGAGCGGGTGGCGGCGCCAAGGGGCGGCCGCTGTTCTGGGAGTCGCGGCGGCCGGCGGGCTGCCGCCCCTGCATATGGTTTTCATGCTGGTGCCCGCTTTCGTCGGCCTGTTCTGGCTGAGCGAGAGCGCCGCCAGAACACGCGCCGCGTTCGCCGTCGGCTGGTGGTTCGGAGTGGGGTATTTCGCGGCCGGGCTCTACTGGATCGCCTACGCCTTTCTGGTCGACGCCGGCCGCTACGGCTGGATGGCGCCGTTCGCGGTGGCGGGGCTGGCTGCTGGCCTCGCCATTTTCGTCGGGCTGGCGACGGCGCTGAGCAACATGGCGTTCCGGCTCGGCGGCGGATCGGGAAGCGGGCGGCTATTCCTGTTTGCGGCGATCTGGACCGCCGTCGAATGGGCGCGCGGCCGGGTGTTCACCGGCCTGCCCTGGAACCTGATCGGCACTACCTGGACCTTTGCCGACGGCATGATCCAACTGGCCGCGGTCGGCGGAGTCTACGGCCTCAGTTTGGCTACCGTACTGATCGCGGCTTCACCGGCGCTGCTCGGCGCCGCCCCCGGACGACCCCGCAACATGGCCGCCGTCGCCGCCGTCTTTGCCGCTCTTGGCCTGATCTGGCTCGGCGGCATCTATCGGCTGTCGGCGACCGACAATGGGACGGTGGCCGGCGTCCGGTTGCGGCTCGTGCAGCCGAATACGCCGCAGCATCTGAAATGGAAGCCCGATCTTCGGGCCGGTCACGTGCGCCGCCTACTCGAGCTCAGCCGACGTCCGGCCGACACCGGCCCGCCGCCGACCCACATCATCTGGCCGGAAACGGCAGTGCCGTACAATCTGGCGGGCTCGCCCGGACTGTTGTCGGCGCTGGCGAACGTGGCTCCGGCCGGCGGCCTGGTCATCGCCGGCGCGCCGCGCGCCTCGACGGGGGGACAGCAACGCCAAATCTGGAACAGCCTTCATGCCGTCGATTCCGCGGCTAACCTGGTGGCCACCTACGACAAGGTCCACTTGGTGCCGTTCGGCGAATACGTCCCGTTTCGGGACCTCTTGAATATCGGCAAGTTGACCGAGGGCCGTATCGACTTCTCCGCGGGCCCGCCGCGGCGGCCTTTGCGTCTGGCCGGCCTTCCCCCGGTTACGCCGCTGATCTGTTACGAGGCCATTTTTCCGGATGAGGTCGTCGATCCTGCGGACCGCCCCGGCTGGATGCTGAACGTGACCAACGACGCCTGGTTCGGCCGATCGTCGGGACCGTACCAGCATCTCGAGGCGGCCCGCTTGCGGGCCGTCGAACAGGGGATACCCCTGATTCGCGTCGCCAATACCGGCATCTCGGCTGTCGTCGATCCGTACGGCCGCGTCAAGAAAAGCCTTGCGCTCGGCATACAGGGGATACTCGATTCGGAATTGCCGGCCAGCCTGACGGTGGTACCGCCGTTCGGCCGCTACGGCAACGCCATTCCGTTCGGACTTATCGCCCTGTTCGGCGGCCTGGGATTTCTGTTGATTCTGCGCGAGCGACCCGAAAACTTTCGAAAGGCGGCGTGACAGGCTGTCGTTGCCCCCCTAATATACCCGGGAAGCAATAAGGTTCGGTCTCGACGGGCAGCACTTGTCATAAGATCCTCCGTCGTGGTCTGTCTCAAGGGGGAAAATATCCGAAAGGCTGCTGACAACGTCGTTCAGTCGAGGACTTTGTGGCCATGAATAAATCCATGTCTTCCAAACGAAGCACCAAGAAGAAACGGCTGCCGCCCGGAGTTCCTAATCCCGTCGATATTCACGTCGGTAGCCGGGTCCGTTCGCGGCGGACCCTGCTCGGTCTCAGCCAGGAGAAGCTTGGTGACGCTGTCGGTCTGACGTTTCAGCAGATTCAGAAATACGAACGCGGCGCCAACCGCATCGGCGCCAGCCGGCTGTTTCAGTTCAGCCAGATTCTCGACGTGCCCGTATCCTATTTCTTCGAGGAACTGCCCGACGCCGTGAAGTCCCACGAAGGGCAGTTGCGTTTCGGCATGAAGGACCGATATCAGAAATCGCTGGAACCCGATCCGTTGGCCCGCCGCGAGACCCTCGAGCTGGTCCGCGCCTATTACCGAATAACCGATCCGCGCGTTCGCCATAGCCTCTTCGAACTTGTCAAGTCGTTGGCCAAGGGCGTCGGCGGCTCGTAGCTTTCGGGCTCCGGAAATCGGTATTTTCCTGTGTCGCGGGCGCGAGCCCGAAGACCCCGGTTATTACCTTGACGCGCGCTCGAAAGCCTGCGAAAAGAGCGGCCATCGCCCTTACGGGTGAACGTCGTGGATGGATTTGGACTGCTTGCCACCACGCAAAAAAAGGCGCTAAGTGGGCTCACACCGTCGGATAGATCGATGCGGCCCTCGGTCCAGTTGGATTGAACCCGAGATCGGAGGGAACATCTGTGCGCAAAACCGATTATCTTTTCACCAGCGAGTCCGTGTCGGAAGGCCACCCGGACAAGATTTGCGACCGCATATCCGATGCGGTCGTCGACCGCTTCCTCACCGCCGATCCGGATCATGCCCGGGTCGCCTGCGAAACCATGTGCACCACCAACAGGATCGTTATCGCCGGCGAGGTGCGCGGGCCCGGTCCGCTCATCGACGAAGCGAACGAGGTCAACCACGAGATCATCACCGATGTCGCCCGCCGTGCCGTCAAGGAGATCGGCTACGAGCAGGAGGGATTTCACTGGCGAGATTCGGACGTCACCGTCTATCTGCACGCTCAATCGCCCGACATCGCACAAGGTGTCGATGCCTCCGGCAACAAGGATTTGGGCGCCGGCGACCAGGGCCTGATGTTCGGTTATGCGTGCCGGCAGACGGACGCGCTGATGCCGGCGCCGATCTTCTATTCCCACGCCATCTTGCGCTCGCTTGCCGAAGCCCGTCATTCCGGCGCCGAGCCGGACCTCGGACCCGACTCCAAGAGCCAAGTCACCCTCGAATATGTCGACGGCAAACCGGTCCGCGCCACCTCGGTGGTCGTTTCGACGCAGCACACCGACGGTCTCGACCAGGCCGACGTCCGTGAGATCGTGCGCCCACACGTCGAGAACGTCTTGCCGAACGGCTGGATGTGCCCCGAGGACGAGTTCTACGTCAATCCGACCGGCCGCTTCGTCGTCGGCGGGCCGGACGGCGACGCCGGCCTGACCGGACGCAAAATCATTGTCGACACCTACGGCGGCGCCGCGCCGCACGGCGGCGGCGCGTTCTCCGGCAAGGATCCGACCAAAGTCGACCGATCGGCCGCCTATGCGGCGCGCTATCTGGCCAAGAACGTCGTCGCCGCGGAGATCGCCGACGAATGCACCATCCAGGTGGCCTATGCCATCGGCGTCGCCAAGCCGCTGTCGGTCTATATCGATACAAACGGCACCGGCGAGGTCGACGAGGACCGCCTTTCGGGCGCGCTGCAGGAACTGATGGACCTGACGCCGCGCGGGATCCGCGAGCACCTCGGGCTGAACAGGCCGATCTATGCGCGGACCGCCGCCTATGGTCATTTTGGACGCGAACCGGAGCCGGACGGCGGTTTCTCCTGGGAACGCACGGATCTGGTCGATGCCTTGAAATCGGCCTTCGGGGCGGGGTGAGCGGCGAGCGGGAGACGGACACCCGCTGGTACGGCCGGCGCCGCGGAAAGAAGCTTCGCCCCGGCCGCCAGGCCCTCGTTGAGAGCCTGCTGCCGAAAATTCGCCTGACCCCGCCACCCGGCGGCGAGATCGCCAGCCTCGCCGATTGTTTTTCCCATGCGCCGGCCGCCGTCTGGCTGGAAATCGGCTTCGGCGCGGGCGAACACCTCGCCGCCCTGGCCCTGGCCCATCCTGAAATCGGCTTCATCGGGTGCGAACCGTTCGTCAACGGCGTTGCCGCTTTGTTGTCCCGGATCGATGGCGAGGGCATCGACAATGTTCGAATCTTCGACGACGACGCCCGACTGCTTTTCGAGGCACTGCCCGATGCCGGTATCGGACGTCTGTTCGTCCTGTTCTCCGACCCGTGGCCCAAGAAACGGCACAGCCGGCGACGTCTCATCACCGACGATACACTCGACCAGTTCGCCCGCGTCCTCGATGACGGCGCCGAGTTCCGGTTCGCCAGCGACCACAAGGACTACGTCCGATGGACCCTGGAGCACGTGCTTCGCCACCCGAATTTCTCGTGGCCGGCCGAAGCCCGCGCCGACTGGTCGGAGCCGCCCGCAGACTGGATACGGACCCGTTACGAGGCCAAGGCGATCTCGCGCGGCGAGCGGCCGGCTTACCTGCGCCTTCTTAGACGTTCCCGGTGAGGGCGCCGACGGCGGTCCGAAAACCATTGAATTTGGAGATCGGGAGGTATATATCTCCCGAGCGTTCTGATCGAAGAACGCACTTCGTTAAGTCCGAAATCGCTAACGGAATTGATGGGGTGGGCCGGGGGCCCGCCTTTTTGTTTTTCGATATCGAACGACAGGCGGAGCGAGCCGCTGCGCCGAGGAACGGAAACACTCGGAATGGAACTGGCCGAGCGCATAGAGGAGCTGATCCGGCCAACGGTCGAAGGCATGGGCTTCGATATCGTCAGGGTTCAGGTATCCGGGCGGGAGAGCCTGAATCTGCAGGTCATGGCCGAGCCGTCGGGCGGGGGGGTGATGTCGGTCGACCACTGCGCCGAAATATCACGGGCGGTTTCCGCGGTATTGGACGTCGAAGACCCGATCAAAGGAGCCTATAGGCTGGAAATCAGCTCTCCCGGCCTCGATCGGCCGCTGGTGCGGATCGGCGATTTCGAGCGGTTCGCGGGCTTCGAGGCGAAGGTCGAACTGGCGCGGCCGATCGACGGCAGAAAGCGGTTCCGGGGCCGCCTCTTGGGCGTCGACGAGGGCAACGTGCAGATACTGGTTGACGGCGATGAGGTCGCCCTGCCGCATCCGGATATTCATAGGGCGAAATTGATTTTGACCGACGACTTGCTCGCGGCATCTGAGGAGCAGCGAACACAATGAGCGAAACGATGACGGAAACGGCCGGCGTCCACGCCCGGCCCGAACTGTTGCAGGTGGCGGAAACCGTCGCCCGCGACAAGGGAATCGAACGCGACGAGGTGCTGGAGGCCATGGAAATGGCCATTCAGAAGGCCGGTCGCTCGAAGTACGGACATGAGCACGATATTCGGGCCACCATCGACAGAAATTCCGGCGAGATCACGCTGGCCAGGTACGTCGAAGTGGTGGAAGACCCGGAAATGATCGAGAACGATTTCACGCAGATCGATATCGAATCGGCGCGCAAAAGGAAATCGGACGCCGTGGTCGGGGAATTCCTGATCGACCCGCTGCCGCCGATCGATTTCGGAAGGATCGCCGCGCAAACGGCCAAGCAGGTCATCGTTCAACGGGTCCGCGAGGCCGAGCGCGAACGGCAGTACGAGGAATACAAGGATCGCACCGGAGAGGTCGTCAACGGACTGGTCAAGCGAATCGAGTACGGCAACGTGGTCGTCGATTTGGGGCGCGCCGAAGCCATGTTGAGGCGCGACGAATCAATCCCCCGCGAGCACTTCAACAACGGCGACCGCATTCGGGCCTATATCGTCGATGTTCGCGAAGAGCCGCGCGGGCCGCAGATCTTCCTTTCCAGGACCCATCCGCAGTTCATGGCGGCGCTATTCAGCCAGGAGGTTCCGGAGATCTACGACGGCATCATCGAGATCAAGGCGGTTGCCCGGGATCCGGGCTCGCGGGCCAAGATCGCGGTGCTGTCGCACGATTCCAGCATCGACCCGGTCGGCCCCTGCATCGGCATGCGCGGCTCCAGAGTCCAGGCCGTTGTCGGCGAGCTGCAAGGAGAGAAGATCGACATCATCCAGTGGTCTCCCGACCCGGCCGCATTCATCGTCAATGCACTGGCGCCGGCCGAGGTCGCCAAGGTGGTGCTCGACGAGGACAACAACAAGATCGAAGTGGTGGTGCCCGACGAGCAGCTGAGCCTGGCCATCGGCAGGCGCGGACAGAACGTGCGGCTGGCCTCGCAGCTATCCGGCTGGGATATCGACATTCTCACCGAGGCCGAGGAATCGGAGCGCCGGACGACGGAGTTCCACGAACGCTCGCAGGCTTTCGTCGAGGCGCTGGACGTCGACGACGTCATCGCCCATCTGCTCGTTACCGAAGGCTTTTCTTCGGTCCAGGAAGTCGCCTTCGTGCCGGTCGAGGACTTGGTCGGGATCGAGGGCTTCGACGAGGAAGTCGCCACCGAACTTCGCGAACGTGCACGGGCTTTTCTGGCGGCGCGCGACGAGGAACTCGTCACCCGACGCAAGGAGCTTGGAGTCGCCGACGACATGGCCGAGGTCGAGGGCCTGAACGCCGAGCTGACGGTCGTCCTCGGCGAAAACGGAATCAAATGCCGTGACGATCTCGCTGACCTGGCCGGCGATGAACTGTTGGAGATCCTGGAGCCGGGGACGATGACCCTGAGCAAGGCCAATGAGATCATCATGGCGGCGCGCGCCCATTGGTTCGACGACGAGCCGGAAACCGAGTCGGCGGAAGAAGACGAAGAGGGAGCCGAGGCCGACGCGGCTGCGCCCGACACCGCCGCCGCCGAAACGCCTGCGGCGACGAGCGACGAGACGGCGTCGGAGGAGTCCGAACAGAAGGCGGAAGTTTGAGGAACGGAGACGCCACGTGCTTGCCTCACCCGATCGAACGGACCTCGACGCGGCAGCCGCCGACGGCCGTCGACCGCTTCGGACCTGTCTTGTTTCCGGGGCCCGGAGGCCGAAAGCGGAGATGCTGCGTTTCGTGATCGGGCCCGAGGACGAGGTGGTTCCGGACTTGAACCAACGGTTGCCAGGAAGGGGTTTATGGTTGAGTGCGAGCCGCGATATGGTAAATACCGCCTGCGCGAAGGGCGCATTTGCGAAAGCGGCGCGTCGCCGGGTCGCCGTTCCCGACGGTCTCGCCGAGCGGATCGATCGGTTGATCGTTCGCAGGTGCGTCGAGGCGATCGGCTTGGCGCGCCGCGCCGGCCAAGCGGTGGCGGGGTTCGAGAAGGCGAGAGCCGAGTTACGCGCCGGCAAGGCGGGTTTGGTTCTCCTCGCCGCCGACGGCGCCGATGGCGGCAGAGACAAGATCCTGGCGCTGTCGGCCGGCGCGCCGGTGTCGGAGATACTCGACAGCGCCAGCCTCGGCGAAGCATTGGCGCGGGAGAGAACGGTCTATGTGGTCGTCGCGCCCGGCCGGTTTGCCGAGCGGCTGCAGGACGACTTGGCGCGTTTGGCCAGGTATAGGCTGGCCAGAGTTGACGAATGAGCGTTCCGGGGAACGTTTGAACGATGCCCCGAACGGAGAGCGAGAACTTGAAAGAAGATCAATGACCGAGACCAAGGAAACGGAAAAAGGCAAGAAGCTGGGACTTTCGAGGCCCGGGAAGCTTGAGCTCAAGAAGACCGTCGAAATGGGACAGGTCCGCCAAAGCTTTTCCCATGGCCGCTCGAAGATGGTCACGGTCGAGGTTCGCAAGAAGCGCACCTTCGCGCCCGACAGCGGCGGACACATGGCCGAGGTCGTCGAAGAGAAGGCCCGGCCCGAGGAGGCGAAGGAAGCCGCCGTTCCGGAAGAGGCTGTGGAGGTTTCGGAAGAGCCCGGACCGGCTCAGGAAACCAAGCCCACCCTGACGTCGGAGGAAAAGGCAGCGCGCGCCCGCGCCCTCGAGGACGCCAAGCGGGTTCGCGAGGAAGAGGCCGTATCCGCGGCCGTCGAAACCAAAGCCGAGCCGGCCCCCGAACCGCCGGCCGAGGAACCCGGGACCGAGACGCCTGCCACCGCCGAAGAGGACACCGCCGAGCTCGATGCCCAGGCGCAGGCCGCAGCCGAGGTTGCGGCGGCCAAGCTGGAGGCCCTCGAGGCCGATGAAGAGGGCGAGCACCGGGGACGCGCCAAAAAGGGCGTATCCAAGCAGGACAACCGGCGCCCCGCCCACGCGCCGAGGCGTAGCGAACCGCGCCGGCGGGCCGGCAAGCTGACCATCTCGGAGGCGCTTGGCGACCAGGAGGAGCGAACGCGCAGCCTGGCTTCGGTCAAGCGCGCCCGCGAGCGCGAGCGCGAGAAGAGCCGCGAACACCGGACCGAAGGCAAGAAAGTGTTTCGCGAGGTCATCGTGCCCGAATCGATCACCGTTCAGGAACTCGCCAACCGCATGGCCGAACGCGGCGCCGACGTCATCAAGGCTCTGATGAAGATGGACGTGATGGTGACCATCAACCAATCCATCGACGCCGATACCGCCGAACTGGTGGTCGAGGAGTTCGGTCACAAGTTGAAGCGCGTCTCCGAGGCGGATGTCGAAATCGGCCTCAAGATCGAGGAAGACGGCGAGGAAAACCTGAAACCCCGTCCGCCCGTGGTCACCGTCATGGGCCACGTCGACCACGGCAAGACATCGCTGCTGGACGCCCTTCGCGAGACTGACGTCGCGGCCCATGAGGCTGGCGGTATAACGCAGCATATCGGCGCCTATCAGGTCACTCTTTCCTCGGGCGACAAAATTTCGTTCATCGACACGCCGGGCCACGCGGCATTCACGGAAATGCGCTCGCGCGGCGCCCAAGTGACCGACATCGTCGTTCTGTGCGTCGCCGCCGACGACGGCATCATGCCGCAGACCGTCGAAGCCTTAAGCCACGCCAAGGCTGCCGAGGTGCCGATCATCGTCGCCATCAACAAGATGGACAGGCCCGACGCCGACGCCAACCGAGTGCGAACGGAGCTTTTGCAACACGACCTGCAGGTCGAAGAGATGGGCGGCGAGGTCTTGTCGGTCGAGGTTTCGGCCACCGAGAAGACCAACCTGGACAAACTCGAAGAGGCCATCGTCCTCCAGGCCGAACTGCTGGACCTGAAGGCCAATCCGAACCGTTTGGCGGATGGAGTCGTCATCGAATCGAAGATCGAACAAGGCCGCGGATCGGTCGCCACCGTCTTGGTCAAGCATGGGACGCTGAGGGTCGGCGATATTTTCGTGGCCGGAAGCGAGTGGGGCCGTGTACGCGCCCTGATCGACGCCTACGGCAACTCGGTCGAAGAGGCCGGACCGGCGGTGCCGGTCGAGGTCCTGGGTCTGAGCGGGACGCCGGCAGCCGGCGACGAAGTGACCTGCGTCGAAAACGAAAGCCGCGCCCGTGAAGTCTCAGAATTCCGCCAACGCAAGGAGCGTGAGGCGAGAGCGGTGGCCGGCGCCCGCGGCACGCTCGAGCAGATGTTCGACAAGATCAAGGAAGGCGAGGCCCAGGTCGTGCCTCTTGTCGTCAAGGCCGACGTGCACGGTTCCGTCGAGGCCATCCTCGGCGCCCTGGAAAAGCTTTCCACCGAGGAAATCAAGGCCCAGGTTCTGCATTCGGGAGTCGGCGGTATCAACGAATCGGACGTCACCCTGGCCCGCGCCTCGGGCGCCATCGTGGTCGGTTTCAACGTCCGCGCCAACCCACAGGCCCGCGAGATGTCGGCGCGGGACAAAGTCGAAATCCGCTATTACTCGATCATTTACGACCTGACCGACGATCTCAAGAACGTGATGTCCGGCCTGCTCGCTCCGGAAATCAAGGAGAGCCTGCTCGGCTATGCCGAAATCCGCGAAGTCTTCAACGTCTCGAAGGTCGGTCGTGTCGCCGGCTGCATGGTCACCGAAGGCCAGGTCAAACGGGGCGCAAGGGTCCGCCTGATTCGCGACCACGTGGTCGTCCACGAGGGCGAGCTCAGCCAGCTCAAGCGGTTCAAGGATGACGTCAAGGAGGTCAAGGAAGGAACCGAGTGCGGCATGGCCTTCGCCAATTACCAGGATATTCAGATCGGCGACAGGATCGAGTGTTTCGACGTTGAGGAAGTCGCTCGGGAACTCTAGAGGCTGAGCCGACGTTTCGGTGATCGGCCGCCGCCGTCGGCGCCGCGCCCGCTCCATATCTGCAGAGGTTCGTATGACGAAACGGGAGGCCAAGGCTCCCAGCCAGCGCCAACTCAAGGTGGGCGAAGAGGTGCGCCATGCGCTGGCCTGGATTCTGGAGCGCGAGGAAATCCGCGACCCGGCCTTGCGAGGCCTGCCGATTACGGTCACCGAGGTTCGGATCAGCTCGGACCTGAAGAACGCGACCGCCTTCGTGATCGCGCTCGGCGGCAAGTCGCCGGAAGCGATGAGCGATGTTCTCGACGGCCTCAACCGGGCGGCGCCCTTTCTGAGGCGCCGGGTGGCGGAAAGAGTCAGGCTGAAATTCGCCCCGAAGATATCGTTTCAGGCCGATCAGTCCTTTGACGAGGCGGCCCGTATCGAAGGGCTGTTGCGCGACCCCGTCGTGGCCAGGGACCTCGAGGGTGACGGCCATGAAGAGGATGGCGGTCATGGCGCGTAAGCGGCGGGGCCGTCCCATTCACGGCTGGATCGCCGTCGATAAACCAGCCGGGCTCAGTTCCTCGCAGGTCGTCGGCCGCGTCAAAAGGGCGCTCGGCGCCGCCAAGGCCGGCCACGGCGGCACCCTGGACCCGTCGGCGACCGGCATTCTGCCGATCGCGCTGGGCGAAGCCACCAAGACGGTCGCCTACGCCATGGATGGGCAGAAAACGTACCGGTTCGTCGTGCGCTGGGGACAAGCGACGACAACCGACGACGCCGAGGGGGAAATCGTTGAGCGCAGCGACCGCCGTCCCTCGAAGAACGAGATCGAGGTGGCGCTGCCTGAGTTTACCGGCAATATCCGACAGGTTCCGCCGGCCTTTTCGGCAGTCAAGGTCGGCGGCCGCCGCGCCTATGAATTGGCCCGCGCCGACGAAGAGGTGCGCCTCGATGCGCGCACGGTTCGCATCGAGCGGTTCGAACTGATCGGCCAACCGGACGCCGACCACGCCGAGTTCGGCGTAACCTCGGGCAAGGGAGCGTATATGCGAAGCCTGGGGCGTGATCTGGCGCGTTGTCTCGGCACCGTTGGCCACCTTCGGGAATTGCGCCGCACCGCCGTCGGTCCGTTCGACGAAAGCTGTGCGATTTCGCTGGATAAACTGGAAGCGCTGGGGCATAGTGCCGCCGATTCGGAGGCCCTGCTGCCCGTTGAGACCGTGCTGGCCGACATCCCGGCACTGGCCCTGACGGAACAGGAGGCCCGAAGGCTAAGACAGGGACAGGCCGTTCCGGTTCTTCCCGTCGCCAGTCGTTCCCCCCTCAGCCCGGTTCACAAAGGCGACACCGTATGCGCCATGGCCGAGGGCAGGTTGGTGGCCTTGGTCCGGATCAAGGGAGGGGAGATACGGCCCCTTCGCGTAATTAACCTGTAAGAAGAGACGGAGACAACGATGTCGATTACCGCTGAGCGGAAACAGGAGCTCATCAAGGAGTTCGCTGTCAAGAAAGACGACACCGGTTCGCCGGAAGTGCAAGTGGCGATCCTCACCGAACGGATCGCCAACCTCACGGAACACCTGAAAACCCACAAGAAGGATTTTCATTCGCGTCGCGGCCTGCTGATGATGGTGGGTCAACGGCGCCGGCTTCTCGATTATGTAAAGAGTAAGGAAGCCACGCGGTACGAAGACCTCGTCAAGCGATTGGGCTTGCGACGGTAAGGAGACCGCCTTCGGACGCCATGGGGCGTCCACACCGCGCGTTCCGGTCCGTTGGACCGAAGAGGATTCCGTTAACGGATCGCGGACGGCATGGGGGTTCGGCATCGGGCCGCACCCCTGGGGGATCAGGCGCAATGGAGCGCCGGCTCCCGATGGAAATAGGATGAAGTAGAGATATGTTCCAAGAATTCAGGAAAGAGATAGATTGGGGTGGGCGAAAGCTGATCCTCGAGACTGGCAAGATCGCCCGCCAGGCCGACGGCGCCGTCGTGGCGACCTACGGCGAAACCAAGGTGCTGTGCACCGTGGTTGGCGAGAAGGTTCAAAGGCCCGGGTTGGACTTCTTCCCGCTCGGCGTTCATTACCAGGAAAAGACCTACGCGGCCGGCAAGATCCCGGGTGGGTTCTTCAAGCGCGAAGGCCGCCCGTCGGAAAAGGAAACCTTGACCTCGCGGCTTATCGACCGGCCGATCCGGCCGCTGTTCGCGAAGGGCTTCAAGAACGAAACTCAGGTTATTTGCACGGTGCTAACCCATGACCTGGAGAACGATCCCGACATCGTCGCCATGGTCGGAACATCGGCGGCGCTGACGATCTCGGGTCTGCCGTTCATGGGACCGATCGGCGGAGCCCGGGTCGGACGCATCGCCGGCGAGTACGTGCTCAACCCGCAACTCGACGAGATGCCGTCGAGCGACCTCGACCTGGTTGTCGCCGGCACCCGCGAGGGCGTTCTGATGGTCGAATCGGAAGCCTCCGAGCTGACCGAGGACGACATGCTGGGCGCCGTCACCTTCGGCCATCAGGCTTTCCAGCCGGTGATCGAGGCCATCATCGAATTGGCCGAGGCGTGCGCCAAGGAGCCGATGGAGGTGCCGCCGGTGCCAGCCGAGAAGGCCGAACTGGCCGAACGGGTGACCAAGGAGGTCGAAGCCGACCTGCGGGCGGCCTACGGCGAGCAGGTCAAGCAGGTGCGCCAAGAGAAGGTCGCCGCCGTCAAGGCCGCGGCGGCCGAGAGCCTGGCCGCCGACGACAGCCTCGACCAGGACTTCGTCGACGCAGTGTTCGGCGATATCTTCAAGGATATCGAGAAGGACATCGTGCGCCGCGATATCCTGAAAACCGGTCAGCGTATCGACGGCCGCGATACCAAGACGGTGCGCCCCATATCGGTCGAGGTCGGGGCGTTGCCGCGGACCCACGGTTCGGCGCTGTTTACCCGCGGCGAAACCCAGGCGCTGGTCGTCTCGACGCTTGGCACCGGACAGGATGAGCAGATCATCGACGGGCTGGCCGAGGATTACCGCGAGCATTTCATGCTGCACTACAACTTCCCGCCCTATTCGGTCGGCGAGGCCGGACGCTTCGGCTTCACGGGCCGTCGCGAAGTCGGCCACGGCAAGCTGGCGTGGCGCGCTATCCACCCGTTGATGCCGACCCGCGAGGAGTTCCCCTATACGGTCCGCGTAGTTTCGGAAATCACCGAATCGAACGGCTCGTCGAGCATGGCGACGGTATGCGGGACGTCGCTCTCTATGATGGATGCGGGTGTGCCGCTGCCGCGGCCGGTGGCTGGAATCGCCATGGGTCTGATCAAGGACGACGACGACTACGCCGTGCTGTCCGACATCCTCGGCGACGAGGACCACCTCGGCGACATGGACTTCAAGGTCGCCGGTACCGAACAGGGGATCACGTCCTTGCAGATGGACATCAAGATCACCTCGATTACCGAGGAGATCATGAAGGTGGCGCTGGCCCAGGCCCGCGACGGCCGCCTCCACATCCTCGGCGAGATGGCGAAGTCGATCTCCAATGCACGCGACGGCGTTAGCGAAAACGCACCGCGCATTACCGTGATTACGATCAACAAGGACAAGATCCGCGAGGTCATCGGCCCCGGCGGCAAGATGATCCGCGAGATCTGTGAGACCACCGGCGCCAAGATCGACATCGAGGACGACGGAACCGTGAAGGTCGCCGCCGTCGATCAGAAAGCGGCCGACGCCGCCATCGAGTGGATCGAAAGCATCACCGCCGAACCGGAAGTCGGCAAGCTTTACTCCGGGAAAGTGGTCAAGACCGTCGATTTCGGCGCTTTCGTCAACTTCATGGGAAGCAAGGACGGACTGGTCCATATCTCGGAGTTGGCCGATTATCGCGTCGGCAAGACGACCGACATCGTCAACGTCGGCGACGACGTCAAGGTCAAGCTGATCGGCATCGACGATCGCGGCAAGATCAAGCTGTCGATGAAAGTCGTCGACCAGGAAACCGGTCAGGATATCTCCGATCAGGTGGGCGGCAAACGGGCGTCGAACTGAGCGGGCATCGACGGAGCGTCAGAGGGGCGGTCGCTCGAGCGGCCGCCCCTTTTTGCTCGGGGGTTGGCCGAAACGAAGCCCCTTTTTTAGCGTTGTACGCCAAATCTGGACCTATACAATGCCTGCCGATAATATCCTTTCACCGCGCGGATACGATCCGCCCTCGAGGGCGGGTCGAGTTTGGAAGGCGGGACGTCATTTGAGTAAGCAAACGAGCTATTCCTACGAAGAGCTTCTGGCCTGCGGTCACGGCGAGCTTTTTGGCGAGGGCAACGCGCAGCTTCCACTGCCGCCGATGCTGATGTTCGACCGCATCACGTCGATCACAGAGGACGGCGGCGCCTACGGCAAGGGCCAGCTGACGGCCGAGTTCGACATCCGTCCGGATCTTTGGTTTTTCGACTGCCATTTCGAGGGCGATCCCATCATGCCCGGTTGCCTCGGGCTTGACGCACTTTGGCAGTTGGTCGGGTTTTACCTGGGCTGGACGGGTACAGAGGGGCGCGGCCGCGCGATCGGCGTCAATGCGGTCAAGTTTACGAACCAGGTTCAGCCCGACGCCAAGCTTGTTTCGTATCATATTGATATTAAAAGAATTGTGAACCGACAGATTACATTGGGCATCGCTGACGGTATGATGAAGGTCGATGGCGAGACGGCCTACGAGGCGGAAGGGCTGAAGGTGACATTGTTCACCGGCCAGGGCGAATCGTGACGAGGCGGACATGAGACGAGTTGTCGTTAGCGGAATGGGAGTGGTTTCCTGCATCGGAAACGACAAGGACGAAGTCCTGACCTCGCTGCGCGAAGGCAAGTCCGGCATCACGTTCAGCGAGGAATACCGGGACATGGGCTTTCGCAGCCATGTTCACGGCAAGCCGACCCTCGACCTGAGCGAAGCCATCGACCGCCGCTGGCGGCGGTTCATGGGTGACGGCGCCGCCTACAACTTCGTCGCCATGCAACAGGCCATCGACGACGCGGGTTTGAGCGAGGACCACGTCTCCAACGAACGCACCGCCTTGGTCATGGGGTCCGGCGGACCGTCGACCCAGAACCAGGTCCTGGCTGCCGACAACGCCCGCCAGAAGGGGCCCAAGAAGGTCGGCCCCTTCATGGTACCGAGAACCATGTCGTCGACCAATTCGGCGACGCTCGCCACCGCCTTCGAGATCAAGGGGCTGAGTTATTCGATCAGCTCGGCGTGTTCGACCAGCGCTCATTGCATCGGCAACGGCGCCGAGCTCATTCAGATGGGCAAGAGCGACATCGTCTTCGCCGGCGGCGGCGAGGAGCTGCATTGGAGCCTTTCGGTGCTGTTCGACGCCATGCCGGCGCTGAGTTCCGGGTACAACGACACTCCGGAAAAGGCGTCGCGCCCGTTCGACACCAACCGCGACGGCTTCGTCATCGCCGGCGGCGGCGGCGTCCTCGTGCTTGAGGATCTTGAGCACGCCACGGCCCGTGGCGCCAAGATCTACGGGGAACTCACCGGTTACGGCGCAACCTCGGATGGTTTCGATATGGTGCAGCCGTCGGGCGAGGGGGCGGTGCGTTGCATGCACATGGCCATGAAGGACCTCGACCGGCCGGTCGACTACATCAACACCCACGGCACCAGCACGCCGGTTGGCGATGTCAAGGAACTGGAGGCGATCCGCGAAACCTTCGCCGATCACAACCGCATCCCCTATTTCAGTTCGACCAAATCGCTGACCGGACACTCGTTGGGCGCGACCGGCGTTCAGGAGGCGATCTACAGCCTGCTGATGATGGAGAACAACTTCATTTGCGCTTCCGCCAACGTCGACGATCTGGAGCCGGAAGCCGGCGACATGCCGATCGTTCTGGAACGGCTCGACGATGTCGAGATCAACTGTGTCCTTTCCAACAGCTTCGGTTTCGGCGGCACCAACGCGACGCTGGCGTTCAGCCGGCTTGAGGATTGAGCCCGGCCGGTAAGGCCGCCATAGGAGACTGCGTGTGTCCGGACCTCACAAGATCGATCCGCAAGCCCTGACCGTCCCGGCGGCCGAGCCGCTGATGGCGGGCAAGCGGGGACTGGTAATGGGCGTGGCCAACAAGAACTCGATCGCCTGGGGTATCGCTTCGATGCTGCATGCACATGGCGCCGAACTGGGCTTTACCTATCAGGGCGAGACGGTCGAAAGGCGCGTCCAGCCGCTGGCCGACTCGGTCGGCTCGACGTTCGTCATGCCGTGCGATGTCGAGGACGGCGACAGCATGGCCCGCGTTTTCGAGCGCCTCGCGGGCGAATGGCGGAGCCTGGATTTCGTCGTCCACGCCATCGCCTATTCCGACAAGGAAGAGCTCAAGGGCCGCTACCTCGATACCACCCGTGATAACTTCCTCCGCACCCTCGATATCTCGTGCTATTCGTTCACCGCGCTCGCCCAACACGCCGCACCCCTGATGAGCGAGGGCGGCAGCCTGCTTTCGCTGACCTTTTCCGGCGCCACCAGGACCGTGCCCAACTACAATGTCATGGGCGTCGCCAAGGCGGCGCTCGAAGCCAGCATTCGGTATCTGGCCGTCGATCTGGGGCGCCAGGATATCCGCGTCAACGCCATCTCCGCCGGGCCGATGCGGACGCTGGCCGGCAGCGCCATCGGCGGCGCCCGACACATCCTGCGGTGGAGCCAGGACCACGCGCCGCTGAACCGGACGCTCGAACTCGAGGACATCGGCGGCGCCGCCCTTTACCTGCTGTCCGACCTTTCCAGGAGCGTCACCGGCGAAATCCACCACGTCGACAGCGGCTTCAACGTCGTCGGCATTCCGGTCCCCGACTAAGACACCAAACCGCCGATCCACAACGGATTTCACCGATCCGCCACGGCGCTTCGGGAGAACCGCCGGTCGCACAAAATTTTCCTTACATTAATTGTGGGTTTATGGTAACTCTTTTTTGGAATTCTTAAAAACTACCTGGTTAATCCGATTTTCGGTCCTATATTGATCGCATGAATACATCCAGACCCTACAGCCAGATCATCAACCAGCTCCGTGCCGTCGGGCTGCGCCCGACCCGCCAGCGCATGGCCCTGGCGCGGCTTCTGTTCGACGGCGGCAACCGGCACGTGACCGCGGAAATCCTCCATGGCGAGGCACAGAGCGCCTCCATCCGGGTGTCCCTGGCGACCGTCTACAACACGCTGCACCAATTCACGGCGGCCGGGTTGCTCAGGGAGATCGTCGTCGATTCGCAGCGCTGCTATTTCGATACCAACATGGACGAACACCATCACTTCTTCTTCGAGGGCGCCAACCGCTTGGAGGACATTCCCGGCGATCAGGTCGCCATTTCCGGCTTGCCGAAGGCGCCGGAGGGCACTGCGGTCAAGGGTGTGGACGTCGTTGTTCGACTGGTCAAAAAACCAAATTAATATATAAATAACAGTATAATACACATTAGTTTAGAATAGCTTTAATTGTCTTGACAGCTGCGTTCAATGCGCGCATATTACCTTACCTGCTGTGGCGGCAGCCGATCGCCGGCCGGCAGCATCACGGTTTCATAGCCAAGCTCATTTATCTCGAGGGAGTTGATCAATGCCTGCGTTGAAGGGAACCCAGACCGAACAGAACCTTAAGGACGCCTTTGCCGGCGAAAGCCAGGCCAACCGCCGCTACCTGTATTTCGCCCAGAAGGCCGATATCGAAGGCTACAACGATGTCGCCACCGTTTTCCGCTCGACCGCCGAAGGCGAGACCGGCCACGCCCACGGCCATCTCGAGTACCTCGAAGAGACCGGCGACCCGGCGACCGGTGAGCCGATCGGCCCGACCCCCGACAACCTGAAGGCAGCCGTCGCCGGCGAGACCCACGAATACACCGACATGTATCCGGGGATGGCGAAGACGGCTCGCGAAGAGGGATTCGACGAAATCGCCGATTGGTTCGAGACCCTGGCCAAGGCCGAGAAATCCCACGCTGGGCGCTTCCAGAAAGCTCTCGACAGCCTCGACTGACCCGGATCCGGTCTTTCCGATCGAATCGGAGGGGGGCCGGCGACGGTCCCCCTTTCCCGATGGTATCCGAAACACCAGGGACGGACGCGAGGAATCCAGCCATGACCGAAGGAAGCCTTGAAGCGCCGGTCCGGCACGCCATTCCGTGGCGTGAAGCCGATTTCTACGATCCGCGGGCGCTCGACGAGGAACTGCGCCGGGTCTTCGACATCTGCCATGGCTGCCGCCGCTGCTTCAATCTCTGCGACAGTTTCCCGCGCCTGTTCGACCTCATCGACGACTCCGATACCGGTGAGCTGGATTCGGTCGACAGCGCCGACTTCAAGCCGGTCATCGACGCCTGCACGCTATGCGACATGTGCTTCATGACCAAGTGTCCTTACGTGCCGCCGCACGAGTTCGACCTCGATTTCCCGCACCTCATGCTGCGCGCCCGCGCCGTCGAGGCGCGCCAGGGCAAAGTCCCGGCCGCCGTCCGCCAACTGACCAAGACCGACCGCAACGGCCGGCTCGGCTGCAGCTTCTCTTCGGTCGCCAACTGGGCGAGCAAGTGCTCGAATCATCTGACCCGGCCGTTGATGGAGGCGGTTGCCGGCATCCACCGCGAGGCGGCGCTGCCACGCTTCAATAGCACCCCCCTGGTCGACCGGACCGACGGTGTGGCGCCCGAAATCAACCGCAACGCCCCCGCCTTCGGCCGCAAGGCGGTGCTCTACGCGACCTGCTTCGCCAACTACAACAACCCCGGCATCGGGCAGGCGGCGCGGGCGGTGCTGGCCCGCAACGGCGTCGACACCGAGGTCGTCTACCCGGGATGCTGCGGGATGCCGCAATTGGAGCACGGCGATATCGCCGCCGTCGCCGACAGCGCCGCCGCCGTCGCAACCGAATTGACGGCGTGGATCGACAAGGGCTACGACGTCGTCGCCCTGGTCCCGTCGTGCGCTCTGATGATGAAGTTCGAATGGCCGCTGATCGTGCCCGACAACGAAAATGTCAGGCGCTTGAGCGAAGCGACGTCGGACGTCAGCGAATACGTCGTCGCCATCGCCAAGGAAGAAGGCTTGGCTGCCGGTTTGGGCGCGCTCTCAGGCGGTGTCGCCGTGCACATTGCCTGTCATGCCAGAGCCCAGAACATGGGCCAGAAAGCCGCCGAGATGCTGCGCCTGCTGCCCGACACGGAGATCAAGGTGATCGAGCGCTGTTCGGGACACGGCGGCTCGTGGGGGATCATGAAGGAAAACTTCGAGGTCGGGCTTAAGGTCGGAAAACCGGTCGCCCGCGACGCCGCCAAAGGGGAACCCGGTTTCGTCGTTTCCGAATGCCCGCTGGCCCGCGACCACATCGTGCAGGGGATGGAAAGGCTCGGGGCGCCGACCGCACACTTCTCGACCGCCCAGCACCCGATCGAACTGATCGCCAAGGCCTACGGCCTCGAATGATTGCGGAGACCGCCATGAACACGAAAACCGAAATCACCCGTGACGACATCATCTCGATGGAGGATTACGCCGAGATCCGTCTCACCAATCGCAAGCGCATGTCCGAAATCAAGCGTCACCGCCGCGTCGCGGTCGGCCCCGACGCTACGTTCTATTTCGAGAGCTACGACACCATGTGGCATCAGATCCACGAAATGCTCTACATCGAGGGCGGTGGCGAGGGCCAGATTCCGGACGAACTGGCGGCCTACAACCCGCTCGTTCCGAACGGCGCCGAACTGGTCGCCACCCTGATGTTCGAGATCGACGATGCCGAACGTCGGGGCCGCTTTCTGGCCAAGCTCGGCGGCGTCGAGGAAACGGTGACGCTTTCGGTCGGCGACGACACCATAGCCGCGGTGGCGGAGGACGACGTCGACCGGACGACGGCCGACGGCAAGGCCTCCTCCATCCAATTCCTGCACTTCCCTTTTTCGCCGGACCAGATCGCCCGCTTCCGCGATTCCTCGCAGCCGGTGACCGTGGGTATCGGCCATCCCGCCTACGGCCACATCGCCATCATGCCGGCCGAGGTGCGCCGGGCCCTGGCCGGCGATTTCAAGCCCTAGGCCGATAAAGCGACGCCGCCTATTCGACGGTCTCGGTCGGATAAACGCCCCAAAAATCGACCCGGCGCAGCCACCCCTTATGACCGCCGATCTCGACCCGGCACCAGCCGGAGGAGCCGAGGCATTCGAGGATGGTGCCGACGGCACCGGCTTCGGCCCTGGCCATCGGGGCGCTCCTGGCGTCGGGTTTGCGGCGCACCGTCCGGGTCGCTTCTGTGACGATGAACGACCGCCGGCCGCCGAGCATGCTCTGATGAATCCATCCCTGGGTCGCCTGCCAGTCGCGCACTTTCCGCCACGTGCCGTATTCGGCAATGACCTCCATTGGCAGATTCTGGCGGTGGTAGACCCACTCGACCGGGTATTGCACGCCGGGACCGGCCCGCATATTGACCTCGGCGGCCCGCAGGCTGACGAAACGCGGCAACGGCAGCCCGCTGCCCTGGGTCTGCGCCGTCGCGCCCGCGGCCGGCCCGAAGGCAAAGAGGGCGATCGCGATCAGGCATTTGAACCGAAGAGATGATAAAGGCATGGCTGGAGACGATCCGGTGATCGAAATTTCTCTCGGAAGCGGCGTATTATAGGGCGGCTTGTCCGGCCCCGGTCAAGGGGCGACGGAACGCCCAATGGGCGCTGGACATCATGGCCCTGTATTGCTATGGCCTGAGCCTGTCAGATGCGCTGGGAGGGCATGCATGACGCAAAAGAAGCCCCTGGTGGTGGTCACCCGAAAGCTTCCCGACGTTATCGAAACGCGGATGATGGAGCTATTCGACGTACGGCTCAATCTGGACGACGAACCGCTATCGAAAGACCGAATGATCGAGGCCGTGAAGACGGCCGACGTGCTGGTGCCGACGGTGACCGACCGCATCGATTCAGCCGTGTTGTCGCAGGCCGGCGACAACCTGCGCCTGATCGCCAATTACGGAACCGGGGTCGATCACATCGATCTTGCCACGGCGCGCCAGCGCGGCATCAGCGTCACCAACACGCCCGACGTGCTGACCGAAGATACGGCCGACATGACCATGGCTCTGATCCTCGCCGTGCCCCGCCGACTGGCCGAAGGCGAGCGCTTGCTGCGCTCCGGCGACTGGAAGGGCTGGGCGCCCACGACCATGCTCGGCCACCGGATATTCGGCAAGCGCCTCGGCATCGTCGGCATGGGCCGGATCGGCACCGCCGTGGCGCGCCGGGCGCGTGGTTTCGGCCTGTCCATCCACTACCACAACCGCCACCGCGTGCACGACGACACCGAGACCGAATTGGAGGCGACCTATTGGGAAAGCCTCGACCAGATGCTGGCCCGTATGGACTTCATCTCGATCAACTGCCCGCACACGCCGGCCACCTTTCACCTGCTCTCGGCCAGGCGCCTGAAGCTGCTACAGCCACAAGCCGTTATCGTCAACACGTCGCGCGGTGAGGTTATCGACGAGAACGCTCTGACCCGCATGCTTCAGGCCGGGGAAATCGCCGGTGCCGGTTTGGATGTTTTCGAGAACGAGCCGGCCGTCAATCCGAAATTGGTGGCGATGGAGAACGTCGTCTTGCTTCCGCATATGAGCTCGGCGACGTTCGAGGGCCGGATCGACATGGGCGAGAAGGTTCTCATCAACATCAAGACCTTCGCCGACGGACACACGCCGCCCGATCGGGTCTTGGTCGAATCGTTCTGAGCCAACAGCGCCGCCGCCACGACCCGGCGGCGGAGCAGGGGACGCCATGACCGCGCCACCGATCAGCCGTTCGATCCCCTATCAGGACCCGCTGAACGCGTTCGCGGCGTTCGCCGACGACCCGTTCGTCGCTTTCCTGGACAGCGCCGCCGAAGCTGGCGGCCGCGGCCGCTACAGCTATATCGCGGCCGATCCTTTCGCCAAAATCACGGCGACCGACCGTCCCCGCCTCGACGGCAAGCCGCAGAACGGAGATCCGTTCTCCGTCCTGCAGCACCAGTTGACATCGCGCACGGTCGGCGCCGATCCCGACCTGCCGCCGTTTCAATCGGGCGCCGTCGGCTTTCTCGGGTACGAACTGGCCCGTCATCTCGAGAACCTGCCGGGCGAGAGTGAAACAGGCCTCGACATGCCGGATATGGCGATCGGCCTCTACGACACCGTCGCCGCCTTCGACACCCACGAGCGCCGCGCCTGGATCGTCGCCAGCGATACGGCCGGACCGCAGTACCCGGACCGTGCCGCCGCGCCCGAGCGGCTCGCCGCGATGGCGGTCCGTATCGCCGAAGCTGCGCCGGGCCTCGGCGAGATCGACTGGTCGGAGGCCGGTTCGTGGCGGCCGGAGGTGTCGCGTGCGGACTATGAGGACATCGTTCGCCGCACCGTCGCCTATATTCACGCCGGCGACATCTTTCAGGCCAACATCACCCATCGCATGCTCGGCCGAAAGCCGCCGGGATTGACGCCGTTCGCGCTTTACCGTCGGCTTCGCAAGCTGTCGCCGGCGCCGTTCGCGGCCTACCTGAAAGGCGACGACCACGCCATCGCATCGGCTTCGCCGGAGCGGTATCTGAGGCTGTGTGCAGACGGCCGGGTCAGCACCCGCCCGATCAAGGGCACGCGGCCGCGAGGCGACACCCACCAGGCCGACGTGGCGTTGGCCGAGGAGTTGATGGCCAGCGAAAAAGATCGCGCCGAGAATCTGATGATCGTCGATCTGCTGCGCAACGACCTGTCCAGGGTGTGCCGGATTGGCAGCGTCGAAGTCAGCCAGCTGCATGCCCTCGAGAGTTTCGCCAACGTCCACCATCTGGTTTCGGAGGTGCGTGGTCGCCTGACTCCGAACCGGGATGCCGTCGACCTGTTGCGCGCGGCGTTTCCGGGCGGTTCGATTACCGGCGCCCCGAAAATCCGGGCCATGGAGATCATCAACGAGCTGGAACCGGCCAGGCGCGGCCCCTATTGCGGCGCCATCGCCTGGATGGGTTTCGACGGCGCCATGGAATCGAGCATCGTCATCCGCACCCTGGTGATCCGCGACAGCGACGTTGTCGCCCAGGCCGGCGGCGGCATCGTCGCCGATTCGGATCCGGCGGCCGAATATGCCGAGACCATGGACAAGGCCGGCGCCCTGCTGGCCAGCCTAGATCCCGGTTTCGACGTAAGCCAGCTTGCCTCATGAAGGTTTATCTCAACGGCGACGTCGTTGCGGCCGACCAGGCCCGAATCGACCCGACCGACCGCGGCCTGACCTTGGGTGACGGCGTCTTCGAGACCATCGCCGTCGCCGGCGGCGTCCCCAAACGGCTATCGGCCCATTTGGAACGGCTTCGATACGGATTGGAATTTCTGGGCTTTGCGGAGGCGCCGATCGACCGCGAATTGACCTCGGCCGTGGAGCTGGTGATCGCGGCCAACGGCCTTGAGGGCGGTCTTTTGCGGCTCACAATCAGTCGCGGCCCGGCCGCCAGGGGTCTGATTCCGCCCAAGACCGAGACCCCGACCGTGCTGGTGACGGCGGCGCCGGCCGGGCCGCCCGACCCGCCGCCGGTACGGGCGATCATCGCCGCCGCGACCCGGCGCAACGAGTATTCGCCACTGGCCCGGTTGAAGACCGTCAACTATTTGGACAACGTTATCGCCGCCGCCGAAGCTGCCGAGCGCGGCGCCGACGACGCGATCCTCTTGAACACCGCCGGCCGCTTGGCGGAAACCACCGTCGCCAACGTCTTCGTGGTGATCGAAGGCCGCATCTTAACGCCGCCGGTTGCCGACGGGGCGCTGCCCGGCGTCGTCAGGGCCGACATCGTGGCTGCCGGCGAGGCCGTCGAGAAACCGCTGGTGCCGGCCGATTTGAGCCGCGCTTCCGAGGTTTTCGCGACCAATAGCGCCGGCATTCGTCCGATCGTCGAGATCGACGGTGCCGCCGTCGGCGACGGCCGTCCTGGGCCGGCCTGGGAGCGGCTGCGGGCGATGGTTTGAACCGGAGACACCATGAAACCCCTATCGCAGATGATGCAGGACCGCTTCGGCATCGACATGGCTGCCGATGAAAGCGGCTTTAACGAAACGGTGCGTGGCATTCTCGGCCGCCGCACGCAGCGCCGCTACCTCGACAAAGAGGTCGCGGACGGCCTCATCGAGCTGTTGCTGGCCTGCGCCCATTCGGCGCCGACCAAGTCCAACCTGCAACAATACTCGATCGTCGTCGTCACCGAGCCTGAGCTGCGCCGCCGGATCGGCGACTTGGTGCCGTCGATGCCGTGGCTGGCCGAGGCGCCGCCCGGCGGTTCAGACGAAGATCATGGCGCCGTCCTTGGAGGCATCGTTCAGGAAGGTGACGACGCCGCCAGCCTCGATCGGCAGGTCGTCGCGCAGCGGCATGTTCTCGAGGCCGCGCGCCCTCAGACCCATCTCGCAGACCATGAACTTGACGCCGAGCGCCACGCACGCCTCCATCAACTCCTCGAAGGTGGCGATGCCGCGCTCGGCGTAACTGGCGTCGAGGGCCGCGGCGTCGCCCTCGCCCTGGCCGAGCGGCATGGCGGTCCAGGCCGGGGTGCCGTCGGCGGCCGGCCGCTCGAGCGCCAGGCAGGCGTCCATGGTGAAGAACAGGGTAACGGGGCGGCCGACGGCGGCGGCGGCGGACGCCATCACCAGAGCATAGTGCACCTTGTCGAACTCGCCGGCGTAGACGACGACGGAAAGCTTGTCGGGTGTGTGGTCAGCCGGCATGGACGGAGAGGTCCTTGATCGACGGCTGGTCGCCGCACAACGGGCAGCCGGGGTCGCGCTTCACCGCGATCTTGCGAAACGTCGTGCCGAGCGCCTCGCAGATCACCATCGAGCCCGACAGGCTGTCGCCGATCCCCATCAGTTCCTTGAGCACCTCGGTCGCCTGCAGCGAGCCGACCATGCCGCACAGCGCGCCCAACACGCCGGCCTCGGCGCAGGTCGGAATCTGGCCTTCCGGCGGCGGCTCGCGGAAAATGCAGCGATAACAGGGGCCGTGCTCGCCGTCTTCGTCGACCAGATGCGGCTTGAAAGTGGCGATCTGTCCGTCGAACCGGAGGATGGCGGCCGACACCAGCGGCTTTTCGGCGAAATAACAGGCGTCATTGACCAGGAAGCGGGTCGGGAAGTTGTCGCTGCCGTCGGCGACGATGTCGTAGTCCGAGATCAGCTTGACCGCGTTTTCCGCCGTGATCCGCTGGTTGTGGGCAACCACCTCGATCTCCGGGTTGACGGCGGCAAGGCTGGCCTTGGCGCTTTCCACCTTGGGCCGGCCGATGCTGGCGGTGGCGTGGACGATCTGGCGCTGCAGGTTGGACAGGTCGACGGCGTCGTCGTCGACGACGCCGATGGTGCCGACGCCGGCCGCCGCCAGGTACATCAGCACCGGCGAGCCGAGACCGCCGGCGCCGATGACCAGGACGCGGGCATTGAGGAGTTTCTGCTGGCCGGCGCCGCCGACCTCGCGAAGCAGGATGTGGCGGGCGTAGCGGTTGACCTGGGCTTCCGAGAACTCCACCGGATATGGTCCTAGCCGAGCCCGTCGAAAAGGGCCGTCGACAGGTAGCGCTCGGCGAACGACGGCAGGATGACGACGATGACTTTGTCTTCCATGTCGGCGCGTTCGGCCACCTCGATGGCCGCCGCCAGCGCCGCGCCGCTCGAAATCCCTCCCGGAAGCCCTTCCAGTCGCGCCACTTTGCGGGCCATGGCGAAGGCCGTTTCGTTTCCGATCCGAAGCACTTCGTCGATGGCATCGATATCGAGGATTTGCGGCACGAATCCGGCGCCTATGCCCTGGATCTTGTGGGGACCGGGCGCGCCTCCCGACAGCACCGGGCTGTCTTCGGGCTCGACCGCGACCATCCAGAGATCCGGATTACGCGGCCTGAGGATGTCGGCGACGCCGGTCAGGGTGCCGCCGGTGCCGATGCCGCTGACGATGACGTCGACCCGCCCGCTGGTGTCGTTCCAGATCTCCTCTGCCGTCGTCCGGCGGTGAATCTCCGGGTTGGCGGGGTTCTCGAACTGCTGAAGGATGATGGCGCCCGGCGTCGTCTCGACGATCTCCTCGGCCCGCGCGATGGCCCCCTTCATGCCGAGTTCGGCCGGGGTCAGCTCGATTTCGGCACCGAGCAGCGCCAGCATCTTGCGGCGCTCCACCGACATGCTCTCGGGCATGGTCAGGATCAGCCTGTAGCCCTTGGCGGCGCAAACGAAGGCCAGCGCGATCCCGGTATTGCCGGAAGTCGGCTCGACCAAGGTGGCGCCGTCGCCGATCCGGCCGTCCTTTTCGGCCGCCTCGATCATGGCGATGCCGATGCGGTCCTTTACCGAGGCCAGCGGATTGAAAAACTCGCATTTTCCGAGTATTTCGGCGTTGACGCCGCTGTCGGCGGCCAGTCTCGAGAGTCGAACCAAGGGCGTGGCGCCGATGGTGTCGACGATGCTGTCGTAGACGCGGCCTCGAAACTCGGTCGGGGCCGGGGCTCTGGAGGTTCGGGAATCATTCATGTCAGTAGCAATCGCCCTTGTTCAGATGGTGAAATCCAGGTTTTGCCGGCCTTCGCTCCTGACACCGGTGGCGTGTGCGCGTTCGCAAAGGTCGTCGATGGTTGTGGCGTCAAGCCTGGCCATGATCGAGTCTTGCAACTCCGTCCATAACGGCTGAACGACGCGCTGGCCCAGTTCCGAAGTCACCGTCTCCTCATCGAGCTTGTCGTCCGACTCCATCATTCGGATGCTGCGCACGATGTCGCCGACGGTGATCCGCCGCCGCTCGCGGGCCAGCCGGTAGCCGCCCTTCGGCCCGCGTACGCCCAGAAGCAGTCCCTGACGCACTAGTTGTTGCAAGGCTTGCTCGAGATAGCGCCTGGGAATCCCCTGGCGGCGGGTGATGTCGCGGCTCTGCACTGGTCCGGAACCGGCGTGATAAGCGATATCGAGCACCGCCTCGATGGCGAATATGACCTTTCTGGAAAGCTTGAACATGGCGGTTCAATCGCCTCCGTCGGTTCCGGTCGAACCGAAGCCGCCGCTGCCGCGCCCGGTGTCGTCGAGGTTTTCGGTCTCGCGCCAGGTGACGGCGCTTATCGGCGCCACGATCATCTGGGCGATGCGCATGCCGCGTTCGATGCGAAAGGCCTCGTCGCCGTGATTGATCAGAATGACGCCGATCTCGCCGCGGTAATCGGCGTCGATGGTGCCGGGGCTGTTGAGAATGGTGACGCCGTGAGCGGCGGCCAGCCCTGAGCGCGGCCGCAACTGCGCCTCGAAACCCGGCGGCAGAGCGATAGCGATGCCGGAAGGGACGACCATACGGGCCCCCGGCTCCAGCGTCACCGACTCGTCGACGGCGGCCAGCAGGTCGAGGCCGGCGCTCGACGCCGTGGCGCGATCAGGCAGCGGCAGACCGGCGCCATGGGCGAGGCGCTGAACCGGGATGCTCAGGTCAGTCATGAGTTCCACACAGGCGCTCCGCAATGCGTGCCGCCAGCCGGTCGCCGACCGCCGCCTTGCTCAGCGTCGGCCATTCCTCGACGCCGTCCTCGGAAATCAGCCGCACCGTGTTGCTATCGCCGCTGAAAGTCCCGGTGGCGGGCGAAACGTCGTTGGCGACGATCCAGTCGCAGCCTTTGGCCGCGCGCTTGGCGAGGGCATTGTCGACGAGGTCGTCGGTCTCCGCCGCGAAACCAACGACCAGCCGCGGCCGCAGGTTTGCGGCCCGGCTCAGGGTGGCCAGGATGTCTGGGTTTTCAACGAGTTCGAGGGCTGGCGTGGCGGCGTCCGCCTGTTTCTTGATCTTGCTGCCCTCCATCTCCGCCGTCCGCCAGTCGGAAACCGCCGCTGCGCAGACCGCGACATCGGCCGGCAACGCCTGTTCGCAGGCCTTCAGCATGTCCAACGCCGTTTCGACATGGACGACGGCGACGCCCGGCGGGTCGGGCTGGCCGGTCGGCCCGGAAACCAGCGTCGTCGCCGCCCCGAGCCGGGCCAAGGAGTCGGCGATGGCATGTCCCTGCTTGCCGGACGACCGATTGGCGATGTAGCGGACCGGATCGATCGGCTCGTGGGTCGGCCCGCTGGTGACCAGGGCTCGTTTGCCCTGCAGGCGGTTCGCCGTCGCGAAAAAGGCTTCGAGAGCGTCGGCGATCTCAACCGGTTCGGACATCCGCCCCATACCGTATTCGCCGCACGCCATATCGCCTTGGACGGGGCCGATGACGGCGACGCCCCGGCTCCTCAACGTTTCCAGGTTGGCCTGGGTGGCGGCGTGTTCCCACATCCGTACGTTCATGGCGGGCGCCACGAAAACCGGCCGATCGGTCGCCAGCAGCGCCGTCGTCGCCAAGTCGTCGGCCTGCCCATGCGCCATCTTGGCGATGATGTTGGCGGTGGCCGGCGCCACCACCACCGCGTCGGTCTCGCGAGCCAGCCTGATGTGACCCATCTCGCTCTCGTCGGTCAACGAGAACAGGTCCTGATAGACCTTCTCCTCGCTGACCGCGCCAAGCGCCAGCGCCGTCACGAACTCGGCGCCGCCCGCGGTCAGGATGCAACGGGCCACGGCGCCGCGCTCCCGTAACCGCCGCACCAAATCCGGGCCCTTATAGGCGGCGATGCCGCCAGACACGATCAACAGGATCCGTTTGCCTTTGATCACCGTGGTATATCCTAATTTAACGAGAAAGAAGTGTGATTAATGTAGTGCCCTCCAACGGGGCACGCAAGACCTGATTTTCGTCAACCGGCTACAGCCATTTCAGCGCCACCAGGAAGGCGCCGAGCACGAGCGCGATCACCCATAGCGACGGCGTCACGCCGCCGCGCGTCCGGCCGTCGCTGAGCGCCCGCATCGTCTCCGGGTCGAGCCGGACCCGCCCGCTGGCGATCATCGAGGCGCTTTCCTGGATCTCGTCGAGCATGCGGGGCAGCCGGTCGACGGATTCGGTGAATCCGCTCAGCGCGTCGCGCACCCTGGCTTCGGGACCGAGGTTTTCGTGCATCCAATCCTCGATCAGCGGCCGCGCCAGGAACCACATGTTGGCGTCGGGATCGAGTTTGCGGCCCGTACCCTCGGCGACCAGCATGGTTTTTTGCAGCAACAGCAACTGCGGTTGGGTCTCCATCTGGAAGGTCTCGGTGATCTGGAACAGTTGGGCCAGCAGCCTGGCGATGGAGATCTCGTTCTGCGGCTTGTCGAGAATCGGCTCGGCGATCGACCGGCAGGCCTGGGTGAAGGCGTCGACCGAGCGGTGCGCCGGCACCCAGCCGGCCTCGAAATGAACCTCCGCCGCGCGCCGGTAATCGCGGCTCAGGAAAGCAACCAGCATCTCGCCCAGAAACCGCCGGACCCTCAGATCGAGCCGGCCCATGATTCCGAAATCAACTGCCCCGATGGCGCCCGTTTCGGTAACGAACAGATTGCCGGGATGGACGTCGGCGTGAAAGAAACCGTCCCGGAACACCTGTTTGAAGGTGGCGCGGGAGGCCTTTACGAGGACGGCTTTGGGGTCGTGGCCGGCAGCCGCGATGGCGTCGCGATCATCCAACGGTACGCCGACCAGGCGTTCGGTGGTCAGCACCCGTTGCGAGGTCAACCCCCAATCGACTTCGGGGACGACGAAGTCGTCGTCGCCCTCGAAGTTCTCGGCCAGTTCGGCCGCCGCCGCCGCCTCGAAGCGCAAATCCATCTCCAACTCGACGACCTCGGCAAAGGTTTCCACCGACTCGACGGGTTTGAGGCGCCGCAACTCGGGCCGGGTGCGTTCGATGACCTGGGCGATCCAGCGGAACAGGCCGAGGTCGCGCTCGAACGCGTCTTCGATGCCGGGGCGCAGTATTTTGACCGCGACTTCGCGGCCGCCCGAGGTGGTGGCGAAGTGGACCTGAGCGATGGAGGCGGCGGCGACCGCAGAATTGTCGAACGCCTTGAAGAGGAGATCGGTCGGTTCGCCGAACTCGTCCTCGATGACGGCGCGGGCCTCGGCGCCGCTGAACGGCGGCAGCCGGTCCTGGAGATCGGAAAGATCCTCGCACAGCTCTTCGCCGAGGATATCGGAACGCGTCGACAGCGCCTGGCCGAGCTTGATGAAGCTGGGTCCGGCCTCGTTCAGCGCTCGGGCCAAGCGTTGGCCGGGCCGTCCCTCGGCGCGGCCGGGCGCGGCCGACCTCGCCAGCATCAACACGAGCGGGGCGATGTTGAAGTATTCGAGAGGAAACAGCGCGTCGTGGCGGGCCAGAATGCGCGCCACCCTCAGCAGACGGCCGATATTGCGGAGCGGGCCGATCACCGGCTCAGATCCGCCAGGCCGAATGCAGCGCCGCAATGCCGCCCGACAGGTTGCGGACCTTGACCTGCTCGAGGCCGGCGTCTTCGATCATGCTCGCGAAGCGTTCCTGGTCGGGGAATCGGCGGATGCTTTCGGCGAGATACCGGTAGGCTTCGGCGTCACCGGCCACCGCCTGCCCCAACAGCGGCAGAAAAGTGAAGGAATAGGCGTCGTAGAGGTTCTCCAGGAGCGGCAGGACGACGTTCGAGAACTCCAAGCAAAGGAACCGCCCACCCGGCTTGAGAACGCGCCGGGCCTCGGATAGCGCCCGCTCGATACGGGTGACGTTGCGGATGCAAAACGCCGTTGCGTAGGCGTCGACGCTGCCATCCGCCAGCGGCACGGTCTCGGCGTCGCCCTCGATCCAGGCGATACGATCGAGAATGCCGCGATCGATCGCCCGGGCGCGGCCGTGGGCCAGCATTTCGGGATTGATATCGAGAACGTTGACGAAGCCGCCGCCCCGTTCGAGGAACCGGAAGGCGATATCGCCGGTGCCGCCGCCGACGTCGAGCAGCGTCATGCCCGGCCGCGGCGCCAGCCAGTCGAGCATGGCGCTCTTCCACAGCCGATGGGCGCCCAGGCTCATCAGGTCGTTCATCAGGTCGTAGCTGGGCGCGACGCTTTCGAACACGGCGCCGACCAAGGAGGCCTTGTCCGCCGCCGCCACCGTGCGAAAGCCGAAATGGGTCTTCTCGCCCAACTGTTCACGGTGTTCCGACATCGGCCGGACCATAGCCTAAGCCGGCCGGACACGCTAGATTCAGACATGCCCGAACTGCCCGAAGTCGAAACCGTGCGGCGCGGACTGGTGCCCGTTCTCGAGGGCGCCAGATTGGTCCGCGTCATCCAGCGCCGCCCCGACCTTCGATTTCCCCTGCCCGACGGATTCGGCCAAAGGTTGACGGGGCGCCACGTGTCGCGGGTCGGGAGAAGGGGCAAATACCTGCTGATCGGGCTCGACGACGGCGCCGTCCTCATCGCCCACTTGGGCATGTCGGGGCGGTTTCGAATCTTCAAGGGGCCGCCGCCGCCCGAACAGCCCCACGATCACGTCATATTCGAGACGGCTTCCGGTCATGTCGTACGTTTCAACGACCCGCGCCGCTTCGGATTCATGGATTTAACGACGACGGAGACACTGGAGCGCCATCCGATGCTTGCCCGGCTCGGCCCCGAGCCGGTTTTTCCGGGGCTCAACGGCGTCGAACTGGCGATGCGGCTCGAAGGGCGCAGCGGCCCCATCAAGAATGTGCTTCTCGATCAATCGGTTGTCGCCGGCGTCGGCAACATCTATGCATGCGAAGCACTGTTCGACGCCGGGCTGAGCCCGAGGCGGCGGGCAAGTTCGGTGCGCGGCGGCCGGGCCGAAAGGTTGGCCCGGGCCGTCCGCGAGGTCCTGGAGCGGGCCGTCGAGGCGGGCGGAACGACGTTGCAATTCCACCGCCAGCCGTCCGGCGAACTTGGCTACTTCCAACATTCGTTCGCGGTTTACGATCGCCAGGGCGAGGCGTGCCGGCGTTGCGGCGGTGCGGTGCGGGTCAAGCGCATCGTCCAGGCCGGACGCTCCACTTTCTTTTGTTCGGGCTGCCAGCGGTAGTGCTATAAGCAAGACCATGGTCGACCTCAGCCGATTGTTTCGGGCCGCCGCCGTCCTTGCCCTCATCAGCGTCGCGGCTTTGCCGCCACTGGCGGCCCAGGACCGGGCCGTTTTCCTGAGCACCATCGAAGATGTGCCGGTGATGCCCGGCCTCGCCGAGGACGTCGGCGCCGGCATTGTGTTCGACAGCGCCGACGGGCGCATCGCCCAGGCCTTCGCCAGCGGCTCCGTGTCGGAGGCCGAAACGCTCCGGTTCTACGGGGAAACCCTGCCGCAGCTCGGCTGGAGGGAAGGGAAACCGGGGGTTTACCAGCGAGAAGGCGAGATTCTGACGATCGAATACCTGGCTCCCGCAGCCGTCGGCGCGCCTCCGACCGTTCGCTTCCAACTGTCGCCGAGCAAGCCTTGAAAGCAGGTCGCTTGGCGCCGCCGCCAATGATCCTGGCAAGGCCTTGACGGCCCCCGTTGGCGCCTATATACACCTGCCTTCCGCTCTCAATACGGCATTGATTAACGAGGTTCTCGAGATCATGGCTCATCACGCTTCGGCGAAAAAGCGCATTCGCCAGACCAAACGCCGGACGCAGATCAACCGCACGCGGCTCAGCACCGTGCGATCGTACCTGCGGCGCGTCGAGGAGGCCATTGCCAGCGGCGACAGGGGCGCCGCCGAGGCCGCCTTCAAGGAAGTCGAGCCGAAGTTGATGCGCGGCGCCCAAAAAGGCGTTCTTCACCGCAACACGGCGGCGCGGAAGCTGTCCCGCCTGTCGGCGCGCATCAAGTCGATGGCCGCTTGAACGACTTCACTTTTTCTTCCAGACGTTTAGCCGAAACCGCGGGTTCATGGGGCGCCGCGGTTTTTTCGCGCCGCCCGGCGCGCGGACTCCGATTCGATTCCAGAGTCAAGAAAATTATTTTTGAAATTTTCACGCGTTCTCTTTTCGATCACGTTGCCAGGGCGAAGCCGGCCCCCTAATATTCGGCTCTGCGCAGGCGGCGGGAAAGAGTCTTCTGAAAATAGTTAACATAGATAAATAGCAAGCTATACTTGTTGTAGTGCTGGAGTTTGCTTTAGAAACACATCGAACGTTAAGTAAAAATCAAGGGGGTTCAAAAAAATATAGTAAAGAATTTTGGTCAGAGTGGGCGCGTCCCTTGGAAATACCTGCTGTGTCCACGGATTCGGCGTTGTATCTTATTTCATAATCGAATTGATAACTTTAAATATTAAATTTTTTGTTCAAAGGGGGGCAGTCGAAGGCGCGAAGCCTTGAATCTGGATTTGTCGGACCGTGGGGTCGGGGTGTCCGAGACGCATTGCCTTTGCTTCACGTTCCGAGCGGACGGTCGGGGGTGGAGACAACGCCCCCTCGCCGATCAGCGGACGTTTTCGGTCACGTTTCAGGTTGTTCGCCGCCGATTGGATTGCCGCCGCCGGGCCGGAACCGGATAGGGGACTGGGCCGGAGACATGCACCCGGAGGTGAAATCGTGGGAAGAAATTTCCGCCGGGTTGATGGGGATCAATTAACGACCATGACCGCAACCAAGGATACGTTCGACGAAAATGCCCCCGAACAGCGCTTCGCGGCCGAGTGGGCAAGCGTATCCGGTCAACTGAGAACCGAGATCGGCGAAGCGGCCTACCAGAGTTGGCTCAAACCCGTGACCATTCGCGACGTCGCCGCCGGCACCGTCAAGATCTCGGTGCCGACGCGGTTCATGCGCGATTGGGTCGTCGCCCACTACGTGGACCGTCTTTCGCAGCTGTGGAGCGACGAGAACCCCGAAATCGAAGCGGTCGAGGTTCACGTGCAGGCCGATCGCCCGGTGCGGACGCCGAGCGAAACGCCGGCAGAAGAGCCCCCGAAGACCGAGTTCGGCACCTACAAGAGCGGCAACGACTTGAGCGCACCGCTTGATCACCGCTTTACCTTCGACCAGTTCGTCGTCGGCAAGCCCAACGAGTTCGCCTACGCCGCCGCCCGCCGCGTCAGCGAGGCGGCCAAGGTACCGTTCAACCCGCTGTTCCTGTACGGCGGTGTCGGGCTGGGCAAGACCCACCTGATGCACGCCATCGCCTGGCATATCCGCAACAGTACGCCGAGCCGCACCGTCATCTATCTCTCGGCCGAGAAATTCATGTACCGTTTCATTCGGGCGCTGCGCGAACAGAACACGGTGGACTTCAAGGAACAGTTCCGCTCGGTCGACGTTCTGATGATCGACGACGTTCAATTCATCGCCGGCAAGGAATCGACCCAGGAGGAGTTCTTCCACACCTTCAATTCGCTGGTCGATCAAGGCCGCCAGATCGTCATCTCGGCCGACAAGTCGCCGTCCGATCTGGAGGGCATGGAAGAGCGCTTGGTGTCGCGGCTCAACTGTGGCCTGGTCGCCGATATCCACGCGACCACCTACGAGCTTCGGCTCGGCATCCTGCAGTCCAAGTCACAGCAGATGCACGTCGAGGTGCCGCAGAAGGTCATGGAATTCCTGGCCCACAAGATCACCGCCAACGTCCGTGAACTGGAAGGCGGCTTGAACCGGGTCGTCGCCCACTCGCAGCTGGTCGGCCGCGACATCACGCTCGAGGCCACCCAGGACGTCCTGCACGACCTGCTCAGGGCCAACGACCGCCGCGTGACCATCGAGGAAATCCAGAAGCAGGTTGCTTCGCACTTCAATATCCGGGTCTCCGACATGCATTCGGCGAGACGTGCGCGGTCGGTCGCCCGGCCCCGTCAGGTCGCCATGTATCTGGCCAAACAGCTGACCTCGCGTTCGTTGCCGGAGATCGGCCGCAAGTTTGGCGGACGCGATCACACGACCGTCATGCACGCCGTCAAGAAGGTCGAGGAATTGCGCGAGCACGACTCCGGATTCGCCGAGGATGTGGAGCTTTTGCGCCGCATGCTCGAGGGCTGATCGGCCGTTCCAAACGGGCCCGAACACGCGCTAAATCGGGGCCTTTCGCCGCCCCCTTCCTACCCCCTGCCGGAGGCCGAAATTTCTTCGGATTCCAAGGGCTTCTGCTATAATAGGGCGATTCTTCCGGGGGCCTTTTCCGACTCCCAGCGGGTATTCCGGCGGGGGTCCGGATGTGGTCGTGCCCGACAACACTAAAGGCTTGAAATTACACCATGAAATTAACCATCGAACGCACCGCTTTGTTGAGGTCTCTGGGCCACGTACAAAGCGTCGTGGAGCGGCGCAACACGATTCCGATTCTCTCGAATGTGAAAATCGAGGCCGGCGACGGAAATCTTCGGCTGAACGCAACCGATATGGACCTCGACATCGTCGAATCGGTGGCCGCCGACATCGCCATGCCGGGGGCGACGACAGTTCCGGCGCACACGCTTTACGACATCGTTCGAAAGCTGCCCGAAGGCTCGCAGGTGGATCTCGACGCTTCCGGCGTCGGACAGCTCGAACTCAGGTCGGGCCGTTCGCGTTTTACGTTGGCGTGCCTGCCGACGGAGGAGTTCCCGGTGATGTCGGGCGGCACCTTCCCGCATGAATTCACTCTCGGTTCGGGCGACCTTCGGACCCTGATCGACCGCACCAGGTTCGCCATTTCGACCGAGGAGACCCGCTATTATCTGAACGGTATCTATCTGCACGCGGCCGATCACGGCGGTGTCCAGGTGTTGCGGGCGGTGGCCACGGACGGCCATCGGCTGGCCAGCGTCGAAGTGCCGCTACCCGATGGCGCCGCCGACATCCCCGGTGTCATCGTGCCGAGGAAAACGGTCGCCGAGTTGCGCAAGCTGATCGACGAGACCGACGCCGACGTCAAAGTCGGGCTGTCGGAATCGAAAATCCGTTTCTCCTTCGACCAGGCGGAACTGACCTCGAAGCTGATCGACGGGACGTTTCCCGATTACCAACGGGTCATACCGACCGACAACGACAAGGAGATGGAGGTCGACCGCAAGCTGCTGGCCGAAGCCGTCGACCGGGTGTCGGCCATTTCCAGCGAAAAATCGCGGGCCGTCAAGCTGGCGCTCGGCAACGGCACGCTGGTGCTGTCGGCGTCCAGTCCGGAGCATGGCAGCGCGACGGAGGAGCTTGAGGTCTCCTATCAGGGAGACGGCCTCGAGATTGGCTTCAATTCCGCCTACCTGTTGGACATCGCGCGCCAGATCGAAGGCGACAATGCGCAGTTCACGCTGGCCGACGCGGCCTCGCCGACGATTATGCGCGAGGTCGACGACTCCAGCGCCTTGTTCGTCCTGATGCCGATGCGCGTGTGAGGTCGGTCCCCTGGTAGCTATGCATGGATTGGCGCAACAGGACGCCTCGCCGGGCGGCATCGTAGAAGACCGAATGATTGCCGTGAACCCACAGGGGAGCGTTTCGCTGTCCAGGCTGACCCTAACCGATTTCAGGTGTTACGCCAGCCTTCGACTCGACCTGGACCCGACGCCGGCGGTTTTCACCGGCCCCAACGGCGCCGGCAAGACCAATCTTCTGGAGGCGGTATCGTTTCTGGCTCCCGGCCGCGGTCTCCGCCAGGCCCGCTTGATCGACCCGGTCCGGGTGGCCGGCGACGCCGCGGCGTCGGGATGGGCGGTGGCGGCGCGAGCGCGGACGGCGGACGGCGACGTCGACCTTGGCACCGGGGTGTCGGCGGCCGACCGGCCCGCCAATGGCGATCGCCGGACCGTTCGGGTCGCCGGCGAAACGGCCTCGAACCAGGCGGCCCTGGCCGAACACCTCAGCGTTCATTGGCTGACCCCGCAGATGGACCGGCTATTTATCGACGGCGCATCGGGGCGACGCCGCTTCCTCGATCGCTTGGTGTTCGGCAGCGATCCGGCCCATGTCGGCCGTGTAAACGCCTACGAAAAGGCGCTGCGCGAGCGCCAGCGCCTGCTCCGCGAGCACGACCGGGCCGACCCGGCGTGGCTTGCCGCACTGGAGGACACGATGGCGGCCAAGGGCGTCGCCATCGCCGCCGCGCGCTCCGATCTGGTCGCCAATTTGAGCGCCGTCTGCGTCGATGGCCTGGACCCTTTTCCCGGCGCCGGCATCGCCGTCGACGGCGAGGTCGAGGGTTGGCTCGACGAGGCTCCGGCGTTGGCCTGCGAGGACCGCTTCAGACAGCGTCTGGCGACCGCACGCGGGCGCGATGCCGAGCAGGGCCGGACCGGGGCCGGGCCGCACCGCAGCGACCTTCGCGTCAGCCATCTGGTCAAGGGCTGCACCGCCGAAACCTGCTCGACCGGTGAACAGAAGGCGCTGTTGATCGCGCTGGTTCTCGGCAACGCCAGCATGCAGGCGGCCGGGCGCGGGCTGGCGCCGATTCTACTGCTCGACGAGGTGGCGGCCCACCTGGACCAGACGCGGCGCGGCGCCTTGTTCGAATGGCTGGCGGATATAGGTGTGCAGGCGTGGCTCACCGGAACCGACGCTTCGACCTTCGAGACGTTGAGCGGGCGCGCCCAATTCTTCCGTATCGAAGAGGCGGCGGTGACGGCGGTCGCCTGAGCCGCCGGTGGTTTAACTTGGAATCTGAATGGTAAAGGCCGAATGACCGACGAAACGACGGACGAAACGGAAGCCGAGGAAATCGACGGCGGCGAGTCCTACGACGCCGAATCGATCAAGGTTCTGCGTGGCCTCGAAGCGGTCCGCAAGCGGCCCGGCATGTACATCGGCGATACCGACGACGGTTCCGGTCTGCACCATATGGTCTACGAAGTGGTCGACAACGCCATCGACGAGGCTCTGGCCGGGTTCTGCGATACCGTCAACGTCACCCTCAACGGCGACGGCTCGGTCACGGTCAGCGACAACGGCCGCGGCATTCCGGTCGACATCCATGCCGAGGAAGGCGTTTCGGCGGCCGAAGTGATCATGACTCAGCTCCATGCCGGTGGTAAGTTCGACCAGAATTCGTACAAGGTTTCGGGCGGCCTGCACGGGGTCGGCGTCTCGGTGGTCAACGCGCTTTCCGAATGGCTGGAACTGCGCATTTGGCGTGACGGCCAGGAGCACTTCGTCCGTTTCAAAGACGGCGAGCCTGAAGCGCCGCTGGAGGTGGTCGGCGACGCGCCGGCCGGCGAGGACGGTCCCAAATCGGGAACCGAACTGACATTCCTGGCCTCGCCCAGGACCTTCACGATGACCGACTACGACCTCGGCGCGCTCGAACACCGGCTCCGCGAACTCGCCTTCCTCAATTCCGGCGTCGCGCTCAGGCTGACCGATTCCAGAGGCGTCGAGCCGGTCGCCATCGAACTTCATTACGAAGGCGGTCTGACCGCGTTCGTCGATTACCTGGACCGCTCGAAGACGGCGCTGCACGAACCGGCCATCAGCGTCACCGGCGAGCGCGACGGCATCGTGCTGGAACTGTCAATGCAATGGAACGACAGCTACCACGAGACGACGCTGTGCTTCACCAACAACATTCCGCAGCGCGACGGCGGCACCCACCTGGCCGGGCTCCGCGGCGCCCTGACCCGGACCATCAACAACTACGCCAGCGCCAGCGGCATCGCCAAGAAGGAAAAGGTCAGCATCACCGGCGACGACGCCCGCGAAGGCCTGACCTGCATCCTGTCGGTCAAAGTGCCCGACCCCAAGTTCTCGTCGCAGACCAAAGACAAGCTGGTCTCGTCCGAGGTCCGCCCCGTCGTCGAGAGCCTGATCGGCGAAGGGCTCGATCAGTGGTTCGAGGAGCACCCGGCCGATTCGAAGCGGGTCATCGGCAAGATCGTCGAAGCCGCCGCCGCCCGCGAGGCCGCCCGCAAGGCGCGCGAGCTGACCCGGCGCAAAGGCGCGCTCGACATCAGCTCGCTGCCCGGCAAGCTGGCCGATTGCCAGGAACGCGACCCGGCGCTTAGCGAGCTGTTCATCGTCGAGGGCGATTCGGCCGGCGGTTCGGCCAAGCAGGGCCGCGACCGCTCGAACCAGGCGATCCTGCCGCTCCGCGGCAAGATCCTCAACGTCGAGCGGGCACGGTTCGACAAGATGCTGAGCTCGAACGAAATCGGCACCCTGATCGCGGCGCTCGGCACCGGCATCGGGCGCGAGGACTTCGACATCGAGAAGTGCCGCTATCACAAGATCATCGTGATGACCGACGCCGATGTTGACGGCAGTCACATCCGCACGCTCCTGTTGACGTTCTTCTATCGCCAGATGCCCGAGATCGTCGAGCGCGGTTACCTCTACATCGCACAACCGCCGCTCTATCGGGCCAAGCGCGGCAACTCGGAGGTTTACCTCAAGGACGATCCCCTGCTCGAGGAGTTCCTGTTCAACGCGGCGATCGACGAGGGAACGGTGTTCGTTCCCCATGACGGCGCCCAGATGGCCGGCGCCGACCTGCGCCAGCTTGTCGACGAGGCGCGGACGGTCAAGAACCTGTTGGCCAGATTGTCGAAGCGTGTCCCCGTCGCCATCGTCGAACAGGCAGCGATTTTGAGCGCGCTCGACCCCGAAATTCTGTCGGACGGCGAGCGCGCTGCGGCAACGGCCGATTTCATTGCCAAGCGTCTCGACGCCTTGGAATCGCCCGCCGAGCGCGGATGGAACGGGGCGCCGCTGGACGACGGAGGGCTGGTGTTCTCGCGCACGCTGCGCGGCGTTACCGAACGCCACACGGTGGACGGCGCGCTGATCCGCTCGTCGGACGCCCGGCGGCTGAACGAGAAGGCCGGGGAGTTGCAGAAAATCTATGCCCGGCACGGTGTGCTGCAAGCCAAGGACGACGAGCACGCCATCACCGGACCGGTTTCCCTGGTCGACCGCATCATGGCGCTCGGCCGCAAGGGCATCTCCGTACAGCGTTACAAGGGCTTGGGCGAGATGAACCCGGACCAGCTGTGGGAGACGACGCTCGACCCCAACGCGCGCTCGCTGCTGCAGGTCAAGGTCAGCCACACCGACGACGCCGAAGACGTGTTCTCGACGCTGATGGGCGACATCGTCGAGCCGCGGCGCGACTTCATCCAGCAGAACGCGCTGAAAGTCGCCAACCTGGACGTTTGAACGTCTTCAGGCAGGCCGGTTCCGGACCTATCCGTTAACCCGATGCTAACCGCCGGTGGCCGATAACGGAGCCATGGCCCGGAAGTCCGCCCGCAAGCGAAAGCCCGCCAAAACGGCGCCGAAGCGCTCCTTCGTTGGCCGCGCCATCGCGTTTGCCGCCAAATGGACGGCGACGGCGACCGTCTGGGCGGTGATCGCGGCGCTCTTGGCTGGAGCGTGGTACGGCACCGACCTACCCGACGTCGATGCCGCCCTCAAAGCCACACGCACGCCGAGCGTGACGCTGTTCAGCGTCGACGGCGAGGTGATCGCCCGGCGCGGCGATCTCTACGGTTTGCCCGTGCAGGTCGGCGATTTGCCGCCGCACTTGCCCGAGGCCGTGCTGGCTACCGAAGACCGCCGTTTCTATGGTCATTTCGGCCTCGACATAATCGGTTTGGGGCGGGCGACGTGGGCCAATCTGAAGGCCGGGCGGATCGTCCAGGGCGGCTCCACCATCACCCAGCAGGCCGCCAAGAACTTGTTTCTCACACCGGAACGCTCGTTTAGGCGCAAGGTCCAGGAACTGATGCTGGCCTTATGGCTGGAGCACCGGTTCTCGAAAGACCAGATCTTCAGCATCTACCTCAACCGGGTCTATTTCGGGGCCGGCACCTACGGCGTGGACGCGGCGGCCAGGCGCTATTTCGGCCGCTCGGCGAAGCGCGTGTCGCTCTACGAGGCGGCGATGCTGGCCGGGCTCCTGAAGGCGCCGTCGCGCTACAACCCGCCCAGCAACCCGAACCTGGCCCGTGAGCGCGCCAACCAGGTCCTGAAGAACATGGTGGCGGCGGGATACCTCGAGCACGCCCAAGTGGCCGCCGCCGCCGGCCGCCCGCGCCGTGCCGCCACCGCTTCCGGCGGCCGTAGCGCCCGCCACTTCGCCGACTGGGTGCTCGATCAGGTGTCGAGCTACGTCGCCCCCGGCGACCGCGATTTGACGGTGACGACGACCCTGCACGCCGGCTGGCAGCGCTCGGCCGAACGGGCGCTGGCCCGCCAGTTGCGCGAAGGACGCCAAGCCGGTGCCACCGAGGCCGCCCTGGTGGCGCTCGCCCCCGACGGCGCGGTACGGGCCATGGTCGGCGGCTCGGACTACGCGAAAAGCCAGTTCAATCGGGCGACCCAGGCCATGCGCCAGCCGGGATCGGCGTTTAAACCGATCGTCTATCTGGCCGGCCTGGAAAGCGGCATGACGCCGGAGACCGAAATCCTCGACGGGCCGCTCCGGATCGGCCAGTGGCAGCCGAAAAACTTCGACAAGCGCTACCGGGGGCCGGTCAGCCTGGCCGCCGGCCTGGCCGGTTCGGTCAACACGGTGGCGGTGCGGATCGCCGAGCTGAGCGGGCGCGGGCGCGTCGTCGAGACGGCGAGGCGGCTCGGCATCACGGCGGCGCTGCGTCCGACCCCGAGCCTGGCGCTCGGCGCGTCTGAGCTGACACTCCTCGAGCTGACCGCCGCCTACGGGCCGTTCGCCAACGGCGGCCTTGGCGTCTGGGCCTACGGCATCAGCGAAATCAAGGACGGATCGGGGCGCCTCCTCTACCGGCGCCGCGGATCCGGCCTCGGCCGCGCCGCCCGTCCCGGCCACGTCGCCGACATGAACCGAATGCTGGCCGGCGTCCTCGCCGAGGGCACGGGGCGGGCCGCCCGCCTCGACCGCCCGGCCGCCGGCAAGACCGGCACTTCGCAGAACTTCCGCGACGCCTGGTTCGTCGGCTACACCGCCGACGTCGTGGCCGGCGTCTGGATCGGCAACGACGACGGCCGGCCCATGAACAAGGTCACCGGCGGCGGTCTGCCGGCGCGTCTGTGGCGCAGGTTCATGGTCGCCGCCCACGAGGGACTGCCGGTCCGTGCTTTGCCGGGCTTGGGCGCACCGCCACCCGAAAGCGACGACGAACAGGGCTTCTGGCAGAACCTGCTGGCGACGCTGAGCGGCGACGCGGGTTAGAGCAATACCCACTCAGATCGAACCATTCGGGTTCGATCATATCGGGCTTGCTTGCCTTGTTTTCAATGAATTAGAGCGGTGTAGTCCGGTTCCAGCCGATGGCAAGCCGTTCTACCCGAACCGGCCCCTGTACGGCACCAGGGCGGGTACCCGGCGGCGGTATTCCGCATAAGCCTCACCGTAGAGAGCGAGCAGGCGGCGCTCCTCGAAACGGGCCCCGACGACAAGATAGAGCGAACCCCAGGCGGCCGTCGCCAGGCTCAATTCGTCGCCGACCCCGCCCCACAGGATCAGATGAGCGCCGGCATACAGCGGATGGCGGACGTAAGCGTGCAGGCCGCCGGTGATCAGCGCCTCGTCGTCGTCGATCGGGTTTCCGGCGCGCGCCGCCCTGATCTGCGCCAGGCCCGAGAACCGGCCGAGGTCGTATTCCAGAAGGGCGACGACGAGGACGATCAGGCCGATCGCCGAAACCACGGTCTGAACGGTCACGAAGTCGGTCGAGTATCCGAACGACGGGGCGTCTTCGAAGGCCCACCCGCCGATCCACAGAACGGCGCCGATATGGAGTGCCGCGAAGGCGTTGTAAAAAAGGCGATAACCTGCCCCGAACCGGCACGCCAGGGCGGTTTTGACGGCGGCGCCGGCGAGCAGCGAATGACCGAATCCGAAGCTGATCCAGGCAAGCGCGTATACTACATGGGCGGCGAACGCCGGCATCGAGCCTTCAGGCGCCTTCCTTGGCCATGCGGGCGATCGTCGCCGTCGTGCTGTGGCCGGGCTCGAGTTCGGCCAGCAGGACGGTGCCGCCGTAGGCTTCCACCAACTCGGCGCCGACCACCTCGCTCAACGCGTAATCGGCGCCTTTGACCAGGATGTCGGGCTTGAGGGTCTCGATCAGCCGCTGCGGCGTGTCTTCGGAAAAGATCACCACCACGTCGACCGGCTCCAGGCAGGCCAGCACGGCGGCGCGGGCGGCTTCGGTCTGAACCGGGCGATCGTCGCCCTTCAGGCGCTTGACCGAGGCGTCGCTGTTGAGGCCGACGACCAGCCGGTCGCTGGCGTCGCGGGCCTGGCCGAGCAGCGACACGTGGCCCGGATGGAGGAGATCGAAGACGCCGTTGGTAAAACCGACCTTGATGTCCTGGCGCCGCCACAGGGCGATGCGCTCGGCGGCCTGCTCCATGGTCAGCACCTTGGCCTCGGCCGTCGAGATGTCCTGATGGTGAAGGGCGGCGATCACCTCCGAGCCGCGCGCTGCCGCAGTGCCGACCTTGCCGACGACGACTCCGGCCGCCGTATTGGCGATGGCGGCCGCGTCGGCAAGCGCGATATCGAGGCTGGCGGCGGCGGCCATGCAGGCGACAACGGTGTCACCGGCGCCGGAAACGTCGAACACCTCGCGGGCTTCGGAGGCCAGATGGTGGACGTCGCCGTCCCTGGTGAGCAGGGTCATGCCGCCGCCGCCGCGGGTGGCGAGGACGGCGCCGATCTCGCAAGTCTCGATCAGATGCCTGGCGGCGGCGACGATCTCGTCGTTCGACCCGACCGCCATCGCCGTTGCTTCGGCCAATTCGCGGCGGTTCGGCGTCACCAGGTCGGCGCCCTTGTAGCGCCCGAAATCGGTTCCCTTGGGATCGACGACGACCGGTTTGCCGGCGGCCCGCGCCGCCCCGATCAGGTCGGCCAAGACCTGGTCCGACAGAACGCCCTTGCCGTAGTCGGACAGCGCCACGGCGCCGCTGTCGGCCAGCCCCGCTTTGGCCGTGCCGCACACCTTGTCGGCGACCTTCCGGGCCAGCGGCGCCGTCGATTCCCAATCGGCCCGCATCATCTGCTGGTTGCCGGCCAGGAACCGCGTCTTGGTCGAAGTCCGCCGCCCGCCGTCGACGATCGGCGAATGATCGAGCCCCAGGCTGTTGAACTGTCCGGCCACATCGTCGCCCGCCTGGTCGTTGCCGACCACCGTCACGAAGCGGGCGTCGGCGCCCAACGAAACGAGGTTGCGCACCACGTTGCCGGCCCCGCCCAGCATGGTCGATTCTTCGGCGATACTGAGAACCGGAATTGGTGCTTCCGGGGAAATGCGCTCGACCTCGCCGGATATGAAGTGATCCAGCATGACGTCGCCGACGCAAAGCACGCGGGCCTCGCTGAGCGCCGCCACCATCGGAATGAGGGACGAACGATCCTTCATGTCAGGCCAAGCTCCTCTTCCAGCGCGCCGCACAGCATCTGGCCCAAGGTAATGTGCATCTCCTGGATGCGGGCCGTGGTGTCGGAGGGCACGATCAGCAACGGATCGGCGACGTCGCCCATGCGGCCGCCGTCCTTGCCGCCCAGCCCGGCCGCCACGGCGCCCATCTCGCGCGCCTTTCTGAGCCCGCGGATGACGTTCTCGCTCCGGCCCGAGGTTGAAATGCCGATGGCGAGGTCGCCCGGCTTGGCGAGGGCCTCGACCTGACGGGCGAACAGCTCGTCGAAGCCAAGGTCGTTGCCGGCCGCCGTCAGCGCCGAACTATCGGTGGTTAGGGCGATGGCGGCGATGGCGGCACGGTCCTTTTTGTAGCGGATGGTCAATTCGGTCGCCAGGTGCTGGCAGTCGGCGGCGCTGCCGCCGTTGCCGAAGAACAGGATCTTGTTACCGCCTCGGATGGCCTCGGCGGCCAGTCCGACGAGCCGGACGAACGGCTCCGCAAGCGCCTCGCGGGTGGCGGCGGCGACACTCTCGTGCTCGTCGAATTCGGCGTTAAAGAAAGCGCTCAGATCCATCAACCGTCATCCCGCATCCCGAAACCGCATTATAGGTCGATTCGCCCGCCTGAGCGCAGGCTTTCCATGACGGCGACGGTGGCGGCGCTGGTCTCTATCAACTCGGCCTCGTCGATCGGCGGCGGGCCGCCGCTGGCGACGGCTCCGGCGAAAGCGGCCAGGGCCGGACCGAACCCCTTGTCCTGGGCGCGGCTATCGACGCCGCCGCCGCTCAACCCCGATCCGGTCAACCGACGGAAGTCGTCGATCGCGAAACTGCGCCCCCCCGCGTAGACCTCGATCCTCTCCTTGCCGCTGGCGGCGTCGCCGAGCGCCGTATAGAGGATGGTGGCGAGACTGCCGTCGGCGAAGCGCAGCGCCACCGAAACGTCGTCGCAGGTGGCCTCTGCCGAGTGGGCGGCGTCGGCCTGCACCGAAGCGATCGGGGCGCCGGTCAGGAAGCGGGCCAGGTCGACGAAGTGGCAGACCTCGCCGAGCACGCGGCCGCCGCCTTCGTCGGCGGCGTGGACCCAGTGTTCGGCGGCAATGGCGCCGGCATTGACCCGGATCAGGACAACCCTGGGCCCCTCGGTGCGGGCCAGGCCATCGGCGACTTTCGTCGTCATCGCCGCGAACCGCCGGTTGAAACCGACCTGAAAGAAGGCGCCGCCGTCGCCGGCCCCGTTGCGGGCCTCGATGACGGCGTTGATCTCGTCGAACGACAGCGCCAGCGGCTTCTCGACCAGCACCGCCTTGCCGGCGTCGAGCGCACGGGCGGTGAGTTCGGCGTGGGAATCGTGGCGGGTGGCGACGAGTACGGCGTTGATCTCCGGGTTATCGAGAACGGCCGTCTCGTCGGCCGCGGCGTGTTCGAACCCGAAGGCCTGCTGACTGTGTTCGGCCGACGCTCCGCGCTGGGTGGCGATGGTATGGAGGCGGACGCCGTTCATCTTCTTGAACTCGGGCAGCAGGATCGATTTGGCGAACGAGCCGGCGCCGATGACGCCGAGCACGCAGACACCGCCGCCGCCCTTCGGTTCGGCGAAAGCGGGCCGGGGCGCGGCTGACGGGGTCTCCGGATAGCCCAGCATGACGCCCAAGTGCGGCTCGGCGCCGGTTGTGATCAGGTCGTAGGCGGCCTCGGCGGCGTCGATGGCGTAACGGTGCGTGATCAAGGCCGAGACATCGAGGCGGGCGCGTCGTCCGGGCGCCATCAGCCGCAGCGTTTCGGCCAGGTTCTCGGTCTCCGTCCAGCGCACCCAGCCTTCCGGGTACTTGACGTTGCGCGCTTCGAAGTCGGAGTCGTAGCGGCCCGGACCATAGGACCTGGAGACAATGATATTGAGTTCCTTCTTCATGAACTCGCCGTACGGGAATTCGGTGCCGGTCAGGCCGACCATGGTGACCCGCGCCCGGTCGCGGGCGATGGCGGCGGCGGTCGAGAAGGGCTCGCTCGAATCGGTGGCCGCGGCGATCAGCACCGCATCGCAGCCGCGTCCCCCGCTCAGCGCCGCCACCGCCCGGTCGAGGCTGTCGTCGGCCAGGTTGAAGGTCGCTTCGGCGCCGAGATCGGCGGCCAAATCGAGCCGGGCCGGGTCGTAGTCGAGGGCGACAGCACGGGCGCCCGACAGGGTGAGGAACTGAACGGCGAGCTGCCCGACCAAACCGACGCCGACGACGGCAACGACGTCGCCGAGCCGAGGCTCCAGATTGCGCACCGCGTGCAGGGCGATGGCGCCCAAGGTTCCGAACGCCGCCTCCTCGTCGGCGACGCCGTCGGGAATGGCGGCCGCCAGGCTGGCCGGCACCACGTTCGTCTCGGCGTGATTGGCGAGACCGGCCCCGGCCACGGCGACCCGGTCGCCGACCCGATAGCGGCCTTCCAGGCCCTGGCCGACGGCAACGACCTCGCCGGCCGCCGAATAGCCCAAGGGCAGCGGTTCGTCGAGCCTGGCCAGGACCGCCTTGAGGACGGCGCCGATGCCGTCGCGCTTGGCCTTGTCGAGCGCCTTCCTGACCAGGTCGGGCCGGGCCATGGCCTTGCCGGCCAGGCTTTTTTTGGCGAAATCGACCGCCATCCGTTCGGTGCCGGCGGAGATCAGCGAAGCCCGGGTGCGGACCAGGAGGTGGCCGCGCTTAACCTTCGGCTCGGGCACCTCCTTGAGGGCCAGCTTGCCGGTGCGGCGGCTCTGTATGACCTGCTTCATGGCGCCCTTTTAGCCTCTTTTTGCAGGTGAATGCAAAGCGGGAACCCCTTGAAAAAACTTTATTCCTTCGGGAGGGACGCGTTATGAAACATCCATGTGCGGCATCGCAGCTCTGTTTGCCTATAGAGACGACTCGCCGGCCGTTACCCTGGCCGAACTGCTCGCCATCAATCAGGCGATGGTGCGGCGCGGGCCGGACGGCGGCGGTTCGTGGATCTCCGACGACAACCGGGTCGGTCTGGCACATCGGCGACTCGCCATCATCGACCTCAGCGACGCCGCCGCCCAGCCGATGGCCGTCGGCGAGCGCTACCGCATTACCTACAATGGCGAGATCTACAATTTCCGGGCCCTGCGACGTGAATTGGAACAGGCCGGCGTCGCCTTTACGACCGAGTCCGACACCGAGGTCATCCTGCGTCTCTACGAGCGCGACGGCCCCGATATGGTCGATCGCCTGCGCGGCATGTACGCGCTGGCTATTTGGGACGAGACCAAACGCGGCCTGTTTCTGGCCCGCGATTCGTTGGGCATCAAGCCGCTCTACTATGCCGACGACGGTAAGACCTTCCGGGTCGCCTCGCAGGTCAAGGCGCTGCTGGCCGGTGAGCGCGTCGACACCGCGCCCGATCCGGCCGGTCACGCCGGCTTCTTCCTGTTCGGCCACGTGCCGGAACCGCATACGCTGTACCGCCGGATCAAGGCGTTGCCGGCCGGCCACCGACTGTGGGTCGATGCGGGCGGCGGCGCCGAGCCGGAGCCGTTCTTCGACGTCACCGCCCTATTGGCCGAGAACGGAGACATCGGGGCCGCGGCCGACCTCGGCGAAGCGCTTCGCGACAGCGTCGAGCACCATCTGGTGGCCGACGTGCCGGTCGGGGTGTTCCTGTCGTCCGGGCTCGATTCGGCGACCCTGGCCGGGTTGGCCGCCGAGTGCCACGGGGCCGGCTTAGAGACCGTTACGCTTGGTTTCGAGGAGTTCGAAGGCAGCGCCCGCGACGAGGTGCCGCTGGCCGAGCGGGTCGCCGCCCTCTACGGTACTCACCACCGCACGGAACGGATCGCCCAACTGCATTTCGAGGGCGCGTTGCCCGATATCCTGGCCGCCATGGACCAGCCGACCATCGATGGCGTCAACACCTACTTCGTGGCCCGCGCCGCCAAGCACGCCGGCCTCAAGGTGGCGCTGTCCGGACTCGGCGGCGACGAGCTGTTCGGCGGCTACGACAGCTTCGAACAAATCCCGAGGCTGGCCGGCACCCTCGGTGCAATACCCGGACTCGGCGCCGTCGGCAGTGCGCTCAGGGCGGTCGGCGCGCCGGTCCTCAAATCCTTCACGTCGCCGAAATACGCCGGCCTGTTCGAATACGGGACCACCTACGGCGGCGCCTACCTGCTGCGGCGCGGGCTCTATATGCCGTGGGAGCTGCCGCAGGTGATGGACCCCGACATGGCGGGCGCCGGCTGGCGCGGGTTGGAGCCGCGACTGCGGCTCGAGAACGCCCACCGGCCGATCGACGAACCGCGGCGCAAGGTGGCGGCGCTCGAGATGACGCAGTACATGCGCAACCAGTTGCTGCGCGACGCCGACTGGGCCGGCATGGCGCATTCGCTGGAGATCAGGGTGCCGTTGGTCGACGCCACGCTGCTCCGTAGCCTGGCGCCGGCGCTGGGGCGGCCCGGCGGACCCGACAAACGGGCGATGGCCCTGACCCCCGAAACCCCGTTGCCCGATGCGTTGCTGGAGCGCGCCAAGACCGGCTTCTTCGTGCCGGTCGTCGACTGGCTGGGCGGTGCCGAGGGCATCGGTGCAAGGGGATACAGGGGATGGGCGAAGAAGGTCTACCGCTCGCTCAGTCTCAGCCCCGCATGACGTCGAAAGCGATGCTGATGCGGGTTTCATCGGCCGCGTAGGGAATGGTCCGATGGTAGAGGTAGGACGGGAACAGCACCATTGTCCCTTCCTTCGGCTGGAACGACTTGATCTCCGGTTCGGCCCGGCAGCCGAGCACGGGATCGGGCCGGCCGAACTCGATCCAGCCCGAACGGTTGGCGGCGTCGGTCTCGGCGACGTTCGGGACCTTGGCGTAGTAACAGCCGCTGAGCCACGAGGTCGGGTGGATGTGATCGACCTGGTGGCCCTGCGCCTTCATCACCACCGCCCACACCGTCAGCTCGAATTGCTCCGGCGGATCGGCCAGGAACGGATGGCCGGGGTCGACGCCCAAGCGGTCGCGGTAGGTCTCGGCCGATTGCATGATCATCTGTTCGAGAGCGCCGATCGGGCCCTTCGGCTCCTGCAAGAGCTCGCCGGTGTGTTCGCCGTTGCGGGTGGCGTTGTGGGTGGGGTCGCCGAACAGGGTCGGATGACTCTGTATGTGTTCGGCAAGCGCCGCGTTGAAGGTGTCGATGTTCTCGAAGCCGGGGGCCGAGTCGAAGCTGAACGGGATGACGAAACGCTCCAGGTCGAGGATGACGCGGGCTTCGTCGCGGCGGCCGAGCTCCCATAGGGCGTGGCTCCGGTAGGCCAGGCCCTTGGTGTGGCCGGGCCGGGCGGCAAGCCCTTCGTCGATGATTTTGAGCGCCGCTTCGGCGTCGCCACGTTGCAACAGCTTCGAGCCGTACAGGCAGTGCAGGTCGGCGCGGCCGGGTTCCAGCTCGATGGCCCGGCGGTAGCAGGCCTCGGCCTCGTCGGGGCGGTCCAGGTTCCACAGCGAGTTGCCGAGATTGGCATGAGCCTTGGGGAAGTCGGGGCGCAGCTCGATGGCGCGCCGGTAGGCGGCCATGGCGCCTTCGGCGTCATCCAGCGATTTCAGCACGTTGCCGAGATTGTAATGGGTGTCGGGGTTGTCGGGCTCGGCCTCGATGGCGCGCCGGTAGGCGGCGGCCGCCGCCTCGAAGTCGCCGATCGCGTTGCGGGCCGTTCCGATGCTGCTGTGGGCGGCGGCGAAATCCTCTTTCAGCGCGATTGCGTCCTCGAAGACGGCAATGGCCTGGGTGTGATGGCCCAGCCCCATGTAGGCGACGCCGAGGTTGAGACGGGCCTCGGGGTTGTTCGGCTCGAGTTCGACGGACTTCCCGAAAGCCCGCGCCGCCTCGTCGAGACGATGGCGGGCGAGCGCCACCGTGCCGAGGTTGAAATGGGCGTCGGCGAGGTCGGGATCGACCTCGGCTGCCGCCCGGAACGCAGCTTCGGCCTCGTCGAGGCGGCCCAGGACCTGGAGAACGGCGCCCCGGGTGTTATGGGCGAAGGCGAAATCCGGCTTGGCGACGAGCGCCTTTCCGACCAGCGACAGCGCCACGTCGTGGTGCCCGACCTGGTGGTTGAGGACGCCGAGGAGGTGCAGGGCGTCTGGGTTCTCAGGATCGTCCGCAAGCACGCCTTCGTAGAGCGCCTTGGCCTCGCCGATGCGACCGGCCTGATGGTGCTTGCGGCCAAGCGCGAGAGCGTCGGAACCGGTCGCCGCCATGATCACGCCCTCGGTCCGCGAAGCGGAACTCTGCGATACTTCTCCGCCATGTCGGTTAGACGACTTCCTTGAAATAGGCGATCGTCCGCCGCAGACCGTCGTCGAGCGCCACGGTCGGTTCCCAGTCGAGTTTCTCCGTCGCCAGCGCGATATCGGGGCAGCGCTGCATGGGGTCGTCTTCGGGCAGGGGCCGGGTCTGCAGGGTCGACGACGAGTCGGCCAGAGCGATTACCTTTTCGGCCAGATCGCGGATGGTGAATTCGCTGGGGTTGCCGAGGTTGACGGGTCCCGTCAATTCGTCCGGCGCCTCCATCAGCCGCACCAGCCCGTCGACCAAATCGTCGACATAACAGAATGAGCGGGTCTGTCTGCCGTCGCCGTAGATGGTGATCGGCGCGTCCTGCAGGGCTTGGACGATGAAGTTGGAAACGACGCGGCCGTCGTTGGGGTGCATGCGCGGACCGTAGGTGTTGAAGATGCGGGCGACCCGGATGTTGAGGTCGTGTTGACGCTTGTAGTCGAAGAACAAGGTCTCGGCGCAACGCTTGCCTTCGTCGTAACAGGCCCGGGCGCCGATCGGATTGACGTTGCCGCGGTAGTCCTCGGGCTGCGGATGCACGTCCGGATCGCCGTAGACCTCGCTGGTCGAGGCCTGCAGGATCGTGGCCCCGGTCCGTTTCGCCAGGCCCAGCATGTTGATGGCGCCGTGCACGCTGGTCTTGGTCGTCTGCACCGGGTCGAACTGATAGTGAACGGGAGACGCCGGACAGGCCAGATTGTAGATGTGGTCGACCTCCACATAGAGCGGGAAGGTGATGTCGTGACGCATCAGCTCGAAATGCGGTTTGTCCAGTAGATGCAGGATGTTATCGCGGGTGCCGGTGAAGAAGTTGTCGACGCACAACACGTCCGAGCCGTCCTCGAGCAGCCGCTCGCACAGATGCGATCCGAGGAACCCGGCGCCGCCGGTGACGAGTACCCGCTTTCTGGTGTGCATGAACGTTGTCGGTCCGTTGTTCGAGGTGGGCCGACCCTACCATCTGCTCCGACTCCTGACAAAGCCCAAACGGCCCGTTCTCAAGTATGCAGAAACCGGCGTTCGGCGCCCTCCAGGACCAGGCAGGTCAAGCGGCCCGTGAAGTAGGCGCCGGTGTCGATGCCGATCCGGTTGGCGAGATGTTGCGGCTCGAAATCGATCGAATGACCGTGCACCACCAGCTTCTCGAAAGCGGTCTCGGAGCCGAGGAAGGCGTCGCGTATCCATAACAGGTCGTATTCGTCCTGGGCCTCGATGGGAACCTCGGGCCTGATCCCGGCGTGAACGAACAGGTAATCGCCCTCGACGTGGGAGAGGGCGAGACCGTTCAGGAACTTCAGGTGGTCGGGCGGCAAAGCGGCTTCGAAATCGCGGCGCAGCGAGGCCATGTCGAGGAATGCGCCCGGCAGGCCGAAGACGTCGATCGCATAGCTGTCCAGCGTCTGCACGGCACCGTTCATGAGCCAGGCTTCGCCGATCGCCTCGCCACCGACGAAGCGGAGCAGAAAATCCTCGTGATTGCCCTTGAGGTAAACGGCCTCGAAGCCCGCCAACGGATCGTTGATGAGGGCGTCTATGACCTCGAAGGACCGCGGGCCCCGATCTACGTAGTCGCCGAGATAGACGACGACCAGGCGTTCGGCGGCCGCTTCGGAGGCGTCGTCGAGGATCAGCCGGTGCAAGGAGCGGAGTAGGTCGATGCGGCCGTGAATGTCGCCGATGGCGTAAACGCGGCTGCCGTCCGGGACGCGGGGAGTGTTTCCGGGCCGGTCGGCTTCGCTAGTAAGGTTCGGGTTCACCATGACCGTTCCTGCGCGGTCCGGCCAATGGATCCAACCGAGACCGCGTCATCGGCGGAGTTGCGGTAAATTCCGGGCGATGTCGGAGTATAATATAGCGCTCCAGGTGGTAATCTGTTTTTAATGAATCGACACTACCTTCCCGGGGCATAATCGGCGGAATCCGGGTGCCGAGCCTGAGACAACGGGGAATCATGGCTGATTTTGGGGTTTTAAGCACACGCGGCGAGTTCGATCCGACGACGAGCGAGGAAAGCCTGCTCCTGGGTCGCCTCAAGCGGGTCGAGCAGAATCCGTCCGGTTTCTTCGCCGTCCACCTCCATATGTCGCAGCTGCGCCGGCCCAATCGGCAGTCCCATTTCATCAACATCGCCGCCCGCAGCTTCGACAGCCTGCTCGACAACTTCGAGGCAACGCTGTTCCCGCTGTCGAACGCCGATATGGTGTTGGTCTGCCGCAACGTGCCGGTCGACGACGTCGACGGCGTCGTCGAAAAGGTCCGCTCCCTGTTCGGCGAAGACCCATTGACGGCGACCGACGACGAGGGGTTCGAGGATAAGTTCTCGACCTGGTACGACCTTTCTCTGCCGGAGGACTTCGCATCGTTCTTCCATATCGCCACCGATCTGGCGCTGGAAGCGGAAACCCGTCTCAAGGAAGAAGCCAAGACCCGCAAGGAACGGGAAAAGGAATTGGGGGCACCGTTGGCGCCGATGAACCTGGCGGCCATCAACCAGAAACTCCAGGAAACCAACGTCGCCGACATGATCCACCAGCAAACTTGCCTTCAGGTCGGTGCCGGCGGCGACGGCAAGGTGGTCTTTCACGAGAACTTCATATCGATGGCCGAGCTGAGAGGGCGGATCGCGCCGGACGTCAACCTGTTCGCCAGCCCATGGCTGTTCCAGTACCTGACCGAGACTCTGGACCGCCGTATCCTGGCGGCAATGGCTCAGCACGATTTCGACGCACTGACCGAACCGGTCAGTCTCAATCTCAACGTCAACACGGTGTTGTCCAGAGACTTCCAGGCCTTTCACAAGGCGGTTGACGGCAACACCGCCAACGTCGTTATCGAAATGCAGGTCATCGACATATTCTCGGATATCAACACCTACGGATACGCCCGCGATTCTCTGCAGGAACGCGGTTACAGGGTGCTGGTCGACGGCCTCAGCCCGATTTCGCTGCAATTCTTCGAGCCGGCCCTGTTGCGGTCCGATTTCGTCAAGATCGCATGGGGTCCCGAGTTCCAGGCCGACGACGACGACGGTCGGGTTGCCGAACTGCGTGAGGTAGTGGCGACGACCGGCAAGGATTCGGTGATTCTGGCCCGGGTCGACGCCGAAAAGGCCATCAAATGGGGACTCGAAATCGGCGTCAGTCGCTTTCAGGGGTTCTTTATCGACAAACTGGTCGAGATCCTGCGGAGCGGCAAGAGACACTGACGATAGACCGGAACCCGAAAGCTACCGGACGGCAAACCATGGCGGACAACGCAGACGGACAACGAAAACTACCGAGTCAGGAAAACCTCCTGCTCGACTACGTGCATCGCCTGGAGAAGCACCGAAAAGGACGCCGGGCGGTACACCTGCATCTGTCCGCCCTGCGCCCGGCCAACCGCCGGGAACAGCATATCCGTGCCGCTGCTTCCAACTTCGAATCGATGGTCAAGGACCTGCAGGGACAGATGTTCATGCTCAAGAACTCAGACCTGTTCTTCGTCTACAAGGAGCAGATCCACCCGCAGGTCGAGACCACCGTTCAGAAAATTCGCTTCCTGTTCAGCGACGACCCGCTGATCGACGAGGAGGACAAGACCGACCTGACGTTCGACACTTGGTACGACGCCGACCAGGATTTCGACGCCATCCTTCAACTCGTTCAAGGGATGGCGCAGGCCGAACGCAAGCGCCAAACCGAAGTCCGCTCGCGCATGGATTCGAGAGCCGCCCTCAAGGCCAAGCAGGAGCAGGGCGAGCCGTTGACCCCGCAAGTCCTGGATCGGGTCATCACGGCGCTGGCCCGGGCCGACCTGTCGAACCTGGTGCGCCGCCAGTACATCTGCGAAGTCGACGCGAAAATGGTGCCGGAGCAGGAATTCAGCGAGCTGTTCATATCGATCAAGGACCTGCGCGAAACCATGTTGCCCAACGTCAATCTGGTCGCCAACCGGTGGTTGTTCCAGCACCTGACCGAATCGCTGGACAAACGCATGCTCTCGATGTTGACGAAGACCGACAGCATTTCGATCAGCGGCGAAATCAGCTTCAACGTGAACGTCGCGACCCTGCTATCGCCCGAGTTTCAGACCTTCGACGACAATATCGCCGCCGGCCGCCGCGGCGCCATGGTGATCGAACTGCAAAAGGAAGATATCTTCAGCGACTTGAGCTCGTATGTATTCGCCCGCGATTTCGTCCACGACAAGGGTTACAAGATCTGCCTCGACGGTATGAACCTGCAGACGCTAAGCATGATCAACCATCGGCGGCTGGCGGTCGATATGATCAAGTTGATCTGGGATCCTGAACTGGTCGACGGCGGCGAGGAGGTTCACCAGAGAATTCGTGACCTAGTCAACGAGAACGGCGAAAAATACCTAATTCTGTGCCGCTGCGACAACCGCGAGGCGGTTGATTTCGGACACTCCGTCGGCATCTGCCTTTTTCAGGGGCGGTTCATCGAAGGCCTGATCGCCGACGACGGCCGCCGCCGCGAATTGCTGCGCCTGAAGCGGCGGATCGAGCGGTCTTGAGGGTCGCCGTCGGCTTTTCCGTCGAATTGGCCCTATTGATTCGAATCAATTTTTCTCTCGTTTCCTTCGTATAAGGTGGCATGATCCGACTCGGGCGTCTTAGCGGCGCCGGGTAGGACGAACTGCTCGCGAGGGGAGCCGTGCACTCTGCATCGAACGTCATCGGGCTGGTCGGCACCATCGTGGCGTTGCTGGTTATCGCGGCGGCCGTGCTGGCCGTGACCAAGCGCGTCAAGCTTCCGTTCACCGTCGCCCTCGTGCTGGTCGGCATCGGGCTCAGGCAGCTGGCCGAGCAGGGTCCGGAGATCTTCGGGCATTTCTCCGAGCACCAGGTGACGCCGGAAGTGATCCTGTTCGTCTTCCTGCCGGCCCTGATCTTCGAATCCGCCTTCCACCTCGATGTCCGGCAGTTGCGTTCGAATCTGCTGCCGGTGCTGACCCTGGCCATTCCCGGGCTGCTGATCTCGACTGGCATGATAGGCACCCTCGTGTGGCTGGCGACGCCGTTCGACCTGCCGGCGTCGCTTCTCCTCGGTTCGATCCTCAGCGCCACCGACCCGGTCGCCGTCATCGCCCTGTTCCGGACCCTGGGCGTGCCGATGCGTCTGACCATCCTGGTCGAGGGCGAAAGCCTGTTCAACGACGCCACCGCTATCGTCGTGTCGCGCATCCTGGTCGGCGTCGCCGTCGGCGGCTATGTGCTGACACCGGCCTCGGCGCTCGGCAACGTCGGCGAATTCTTCATCGTATTCATCGGCGGCGCCGTCATCGGCTGGCTGTTGGCGATACTGTTCGGTCTCATACTCGGTCGCGTCGAAAGCGACACCTTCATCGAGACCTCGCTGACCACCATTCTCGCCTATCTCTCCTTCCTGATCGCCGAAGCCGGCTTCCACCTCAGCGGCGTAATGGCGACGGTGGCCGCCGGGCTGACCATGGGGAGCTGGGGGCGGGCCAAGATCTCCGGATCGGTGGCCGAATACATCGAGCATTTCTGGGAATACATGGCGTTCGTCGCCAACGCCCTGATCTTCCTGCTGGTCGGCCTGCGGGTCGAATTGGGGGCGCTTTACGATTCGGCCCATATCCTGGTCTGGGTGGTCATCGGCATGCTGATTTCGCGGGCCGTGGTCATTTACGGCCTGGTCCCGGTGGTCGGCCGGCTGCCGGGCTCGGCACCGGTCAGCCGCGCCTATCAGACCGTCATGTACTGGGGCGGCCTGAGGGGCGCCATCGCCCTGGCCATCGTCCTCAGCCTGCCCGATTTCGAGTACGCCGAAACCTTCATCGCCGTCGTCATGGGGGCGGTGCTGTTCACGCTGTTGATCCAGGGATTGAGCATCGAGACCGTGGTCCGACGCCTCGGGCTGGACGAGCCACCGGTGGTCGACCGCGTCGGGCGCCTGGAGGGTGCGCTGAACGCCAAGCGCCGGGCCATGGAGCGCATTCCCGACCTGCAAGGTGGCGGACTGTTTTCGGGGCGCATCGCTGAATCGCTCGAACACCGCTTCGACTATCAGATCAAGAACCTACGAACCGAACTCGACAACTTGCGCTATCGCGAACTGGATTCGCAAGCCGAGATGCAACTGATCTATGCCCGCGCCTTTGCCGCCGAGAAGACCATCTACTACGAGCTTTTCACCAAAGGACACCTGACCGAACGCGCTTACCGCGATTTGTGCCACGCCGTCACCCTCGAAACGGACGCCATGCGCGCCGGCCTGCCGATGCCGAAAGATCCCCTGCATTTCCAGGAAGACCGGGCGTTACGTCTGACGTTCTACCGGTGGTTCGACCGGCTGTTCGGATTCACCGGGCTGCCGGAACGGCTCAGGCTTGCCCATGTGGCGCGCGAATACGAGGAATCGTGGGGGCGGTTTCAGGGATGCGACCGCGTCTTGGCCGAGCTGGAAACGCTGGTTCTCGGCGAGTCGGCGTCGGCTGGGATCATCGCCGAAGTCCGCAAGCGCTACCGTGCCTGGCGCGACGAAGTGCAACGACAAGTCGACGATACGGCCGAGCAGTTCCCCGAATTCGTCAGCGCCATGCAAGAAAGGCTGGCCAAACGCCTGCTTGTCCACGCCGAGTCGGAAACCATCAAGAGCGAAGCCCGGGCCGGCTCCATCCCGCACGGTGTCCGCGATGTCATGCTGGCCGACCTGGCGAACGAAATCCGCGAGTTGCGAGGGGCCGATATCGCCCACCTTGTCCTCGATCCCGAGGAGCTGCTGCGCAAGGTGCCGTTCTTCCACGACACGCCGCCGGAGGAATTCGCCCGCGCCGCCAAGTCGTTGCGTCAGCGCACCATCGCCGCCGGAACGGCGATCATCAAGCAGGACGAACTCGGCGATTCGCTGTTTCTCATCGCCCGCGGCGTCGTTCGGGTGTCCTTTACCGACGCCGACGGCACGACTCACGACATGGCGACGCTGATGGCCGGCGACTTCTTCGGCGAGATGGCATTGTTGCACGGGGAGCCCCGCACGGCGACCTGCCGGGCCGTCTCCCCGGGCGCCATCTACGAGCTCAAGCGCGGAGATTTCGACGAGGTCTGCAAGGCCTGCCCGGCCATTCAGGCGGCTCTCGAGGAAGCCGACCGCGAGCGCAAGAAGGAGTTGGACAATTGCCGGCCGGCCAATCCGCCTGAGGCCGAAGACGCTTAAGCGTCGTCCTTGTCGCTGACACCGGCCTCGGCGAAGGTCGCCATACCGCCGTGGCAGGCTGCCGCCGCTCTCAAGATGGGTACCGCCAACACCGCGCCCGAGGCTTCGCCCAGGCGCATGTTCATCTCCAGCAGCGGACGTTTGCCCAAAGTCTCGAGAAGCCGTCGATGACCCGGTTCGGCCGAGACGTGCGCCGCCTGACAGTGATCGAGGGCGCCGGAGTGGACGGCTTCGAGGGCGGCGGCGGCGGCCGACACCACGTAACCGTCCAACAGCACCGGAACGCGGCGAAAGCGGGAAGCCAATACGGCGCCCGCGATGGCCGCCAGTTCGCGGCCGCCGAACATGCGAAGCGCGTCGAGGCCGTCGGTGACAGCGACGGCGTGCTTGTCGACGGCATCGCCGACGACGCCGGCCTTGCGGGCCAGCGCATCGCCACTGACGCCGGTTCCCGGCCCCACCCAGTCCTTGGCGTCGCCGCCATGAACAGCCAGACACAGCGCCGCCGCCGCCGTCGTATTGCCGATCCCCATCTCGCCCAGGCACAGGACATCGATATTGTCGCCGACCGCGCCCATGCCGAAGACGATGGCGTCGACGCATTCGGTTTCGCTCATCGCCGGTTCCTTGCTGAAATCGGCGACCGGCCTCTCCAGGGCCATGGCGTCGACCGACAATTCGACCCCGAACGCCTTGCACAGTTGATTGATGGCGGCGCCGCCGGCCTCGAAATTGGCGACCATCTGCACCGTCACCTCGGTCGGGTAGGCGGAAACGCCCTGTGCCGCGATACCGTGGTTGCCGGCGAACACGTGCGCTTTCGGCGTGCTCATGCGGGGCGGGTGATGGCCCTGCCAACCGGCCAGCCACGAACTCAGCTCCTCCAGGCGGCCCAGCGATCCCGGCGGCTTGGTCAGCTGCGGCTCGCGGCGTTCGGCTTCGGCGATGGCGGCGGCGTCCGGCCCCGGCAAATCAACAAGCGCCCGGCGCAGGTCGTCGAAATTCTGTATGTTGGGGGGCGACAGCGTCATCG
>CAYFMP010000002.1:0-24091 GCA_964344215.1 uncultured Thalassospiraceae bacterium | reverse complement strand
AGGACCCGGTTGACAAAAGCCGCCGCCCGCTCCGGATCAACGCCTCCCTTGTCCGGTGACCATCGGCGGTATTCCTCGGGATCCGGTCATTGGTGCGGCATTTCCTTTCCGCCTCGCCTCACCTATAACCGAAACCGGCTGGACCTTGCAGCGAAAAGCGACACGCCATGGAAGAAAAAAGATGACTTCGCCGAACGACCCTAGCGGGGCTGCCGCATCAACCTTGTTCGGTGGTTGGAGTCGCGATTTCGCCGTCTCGACGGCGTTCCTGACCCGCATTCCGGTGCGGCCCGTCGGCGGCCTGGCGCCGGCGTCGCTGGCCGGCGCCTCGCGCGCCTTTCCCCTGGTCGGGCTGGTGGTCGGACTGATCGCCGGCGGCGGCCTGCTGGCGGCGGCGCAACTCGACCTGCACCCGATGGCGTGTGCCCTGGTCGGGCTCGCCCTGGCCGCTCTGGTGACCGGAGCGCTCCACGAGGACGGCCTGGCCGACGTCGCCGACGGCTTCGGCGGCGGTGCCACCCGCGACGCCAAGTTGGCGATCATGCGCGACAGTCGGATCGGCGCCTTCGGGGTTGTCGCCGTCGTCTTCAGCGTCGGTATCCGGGCCGCCGTGCTGGGCGGTCTGCCGGGACCGGGCCTGGCGGCGGCGTCGCTGGTTGCCGCCGCCGTGCTGTCGCGCGCCATGCTGCCGATGGTCATGCACCGCGCGCCGCTGGCCCGCGACGACGGGTTGGCGGCCGGCGCCGGACGGCCCGACGCCGAGACCGCCTGGACGGCGCTGGTGCTGGGCGGCCTCGGCGGACTTGCCTTTCTCGGTTGGTGGGCCGGTCTGATCGCGCTGCTGGCGGCGGCGGCGGCGGCGGCGCTGCTCGCCTGGTGGGCGCGCCGGCAGATCGCCGGCATCAGCGGCGACGTGCTCGGCGCCGTCCAGCAAGCGGCCGAGACCGCCGCCATCATCGCCGCCGGAGCGGCCGTCCTATGAGCGCGACGACCCGTTGGTGGTGGGTGCGTCACGCCCCCGTCGTCGGCGTCGACGGCGTCATCTACGGGGCCGACGACGTCGCCTGCGACACCTCGGATGCCGAATCGTTTGCGGCGCTGGCCCGCATCCTGCCGGGCGATGCGGTGTGGCTGACCAGCCATCTGACGCGGGCCCGCGAGACCGCCGCCGCCATTGCCGAGGCCGGACTCGATTTCCCCGCTCCGATCGTCGAGGAGAATCTGGGCGAGCAGGATTTCGGCGACTGGCAGGGCAGCAACTGGGACGAGATGAGGACCCGCGACGTCACGCTCTACGACGCTTTCTGGGAGCAGCCGGCCCGCAACGCGCCGCCGGGCGGTGAGAGCTTCGCCGATCTGATCGAGCGCGCCGGCGCCGTCATCGATCGCTATACCGCCGAACACGCAGACAAGGACATCGTCGCCGTCGCCCATGGCGGCACCATCCGAGCCGCCATCGCCCACGCCATGGGCCTGGAGCCGGAGGGCGGCATGTCGTTTACCGTCCATACCCTCTCGGTGACCCGCCTGGAGCACGTCGAAGGCGGACTGCTCCGGGGCCGCGGCGGGGCCTGGCGGGTGGTCGGCATCAACCATCCGCCGCGGGCTTTCGGGGAGTAAACGGAAATGGCCGCCGCCGATAGCCCGCGCGTGACCCTGGTTCTTGGCGGTGCCCGTTCGGGCAAGAGCCGCTACGCCGAGAGCCTGGTCGAGGCGACCGCTTCCGGCCTCTATCTGGCCACCGCCGAAGCCGGCGACGCCGAAATGGCCGAACGCATCCGCCGCCACCGCGAGCGCCGTGGCAGCACCTGGGAAACGTTGGAGGAACCGCTCGAGGTTGCCGCCGCGCTCGGTCGCGAGGCCCGCCCCGAGCGTCCCATCCTGGTCGACTGCCTGACGCTGTGGTTGTCGAACCTGATGGCGGCCGGCCGCGATCCGGAAGCCGAAACCGATATCCTCGTCGAAGCGCTCGGTCGGTCGTCCGGCCCGGTCGTCCTGGTCTCCAACGAAGTCGGTCAGGGCATCGTTCCGGAAAATGCATTGGCCCGGCGATTTGCCGATTGCGCCGGGCGCATGAATCAGGTAATTGCCGGGGTCGCCGACAGCGTCGTCTTGATTACCGCCGGCCTGCCTACCATCTTGAAAGACCGCACGTCTTGAAAGAACGCCCATGAGCAAGATACCCACCACCGTCGTCACCGGTTTCCTGGGCGCCGGCAAGACGACCCTGATCCGTCACCTGTTGGAGAACGCCGGCGGCAGGCGCCTTGCTTTGGTCATCAACGAGTTCGGAGATCTCGGCATCGACCGCGAGATGATCACCGGTTGCGGCATCGAAGGGTGCGCCGACGACGACGTCATCGAGCTCGCCAACGGCTGCATTTGCTGCACGGTGGCCGACGATTTCCTGCCGGTCATGGAAGACCTGTTGGAGCGCACCGACCCGCCCGATCATATCGTTATCGAAACGTCCGGGCTGGCGCTGCCGAAACCGCTTGTCCAGGCCTTCAACTGGCCGGAGATCAAGTCCCGTGTCACCGTCGACGGCGTCGTCGCCGTGGTCGATGCGCCGGCCGTCGACGAAGGCCGGTTCGCCGACGATCCCAACGCCGTTCGCAAGGCCCGCGACAGCGACCCGGCGCTCGATCATGACACGCCGCTGGAAGAGGTGTTCGAGGACCAGCTGCTGGCCGCCGACATGGTGGTGCTGAACAAGACCGACCTTCTCGCCGGCGACGCCCTGGGCGCGCTTGCCGACGATATCGGCCGCAGCCTGGGGCCGGCTGTCCGCATCGTCACCGCCCGCCGCGGTGCCGTCGACCCGCGCGTCGTCCTCGGCCTAGGCGTCGGCGTCGAGCAGGTCATCGAACAACGCCGCACCCATCACGACGGCGAAGTGGACCACGACCACGACGAGTTCGAGAGCTTCGTCGTCTCGCTTGGGCCCATCGACGATCCCTACGGCCTGGAGACGCGGCTCGCCGACGCCGCCGTCCGTCACGACATCCTCCGCGTCAAGGGCTTCGTTCACGTGCCTGGAAAGGAGCGCCGCCACGTCGTGCAGGCGGTCGGCGCCCGCATCGAGCGCTACTACGACCGGCCGTGGGGGACGGACGAGGAACGCCGTTCGGAACTGGTCGTCATCGGCGAAACCGGCCTCGACCGCGCCGCCATCGCCGCCGCCATCGGGCGCGAGGGATAGATGCACCTCCTGGCCGCCCAGCCGGGGACCATCACCGACGGCGCCGAGGCCGTCGATCTCGGCCAGACGCCCGGCGACATCGTCTTTCTGTCGGCCGCCGATTCGGAGCTGGCGTCGCTGGCCGCCCAGCACGCCATCCTCACCAAAGAGAACCCGGACCGGCCGAGCCTGCGCCTAGCCAGCCTGCTGCACCTCGGCCACAACATGTCGGTCGATCTCCATTGCGAGGCGGTCATCGCGCACGCCCGGCTGGTCGTGGTTCGCCTGCTCGGCGGTCGCGGCTACTGGCCCTACGGCGCAGACCAGGTGGCGGCGCTGTGCCGGCGCCAAGGCATCCGGCTCGCCTTCGTTCCCGGCGACGACCAACCGGACCCGGAGTTGGCCGAGCTGTCGACCCTGCCGGCCGACGCCCAGCACCGCCTGTGGCAGTACTGCGTTCACGGCGGGCCGGACAACGCCCGCAATTTCCTCAACTTTGCCGCCGACCTGATCGGGCGCACGGCCGACTGGATCGAGCCCAGGCCGCTGGTGCCGGCCGGGCTGTATTGGCCGGCGGCGACGGCGCCGGACCTGGACGCCGTCCGCGCCCACTGGCGCGACGACCTGCCGACGGCGGCGGTCGTCTTCTACCGGGCCTTGGTCCAGGCCGCCAACACCGTCGTCGTCGATGCGCTGATCGAAGGGCTGCAAGACGCAGCTCTCAACCCGTTGCCGCTGTTCGTGACCAGCCTCAAGGACCCGGTGTCGGCGGCGACCGTGGAAAACCTGCTGGCCGAGGCGCCGGCCGACGTCGTCCTCAACGCCACCGGTTTTGCCGTCTCAGGTCCGGGCCGGCCATGGCGACCGTCACCGCTCGACGGCACCGACGGTGGCGGACCGGTCGTCCTCCAGGTGGTGTTCTCGGGCGGCAACGAGGAAGCCTGGCGCGAGACGACGCGGGGGCTGTCGGCCCGCGACATCGCCATGAACGTGGCCCTGCCGGAAGTCGACGGCCGGCTGCTGAGCCGCGCCGTCTCCTTCAAGGGCCTGAGCCGCCGCGATTCGCTCACCGAGACCGACATCGTCCACTACGAACCTCTCGCCGATCGCATCGCCTTCGTCTGCCGGCTGGCCGCCGGTTGGGTGAAGTTGCGCCGCAAGGCGGCGGGCGAGCGCCGCGTCGCCGTCGTCCTCGCCAACTACCCGAACCGCGACGGCCGCATCGGCAACGGCGTCGGTCTCGACACGCCGGCCGGCGTCGTCAGGGCGCTCGGCGCCCTCGAAGAGGGCGGATTCGCCGTCGGCCCGATCCCCGAGAGCGGCGACGCGTTGATCGCCAAACTGGCCGTCGGTCCGACCAACGCCGAAGCCGACCCTGCTTCACGAGACATAAGCGAGACGCTGTCGATGGCCGACTACCAGGTCTTCTTCGGTGGCCTGCCGAGGCGCGTGCGGGACGCGGTGACGGCGCGCTGGGGAGCGCCCGAGGCCGATCCCTTCCATATCGCCGGCGAGGTCGATTGCGGCCGCTTCGCCATACCCGCCTTCCGCCTCGGCAACGTCGCCATCGGCCTGCAGCCGGCGCGCGGCTACCACATCGACCCGCAGGCCAGCTACCACGACCCCGACTTGGTGCCGCCGCACGGTTACCTCGCCTTCTACGCCTGGATCAGGAGCGCCTTCGCGGCCGACGCCGTCGTCCACTTCGGCAAGCACGGCAACCTCGAATGGCTGCCCGGCAAGGCGCTGGCGCTGTCGGAGGCGTGCTACCCGGAAGCGGCGCTGGGGCCGTTGCCCAACGTCTATCCGTTCATCGTCAACGACCCCGGCGAGGGCACCCAAGCCAAGCGGCGGACCGCCGCCGTCGTCGTCGACCACCTGACGCCGCCGCTGACCCGGGCCGAAAGCTACGGTCCGCTCAGCGACCTCGAGCAACTGGTCGACGAATACTACGAGGCGGCCGGCGTCGATCCTAGGCGCCTCAAGGTGCTGAAGCGCGAAATCCTGTCGTTGTGCCGCTCGAGCGGGATCGATGCCGATTGCGGCATCGAGGGGGGCGACGACGACGAACGGGCGCTCGCCAAACTCGACACCTACCTCTGCGAGCTCAAGGAGATGCAGATCAGAGACGGCCTCCACATTTTCGGGATTGCGCCCGAGGGCCGACTGCTCGACGACCTGCTGGTCGCCCTGGTCCGGGTGCCGCGGGGCGACGGCGACGGCGGCGCTTCCCTGCATCGGGCGTTGGCCGACGACCTCGGCCTCGGTTTCGATCCCCTCGACTGCGACTTGGGTGCGCCGTGGCCGGGACCGCGCCCGGCTCCGTTGGCCGATGGGGAAGACGCCTGGCGGACAGCCGGGGACACCGTCGAGCGCCTTGAGGGGCTGGCCTCCGATCTGGTGTCCGGGCGCGTCCGGCCCGATCCGTCGTGGACGGCGAGCCTGGCCGTCCTCGATCGGCTCGACGCCGACATCCGCCCCGCCGTCGAGGCCTCGGGCGCGGCCGAGGTCGCCGGGCTGGTGCGGGCGCTGTCGGGGCGTTTCGTCGAACCGGGGCCTTCCGGCGCGCCGACCCGTGGCCGCCTCGACGTGCTGCCGACCGGGCGCAATTTCTATTCGGTCGATACCCGCACGGTGCCGACGCCGGCGGCTTGGGCCTTGGGGTGGAAGTCGGCCGGGCTGTGGATCGAGGCTTTCGCCCAGGAACACGGCAACTGGCCGAAAACGGTCGCCTTGAGCGCCTGGGGAACGTCGAACATGCGCACCGGCGGCGACGACATCGCGCAAGGGCTGGCACTGATGGGGGTGCGGCCGACCTGGGATGCGGCATCGAGGCGGGTCACCGGGTTCGAGGTGCTGCCGGTCTCGGTCCTCGACCGGCCTCGGGTCGACGTCACGCTCCGGGTATCGGGGTTCTTCCGCGATGCCTTCCCTGCGCTCATCGATCTCTTCGATTCGGCGGTCCGCACCGTCGCCGCTCTCGACGAGCAGGCCGCCGACAACCCGATCGCCGAACGGGTGAGGGCCGAGGAGGTCGAGCTGCGTGCGGCCGGCCTCGACGCCGACGAGGCCGAACGGCGGGCGGGCTTTCGGGTGTTCGGCTCGAAGCCGGGCGCCTACGGAGCCGGCCTGCAGGCGCTGATCGACGAGAAGGGCTGGCGGACCGACGCCGACCTGGCCCGGGCCTACGTGGCCTGGGGCGGGTATGCCTACGGGGCGGGATCAGAAGGGGCGGCCCGGCACAGCCTGTTCGAGACTCGCCTGAAATCGACCGAAGCGGTCCTCCACAACCAGGACAACCGCGAGCACGACCTCCTCGATTCGGACGATTACTATCAGTTCGAGGGCGGCATCACGGCGGCCGTCCGCCACTTGTCCGGGGTCCAGCCGGCGGTCTACCACAACGACCACTCCAGGCCCGAAAGCCCGAGAATCCGCACGCTCGAGGACGAGATCGGCCGCATCGTCCGGGCCCGCGCCGTCAATCCGAAGTGGATCGAGGGTGTCATGCGCCACGGCTACAAGGGCGCCTTCGAGATGGCGGCGACGGTCGATTACCTGTTCGCCTTCCAAGCCACCGCGCACTGCGTCAAGGACCATCACTTCGACGCCGTCTTCGAGGCCTACATCGACGACGAAACCGTGCGCGACTTCATCGCCGAACACAACCCGACCGCCTTGAAGGAAATCGCCGAGCGATTGCTCGAGGCGCAGGCCCGCGAACTGTGGCGGCCACGGCTCAACCATACCCGCGCCCTGTTGACGGAGCTGGCCGGCGCGCCCGTGCCCTCGGACAGGCGGCAGGCGTGAGCGTGGGTGGCTCCGCTCCCGCCATCCGCGCCGCGCTGTGGATGGTCGGCACGCTCGTCTCGTTCATGGCCATGGCGCTGGGCGGCCGTGAGGCGTCGGCCGAGTTGTCGACCTTCCAGATTCTGTTCTTCAGGAGCGTCGTTGGGCTCGTCGTCATTTCGGCACTGCTGGCCCGGGCCGGCTGGTGGCAGGCCCGTACACGGCGCTTGGGCCTGCAAATCGTCCGCAACGTCGCCCATTTCGGCGGCCAGTACGGCTGGTTCTACGGCATCGCCCTGATTCCCCTGGCCGAGGTCTTCGCCATCGAGTTCACGGTGCCGATCTGGACGGCGATCCTGGCGACGCTGTTCCTGGGCGAGCGCCTGAGCGGCGGCCGCGTCCTCGCTATCGTGCTCGGCTTCGCCGGTATCCTGGTCATCCTGCGCCCCGGCCTCGCCATCGTCAGCACAGCCTCGCTCGCCGTGCTGGCCGGCGCCGTCGGCTACGCCACCTCGCACACCATCACCAAGAAGCTGTCGGCCACCGACACGCCCTTGGCCATCCTTTTCTACATGACCGTCGTGCAGCTGCCGCTCGCCCTGGTTCCGGCGCTCGGCGACTGGGCGTGGCCGTCGATGGCCGTGTGGCCGTGGATCGGCGCCGTCGGCGTCACCGCGCTGAGCGCGCACTACTGCATGACCCGCGCCTTCATGCTGGCCGAGGCCACCGTCGTCGTGCCGTTGGATTTCCTGCGCCTGCCGCTGATCGCCGTGGTCGGCTTCCTGGCCTACGGCGAGGCGCTCGATTTCTGGGTGCTGGGCGGTGCCGCGGTCGTCTTCGCCGGGACCTACATGAACCTGCGCAGCGCCAGGCCGTGAGGGTGGGTTGGCGGTTCCGGCATGTCCTCGCAGGCGGCTGCGAAGACCAGAAAAACCGTTTCCCGGCGGCGCGAAAGTTCTAGGATATCAGACCGTCCGTCACCAGATGAGGCCGCCGCCATGACCAGCGCCGACGAGGAACAACTCAACCGCCGCCACAACGAGAAGATGGCCAAGAAGAAGGCGGCCCGCGACAAGATCCTCGCCACCAAGACCATCGAGAAGGGCTTGCTTATCGTCCATACCGGCAAGGGCAAGGGCAAGTCGACCGCCGCCATAGGCCTGGCCATGCGCGCCATCGGCCACGGCATGCGGGTCGGCATCGTGCAGTTCGTCAAGGGGGTGTGGGAGACCGGCGAGCGCGACGTGCTCGCCAAGTTTCCCGACCTCGTCACCATCAAGGCGATGGGCGAGGGCTTCAGCTGGGAGACCCAGGACCGCGAGCGCGACATCGCCGCCGCCGAGGCCGCCTGGGAGGCCTCGAAGGAGATGATCGCCGATCCCAGCTACAAGATGGTCATCCTCGACGAACTCAACATCGTGCTGCGCTACGGCAACCTCGACCTCGACGAGGTTCTCCGAGTCCTCGCCGCCCGCCCCACCGGCCTGCACGTCGTCGTCACCGGACGCAACGCCAAGGACGAACTGATCGAGGCGGCCGACCTGGTCACCGAGATGGCCCAGCTCAAGCACCCGTTCCGGTCCGGCATCAAGGCACAGGTCGGCGTGGAGTTCTGAAGGTGCCGGCGGCGGCCCCGTCCGTTGCCGCCCTGATGGTGCAGGGCACCGGCTCCGACGTCGGCAAGTCTTTGCTGGTGGCCGGCTTGTGCCGGGCCTACATGAGACGCGGCCGTCGGGTAATGCCGTTCAAGCCGCAGAACATGTCGAACAACGCCGCCGTCACCGCAGACGGCGGCGAGATCGGCCGCGCTCAGGCCTTACAGGCGCGCGCTGCCGGAGTGCCGCTCAGCGTCCACATGAACCCGGTGTTGTTGAAACCGCAATCGGATACCGGCGCCCAAGTCGTGGTGTGCGGCCGGGTCGAGACGACCGCCACGGCGCGCGCCTACACCGATTTGAAGGCGGCCCTGCTTCCCCGTGTGCTGGAGAGCTTCGAGGCGGTGTCGGACGGCGCCGATTTGGTTCTTGTCGAGGGCGCCGGCAGCCCGGCCGAAGTCAACCTGCGGGCCGGTGACATCGCCAACATGGGGTTCGCCGAAGCGGCCGCCGTGCCGGTCGTGCTGGTCGCCGACATCGAACGCGGCGGCGTCATCGCCAGCCTGGTCGGGACCCACGGCCTGATGAGCGAGGCCGAGCGAATGCTGACGCGGGGCTACATCGTCAACAAGTTCAGAGGCGATCCGTCGCTGTTCGACGACGGCGTCGCCGCCGTCTCGGCGCGAACGGGATTTCATTGCTTCGGCGTCGTGCCGCATTTCCCGGACGCAAGGCTGCTGCCGCAGGAGGACGCCATGTCCCTGGACAGCCGGGCCGTCGGCGGCGGCGGTAGCGGCGAGACGGTCCGCATCGCCGTGCCCAGGCTGTCGCGCATCGCCAATTTCGACGACCTCGACCCGTTGTCGGCCGAACCCGGCGTCGCCCTCGACATCGTCGAGCCGGGCCGGGCGCTGCCCGGCGACGCCGACGTCGTCATCATTCCCGGCTCGAAGGCGACGCTGGTCGATCTGGCCGAGATCAGGGCGCAGGGCTGGGAGGTCGACATCCACGCCCATCATCGCCGCGGCGGCCTCGTCGTCGGTCTTTGCGGCGGCTATCAGATGCTCGGGCGCCGCGTCGCCGACCCGCAGGGAATCGAGGGCCGGCCCGGGCAAACGGACGCACTCGGGTTGCTCGACGTCGAGACGGTGATCACCGAGAGCAAGGCGTTGCGCCAGACGGCCGGCACGGAAACCCCGTCCGGCGAAGCGGTCAGCGGCTACGAGATGCACATGGGCGAGACGGCCGGTCCCGATTGCCAACGGCCGTGGCTGGAGCTCGAGGGTGCGCGTCCGGAAGGGGCGCGCTCGGCCGACGGCCGCGTCATGGGCAGCTACCTTCACGGCATATTCGCTTCCGACGGGTTCCGCCGCGCTTTCCTGGGCCGGGTACGCGACGGCGCCGCCGCCGCGTTCGCCTACGAACAGGCCGTCGAAGAGACGCTGGATAGGCTGGCCGCCCACTTGGAAGCGCACCTCGATCTCGACGCCTTGTGGGAGGTCGCCGTCAGCCGCCGAGGTTGAAGCGGATGACGGCGATGGCGGCGACCCAGACGGCGTTGATCAGCGCCGCCACAGCGTAGACATAGAGCGCCCGGCGAATGTCGCGTGTCGTCGCTTGCGATCGCCCGTCGCCCATCCACGCCGCCTCGAGCACCTGTCCGCCATAGCGCCTGGGCCCGGCCAGGGCGAGACCGAGAGCGCCGGCCATGGCGGCCTCCGGCCAACCGGCGTTGGGCGAAGTGTGATTGGCGGCATCGCGCAGCATCGCTTTCCAGGCCCGAGCCGGGTTGGCGGTCGGCGCGAAGGCGGCGGCAAAGACGACGAACAGGCCCGACAGGCGGGCCGGAATGAGGTTGAGGACGTCGTCGAGGCGGGCCGCCGTCATACCGAAGGCGCGGTGGCGGGCGGTGCGGTGGCCGATCATCGAATCCATGGTGTTGACCGCCTTGTAGACGGCCAGTCCCGGAAACCCGAACAGCACGTACCAGAAGACCGGGGCGACGACGCCGTCGCAGTAGTTCTCGGCCGCAGACTCTATAGCGGCGCGGGCGACACCGTGCGAATCGAGGGTTGTCGGGTCGCGGCCGACGATGTGGGAAACCGCTTCGCGCCCCGATTCGAGGCCCGCATCCAGGCCGCGGGCGACGGCGCGGACGTGGTCGTAGAGCCCGCGTCCGGCGATCAACGAGACGATCAGTAACAACTCGACGATCCACCCCCAGGCATGGGCGAAACTGAGCCAGGCGACGCCGACGCCGATCACGCCGACCAGCCCGACCACGAACAGGGTAGCGAGGGCGCCGCGCACGGCACGATCCATCTCGCTCCGTTTGTCGCGGTTCAGCCTGTGGTCGAGAAAGCCGACGACGGCGCCGATCGCCTCGATGGGGTGTTTGAAGGCGCGAAACAGGAACTTCGGTTCGCCGACCGCGGCATCGAGAACCAAGGCGAGCAGCAGCAGGATCAGGGGATCGAAACCCTCTTTGCCCTCAACCAAGCCGAAGGTGAACATAGGCCAGAGAATGGCGGTCCGGGCCGCCGTGCGCAACAGAAATGGAAGTCCGGGACGGCCGATCCGGGACCGGCGGAACTGTTGAAATCACTGTATTTTCAAGGCGCTTCTGGTGTACCAATAGGCATGGTCCGCCATGCGGAGGCCGCCGGCGCCAAGCCTGCGGCAAGCGCCGGCGGCCGGAACGGGGGCGCCTTCGGAGCGGTCATGGACAACCTGACCCAATTCATCCACAGCCTGCCCGAATGGGCGATTTTCGCGCTGGTTGCCGTTGTCGCGGCCGCCGCCGGCACCCTTATCGGGCTTTCCTTCCGCCGCCGCCCGCCGCCGCCCGCGCCCGAAACGAGTGGCGAGACGCCACTGATCGCGCCGCCCAAGGGTACCGTCGAACCGACCCCGGAAAACCCCGCCTTCAAAGCCTATCAGGAGATCCTCGAGGGCAAGGAGCTGCCGGCCACCGAGGTCGACGCCCGCATGCGCGAGTTTGCCGGTCAGTTCAAGGAGATGCGCGAAACGCTGCGTGACCTGGCGCCGGCCGCCACCGACCTCGAAGCGGCCGTCGAGGAAGCCCGCGATGCACTCGATGCCGGCCGCTTCGAGCGTGCCTCGGACCTGCTGGTTCGGATCGGCGACAGCGAGAGCCACGACGGCCTCGAGAAGCGCAACCAGGCGACCCGGCATCTGATGGCCGCCTGCCGCGCCCGTGTCGTCGCCGGCGATCTGAAGCTGGCCGGAATGCAGCCGGTCGCGGCGGCCGAGCTCTACGGACAGGCGATCCAGGCGCTGCCGCCGGCGGAGGAGGAGCTGCACGCCAAATATCTCAACAAGCACGGCACCGCGTGCTATCAGGCCGGCGAGCACCAGACCGCCATCGCGTCTTTCGAGCGTTCCTTGGAAATCCTGCAGCGCACCCTCGGCCGCAACCACCCGGACGTTGCCTCCGGGCTCAACAACCTGGCCCTGCTGCACTATTCGCTGGGCCACTACGAGGCGGCCGAGCCCCTGTACAAGCGCTCGCTGGCCATCGACGAGCAGACGTTGGGGATCGACCACCCCGGCGTCGCCACCGATCTCAACAACCTGGCCCTCTTGTATAAACGCCAGGGCAACCTGGAGGCGGCCGAGCCGCTCCTCAGGCGGGCGTTGGACATCAAGGAAAAGAACTTCGATCCGGGCCACCCCAGCCTGGTGACGGGACTGAAGAACTACGCCTCCACGTTGATCGCGCTGGGGCGCGAGGAGGAGGCCCAGGTCTTTCTGGCCAAGGCCGAGACGCTGCCGCCGACCCGCACCGACGCCGCCGAATAGCTACCGAGCGGGCCTACCGCCGAATCAGGCCGCGGCCCGCCGTCAGCACGACGAACACCAACGCCACCACGCCCAACATCACCATCAGGCCGTTCGGCCGCCACAGCTCGATAGCGAAGCCGGCCAGCGGCGGGCCGCCGATGTTGGCGAGTTCGAATGCCATGACGAAGGCGGCGTTGGCGGCGGCCAGTTCGCCGCCCCGGAAACGGTCGCCGAGCATGGCCAGCGCCACCCCGTAGACGCTCCACGCGCCGCCGCCCCAGATCAGCAGGACGACGGCCAGCGGCAGCGGGCTGCCGATCATCAGCGGCACCAGAACCGGCCCGATCACGGCGACCACGCCGCACCCGATGAGCACGGCGCGCCGGTTGACGCGGTCGGCCAGCCAGCCGATCGGAATCTGGACGACGATGTTGCCGACGACGAACAGCGTCAAAAGGGTGATGGCGTACTCTTCGGTAAGCCCCGACCACAGGCCGTAAATGGGCAAGAAGCTGAACAGCGCCGAATCGTAGAAACCGGCCAGCAGCGCTGCCCCGAAGATGCTCGGCGCCGCCATCGCCAGCAGCCGGAGCCGGGCGTGTTCCGGAAAATCGAGCGTCGGCGCCAGCTTGCGCACGCCGACGATGGGGAGGATGCAGACGACGAACACCGCCGTACACCAGTAGAACGGAGTCGCCCCTTCGGTACCGACCACGGTCAGTACGGCGGGGCCGGCCGCCAGCAGCGACACGTAAATCGCCATCACCCGACCGCGGGTGCGCTTCTCGGTGGCGATGTTGATCCAGGTCTCGGAGATCACCCAGGGGGCGGCAATGCCGATCCCGATCAGGAACCTGAGCACGAACCAGGCGGCCAGCGAGTCGAGAAACGGCAGCGCCGCCAGGGCGACCAGCGTCAGGCCCATGCCGGCGAAGTACGCGTTCGCCGGCCCCAGCCGCCTGATCAAGATCGGCACTAGCTGCGTGCCGCAGACGACACCCACGGACGACATCGCCGAGTTCCAGCCGATGACCACGGCATCGACGCCGCGCGCTTCCAGGGTCAGCGCGATCAGCGGCGCCAGACCGCCGAAGGCGAGGCCGAACGCGAACGAGGTGGTGAACAGCGCGGTCAGGACGGCGCGGCGCTGGCTCTTGCTGAGCGCATTGTCGGCGGTGATCGAGGCGGCGGTCTGGTTCACGGGCTGTCGCTCCGGAGTGGGTGCGTCTCAGGGCAAACTGGCAGAAACGACAGGTCCGGTCCAGACCCCACGAAGCCGCCCGGAACTAGCGCTTTTCCGCTCGAAGAAAAGGGCGTAAGGTCGGTTCGCCGACACCGCCGCCCGGAGGCAATGACCAGGCGGCCCGGCCACGATCTGAAACGCTCGAAGGCAAGGACCAAGCGATGACAGAGCATACCGCCGTGATGATCTGCGGCCACGGCAGCCGCGATGACGCCGCCATCGACGAATTCAACCAGCTTTCCGGCCACCTCAGGAAACGTCTTCCCGACTACGACGTCGAGAGCGGCTTCCTGGAATTTGCCACGCCGATCATTCGCACCGGCCTCGACAAGCTGGCCGGGCGCGGCGCCAGGCGGATCATCTGCGTGCCCGGCATGCTGTTCGCGGCCGGCCACGTCAAGAACGACCTGCCGTCCGAGGTCAATGCGTTTGCCGCCGAGCACCCCGACATCGAAGTCCTGTTCGGGCGTGAACTGGCGATCGACTGGAAGTTGCTGCAGGCAGCACAGCAACGCATCGAAGCGGCCCTCGCGGAAGCCGGCGACGGCGTTGCCAGGGAAGACACGCTGCTGATGGTTGTCGGCCGCGGCACCCGCGACCCCGACGCCAACTCCAACGTCTCCAAGGTCGCCCGCATGCTGTGGGAGGGCATGGGGTTCGGCTGGGCCGAGGTCAGCTATTCGGGCGTCGCCTCGCCGCTGGTCGACGCGGGCCTCGCCCACGCCGCCAGGCTCGGTTATTCGCGGATCGTCGTCTTTCCCTACTTCCTGTTCACCGGCATCCTGGTCAGGCGCATCTACGCCTGGGCCGACGAGGCCGCCGCCGCCCACCCGGACATCGAGTTCGTCAAGGCCGGCTACCTCAACGACCACCAACTGCTGATCGATGTCTTCGTCGAGCGCGTCAACGAAGTACTGAGCGGCGACAACAAGATGAATTGCCAGCTCTGCAAGTACCGCGAACAGATCATCGGCTACGAGGCCGACCAGGGCGCGCCGCAGGTCGGCCACCATCACCATGTCGTCGGTATCGGCACCGACGGCCACGGCGCCGACGACCACGGCCATCACCACCACCATCACGGCCACGGCCATGATCACGACCATGGCGACGGGGGTTGAAGAGGCGGAAGGCGGGGCCGGCGGCATGTTCGACTATATTCGCGATCCCCAGCAGATTTACCGCCGTTCGTTCGCCGAGGTGCGCTCGGCCGCCGACCTGACGCGGCTGCCGGCCGACATCGAGCCGATCGCCGTTCGCCTCATCCACGCCTGCGGCATGCCCGACGTCGCCGACGACCTGGCTTTCTCGGAAGACGCCGCCGAAGCCGGCCGCCGGGCGCTCGAAGGTGGCGCCCCGGTGCTGGTCGATGCCGAGATGGTGGCGGCCGGCATCACGCGGACCCGCCTACCGGCCGCCAACCCGGTCCTGTGCACGCTCAACGAAGCGGCGGTGCCCGAACTGGCCGAGCAGCTCGGCACCACCCGTTCGGCCGCCGCCCTCGAGCTATGGCACCCGCACTTGGGCGGCGCCGTCGTCGCCATCGGCAACGCGCCGACGGCCCTGTTCCGGCTCTTGGAACTGCTGGCCGAGGGCGTCGAGCCGCCGGCCCTGGTGCTCGGCTTCGCGGTCGGCTTCGTCGGCGCCGCCGAATCGAAGGACGCCCTGATCGCCAATGCCGGCGCGGTGCCCTACATAACGCTCCGCGGCCGCCGCGGCGGCAGCGCGCTGGCCGCCGCCGCCGTCAACGCGCTCACCGGGGACGCGCCGTGAACCGCTGGCTGACCATCGTCGGCATCGGCGAGGACGGCCTCGACAGCTTAGGCCGGCGGGCGCGCCAGGCGATCGACGAAGCGGACGTGCTGATCGGCGGCCAACGCCACCTCGCCAAGGTCGAAGGCGGCGAGGCGCTGAAGGTCGCCTGGGGCAAGGATTTCGGCCACGGTGTCGACGCCATCCAGGCACACGAAGGAAAGCGCGTCGTCGTGCTGGCTTCGGGCGATCCCATGAACTTCGGGGTCGGCGCCACCCTGGCCCGGCGCTTCGGCATCGAGGCCCAGGAGGTGATGCCGGCCCCCGGCGCTTTCAGCCTGGCCGCCGCCCGCATGGGCTGGTCACTGCCCGACGTACGCTGCCTGACCATTCACGGACGCCCGGTCGAAGCGGTCAACCGGCATATCGCACCCGGAGTCCGGCTGTTGGTTTTGAGCCGCGACGGCGGATCGCCGGCCGAACTGGCGCGACTGCTGGTCGAGCGCGATTACGCAGACAGCCCGATGACGGTGCTCGAGCATATGGGCGGGCCGGACGAGAACCGCATCGAAACCAGCGCCGCCCGGCTGACGGAAAAGTCCTTCGCCGACCTCAACACCGTCGCCGTCGAATGCCGGGCCGGCGACGGCGCGGTTTTCTGGTCGCGGGCGCCGGGGCTGCCGGAGGCGGCCTACGAGCACGACGGTCAGATCACCAAGCGCGAAGTGCGGGCCGCCACTATCGCGGCGTTGGCGCCGATGCCGGGCGAAGTGCTGTGGGACGTCGGCGCCGGCAGCGGTGCCGTCGCCATCGAGTGGATGCGGGCCGAGCCGACGGCCAAGGCCGTCGCCGTCGAGCGCGATCCCGAGCGGGCGGCAACGGCGGTGCGCAATGCCGCCAATCTCGGCGTGCCCGGCCTGATCGTCGTCGACGGCGAGGCGCCCGAGGCCCTCGGGCGGATCGAACACGCGCCCGACGCCGTCTTCGTCGGCGGCGGGGTATCGCGGCCCGACGTGCTGGCGGCGTGCTGGGACGCCGTGCCGGGCGGCGGCCGGCTGGTCGCCAACGCGGTGACGCTGGAGGCGCAGCGGGCGCTGCTGGCGTTCCGGGACGAGACCGGCAGTGAAGTGACGCGGCTCGCGATCGCCCGCTCCGATCCGGTCGGCAAACTGAGTGCGCTCCGCCCCTTCATGGAGGTACTGCAGGTCAGGGCGGTGAAGCCATGAGCGGCACCCTGTTCGGCTTAGGCGTCGGCCCCGGCGACCCGGAGTTGCTGACCCTGAAGGCGGCGCGCATCCTGAAAGAAGCCCCGGTCGTCGCCTATCCGGCCCCGGAGACCGGCGACAGCCTGGCCCGCGCCATCGCCGCTCCACACATCCCCGAAGGCCGCATCGAGATCGCCATTCGGACGCCGATGGTGGCCGGACGGTTCCCGGCCCACGACGTTTACGACCGCTATGCCGCCGAGATCGCCGAACACCTGATTGCGGACCGCGATGTCGCCGTCCTGTGCGAGGGCGATCCCTTCCTCTACGGCTCGTTCATGTACATCTTCGCCCGCCTGGCCGACGATTTCGAAGTCTGCGTGGTGCCCGGCGTATCGTCGCTCGGCGCCTGCGCGGCGGCGGCCGCCGTCCCCTTGGTGTCGCGCACCCAGGTGTTGAGCGTGGTGCCGGCGCCGCTTCCCGAAGGCGAGCTGGAGGCGCGCATTTCGGCAAGCGAGGCGGTCGCCGTCATGAAGGTCGGCCGCCACCTCGACAAGGTGCGCCGCGTGGTCAGGCGCCTCGGCCTCGAGGACGGCGCCCGTTACGTCGAGCACGCCAGCATGGCGGACCAGCGTGTGCTGCCGCTGGCCGAGGCCGGCACCGACAACGCCCCCTATTTCTCCATGGTGCTGATCCGCCACGGCGCCGACGAGGCCGGCCGATGAACGCGGCGAAGCCAGCGGCCGGCGTCGCCTTTGTCGCGCTGACGCGGCGTGGCCTCGACCTCGCCCGCCGCCTGCAATCCGCCCTGCCTGGCGCGCAAGTACACGGCCTGCAAGGCCGGGCCGACGGCGCCGACATTCAATTCGCCGACACCGCCGCCCACCTGCGCGAGTTGTTCGTCGGCGGGCGTCCGATAATCGCCGTCTGTGCGGCCGGCATCGTCATCCGCTCCCTGGCGGCGGTGCTTTCCGACAAGCGCGACGAGCCGCCCGTGCTCTCGGTCTCGGAAGACGGCGCCAGCGTCGTTCCCCTGCTCGGCGGCCACGGCGGCGCCAATCGGCTGGCCGCATACGTTGCCGAGGCCTGTGGCGGTCGCGCCGCGGTGACGACGGCCGGCGACGTGGCGTTCGGCCTGGCCCTCGACGAGCCGCCGCCGGGCTGGCGGGTGGCCAACCCGGAGATGGCCAAGCCGGTGACGGCGGCGTTGCTGGCCGGCCAGCCGGTCGAGCTCGAGGTCGAGGCCGGCGACGCCGCCTGGTTGACCGAGGGCGACGCCGTTTTCGGCGATGTCGGCGAATTTCGCGTCCTGATTACGGCGCGCGCCGCCGAAGCCGACGGCCGGACGCTGGTCCTGCACCCGCCGGTGCTGGCCGTGGGTGTCGGTTGCGAACGCGGCGCGGCCCCGGAAGAACTCGTTTCGCTAGCGGAACAGGCGTTATCGGAAGGCGGTTTGGCGGCCGACGCGGTGGCCTGCGTCGTCTCCCTCGATTTGAAGGAGGACGAGCCGGCCGTTCACGCCGTGGCGACCCATCTGGACGCGCCGGCGCGGTTCTTCCCGGTCACCCGGCTCGAAGCCGAGACGCCGCGCCTGGCCAACCCTTCAAACACCGTCTTCGGCGAAGTCGGCTGTCACGGGGTGGCCGAGGGCGCGGCGCTGGCCGCGATCGGCGACGACGGCGGTCTGGCGATCGAAAAGAAGGTCGGCAAGCGAACGACCTGCGCTGTGGGACGCGCCCCGTTCGATCTCGACCCGGCCCTTGTCGGTCGCGCCCGCGGACACCTCTCGGTCGTCGGCATCGGCCCGGGACCGGCCGGCTGGCGGACGCCACGGGCGACACGGGCGCTCGGCGCCGCCACCGACGTGGTCGGCTACGGTCTCTATCTCGACCTCGTCGGCGACGTTATCGCCGGCAAGGAGCGCCACCAATCGCCGCTGTCGGCCGAGGAGGACCGCGTTCGCCTCGCCCTCGACCTGGCCGCCGAGGGCCGTCAGGTCGCCCTGGTCAGCTCCGGCGATGCCGGCATCTACGCGCTGGCGGCGCTGGTCTTCGAACTCCTGGAGCGCGAAGACGCCGCCGCCTGGAACCGCTTGGACATCGTCGTCGAACCCGGCGTCTCGGCCATGCAGGCGGCCGCCGCCCGCATCGGCGCGCCGCTGGGCCACGACTTCTGCGCCATTTCCTTGTCCGACCTGCTGACACCGTGGGAAGAGATCGAACGCCGCCTTGGGGCCGCCGCCGCCGGCGATTTCGTGGTCGCCTTCTACAACCCGGTCTCGAAACGCCGCCGCCATCAGCTGGAAGCGGCCCGCGATACCCTGCTCGGGAGTCGCGGCCCCGAAACGCCTGTCGTCCTGGCCCGCAACGTCGGCCGTGCCGAGGAGACGATCGAGGTCATCGGGCTCCAGGAACTTTCGCCGGACAGGGCCGACATGCTGACCATGATCGTCGTCGGCAACTCGCAAACCCGCACCATCGCGCGCGGTATGAGGCGGTGGGTCTACACGCCGCGCGGCTACGCAAGCAAGATGAAGGCGGACAGGACCGGAGCGAAAGGACGATGACCGTCCACTTCATCGGCGCCGGGCCGGGCGCGCCCGACCTGATCACGGTGCGCGGGCTCGAATTGATCCGCCGCTCGCCGGTCGTCCTTTACGCCGGCTCGCTGGTGCCGGCCGAGGTCGTCGCCGAGGCGCCCGAAGGCGCGCGCGTCATCGACACCGCAACGCTCCATCTCGACGAGATCATGGCCGAGATGGAAACCGCCGATCGGGAAGGCGACGACGTCGCCCGGGTGCATTCCGGCGATCCGACGCTCTACGGCGCCATCGCCGAACAGATGCGGCGCTTGGATAAGCTCGGCATCGCCTACGACGTGACGCCGGGCGTGCCGGCCTACGCGGCCGCCGCCGCCGCCATCGGCGCCGAGTTGACGCTGCCCGAGGTCAGCCAGACGGTGATCCTGACCCGCACCGCGGTCCGCAGCTCGGCCATGCCCGAGGGCGAGGGCTTGCAAACGCTGGGCCGCAGCGGCGCCACTCTGGCCATCCACCTCTCGGTCAACAACCTGGGCCCCGTCGTCCGTGATCTCGTGCCGCATTACGGCGCCGACTGCCCGGTCGTCGTCGCCTACCGGGTCAGCTGGCCGGACCAGATGATCCTCAAGGGAACGCTGGCCGACATCCGCGACCGTGTGAAGGCGGCCGGACTGACGCGGACGGCGCTGATCCTGGTCGGCCGGGTGCTCGGCGCCGAAGACTTCGAAGACAGCCGGCTCTATGCCGCCGACCACCACCACTTGCTCAGGCCGAAGCGCTAGTCGCACTTGATGCGTCAACTGCCGGCCCGGCGCTGGCTGCCGCCAATGCGGACAGGCACCGTATATTGCGGTCGTTACCTAATCGGATCGATGTTGCAGCAGGTTCGCAAGAACGCCGCAACCGCGCTTAGGGCCTCGTCGTCGGGATAGACCCTGTGCCCGCGGCCCTCAAGGACGACGACACGCGAACCCCGACCATCGTCGGTGATTACGCATCCGCGGCCATACCCGTCGTCATCCTGAGCGCCTACGATGTTCAACACCGCAACGTCGTCCGGCGCGGCGGGCCGTTGCGGACGTGCTTCGGACTTCTTTACCCATCCGTAGGCGTATCGGCAATCGGACGCCAGCAGGATCTGAGCCGTATATTCGGGCCCCCCGTACGTACCCCACGCACCCTCGCTGAATCCGACAAGGATCAGACGCTTTGCATCTATCCATCGCTGCTTCGCCAACTCGCGAGCCGCAAACCGGGCCTCCTCCAAACGCATTCGGTCGCGATAATGGTGCGCTCCGGCATCGTAACACAGCGGCCTGCGGCCCGGTCGCCGCATACTGTCGGGAGCAAAGAAACTGACACCGAACTTCACCAAAGCTTGTGCCCACTGATAGGTCATTCCACCGATCCCGGAGCAGCTATGCAAATAAACGATGGCCGGAATCTTGACTTCGGGCTTGAGCGCTTCCAGGGAAACGCGTTCCCCCCAGTCCGCTGGATTCTCGCCGATAGAGCGAATCGTCTCCGGCTTCCCCGATTTGGTCGCCGAAGAGGGTAGCATGTGAAAACCGTGTTCCCATGTTGCGGAAAGCCCTGACGGTGCATTGTTCCCGTCTGCTGTCGTATTGCAGCCGATCAGCCATAACGCCAGGATCGCTGAAACAGGTTTTATCTCTCTCAATCCCAAAGCGAACCTCCGTTGAATCGCGCCGGCTGCGGATACTTAAGAGTTGGGACGGGCCCCGCCGCCGTCTCCGATCAGCGAGAACGGCGCCCAGAACAGCGGATGGGCGTAGGAATAGACCGTCCGGCCGCTCTCCGGGTCGGCCCGTCCGGGGCCGTCGATCAGCCCGAGCATGGCCCGGCGCAGCGCTTCGGCGCGGGTTAACCCGGGCTCGTCGGCCTGGCGCTGGAACAGGTCCGTGGTCAGCGCCTTCGCCGATGTCGTCTCGACCGGCCAGTTGCTGACCAGCAGCGCCCGCGTGCCGGCGTAGAAGAAGGCCCGGCCCAGGCCCGACACCGCTTCGGCGCCGGTCCCCTCGCCGGAACCGGTGTTGCAGGCCGACAGCACCACCCAGTCGGCGTCGAGTTTGAGGCCGAGGATCTCGCCCATGGTCAGCAGCCCGTCGGCTTCGCCGCCGGCCACCTTCGGCGAGGTAAACGCCAGGGCCGGCTGGCGCAGGCCGTTGAGGTCGCCCGGCACCAGGCCGTGCGTGGCGAATGCCAGGACCTTATAGCCGGACAGGTCCATCGACTTGATCCGGTCCTCGGTGGCGGCCTTGCCGACGAAGACGCTCTTGGTCAGGTCGGCGTCGACGGCGAGCGCCATCGATCTGACCTCGTCGGCCGTTTCCGGCAGCCTGGGCAGGCGGGCCAGTTCAGCGCTGTCCATTTGTTGCGTCTTGGGCGCGGCCCGCAGAGTCACCAGCAGTCCGCGCGTCTTCAGCAATCCGCGCGCCTGGAGCTGGGCGACCTGCTGTTGCTGGCCTGCCGCCGCGGCCGCCTGGTCGGAGCTGAACCAGGGGTCGCCGAAACCGGCGAACGCCTTGCGTTTCGGATTGCCGGGCGGCAGGTCGCGGAGCGTGCGCAGCGACGCCACCGACGGCAGCACGGCGACAGCATGGCTGCGCGCCAGCCACGGCACGTCGCGGTAGTTGGCGAACAGCGGCTCGCGCTCCTTGCCGAGCGCCACACTCTTCGTCGGCAACACCGACATCGGCAGGTAGCCGAGCGGGCCGTGGGCGACGACGAGCAGGGTGACGGCGTCCTGCCAGCTCGGCCGCACCGGCGCCAGCAGCTTGTCGTAAAGATCGTAGGCGGCGACCACGTCGAACGGCGGAATGTCGCCGAGTGCGCGCGCGTTGGGCTCGAGCGCGGCGCGCAGACCGGCCACGACGTCGGTCAGTTCCTCGCGGCCGATGTCGACGGCGCTGAACGCCACTTCGCCCTGCTTCGGGATTACCCACACGAAGGTGCGGTCGTCGCCGACGTAGGTCGAGATCAGCGCCTCGCCGGGGAGCAGGGCCGAACGCGCCTGGGCGGCGGTCAGCGGCTGCGGGTCGATGAGTTGGGCGTAACTGGGGAAGCGGGTCTCGATTTCCTTCAGCAAGGCGGTCCGGGCGCCGCGCAGCCGTTCGATGGCGGCCTTGACGGACTTGATCCGCGGCATGCTGCGGTTCCTCTCCAGCATCGACAGTTCCCGCGCCAGGGTGCCGTAAAGCGCTGTGATCTGTTTCTGGGTGTCCTGCTCACGCCTCGCCAGTTCGGCCAGCGCCGGATCGGTCAGGGCCGCCCGCGCGCCGCTCGCCGTCAGGGCGCGCTGAACGGCGCGCGAGCGCGCGACCTCGGCCAGGCGGAAGGTCTCCTCGGCGATGTCGAGGCCACCGGCGCGGCCGGCCAGCGCCGTGCCGCGGATGTCGGCCAGCAGCCCGACGTAGGCGCCGAGAATGATCGCCAAGCGCTTATCGCGGGCGGTGTAGGAGGATTCCTCGTCGTCGGCTTCGCGCGAACGGGCGAGGAGGTTCCCGGTGGCGGCGGCGAAGTCGGCTAGCGCCCCTTCGCGGTCCCCTTCGGCGACCCGCGCCATGGCCATGAACCCCCTGATCTCGGCTGTCTTGTAGTGGTTGTCGCCCAAGCGCCGTCGCGAGCGCTCGAGGGCGGTCCGCAGGCCGGCGGCGGCTGCCGCCGTGCGCCCGGCGCGCAGCAGCGCCAGCGACCGATAGAGGTTGCCGGCGAACAGGCGCTTGAACGAGGCCTCGTCCTTGGCCATGGCGGCGCGGGCCGCCTCGTAGACTTCGATGGCGTCGGTCCACCGCGCTTGCGCGACCATAGCCTTGCCGAGAACGTCGCGGGCCAGGGCCAGGCTGAGGCTCTCCGGGGCGGCGCACATGGTCTCGTAGAGACGGACGGTAATTCCGGCCAGCGACTCGGCTTCGGCGTAGCGGCCCTGCTCGTAGAGAACGGTGCTGAGCCGGGCCACGCCCTTGGCGACGATCTGAGTGAGCGGCGTATAGGAAAGCCGCGGCCTGAGGATGTCGCGCAGCATGTTCTCCGCCTCCAACAGGCGGCCCTGGCGCGCCAGGTTCTCGGCCAGGGCGATCTTGGTGAATTCGCCGCGCGTGAAGAACGAAGCGCGCCGCACCTTGGCGACGGCGTCGAGCGAACGCCGGTAGTAGGCCTCGGCCTCGACGAGTTGACCCTCCGATTGGGCGACGGCGGCCTTGGCCTCGTTGAGGAAGTAGTTGAAGGAGTGTATCGAGTTCTCGTCGCCGCCCCAGCGGCTCCAACTGATACCGGCGGCGATCCCCTCGGCCTCGGAGATGGCGTCGTCGGCCGCCTCGAAATCGCCGGCGTAGGCCTGCAGGGTCGCCAGCCGGGCCGCCATGACGACGCGCATGCCCCTGATCTGGTCGGGCACGGCGTTGACCGCCATCCTCATGAATTTGACGGCGCGCGGGTGGTTGCCGATCTCGAACTCGCGACCGGCCAGGTTCTCCAGGTAGCCGACGCGGCCCGCGTTGCCGGACACCGGCGGCGGCAGGGTCTCCATCATCGCCTGAACGTCCTCGTCGCTGGTCGGGACGGAATAGGCGCAGTTGCGCCCCGACAGGTCGACGTCGCGAAAACCGGCGAGTAGGTCGTTGACCGAGCGCGGCGGCGGCGTGAAGGCGCCGCTGAACTCGGTCGTTACCTTCTTCGCTTCCTCCAGCGACAGGGCCGGTGCCGTGCCACCTCCGGTTTGGCAAGCCACGGTACTGGCGACAGCGAGGACCGCCGCAACAGATCTTCCAAAAACGGATTTCAACAAGCGCACCGCCCCTCCCCGTACTCGCGCGCTCGAATGATCCGATTATAGCATACCGAGCAAGAGATGCGAAGGGAAAGTCGGTGCGTCCGGCGAAGCGCGCCGCGAGGCGTGGGCCGCCTCCTAGAGCGGTTCACGTTGATATGGAATCGCCGAGACGCGCTCTCCGGTCTCCTGGC
>CAYFMP010000001.1:89327-134427 GCA_964344215.1 uncultured Thalassospiraceae bacterium | reverse complement strand
CGGCAGGCCGCAACACCGATCTCAGCCGCTTCCATATCAACGTGACCCGCTCTAACGCCGAACCGGATCGTCCCTTCTCTCTGCTGGCACACCCCCCTGGCGCTCAGGTGCGGGAAACCGTTCAGCCGTCGCCCGCTTCCCGTCGATCCAGGTAGTTCTCGATCAAATGGTAGATCGCTTCCGCGTCCTGATCGTTTGTGAATACGATATTAGTCTTTTCGCCGTAAATGTTAAGCAGATATCCGCGCGCCTCGCAGACCGCCTCCAGGGCGGCGGCAAACGGGATCAGGACCTGATCGTTCAGTTGTTCGGCGTCGTCGCAGGCCTCCATGCGTTCGAACGTCGCCGTCATGAACCGGTCCGGCGACCGAGCGCCCTTTTTCCGAGGTTTTTTCTTGGTCATGGTCGGGGAGAGTTTTCAGGCGTGGCCGGCTTCGTCCGACAGCATTCTCGGGTCGATGCCCAGTTTGCGCATGGCGCGCTCCCATTTTCCATCGAGGTCGGCGCCGAACACCAGACCGGAATCGGCCGATACATGCAGCCAGCCGTTGCGCTTGATTTCGGCGTCCAGTTGGCCGGGTCCCCAGCCGGCGTAGCCCAAGGCCAGCATACGGTGTTGGGGGCCGGCGCCGTCGGCGATGGCTCTCAAAATATCGACCGTCGCGGTCAGGGCGACGTCGTCGTCGACGACCATGGTGACGTCCTGCACGTAATCGGGCGAATGCAGCACGAACCCGCGTCCCGATTCGACCGGCCCGCCGAATTGCACCATGATCTGTGTGTGCAAATCACCCGGTTCGATCTCGAGTTGCTCCAGCAGGTCCGGGAACGTCAGCGACTCGATCTCGCGGTTGACGACCAATCCCATCGCCCCGTCGGCGCTGTGCGCGCACATATAGATGACCGACTTGGCGAACCGCGGATCTTGCATGCCCGGCATGGCGATCAGCATCTGCCCGGCCAGGTATTCCGTATCGTCATCCGGATACGACATGGTTCCACCGGTTTTCACGCATGTTGCCGACGGCGTATCGGCAACCGAACCCGGCCATTATGCCACACCGGATAGCCGCCCGCAAAGCGGCGCCCCCCCAACCCGTCCTTCACGCGGCGTCAATAGTCCGTGAGTTGGCCTTCTTGACGTGAATTAGCCGGAAAAGGCGGCTATATAGGGCCCGGATACCCTGTTTCAACGCCCGACAGGCAGATTGCGACGTCGATGCCGCTGTATGAATCCGCTCCCAGGTCCTTATTCGCCGCCGTCGCCGTCGCGGCGGCGGCGCTGACGCCGGGCGCCGCCTGGCCGGCCGAACCGGCGGCCTCGGCGTGGGTGGAAACCGAGCAATCGGCGGTACGGCTGATCGCCGCCTCGGAGACCGCCGGCAACGGCGAAGCCATCGTCTTCGGCCTACAATTTCGCCTGAAGCCGGGTTGGAAGATCTATTGGCGCTCGCCGGGCGACGCCGGGTTCCCGCCGATTCCCGATTGGAGCGGCTCGACCAATCTGAAGTCGGCGGCGCTGTCGTGGCCGACCCCGACGCGGTTTTCGGTGATCGGGCTGGAGACCCTGGGCTACAAGGAAGAGGTTGTCCTGCCGTTGAAAGCCGTTCCCGAGAGAGCGGCCGACGGCGTCGGCCTCAAGGCCAATATCCGCTACCTGACGTGCGACGAAGTCTGCATTCCCTACGAGGCCGACCTGGCGCTTGCGTTGCCGGCCGGTCCGCCCAAACCGAGCCGGTTCGCCCACTTGATCAGCCGCTTCGCCGTCACCGTTCCCGGCGACGGCCGGGCGCACGGCCTCAGCCTGGTTTCGGCGGCGGCGGCGCGCCTCGGCGGCAAGCCGGCCGTACGCGTCGCGGTGCGCTCGACGGAGCCGTTCAAGGCGCCCGACCTCTTCATCGAGGGGCCGCCCGAACTGTCCTTCGCCAAGCCGGTCGTCCGTCTGTTCGACGGCCGCCGCAGCGCCGTCATGGACGTCGTCGTCTATGGAGTCGACCAACTGGAGGACGAGCTCGGTCCGAATTTGGGCGGTCGCGATCTGGTGTTCACGTTGAGCGACGGCAAGCGCGCCGCCGAGAAGCGCCTGCCGGTGGCTGCGGGCGGCGCTGTCGGCCCGGCGCCGGGTCTGCTTGCCATCCTCGGGCTGGCCTTGATCGGCGGCCTGATTCTCAACCTGATGCCGTGCGTGTTGCCGGTGTTGTCGCTGAAGGTGCTGGGCGTGATCAGTCACGGCGGCGGCGAAACCAGGTACGTGCGGATGAGTTTCGTCGCCACCGCCGCCGGCATCGTGTTCTCGTTCCTGGTCCTGGCCGCCGCCCTGATCGGCCTCAAGCAGGCCGGCGCCGCGGTCGGTTGGGGCATACAGTTCCAGCACCCGTGGTTCCTGACCGCCATGGCTCTGCTGGTGACGTTTTTCGCCTGCAACCTGTGGGGACTCTTCCGGATTCGCCTGCCGGCCTGGTTCTCGGTGGCCGGCGGTGAGGCGGCGCACGGCCTCGGCGCCCATTTCCTGCACGGCGCTCTCGCCACCTTGCTGGCGACACCGTGCTCGGCACCCTTCCTCGGCACCGCGGTCGGCTTCGCGCTGGCCCGCGGCGGCGCCGAGATTGTCGCCGTCTTCGCCGTGCTCGGTCTCGGTCTGGCGTTGCCCTACCTGCTGGTCGCCGCCGCCCCGCGGCTGGCCACCCGGTTGCCGAAGCCGGGCCCGTGGATGATCCGGCTGCGCCAACTGCTCGGCATCGCGTTGGCGGCGACTGGAGCGTGGCTGATCAGCGTGCTGTCGGCCATCGCCGGCTTCACGGCGGCGGTGGCGATCGGCGTTATCCTGCTCTTGGTCGTCATCGTTTTCATCGTGCTCAGGCGTTCGCGGGCCGAGGTCCGCGGCGTCGCCGGGTTCTCGCTGAGCGCCCTCATTCTTCTCGCCTTTCTGACGCCGGGCTGGGTCGCCGGCAGCCCCGGCAACGCCGCCGCCGAGGCCGAAGCCAAGGTCTTGAAGGGCCTGTGGACGGCCTTCGACGAGGTCGCCATCGCCGGTCTCGTCGCCGCCGGAAAGACCGTGTTCGTCGACGTCACCGCCGATTGGTGCATCACCTGCCAGGTCAACAAGAGCCTGGTGCTCGGGCGCGGCGAGGTGTTGACGCGGCTGTCCGCCGACGGCGTCGTCGCCATGCAGGCCGACTGGACCCGCCCCGACGAGGAAATCTCCATGTACCTGGCCGGTTTCCAGCGCTACGGCATTCCCTTCAACGCCGTCTACGGCCCGCAGGCGCCGAACGGCATCGTGCTGCCGGAACTGTTGAGCGAGGACGCCGTGCTCGACGCCCTGGCGACGGCCGCTGGCGGCACCGCCGTCTCCGCCAGGCCATGACTGGAATTCCGACGGCGGGCCGCTATCTGTAAGAATAACCGACTGATCAGACCCAAGGGGGACCATTACATGACCATCAGCGTAGGCGACACCATCCCGTCCGTCGATCTGACGACGATGACGCAGGACGGCCCGAGCGGCCTTTCCACCGACGATATCTTCAAAGGCAAGAAGGTCGCCGTCTTCGGCCTGCCCGGCGCCTTCACGCCGACCTGTTCGGCCCAGCACCTGCCGGGCTTCGTCGACAACGCCGATGCCATCAAGGCGAAAGGCGTGGATGCCATCGTCTGCCTGTCGGTCAACGATGCCTTCGTCATGGGGGCGTGGGGACAAGACCAGGGCGTCGGTGACAAGGTCCTGATGGTGGCCGACGGCAGCGCCTTTTTCGCCAAGGCCGTCGGGCTCGATCTCGACCTCACCGAGCGTGGCATGGGCGTGCGGTGCCAGCGATTCTCGATGGTCGTCGAGGATGGCGTCGTCAAGAGCCTCCACGTCGACCCGCCCGGCACCTTCGAGGACACTTCCGCCGAAAAAATGCTCGGCGAACTTTAGATTCCGCGCTGCCCGGAGCCGTTTACCGGAATACTCCGATGATTATGGCCCTCGTCGGCATCGCGCTCATCGGCGCCATCCTCGCCCTGTTCTACCTGAAGGACAGGCTGGAAAGCCCGTTGTTGGCGCGCATGGCCTATCACGAACTGACCATGCGTCTGACCGTGGTCGGCGCCGCCCTGGTCGCGCTCGGCCTTTTGATGATGGCGAGCGACTGGATCGGCTGGCCGTAACGGCCGGTCCGGGCACGCGTCCCGACTTGATCTAGGTCATCGACCACTCGACACCCCTACCCCGAGAATCGAATTCGGAAAAGCGTTCGAAGAGGGGTGGTCCAGATGCTGGCGAAACCTTCGGCGGACAGCGAGAAAGGCGCGGCCGGACGTCCGGCGCAAGGCGCCGGCGACGACAAGGTCGTCACCACCATCCGCGTCAGCCGCGATACCCTCGAGATTCTGCGCGACGCGGCGTTGGCCCGCGACATCGCCGACGTCGCCGAGGCTTCCAGAAAGGGCCGCCGGCCGAAGAAACCGGTCCGCAAGCACACCGTCGCCTCGGTCATCGAGGACCTGATCGAGCGCCATCGCACCGAACTGGAGACCGAAGCCATGCAAATCCGCGGCCGCCGCAAGGGTCATTGAGACTGCGGTTCGTAATGTGCTAAGGAACCTGCGGGGTGGGAGAATCGGCATGCAAAATGGTACCGGCGAGCTTCCGTCCTATGATCTCAGCAGTCTGGTGATCCTGATCGCCGAAAAGCATTCGACCATGCGGACCATCATCCGCGAGGTGCTGCACAAGTTCGGCATCCAGAAGATTTACGAGGTGGCGACCCCGGAGGACGCCTTCGACACCTTCCGCAACGTCGATCCCGACGTCGTCTTCATCGACTGGGGACCTAAGTTCGACGGCATCGCCCTACTCAACAAGATCCGCCGGGACAAGTCGAGTCCCAACCAGGAGGTCCCGGTCATCATGGTTACTCCCCACACCGAGCAGTCCCAGGTCTATAAGGCCCGCGACGCCGGCATGAGCGAGTTCCTGGCGCAGCCGGTTTCGGCCAAGACCATCTACGAGCACTTGGTCCGGATCATCGAACAGCCGCGCGAGTTCATCAAAAGCGAGACCTACGTCGGGCCGGACCGTCGCTGGCACCGCGATCGCTTCGTCGAGGGCGGCCGCCGCCAGACCGACCGCAAGAACGTCGAGGAAGCGCTCGGGCTCGAATCCGAACAGGAGCCGGCAGCCGACACGGCCCCCGAACCGGCCGAAGACGACAGCGCTTCGTGAGCGGCAGGGTCGCGATCCGTAGCGCGGCCGCGTTTCCCTATTCCGCCGCCGCCCGCTCGGCCGCCCGCCGGGCCGGTCGACCGGCCCGTTCGTTTTCCGGTTAGCCGTCGTCGTACTCGGCTTCCGCGCGCTTGGCCTCGGCGACCAGCCACTCCCTGAAGGCGGCGACGGCCGGGCGCTCGGCCCGGTTGCTCGGACTGACCAGGTAGTAAGAGAACTGAGCGGCGCATTCGACGTTGAAGCAGTAACCTTCGCCCGTCGCACAGGGTTTTGTGAACTCCGCCGGCAACGGTTCTGCGCTCGGATCGTTTCGTTGCGACTCCGCTCGGCTATCAAGGAGTTGGCAGCACTGTGTCTATGATTTTCGCTCGTCGAGATACCTCAGCCATGGGGAAGACGGTGATCGCGAGTCCGCCCGTGACAGGGAATGGCTTCTCCTAAAGACGAGGAAGGTATTTATCCCGAGGAAACCTTTTTCATGAGTACCATTTTGTCCACTGAATCCCTGTAAACGAGGATGTGGATCGTGCGGTTTCTTTCGTCAATGGCGATGACGGATTCGAAAACGTTTTCCATTTCGAGCAACGGAGCTCTGTCACAAGCAACCCACCGGTAGTCAGCCTCCTCTCCGTCGAGTTCCCCATGAGCGATCTTTTCGGGAACCCAATCACCGCCGACGATCCAGTCCCGAATCCGCCATTCTCGAGTGCCTAGAACGCTGCGTCTGAGTTCGCTGACGAGACCAATACGAGAGCGCTCGTCGCCCGGAGAGTCCTGCCAATCATTCTTGACCGCCTCAAACCTCTACGCCAGGATTCGGCCGGTGAATTCACCCTTCATTTCGCCAACGGCAATGTCGGTCGCTCCGATGTGATTACCTAACCAAGCTCTGATCCAAATTGGTGTATGAGACGATGTTGTCGACGGACGAGCCCTCAGTCGACAGCGGAAGAAGGAGTGTTTGAAATATCTCGCTCTTGCGCTCGGTTGTTCCAGGGACGAAGGCGTGCTCGAGAGCGATCGGTTTCCTATTCTCTACGACTCTCAAATATTGGGCCATCGTAAGAAATTTCCAGTCGTCGGTTTCCAGCTCGCTTAACGATTTCCCTGTGGGGTCGACATGCAACTCCTTAGAAAGACCGGCTCCCCAGAAGCGATAGACGAAATCGGTTGGTTCCATCTGCACGTCGACCAGGGAGACATATGGAGTTATCCTTGAAGGAAGCTCGAACAGATCGAATTCCTTCAAAGACGGCCCCACTCGTCCACACATAAGAATCGTCCAGTACCGGTAACAGACTCGGAATCCTCCCTCTCCAAGATCACTGATCTCGATGAAAGTATCTTGTGCCCTTGATTTCGGTTTCCCTTTTGGGAACTTCGAGCTTTCGACTGTATCCATGTCGGTTCTCGATTGAACGTGTTTGGAGAGATTCTGCTATAGACCGAATGCTTCCCGCCGCACGGCAACTTCACCGGCCGCTACACCGAACCTCGCGGCAATCTCTTGGTCCGTCATACCGGTCAAGACAAGCTCCCGCATGACGATTTCGTTGGCGGGCCAACTCGAAACATGTTGAGAAAATTTGGTTTGGTCATGCAATTTGTTTGTCTGAGTTTCGAAAGTTTCCATCTACTTCGCGTCCCACCTTACGGGTTGAAGAAGGTGGGGCCGCCCACGAAAATCAAGCGAGCGGCCCCTCTCCTCAGCAACAAGAACCTCATCCGAGAAGGTTCTCTCCTTCGCCTCAGAGCAACCACCGCCCCCACAGGAGGCATTTGTTTCCGGGAACAAACAGACGCAGGGAACAGTGATGAAAGAACACCTTGCTACGCGAGGAAGGGTGCCGGAATTCTTACTATATGACAAACGGATTTTATCGGCTTTTGATATCTAAAAAATAGATGGTATTAATTGACTGTCGCGTGGCAATCAGAGCGCTAATCGAGCATGTCGATGGATGTCAATCTGGCCAGAACCTTTGTCGAGGTCGTGAACACGGGAAGTTTTGTACGAGCGGCAAAGCGACTCAATGTATCGCAGTCTACGGTAAGCTGCCGTATCCAATCGCTTGAGCAACAACTTGGGCGTCAATTGTTCGTGCGCAGCAAGTTGGGCGCGTCGCTCACCCCGGCCGGTGAACAGTTCCAACGGTTTGCGATTTCGATGACCCAAGTCTGGGAACAGGCTTGTCATCAGGTCGCGGGTCCAAGCGGTTTCACCGCTTTGCTGACCGTCGGAGGACAAGCCAGCCTGTGGGATCATCTCTTATTGAATTGGCTCAAGTGGATGGAGAAACACATTCCTGGCCTCTGTGTGCGCGCGGAATACGGTCAACCTGACAGGCTGATGGTGCGTTTGGCCGAAGGAATGATCGACGTTGGGGTAATGTATACGCCGCAGAGCCGTCCGGGACTGGAAATCGAACGCCTGTTCGCCGAAACGCTCGTTCTCGTCACAACAGAGGATTGTATCGATTCGGAATCGGATGGTGAGTATGTGTATACCGATTGGGGGATCGAATTTCGAACATGGCACTCGCTGAACTTTCCGAAAAAATCGAACGCTCGTTTGCATTTGGCCCTTGGCACCCATGGGCTCAATTACCTTCTCGACTATGGTGGAGCGGGCTACTTCCCGCTACGTGCGGTCTCCAGACATGTTGAGAAAGGCCGCCTTCGGCTCGTCGAAAAGGCACCTACGTTTGAATTGCCGGTTTATGCGGTCTATGCGACGGAACATGCCGAGGAATTTCTCGAATCCGTTCTCAAAGGGCTGCGTTGGGTTATCGCAACCAAGACGAATACTTGAGCAGAGTTAAGAAACCAACCCATCGAAGATTCCGGTAGATCGGGGAGTCACCACTGTTCTACCACTGCGCATTCGTATCCGAGCACCTCTCGCAAGTAGTCTCGGTTTTTCCCTGCTTCGGCTGCATCCATATAGGTTAAGTGTGGGTGCCAACGGGTAATTTATATCTATTTTATCGATATTAACGGCCAATAACTTCCGTTTGTCGAATAAAACGAAAACTGGGATAATTGTTATTAGATATAGAAGCGTGTACCCGCGACTGCGTGTATTTGGGTGGCGTCCAGCACTATCCGAAGAGGTTTTCGTTGTTTGCTCAACGGGGGAGCGCCAGAAAGGAACAGGCAAATTGAACCGAAACAATCCTCTTACCGGTTTGAGCGCGCCAGAGTATCCGCCGAAGCAGCGTGAGCATCCATCATTCCTGAAGGTAACTCTGTTTGTCGCTCTCTTTCTGTTCCTTGGCCTCTATGCGGTTATACGTTATCTAGAACACCAAGTGCCTGTATGACGCCGGGCTCATCTCTACCAGCCGTTTCCTAAATGCGCTCGGCCTCGAATCCGAGCAACCGCAGGCATCCGATTCGGCCGACGAAGACAACGCCACCGGCGGCGACAGCGCTTCGTGAGCGGCGCGCTCGCCGTCCGTAGCGCGGCCGCGTTTTCCTATTCCGCCGCCGCCCGTTCGGCCGCTTGCCGGGCCAGTTGGTCGGCCCGTTCGTTTTCCGGATGGCCGTCGTCGTACTCGGCTTCCGCGCGCTTGGCCTCGGCGACCAGCCACTCCCTGAAGGCGGCGACGGCCGGGCGCTCGGCCCGGTTTTTCGGGCAGACCAGATAGTAAGAGAACTGAGCGGCGCACTCGACGTTGAACAGGCGTACCAGCCGCCCCGATTTGAGGTCGTCCCAGACGTAAGCGCGCCGCGCCAAGGCGACGCCGAGCCCCTCGAACGCAGCCTGGATCGCCATGTTGGAATCCGGGAACCGCGTCCCCTCGCTAAGCGCCTTGGCATAAACCTCCGCCGGCACACCGGCCCGCTCGAACCAGGATTCCCAAGTCGGCACGCTGTATTCTTCTTGACGCAACATCAACGGCAACCGGCAAAGGTCGGCAGGCTCCTTGGGAACCTCCCATTCCTTGAGAAACCGAGGCCGGCAGACAGGGAACACTTGGTCGCCCATCAGGTGGGTTGCCGCCAACCCCGGATACTCGCCGGTACCCATGTGGATAACGCCGTCGAGCCGGCCGCCCTCGAACCGCACATGTTCGGCAATCCGCGTGGTAATCCAAACGTCGATATCGGGATGCGCGTCCCGGAACGCCTGCAGCCGCGGCACCAGCCACTTAACGGCGAAAGACGGCAGCACCTGGATCTGCAACGCGGTGTGCCCGTCGGTCTCGGCGAGATCGGCGAGCGTGCGTTCGAGGCGGGAAAAAAATTCCTCCGCCACCGGCGCCAGAGCCCGACCGGCCGACGTCAATTCGATTCTCCTCGGCAGCCGCTCGAACAATTTCACTGCCCACAGATCCTCGAGGTGTTTGATCTGATGGCTGACCGCGCTCTGGGTCACGTTCAACTCGGTGGCGGCGCGCGTGAAACTGAGGTGGCGGGCGGCGGCGTCGAGGGCGCGGAGCGCCGCCATCGGCGGCAAGTGGACCATGAAGCACCCTCCTAATACATGAATAATTATTCATGTATTATATGAGAATCGATCCTTTGAAATCCACAAAATTCCTGAATAACATACAGAATAGCCTGCAAGCGCGAATTCAGATAGATGAGAATTGGACATGATGAAATCTTTACGCAGAATCACCCGTCCGCGTTGGATGCCGGGCCAGTTGGCGATTTACGACCGTTTCGGCGAGCCTCTGAGCCCACGAATCCCCGGCCGCGAATTCGAACCGCGCCGTGAAAATCCCAACGCCGTCTTGTCCCGCATGCGCTGGGGCCTCGGACTGATGTAGTTTCCAAGGCCGGGGTGGCGGCCCTCCCGCTATCTCGTCTCCGCCGCCTCCTCGGCCGCTTGCCGGGCCAGTTGGTCGGCCCGTTCGTTTTCCGGATGACCGGCGTGGCCCTTCACCCACTGCCACTCGATGTTGTGGCCTTCGAGCGCCGCATCAAGACGGCGCCACAGGTCCTCGTTCTTGACCGGCTTCTTGGCCGCCGTTTTCCAACCGTTGCGCTTCCAATTGTGGATCCATCGGGTGATGCCGTCGCGGACATAGGTGCTGTCGGTGGTGACGACGGCGCGGCTGTCGCGCGTCAACGCTTCCAAGCCGACGATCGCCGCCGTCAATTCCATGCGGTTGTTGGTGGTTTCGGGCTCGCCGCCCGACAGCTCCTTCTCGTGGCCGCGCCAACGCAGCACGACTCCCCAGCCGCCGGGGCCGGGATTGCCGCTGCACGCGCCGTCAGTGAAGATCTCGACGATTTCGCTTCTGCCCGCCATCGCCGCCTCAGTCGAGGCCGTATTCGCCGGGACCGCCGACGCCCGAGTGAAAGCGCAGCTTCTCGTAGTATTCGAGCGGATCCTTACGGGTGACCAGGGCATCGGCGGGCGTGTACAGCCAGTCGTAGAGACGGGTCAACAGGAAGCGCATGGCGCTGCCGCGGGCCAGCAGCGGCAAGGCCTCGAGTTCGGCCGCCGAGAACTCCCGGACCTTGCGATACGCCGTCAACAAGCGCCGCGCCTTGGTGATGTTGAAGCTGCCGTCGGGCTCGAAGCACCAGGCGTTAAGGCAGATCGCCAGGTCGTAGGCGAACGAATCGGAGCACGCGAAGTAGAAATCGATCAGACCGGACAGGCGGTCGTGGTGGAAGAACACGTTGTCGGGGAAAAGATCGGCGTGGATGACGCCGGACGGCAGGTCGTGCGGCCAGTCGGCCTCGAGCCGGTCGAGCTCGCCCGACAGCTCGCCGGCCAGGCCGGGCCGGACCTCGTCGGCGCGCGCCGCCGAACGCTCCAGCAAAGGCCGCCAGCTTGCAACCGACAGGTCGTTCGGCCGCGACATTTCGAACTCGCTCCCGGCCAGGTGCATGTCGGCCATCACCCGTCCGAGCTCGGCGCAGTGATCGGGCTGAATCCGCCTCGGCCACATGCCGGCCAGGAAGGTGACGACGGCGGCCGGGCGGCCGCACAACTCGCGGAGCGCCTCGCCGTCGCGGCCGCGGATCGGGGTCGGGCAGGGAATGCCGGCGGCAGCCAAGTGGTTCATGAGCCCCAGGAAGAACGGCAGGTCGTCCGGGTTCACCCGCTTTTCGTAAAGGGTCAGGATGTAATTGCCGGTGTCGGTGGTCAGCGCGAAGTTGGAGTTCTCGATACCTTCGGCGATGCCCTTGCACGACACCGCCTCGCCGAGCTCGTATTCGGCCAGGAACTCGATCAGGTCGCCGTCGCCGACTTCAGTGTAAACAGCCATGAATGCGTGTTTACGGAACCGCGCCGTCCAAGGCAACCCCGGCGACGGAGGTGCGATCGTGGCGCCGGGAAACTATATCTTGTAAGTAGAAGCCGACCGGCCCACACTTCGACCCGGGGGCTGTGCGAGGCGGCGGAACGGGCATGGCTCGATACCGACAATCGAATTCGAAAACCTTGGCTATCTACGGTCCGCTCGTCGCCGTGGCGGCGGTGATGGCCGTGGCGGCGACGACAGGCGACGCCGCCGGCACCACCGGAGCGGCGCTGGAGGCGGCGGCGGCGCCAAGCGGCGACGTTACCGGCGATCCCGCCAAGCCGACGAAGAAACGCCGCCTGTCGGGTAAGCGCATCATCAAGCTTCAAAAGGCGCTCTCCGAGATGGGCCTCTACCTCGGCCCCATCGACGGCATTCTGAACGAAGGCACCGAAGCGGCTATCCGCGTCTACCAGCGGGCTGCCGGCCTCAAGGCCGACGGCCGCATCACCAAGAGGCTCTGGGACCTGATCGAAAACAACGTCAAGGTACGCTCGCTCCTGCGGAAGCTCGACACCACCCGGCAAAGCCGCAAGGACGAGGCCCGCAAGGCCCTGCTCAGCCACCCGGCGACCCGCGACCTGGTCCGCGACGCCAACACCGAGCGGGCCGATCCGACCCGAGATGCCTCTCAGTGCTTTCGCGAACCGACGGCGCGTTGTCTGTTGAACGAGGCGTCCGAGAGCGCCAAGGCCATTTTCAGGCCCGAGCTTCGCGATTGGGCCTTGGGCGAGGTTCTGGTCGCCCAGGCCCGGGCCGGTCTGACCGAACAGGCCATGGATACGGTCCGGCGCATTCAGGATCCCCGGTTGATCATGGTGGCGCTGCGCGACATCGCCGAGGCCCAGGCGGCGGCCGGACGCAGCGTCGAGGCGATGGAGGCGGTCGATATTATCCCCGACAAACTCAAACAGGCCGAGGCCCTGGCCGCCATCGCCGACATTCAGGTCCGCCGCGGCCGCTTCGAAACGGCCCGCGAGACCGCCAACTACATGCTCAGATTGAGCGACCGTTTCGACGACGACCTTAAGCGCATCTCGTTCAAGGCGCGGGTCGCCGTCATCATGGCGCAGGCCGGCGACGACGCCGCCGCCGCCTCCCAACTGGCCGAGGCCGAGACCCTGGCCCGCGCCCGCGACGACGATCCCGGCCGCGGCATGGCGCTTCGCTATGTCGCCTCGGCGCTGGCCGAAATGGAGCAGCCGGACCAGGCGTTGAACGTGTTGAGCGACGTCACCGAGGAATCGGAGCGGATGCCGGTACTGGTCAGTACCGCCACCGCCCAGGCCCGGGCCGGCGACGCCGCCGCCGCCCTGGCCACCGCCAGCACCATCGAGGCGGTTCGCTATCGCGCCGTCGTACTGGGGCGCATCGCCTTGGCCCAGGCCGAGATGAACGAGCGCGAGGCGGCCGAATCGACCCTGCAGATGGCGATGGCGGCGGTCGAGCAGATCGAACTGCCCTACGCCAGGTCCTACGCCATCAGCCGCATCGCGCTGGCCATGGCCGAGGTCGGCGCGGCGCCGGCCGGCGGCGCCGATGCGGCGGCCTCGTTCGAGCGACCGGTCGAGGTGGCCGGGCGCATCGACGACAACCGGCTGCGCGCCCATACGCTGTGGACCATCGCCGCCGAACAGCGCCGGGCCGGCGACAGAGCGGGCGGGCTCGCCACCGAGGCCTTGGCCGAGGCGGCGACGGAGGAGATCAGGAGCAAACTGAGCCGGGTCTGGATGTTCTCGGAGATCGCCGCCGAGCACGCCGTCGCCAGTGAGCCGAACACCGGGTGGCAGGCCTTCGGACGCGGCCTCGCCGTCGCCGAGGCCATCGACAACGCCTGGGGCCGGGCCCGGGCCATGGCCAAGCTGGGAACGACGGTGATCGAGCTCGTCGATCCTTCCCTGAGCGTCGCCACGGCGCCGTGAAGACGGCCTCGGCCGTCCCCGCACCGCGGACGTCTGGTGGCCTTGTCCGGCCTTTGCCCGTCAATTACAGTCGGTCCTGGGTTCTTTTCCGAACCGAGGAGCATAGGACGGCCATGAGCGAACCGGTGATTGCCCAAAAAAGCCCTTACGGCGTCGATGTCGAGGCCGGCAAGGCCTATGCCTGGTGCGCCTGCGGCAGGAGGGCCAACCAGCCGGTCCGCGACGGCTCGCATTCGGATACCGGGTCGGCGCCGCTCATGTACACGGCGGAAAAATCGGAAACCGCCTTTTTTCGCGGTTGCAAGCGGAGCGCCGACAGACCGCTGTGCGACGGCGGCCACTCGTCGCTGTGATGGCTCCATCCCGAAACTGGGCTCGACTGCGAACGGCTGCCGCCGCGCTTGCCCTGGCGATCGGGCTTTCGGCCTGCGCCGACGGCAGACTGCCGTGGACCAGCCGCTCCATCGTGCAGCCGTGCCCCGACTATCGGGTGCTGGCCGACGCCGCCAGGCTGACCAGGTTCCGCCCCGGGCCGGGCCGCGACCTCACCGATATCGATTTCGAAGTGCAGGTGGTGGACGTCCTTCTCGGCTGCGAGACCGACGTCAGCAAGAAGACGCTGGCCGGCGAAATGGAGGTCGACGTTGCGTTGGCGTTCGCCGTCGCCCGCGGGCCGGCCAACCGGACCCGGTCGGCCGATTTCGCATACTTTATCAGCGTCACCGACCTCAACAAGAAGGTGCTGTACCGCGAGGAATTCGGGATCAGCGCCGTCTTTCCGGGCAACCGCTCGCGGCGCCAGGTGAATTCCGAGCCGATCATCCTGCAGTTGCCGCTGAGCAAGGAGTTGGACAGCAAGAAATACCTGATTTTCGCCGGCCTCAAGCTGACCCGCGACGAGCTCAGGTTCAACCGCTCCAGGCGGACCGGGACGCTGCCCTGAGGAGGCGGCCGGACCGCCAGCGGACGGCCCGGTCCGGATGTCATTGATTCTGTCTCACAACCGTGAAATATTTGACGTGACATTCGCAAGGCTACCTCAAGTGACCGTTGCGGGAGAGTCCGGCCCGGCCCGCCGGAACGTTTTCCGAGGGTCCAGCCGGCGCCGAAGGAGCAACCGCCCCGGAAACTCTCAGGCAACCGGACCGCAGCGCGATGAGACTCTGGAAAGTGGGTGGAGCGACCCCCAAGGACGCTTCTCCCCACCGAAGATGTAAGCCCGGGCGAGCCCGGGTGAATCTTTCAGGTTCCGAGACAGAGGGGGCGCCTTCCGACCGGGACGCATCGGCCCGTTTGAGGACCGGGGCGCGGTTGGAACGGCGCTCGATTTTGTTGAAGGGAGAGCCCGCGTGAACGACACCGACGAGACCGCCAAGGATCTGAAAGCGACGCCCCTGGACGCCCTGCATCGGGAAATGGGCGCCAAGATGGTGCCGTTCGCCGGTTACGCCATGCCGGTCCAGTTCGAGACCGGCATCATGGCCGAACACAACCACACCCGCCAGGCCGCCTCGCTGTTCGACGTCTCGCACATGGGCCAGGCCCGGCTGGTCGGCTCGGAAGCGGCGGCCGCCCTGGAAACCCTGGTGCCCGGCGACTACCAGGGGCTGGCCGCCGGCCGCACCCGCTATACGCTGCTGACCAACGAGGCTGGCGGCATTCGCGACGACCTGATGGCGACCCAGCAGGGCGACCATCTGTTTTTGGTCGTCAACGCGGCGTGCAAGGAGGCCGACTTCGCCTATATCGGAGACAGCATCGGCGACCGCGCCAGGCTCGAGATCATCGGCCATCGCGCCCTGCTCGCCCTGCAGGGGCCGGCCGCCGCGGACGTGCTGGCGCGCTTCGTGCCGGCCGCCCGCCACATGCTGTTCATGACCGCCGAGTGGCTGCACATCAACGATCTCGAATGTTTGGTCACGCGCTCGGGCTACACCGGCGAGGACGGCTACGAGATCTCGGTCGCGGCCGACGACGCCGACGCCCTCTCCCGATTGCTGCTGGGCGAGGACGAAGTGATGGCGGCCGGCCTCGGCGCCCGCGATTCGCTGCGCTTGGAAGCCGGCCTTTGTCTGTATGGCAGCGACATCGACGAAACGACGACGCCGATCGAGGCCGGGCTGGCCTGGACCGTAAACAAGCGCCGCCGCCAGGAAGGCGGTTTCGTCGGCGCCGACGTCATCCTCGCTCAAATCAAGGATGGCGTTTCGCGCAAGCGGGTCGGCATCCGTCCCGACGGCAAGGCGCCGGCCCGCGCCCATACCGAGGTCGTCGATGTGGACGGCGCCGTCATCGGCGAGGTCACGTCGGGCGGTTTCGGGCCGAGCGTCGGCGGCCCGGTCGCCATGGGCTACGTCGAGACCGCGCATGCCGAACCGGATACGGCGATCGGCCTGGTTGTGCGCGGCAAGACGCTGCCGGCCCGGGTCGTCAAGCTGCCGTTCGTCGAGCAACGCTATTTCACCGGCTGACAGGGGAGAAGTTTCATGAGCGTTCACTACACCACCGACCACGAATGGGTGCGCATCGAGGGCGACACCGCAGTCGTCGGCATCACCGATTATGCGCAAGAGCAGTTGGGCGACATCGTCTTCGTCGAGTTGCCCGACGTCGGCGCCGCCATCGAACAGGGCGCCGAGTCGGGCGTCGTCGAATCGGTGAAGGCGGCCAGCGAGGTCTACGCGCCCATCGACGGCGAGGTTACAGAGATCAACGAGGCGCTCGAGGGCGAGCCGACCCTGGTCAATTCCGACCCCATGGGCGAGGGCTGGTTCTTCAAGGTCAAGCTGTCGGACGCGTCGCAGGTCGACGAAATGATGGACGAGGCCGCCTACAAGGCCCACGTCGCGGGATTGGACTGATGCCGCAAGCGACGCTCAGCGACTTGAAGCAAAAGGACGAGTTCATCCGCCGCCACATCGGCCCCGGCGAAGAGCAGATCGCCGCCATGCTCGACGCCCTCGGTCTCGACTCGCTGGATGCGCTTATCGAGAAGACGGTGCCGGCCGGCATCGTCTCGGACCGTCCGCTCGCCATCGAGGGCGACCACAACGAGCGCGAGACGCTGTCGTATCTGCGCCGCATGGCCGAGCGCAACCGGGTCTTCATCTCGATGATCGGCATGGGCTACTACGGCACCTCCATGCCCAGCGTGATTTTGCGCAACGTCATGGAGAACCCGGGCTGGTACACCGCTTACACGCCGTATCAGGCCGAAGTCAGCCAGGGCCGCATGGAAGCGCTCTTGAACTATCAGCAGATGGTCATGGACCTGACCGGCATGGACCTGGCCAACGCCTCGCTGTTGGACGAAGGCACGGCGGCGGCGGAAGCCATGGCGATGTCGCATCGCCTGACCAAGACCGGCAGCGATACCTTCTTCGTCGACGCCGACACCCATCCGCAGACCATCGCCGTGCTGCGCACCCGGGCCCGCGCGTTCGGCTTCGAGATCGTCGTCGGCGACCCGGCCGCCGACCTCGACGGCTTGGACGCCTTCGGTGCGCTCTTGCAGTATCCGGGGTCGTCGGGCGCCGTCAGGGACATCGAGCCGTTCATCGCCAAGGCCCACGAGCGCGACATGCTGGTCTCGGTGGCGACCGACCTGCTGGCGCTGTGTATCCTCAAGCCGCCGGGAGAAATGGGTGCCGATATCGTCCTCGGCAATTCGCAACGCTTCGGCGTGCCGATGGGCTACGGCGGCCCGCACGCCGCTTTCTTCGCGACCCGCGACGATTACAAACGCGCCACGCCCGGCCGCATCATCGGCGTCTCCAAGGACAGCAACGGACATCCGGCGCTCAGGATGGCGCTGCAGACCCGCGAACAGCACATCCGCCGCGAGAAGGCGACGTCGAACATCTGCACGGCGCAGGTGCTGCTCGCCGTGCTGGCCGGGCTCTATGCCGTCTACCACGGGCCCGACGGCCTGCGCACGATCGCCCGCAAGGTCCACCGGATGACCCGCATCATGGCCGAGGGCCTGAGGCGCCTGGGCTACCGGCTCGAGCACGACAGCTTCTTCGACACCGTCACCGTCTGCGTGCCGGGTCAGGCCGGGCGGATCGCCGCCCGCGCCCGCGAATCGCGCATCAACCTGCGCGTCGTCGACGCCGACCGCCTCGGCATCGCTTTCGACGAGACGACGCGGCGCCAGAACCTGCAGGCGCTGTGGCGGGTGTTCTCGGCCAAGGCCGACGACGAGCTCGGCATCGACGACATCGACAAGACGCTGCCCCACACCATTCCCGAGAACCTGCGCCGCGAAAGCGATTTCCTGGCCCATCCGGTGTTCAACCTGTATCACGCCGAGACCGAGATGATGCGGTATTTGCGTTTCCTGGCGTCGAAGGACATCGCGCTCGACCGCGCCATGATCCCGCTCGGATCGTGCACCATGAAACTCAACGCGACCACCGAGATGCTGCCGGTGACGTGGCGCAGCTTCGCCAACATCCACCCGTTCGCGCCGTTGGATCAGACCCAGGGCTACCAGCAGCTGTTCGAGGAGCTCGAGGAGATGCTGTGCGAGGCGACCGGCTTCGACAGCGTGTCGCTGCAGCCCAACGCCGGCTCGCAGGGCGAGTACTCGGGCCTCCTGACCATCCGCAAATACCTGGAGCAGAAGGGCGAGGGGGACCGCGACGTCTGCCTGATCCCGGCCAGCGCGCATGGCACCAACCCGGCCAGCGCCGTCATGGCCGGCCTGCGCGTCGTCGTCGTCAAGTGCGACGACCACGGCAACGTCGACGTCGACGACTTGAAGGCAAAGGCGGCCGAGCACGGCGATGCGCTGGCCGCGCTGATGATCACCTACCCCTCGACCCACGGCGTCTTCGAGGAGGCGTTCCCGGAGATCTGCGACATCGTCCATGAGGCTGGCGGCCAGGTCTATCTCGACGGCGCCAACCTCAACGCCATGGTCGGCATCGTCAGGCCCGGCACCATCGGCCCCGACGTCTCGCACATCAACCTGCACAAGACCTTCGCCATCCCGCACGGCGGCGGCGGCCCCGGCATGGGCCCGATCGGGGTCGGGGCGCACCTGGCGCCCTATTTGCCCGACCACACGGAGGTCGAGGGCGTCAACCCGGCCGCCGGCCGCGGCGAGACGATCGGACCGATCGCCTCGGCGCCGTGGGGCTCGGCCTCGATCCTGCCCATATCGTGGGCCTACATGTACATGATGGGAGCCGAGGGCCTCAAAAAGGCGACCCAGGTCGCCATCCTCAACGCCAACTACGTGGCGCACCGCCTGGATCCGCACTTTCCGGTTCTCTACAAGGGCTCGCAGGGCATGGTGGCGCACGAGTGCATCGTCGACTTGCGGCCGGTCAAGGAGAGCTCCGGCGTCACCAGCGACGACGTCGCCAAGCGGCTGGTCGATTACGGTTTCCATGCGCCGACCATGTCGTTCCCGGTCGTCGACACGCTGATGATCGAGCCGACCGAGAGCGAGGCCAAGCGCGAATTGGACCGTTTCTGCGACGCCATGATCGCCATCAGAGAGGAAATCCGCGAGGTCGAGGAAGGCAAGGCCGACCCGGAGAACAACGTGCTCCGCAACGCCCCGCACACCCATCACCTGCTGATGGACGGCGATTGGGACCTGCCCTATTCGAAGGAGCGCGCCTTCTTCCCCCTGAAGACCTCGCGCGAGGACAAGTACTGGCCGGCGGTCGGCCGCGTCGACAACGTCTTCGGCGACCGCCACCTGATCTGCGCCTGCCCGCCGCTGGAGGCCTACGACGAGGCGGCGGAGTAGGCGACTCTCGCGAATGGATGCTCTAAGTCAATATCGGACACCAGCGTAAGTCTCCAATTCGTCATTCTTTCAGATGGCCGACGCTTCTACGTTCGGAGGAACTCTTCAATTTCTTTAACTATCTGTTCTTGAGTTTCCCGTCGTTCCCGGCATTTGGCCGCCCAAGGGCGACCAGGATGCAGGGTATCCCAACGGGATCGTTCCTGATCGTACCTTCCGCTTCCCGGATCATGATTCCCATACCCGTCAATCAGGGTATTCCATATCGGCGAGAACCTTGCGATTAATAGGCTCTCTCCAAGCGGAATCCAAATATCATCAACCACCAAGTAACGTGAAAAGAAATCGTCGATGTTAAGATTGTCTGCTGTGGTTCGTATGCTGTCCGCATGTTCCTTCAAACGTCTGAAGAGTGCCTTTTTCGGTGCGACATTTAGACCAACTCTCCCCTTGCGGGCCCCTGGTGGGACTGCTTTGCCGACATAGATTGGCAATCCGAACACATTCTCTCGATTTTTCTCCGCGATCGCCGAATATGGGGGAAACTCACCAGTGTAGTAGATTGCATATATGCCCGCTCCGTCGAACTCGACAACCTCTCCAAGCGGCGCGATATCGGCTGCCAGCAAAGCCTCTCCGACGCTAATTCCTAGATTCTTCCTATCAAGGGGATTGTAGGGTTCTGCCGGGATCATTATTTTGCCAATCCGTGAATTAGCCGCTCTAAATCTCGTTGTTCTTGCTCGAGAAGTTTCTTGGCTACGCTTCCCGCAACGACCAGAGCCAATTTCACTGGTACAGCGTTACCTAATTGCCGCATGGTTTCCGACCAAGAGCCATGAAAAACGTAACCATCAGGAAAAGTCTGCACCCTCGCGGCCTCCCGTACTGTCAAATATCGAACGCTTCCGTCTCCCATAACCATCATGTTCTCGCCACCAGGAACACCGTGATCACCGGCCTTCAGCGCTTTTGAAGGCAAGTCAAGTGGACTTCCGGTATGGCCCGGATAGGGTCTTGCTCCATCCTGAAACCGATGGTTGCGAAAAAGCTTCTGGGAATCTCGTTCTCTTGGATCTGGAACATCTTGAAGAGCGTCTCGAAGAGTACGCCATGGTTTGTACTCGGCCATGGGTCGTTCGTTTGTGAGACGGATTTTTTCGATACGTTTATTGTAACGTTCTGGAGTTTGGGGCCGTTTCTTCTTAGGAATTCGGTGCCTTTCCCAATATTCACCCGTCACCCATTGATCTTCCAACAGAGCTTCAAAACTATGCGTTTCATCGGGGAAAGACCACCGGGAATCCATATCCGATCTGAAGCCCACGATGAATACCCGATCTCTTTTCTGGGGGACGCCGTAATTGGCCGCGTTGAGTATCCGATGTACAACGTTATAGGTAAGGCCGCGTTTTTTTCTTGTCGTCGCAATCTTTTCTAGTCGCGTTAAATGGCGTACCCATGTTTCGCTCGTTCGGCGGCGAACCTCGGGGTAGGTGAACTGGAGCAATATGTACTGGTAGTAGTTATTGAACGCCGCTCTAGTTAATCCTCGTACGTTCTCCACGATGAACGCTTTCGGACGAAGCCTCCTAACTGCATCCACGGTAGCTGGAAACATGTCTCGCTCATCATTATGCGCGCGATGTTTCCCACCCAGCGAAAACGGTTGGCAAGGCGGTCCACCCACAACGAGGTCGATCCTGTCCTCAAGAGATTCGAAATCAAACTCGCGTACATCGTCTTCGATTAAGGGCCAGTTCCTTACCAGGGGAAAGCCACGTTGAATATTTTCGCGAATAGTGTCGCATGCCCATGTATCCCATTCGATCACGGCCTTTGGACTAAAGCCCGCTAGACCTACCCCCATGCCAAGGCCCCCCGCACCCGCAAACAACTCAATCGAGTTCAACATCATTGTTCGTTGCCTCCACACGCAGACATGAACTCGGAAACCTTATTCATTAAAGCTTCCTTGTCCTTGGTTTCACACTCCCAGACAACTAGGCATCGCCACCCCATCTCCTTCAGAAGAGCTTGGTTCTGCTCATCTCGGACGCGATTTCCTTCCAGTTTCGGCAACCAAAAATCCAGTCGCGATTTCGGTAGTCGCGCTAACTTACAGTTCTTGTGACGGTGCCAATAGCACCCGTGGACAAATATAGCAGCTTTTCGAGATCGGAATACCATATCTGGTTTTCCTGGTAGATCGTTTGCATGAAGCCTGTACCGATACCCCATGCCATAGACTAGTTTACGAACCAACATCTCGGGTTTGGTTCCCTTGCCACGAACCCGACTCATGCGTTCGCTTCTTTCAAATGGAGTAAGAGTATCGGTCACGTCATACATCGCCCCAAATATGAACCTAGCACACCGGAACCAAGGGATCATACGCAGTTCACAGCGCCATCTAGCCGTTAAGAGAGTTTCAGTTACTCATTCCCTCGACTGTGAAAGGGCTCTTTATCAAACACTAGGTAAGATAACATATCAAACTATTTTCTTTTTTTGTACTTGACTTACTACATAAAACCAGATTATAATCTTTTTTCTCAACGTGTCTGAGAATACTAGTCGCCTTGGGCGGGGCGCAGAGAGGGCGCCTGGAGCCGATATTCACCTGAGAGGGACCGGACGGAGTGGATGCGCCGACGTGGCGCGTTTCGCTTCGGCGCCGTCGGCGTCGCGCCCGTCCGGCACAAATGGATTTGTGCGATCGCCGTTCAAGGAGGTGCGCGTTGCCGTCAGTCGTCCATGCCCAGGCCCGTGCCCTGACCGCCCCGGTCCGGTGCGAACATCGGGGAAGCGCGGACGAAGGCGGATTGATATCGGCATTTATCGGCATTCATCGGCTTTTGTCGTCATTTCGGCGGCGGCGCGCGTGCCGGGAACGCGTAAACGGCCCCCGGTCGAACAGGACATTTCAGGACATTCCAGGACATTTCCGGACATTTCAGCGGCGGCCCGAGCGCCCGGACCGCCTCGCCCGCTTTTCGACCCGCCTACCAGGTGACCGGCGGGTAACTTTCGAAAGGCCCCCCCATGCGCGGGAAGAAGGTCGCCGCGCAGCCGCTCCGCCAGTCTTCCTTGAACGGGATGAACGCCACGCTGATGTCGTAACGGGCGCCGACCGTCGGATAGTAGCCGCGGTGCATGATGTGGCGGGCGTCGAACAATGCCGCGTCGCCGGCCCGGGTGCCGAGGTTGACCGGCTCGAAGTCGAACCCGAGCTCATCGGCCAGCGCCGCCATGCCGTCGTTGTCCAGTCGGTTGCCGAGCTCGGTGAACACGTAGCCGTGCTCGAACAGGGTCTGCGAAGCGGCGCGCTTGACGAACATGGTGGTGCCCGAGCCGTCGGCCTCCGAATCGGTCAGATAGACGATCATCACCAAGAGCTTGCTGGGGCCGCCGTCGCAGTGCCAGCGGCTCGAATAGCCGTCGTCGCGGGACTCGGTGCGGGTGAAGTTGACGACGGTCGGCACGTATTCGCTTTCGAAGTGCGAAATGATGGCGCGGTCGATGTCGGGGGTGAGGATCTCCTCGATGACGGCGACGGTGTTGCGCTTATTGGTGTTGGAAATCCAATCGTCGAGGCCGTCGTCGGTGGCGGCGATCAACTCCCGGCAGCGCTCGCGGCCGAGCACGTTCTCGAACTTCTGGAAGCCGCGCTCGATCAACGGACAAGGCGCGCACTCGTCGAGGCGCGCGAACGCCGCCCTGGCCTCGTCGTGGGCGCGGGCGTAGCCGCGTTCGACGTCGTAGTCGTCGATCAGCCGCTTCTCGTTGCTGCGGTCGTGGTCTCTGACGAACTCACCCATCGGCCGTTTCGCACTTTCCTTAGGGGGACCGCGCCCGCAGTCCCCGGCGACTGCTCGGATTGTAGGCCGGGCGCCGCCGCCGGATCAATTGCAAGGCGTCGGTTGGCGGCCGCCGCTGCGGAGCGGCGCAGGCGTCTCGGTTTCCTGTTGAACGATTCAGGCTTCCAAGGCAGTCTGGGCCGGCGGCTCCGCATCGCGACAGGCCGCGCCGACGACGCCTTTCCGAAACCGGCCGAGCGCCGGAAGGACCGAGCGAATGGCCGACAAACTCAGCCGCACCAACCTCAACCTGCCGCCCGAGATGAAGGCCCAGGTCGACGCCTTTTTCCGGCAACGGCCGCAGGCGCTGCTCAAGGTACCGGCGATCCGCGACGCCATCACCATGGCGCGGCTGAAATCGATCTCCGTCGACGACATGGAGATCGCCGAGCAGGTCGACGAAGCGGCCCTCGAGGACGTGCTCGAATACAACACCGACATGCTCCGCAACATCGACGACCACCGCCAGACCCTGCAGCGCCCGCAACTGCTCGTCAACGCTTTGACCAGCATCTATTACATCTACTCCTGCCGCGCCGATCTGAAAGTGCTGTGCGTCGGGCCGCGCACCGAATCGGAATTCTTCATGCTGCTGGCCGAAGACTTCAGCCCCAACAATATCACCGGCCTCGACCTCATCTCGTATTCCGAATACGTCGATGTCGGCGACATGCACGCCATGCCCTACGACGACGACAGTTTCGACATCGTCTTCGTCGGCTGGGTGCTGACCTACAGCACCGACATCCAGAAGGTGGCCGACGAATGCATCCGGGTCGCCAAGCCCGGCGGCTACGTGGCGATCGGCGTCGAATCGCCGAAGGTTCCGGAAGGCGGCGATGTCATCACCATTCGCTCGACCGACGAGATCGTCAAGCTGTTCGAAGGCCACGTCCATGCGGTGCCGTTCCGCCACGACGTCCATCGCACCCTCGAGGACACCATCGACATGGTGATGGCTGTGATCGAGCTGAAGTGAGGCGGGTCGGCCGTTCAGCGGCGGCGGTCGAAATCGCGAAGCGCCATGCCGAAACAGGCGACGCCGGCCAGGAACAGCGCCCACTGCGAGACCAGCTCGTCCGGATCGGCGATGTTGCGGGCCTCGGCGGCGGCGATCAACGCCAGGCACAGGACGCCCCACCATTTCCAGCTCATGCGGCCGATCTTCCCGAACATGCCGCCTCAGAAATCGAGGAAGTTGCGGATGCGCTCCTCGCCGGCGCCGCAGCCCGGGCGTTTTTCCGACGCCGCCGGGATCGGCCGCGGCCGGGTGATTCCATCTTGGCCGGGCGGATTCGTCGGTTGGCGGCCGGCGATTTCCAGGATCAGCTTGCGGCGGATGGCGCGGGCGAAGTCCTCGAAACCGTTGGCGACGATGATGAAGGCGCCGGTGCCGCCGATCACGCAGTCCTCGTAGTACCAGTCCAGGTGTTCGATCGGCAGGCTGCCGAACTCGCTGGGCCGGCCGTTTACGATCGGCAGCCCGTTGATGGTGATGCCGGCCCTGACGGCGCGGTCGCGGGCGATGGTGATGTACTCGCCGTCGTTGTTGGCGCCGTCGCCGGAGATGTCGAGCGTCCGGCGTCTGCTGTTGTGCGGGCTTTTGTCGAACAGCGCCGCGCCGTAGTCGATGGCGGCGCTGATCGAGGTCCACATCTCGGTGTCCCAGCCGGCCCATTCGAGCTCTTCGGAGAACGCCTTGGCGCTCTCCATGCCGTCGATGACCCGCCACGGGATGACGGTCTCCTGGAAATGGTCGCCGGCCCACTGCACGTACGCGAGCGCGATGCGGCCCAAGTAGCCGCTCTTGATGGCGGCGACGACGCGCTCGTCCTTGATGGCGGCGACGTAGCCGTCGCGCTGCAGCTGCGCTTCCTCGGCGTCGATACTGCCCGAGATATCGACCGCCAGGATAAGCTGCAGGTCGACCGGCTCGGCACGGACCGGCTCGGCCAACGCGAGGACCAGCGTGAAAAGACTGGCGGCGGCGAGGCGGCGTCCCATAATGCATTATGTAAGCACCGGAAACGCATTTCCGGCAATGGATAAGGAGATCACGATGGCGCTAGCGGACCTCAAGGCCGTGTTGTTCGATGTCTACGGCACCGTCGTCGACTGGCGCTCCAGCATCGCCGACGAGGGCCGTTTCCTGGCCGCCGCCAGGGGTATCGAGGGAATTGACTGGGAGGCCTTCGCCAACGCCTGGCGGGCCGGCTACCACCCGGCCATGGAGCGGGTCCGCAACGGCGAGCGGCCGTGGACCACCAACGACGTCCTGCAGCGCGAACGGCTCGACGAGATCGTCTCCGAGTTCGGCATCGACGGGCTCGACGAGGACGAATGCAACCACTTCAACGGCGCCTGGCGGCGCTTGAGGCCGTGGCCCGACGCCGTTGCCGGCATCGCGCGCTTAAAGGCGAAGTTCATCGTCGGCACGCTGTCGAACGGCAGCTTCGACCTGCTGGCCGACATGGCCCGCAATGCAGGCCTGCCGTGGGACGCAATCCTGTCGGCCGACAACTTCCGTCATTTCAAGCCGGACCCCGAGGTCTACGCCGGCGCCGTCGAGCTCTTAGGCGGCGAGGCGGCGAGGGTGATGCTGTGCGCCGCCCACAACGACGACCTGCGCCACGCCCGCTTGGCCGGCATGAAGACCGCCTTCGTGCCGCGCCCGACCGAATACGGCCCCGAGCAGACCACGGACCTGGAGCCGGAAGAGGACTGGGACGTTGTCGCCGGCTCGATCGAGCAGGTGGCCGAGAGATTGCGGGCGTGAGGGCCGTGTCAGAAGCGCTCCGAGAACGGCCTGAGATCGACCTCCAGCGCCCACGAACTGCGGTCCTGGGCGTGGGTCCGGTAGTAGACCTCGGCGATGGCGTCGGGCGCCATCTTCGACGAGTCGCCGTCGCCGATGCGGCCGTCGATGACGAAATGCGCGACGTGGATGCCCTTCGGCCCCAGTTCGCGGGCCATCGACTGGGCGATGGCGCGCAGCGCGAACTTGCCTTGCGCGAAGGCCAAGAACCCGTCGCCGCCGCGCAAGGAAGCGGTGGCGCCGGTGAACAGGATCGAACCGCGGCCGCGCGGCGCCATGACGCGGGCCGCCTCGCGGCCCAAAATGAATCCGCCCAGCGCCGAGATCTCCCAATGGCCCTTGAGGTCGCCGGTTTCCATCTCCAGCACCGAGCCGCGGGCGGGTGCTGCTCGGGCGTTATGGACGGCGACTTCGATCTCGCCCAGTTCGGCCTCGACCGAAGCGATCAGGTCGGCGACGGCGGCCTCGTCGGTGACGTCGCAGGCATGCGCGGTGGCGCCGTCGATGCCGGCGGCGATCGATTCGACCTTGTCGGCGCTGCGCGCAGCCAGGGCGACCGCCATGCCGGCCTCCGCGAAGCGCCGCCCCAGCGCCGCCCCCAGTCCGGGGCCGACGCCGGCAATCAAGGCAGCCGGGTTCGTCATCCGCCGTTTCCTCCCTGTTGGCGGGCGCTACAGGATACCGCCCTCGCCGCCGCCGAAGTCGTCGGGGTCGTCGTCGCCGGTGCCGAATAGGTCGTCGACGTAGCTGACCTGCTTGCGAAGGCCGCGCCGCGCCCGCAGTTTCTCCTGGGCGCCTTCCGGGAAATCGGTGAACAGGATCACCTTCTTGTCCATCAGTATCTCGATCAGGTCCTCCATGACGCGGGCCAGCGCCAAGTCCGACATCGCCCATTCGTCGAGGCCGCCGGCAGCGGGGATATTGCGTTGGATGAACGCGACCAGCGCCGGGTCGTCGGATACCACCTCCTCGGTACCCTCGATGAATTCCTCATAAACGGCGAGGATGTTGCCGTCGGCGTCACGATGAACGAAAGGCATAGCGGACGTCCCGAAATTGAGGATTGTTGGGAGGGCATTTTAGCCGAGGAGCGTCCGGGATATAACATAAATTGATCGAGCCGGTGGGTTTTAGGGAAAGACCGAAAGATGCATTTCGTCAGCTACAATATTCAATACGGCACCGGCAAGGACGGCCGTGTCGATCTCGAGCGCATCGCCGCCGAGATCGGCGACGCCGACGTCGTCGCACTCCAAGAAGTGGTGCGCCGGTCCGATGCCGACGGCCAGTACAGCGACCAGCCGGCCGCCTTGGCGGCGCTGTTCCCGGACCACTACTGGGTGTTCGGGGCCGGCATCGATATCCACGACGCCTCCGGCCAGGGCCCGGCCGACAACCGCCGCCGCCAGTTCGGCAACATGCTGCTCTCAAAGACGCCGATCCTGAGCTACCGCAATCACCTGTTGCCGAAGCACGGGACCTTGAACGTGCTCAGCATCCAGCGCTCCGCCGTCGAAGGAGTGGTCGAGACGCCGTCAGGTCCGCTCCGGGTCTATAGCGTGCATCTCGGCCACGCCTCCAACGACGAGCGACAGGATCAGTGCGAGCGCCTGCTGGAGATCGTCCAGGCCCCGCATTCAGAAGGGGGCGTGCGAACGGGACCGGCCCAGGACCCGGCGCTGGCCCCGCCGATGCCGTTTTCGGCGGTGATGATGGGGGATTTCAACTTCGAGGACGACTCGACCGAGTACGATATGATGTGCGGCGAGGTCGATCCCATTTACGGCCGGGTCTCGACCCTGCACACGCTGATCGACGGCTGGGCGGCGGCCGGCAACGACGCGGCCGAGTGCCTGACCTGCGAGGACGACGGCACTTGGTTGCGCCTCGATTACGCCTTTCTGACGCCTGACCTGGCCGGCCGCATCAAGGCCATGCGGGTCGACGGCGAGGCGGTCGGCTCCGACCACCAACCCATCCATCTGGAAATCGAATAAAAAGCGGGGGAAGGTTCCCTCCCTTCCCCCGAGACAAGGGCCCTGGAGAGACGTTTCTGAAATCCGGGCGAGTGGTCTATTGCGACGGCGCCATCATCTGGTCGACCGTCTGGATCATCTTGGCATTGATCTCATAGGCGCGTTGGGCCTTGATCAGGGCGGCAATCTCCTGGATCGGGTTGACGTTGGAGGTCTCCACATATCCCTGAACCAGCGAACCAAGGCCGGGCGCGCCCGGATTGGATACCGTCGCCGGACCGGACTCGGTGGTCTCGGTGAACAGGTTGTCGCCTTCCGCCTTCAGGCCCCCTTCGTTGGCGAAGTTGGCCAGTTGCAGGGCACCGACGTTGGCCGGTTCGGCCTCGCCCGCGAACTGGACCAGAACCTCGCCGTTGGCGTTGATGGTGACGTCAATGGCGCCGGCCGGGATATTGACGCCGGGTCCAACCGGAAAGCCGTCGTTGGTGACGATTTGTCCGTTGGCGTCCAGCTGAAAGGTGCCGTTGCGGGTATAGCCGTTGGCGCCGTTCGGAAGTTGGATCTGGAAGAATCCCCGGCCTTGAATGGCCAGGTCGAATGCGTTGTCGGTCTTCCTGAGGCTGCCCTGCTCGTTGATCCGATAGATCGACGCCAACTGGACGCCGCGGCCCAGGTGGACGCCGCCGGGGACGATGTCGCCGGCCCGCGAGGAGAACGTATCGCGGCGCGGCGCCGTTCGATAGAGGAGATCGTTGAACTCGGTCTTCGAGCGTTGGAAACCGGTGGTGTTCATGTTGGCGAGGTTGTTGGAAATCACTTCCGTGCGTTGCTGCTGCGCCAGCATTCCGGTTGCCGCTGTATGAAGCGCTTGCATGGTTCCGTCCTTTGTTCCCGTCTTTTGTCGTTGTCGACCCGCTGTCGAACGACGTCCGCAAACGGGTCTTCCCTCGATCATGGACGCAAAACCCGTGCCAGAAACAACAAGCCCTTTAATTCAACGCCTTAGGTCGATTCTGGCTGCCTATATTAGGTCCTGTCGGGGTCGTTTCGAGGCCGATACCGCCGGCCCCGGCAGAATTTGCCCGCAATCGCCCGGATCGGCTCCGAATCGGCTATAAACGAGGTTCGGAGTTCAGCAGGAGACCCGCCATGTACACCCATTACAATCCAGACGTCGTCGGCCAACCGTTTTCCGCCTACAGTCACGGCGTCGCCGTCGCCGGCGCCAGTCGCTGGCTCTACGTTTCAGGGCAGGTCGGTGCAGACGTCGACGGCACGACGGCCGGCGATTCGGAAGTCCAGATGGAACGGTGCTGGACGCGCATTCTCGCCATCCTGGAGGATGCCGGCATGAACCGCCTCAATATCGTCAAGGTCAATGCCTTCCTGACCGACAACGCCGACATCGGGTTGTACCGCGAGGTCCGGGACCGCCGCCTGGAGGGCCACAAGAGCGCCTCGACCCTGCTCATCGTCGCCGGCCTGGCCGATCCGACCTGGACCGTGGAAATCGAGGTCGTCGCCGCGGCCTAGAATGCGATCGTTTCAAATCCCTTCGGTTCGAAACGTGAATCGCTCTCTATTTCATAAGTAGGGGTTTATTCACGTCCCGGATCGAATAGATCAGGAACGAAAAAACCCTAGGCTTCCGTCCGGACCAGCGGTACGTCGACGAGGACAACCTCGGTCTCCTCCGCGGCCCTGACGACGATCGACGATTCCTCGAAAACGGCGACGCCGGCGCGCGACCCGGCCCGTGTGCCGTTGACCTCGATGTCGCCGCCGACCGGCACCAGATAGGCACCGCGGTCCTCGCCCGGCCTATGAACAACTTCTTGGCCGGCCTCAATGAGCCCGCCCAACACGGCGGCGTCCTGGTGGATCATCAGGGCGCCCGAACCGGCGTCGCCGTCGCGACCCGAAGCCAGCACCGGCAAAGCGCCCGATACAGGCTGCTTCGGAAACCGACCAGCTTCCCAACGCGGTTGGTGGCCCTGCCGGTCGGTCATGATCCAGATCTGGAACAATGTCGTGACCTCGTCTTCCTCGTTCATCTCCGAATGCTCGATGCCGGTGCCGGCCGACATCACCTGGACGTCACCGGCCCGGGTTACGCCTTCGTTCCCGAGGCTATCGCGGTGTGTTATGGCACCGCTGCGCACGTAGGTGACGATCTCCATGTCTTTGTGCGGGTGGGTGTCGAAGCCGCTGTGCGGCTGAATGGTGTCGTCGTTCCACACCCTGAGCGGCCCGAATCCCATGCGCCGTGGATCATGGTAGTTGGCGAAACTGAAATGGTAGTGGGCGTCGAGCCAACCGATCTTCATGCGGCCCAGGTCCTCGAACGGAGTGACAATGATCATGTTTCCGCTCCGTCGTCTCTAGAATCGATCGCGGCCGTGCGGCGCACCGAGGTCCAGGTCGGGGCCGATCGGCACGATTCCGCTCGGATTGATGGTGCGGTGAGAACCATAATAGTGGTTCGTAATTTGGTCCATGTCCGTGGTCTCGGCGATGCCTTCCATCTGAAAAAGCTCGCGTAGGTAGCCGGATAAATGAGGGTACTCGGAGATACGCCGCAGATTGCATTTGAAGTGACCGAAATAGACCGGATCAAATCTCACCAGAGTCGTGAACAGACGCCAATCGGCCTCGGTCAGCACCTCGCCGACCAGATATCTCTGCCCGGCCAACCGGCGGTCGAGATCGTCCAATGCCCTGAACAAAGCCTCGACGGCCTCGTCGTAGGCGCTCTGAGATGTCGCGAACCCGGCTTTGTAGACGCCGTTATTGACGAACTCGTAGACAGGCTCGTTGACGGCGTCAATCTCGGCGCGCAGGGCGGCCGGATAAAAGTCGCCCTCCGCCGCCCCAACACCGTCAAAGGCCGAATTGAACATGCGAATGATCTCGGAGGATTCGTTGTTGACGATGGTACGTCGCTGGCGATCCCACAGGACCGGCACCGTCACGCGGCCGCTGTAATTGGATTGGGCAGCCGTATAGACCTGGTGAAGGTACTCGGCCCCGTTCACCGGATCGGCCCCGGGCGGCAGTTCCCACCCGTTCTCCGTCATCATGCAGTCGACGACGGAAACCGAGATCATCGCTCGTAAGCCCTTCAATTCGCGAAATATCAGCGTCCGGTGCGCCCACGGGCAAGCCAACGACACGTAGAGATGGTAGCGTCCGGCCTTCGCCTTGAACCCACCCTCGCCCGTCGGGCCCGGCTCGCCGGTAGTCGTCACCCAGTTCCGGAAGGCGGAGTCCTGGCGGACGAAGCGACCGCCGGTTTTCCGGGTGTCGTACCATTCGTCGCGCCAGGCACCGTCGACCAGTTGTCCCATGGTTTTTGTCCTCTGGGATTCTACTATCGATTCGAATTTGTCCGAGCCTCAAGCAGAATCCGGACTTTTCGAAGCAGCACGGTTCAGGTTTCGGCTCAGTTCAACGGGCAACGATTGCGTTCCTACCGTTGGCTCGTACTAGAGGCTCGCGCCGAAGGAGGCCGCTCGCCTACCGCGAGCCTCCGCCGCCGGTATTCCGAGGGACCGTCCATGCGCCTGCACCTCAAGCGGCAAGCTTGCCGGCCAATCGGGCCACATGACGGCCCTGGAATCGGGCGATGGCGAGTTCTTTTTCGCTGGGCCGACGACTGCCGTCGGTGCCGGCGATGGTGGCGGCGCCGTAGGGGGACCCCCGCGCACCTCGCTAATATCGGCCAATTCCTCCGCCGCATAGGGAACGCCGACGACCACCATACCGTGGTGAAACAGGGTTACATGGAAACTTGTGATCGTCGTCTCGTTGCCGCCACCGGTGCCGGTCGAGGCGAAGACACTGCCGATCTTGCCGACCAATGCACCTTTCATCCAAAGCTCCCCGGTCTGGTCGAGGAAATTCCGCATCTGCGCCGCCATGTTGCCGAATCGGGTCGGCGTGCCGAAAATGATCGCGTCGTAATCGGCCAACTCCTTCGGCGAGGCGAGCGCCGCGGCTTGGTCCAACTTGACGCCGGCGCTCTTGGCCGCTTCCTCGGATATCAATTCGGGAACCCGTTTCACCGTTACCTCGGTGTCATCGACATCGGCCGCGCCCTCGGCGACGGCCCGTGCCATGGTTTCGACATGGCCGTAGCTCGAATAGTAAAGAACCAGAACTTTGGTCATTTCCTTCTCCTCGGTTCGAACGTCTGCGGAAAATTCAGGCGGTGGCCGTTTTACCGGCCCGTGTCTTGACAACGTTTCCCAGCGCAAAGGCGCCGTCGCCGAGCAGGGCCTGGACAACCATCACCGACGCCCAGAACACCGGGAACTCCCAGCCGCCGCCTTCGGCGCTGAACAGCCAGCCGTTGGCCCAGTGCACCTGGGCGGCGCCCAACAGTACGGGAATCAGCGCCAGCGAGACCCAGCGGGTGTAGCTTCCCAGCAACAGCAGGACGCCACCGACCAGCTCGGTGGCGATCGTCATGTAGGCGAGGGCCGCCGGATAGCCGAGGGACTGAAAGAACCCGACCGTGCCGTCGACGCCGAACACGAACACTTTGAGATAACCGTGGGCGATGAAGGCGACGCCGATGGTCAACCGCAACAGCAATGCCGCCAAATCGGGGTGAGATTTGTTGTACATGGTGGTCTCCTATCTCCAATCGAATACTCCACGGAGAATAAGGAGACATATTTTTCTAGACAATATGTCAAAAAATAATAAGATTGTTTTATAAATAGAACAATTGAGGTTTACGGCCTTGGACCGTTTCAGCGGTATATCGGTATTCGTCAAGGTCGCCGAAACCGGCAGCCAGACGGCCGCCGCCAAAGCCCTCGGCCTCTCGAAGGCCACGGTTTCCAAGCACCTGGCGGAACTGGAGGATCGGCTCGGCGTCCGCTTGCTCAACCGCACGACCAGACGCTCGAGCTTGACCGAAGTCGGCCAGGCTTACTTCGAACGCTGTAGGCGGATCGTCGCGGAAGCCGAAGAGGCCGAGCTCGCTATCACCAGTCTGCAAGCCGAACCGCGCGGGCTACTTCGAATCAACGCGCCGATGACCTTCGGGGTACAGCACATCGCGCCCATGCTGCCGGTCTATCTAAATCGCTTTCCCGAACTGAGTGTCGAGCTGGTCTTCAATGATCGGCAGGTCGACCTGATCGAGGAAGGCTTCGATGTTGGTATCCGCATCGCGAACCTGCCCGACTCAAGTCTCATCGCCCGCAAACTGGCGCCGTGCCGCCGCATCGTTTGCGCGAGCCCCGCCTACTGGGACCGACACGGTCGCCCTTCGCACCCGACCGAACTCACGAAATACGATTGTCTGATTTACGAACACCTCCTAAGTCCATTGGAATGGCCGTTCGAAGGACCGGAAGGTCCGATTCGCGTTCGCGTTTCCGGAAAGATTCGCGCCAACAACGGCGAGGCACTGGTCGAAGCCGCCATTCAGGGGCTCGGCGCGTATCTTTGCCCGACGTTTTTCTGCGGCGAGGCGCTAGGGGATGGACGCCTTGAATTGGTACTCGAGGACTACGAGGATCGAAACACCTCGATTTTCGCCATTTATCCCCACAGCCGGCACCTGTCGGCCAAGGTTCGAACTTTCGTCGATTTTCTGGTCGAATGCTTTGGTCCGGAACCCTATTGGGATCATCCCGTTTAACGCCCTTCTCGCCACCACGCCGCCATCAGGGCGAACAGCGCCAACGGCAGGAACACGTACCACGGCAGCAGCGGCGCCTGGGCGACGCCGGTGACGGCATATGCCTTGTTGGCGAGCAGCCCGATCCAGCCACGGCCGCTGCTGTCGCGTCCCGGCCGGGTGCGGCGCAGCTCGGGCAGACCGTCGGCCACCCAGGCGACGCCGCCGCCGGTCGCGGCGGCAACGGAATCGACGTGTTCCGCGGTCGCCCGCAAGTCCGAGAACTCCAGCGGATTGAGATCGCCCGACGCGGCCAGCGTCGAATGGACGCCGTCGGTGATCTGGTAGAGGCCGGTCTCGGCGGCCGCCACTTCCAGGTCCATCGCCGCGGTCTCGCCCGGCTCCACGAAATGGGTTTCGGTCTTGCCGCTCGGCGCGGTAATGGTGATCGCCGCCCTCCCTTCGCCGAGGCTTGTGCGGCGAACGACAAGCTTGCCGCCGCGCACCTCCGCCCTCAGGCTTTCCTCTTCGAGGTCAGGCTCCTTCATCAACCAGTGCGACAGCCGGCGCAGCAGTTCGGCCTGCGGTCCGCCGCCCTCGAACCCGCGCGCCCACAACCAGATATGGTCGCTCAGCATTTGCGCCACGCGCCCCTCGCCGACCCGGTCGAGCACCAGCAACGGCGCCTCGTTCGGACCGTGCAGGACGACGTCGCCGGTCCGTTTCAAAGCCTCGATTTGCCGGAACCAGCGACCCCACCCCGGCTCGCCCTCGGCCATCGGCACCAGGCGCTGCGGCAACTCGGCGGTTACCGGATGGCGGCGGCCGATCCTGGTGGTCTTGGGGCGAAACCCGAGCTCGAGGACCCGACCGGTCGGACTCGCCGGCATGATCCGGCCCAAGGGAGTCTCGAACAGGCTCCGGGTGCTCGTGAACTCCGGCCCGAGCGCCAGCAACAAGGCGCCGCCGCCCTCGACGAACTCATTGATATTGCGAAGGTACGAAGGCGGCAACACGTCGCGGATGACGTAACGGTCGAAGACGATGAGGTCGAATTCCTCGAGCTTGACCTCGAACAGTTCACGAACCGGAAACGAGATCAGAGCGAGTTCGTTCAAGGGCGTGAAATCGTCCTTTTCCGGCGGCCTCAGAATGGTGAAGTGGACGAGGTCGACCGACGGATCCGACTTCAGCAGGTTTCGCCAGGTGCGTTCGCCGGCGTGCGGTTGGCCCGAGACCAGGAGCACCCTGAGCCGGTCGCGAACGCCGTTGACGCTAATCAGGGCGCGGTTGTTGAGGGCCGACAGCTCGCCGTCGATAGGCTGCGCCTCCATTTCCAAGACGATCGGACCGGCCCGTTCGATGGCATAGGTGAACGTATCGGATTGGCCGACTGGCACCTGGGCGGCCGAGATCTCGCGTTCGTTTTCCTTGAGAATGACGCGGGCGCGGCGTTGTCCTGCCCCGGCGGCACCCTCGGCGAACCTGTCCTCGACCCGGTACCTGATCGTTACCTCCTTACCGACGATACCGAAGCTCGGTGCCTTCTCGACGACCAGCCGGCGGTCCGTTTCACCGGCTTGTCCGGTAATCAATGCATGAACAGGACCGTCGGGGAGAGCGGTAGCGATCTTGTCGGCCGAAGGCAGGTCATGGATCTGACCGTCGGTAATCAGAATCGCGCCGGCGAAGCGCCGCTTAGGCACCTCGCCAGCCGCCCGCCGCAGCACCGTCATCAGTTGCGTCCCTGGCGCTTCCGTCGTTCCCACCGGGCCGCCGGCCGGGGTGTCCGTTATGTCGACGACGTTGACTTCCATGGCATCCATTTTCTCGAGGGCCTGGCGAACGGCGGCCAGGGTCGTATCGGTCTGCTGACGGCGTCCGCCGACGTTCTGGCTCGCCGAGCGGTCGACAACGACGACGGCGACGTCGGTTTGCGCTTCGCGTTCCTCGCGAATGCCCTGTGGATTGAGCAATGCCGCGCTTAGCACGGCCAGCGCCAACAGGCGCGGAGCCACGCCCGGGCCGCCCCGAACCAACGCGACGAGGAGCATGACGAGACCGATGCCACCTAAGGCGGCGACGACCGGCCACGGCAGCAGCGGCGCGAACAGGACGCTGCCGCTCATTGCCCGAGCCTCTTCAGGATGGCAGGCAGGTGAACTTGGTCGGCTTTGTAGTTGCCGGTCAGAGTGTACATCACCAGATTGACGCCGAACCGGTAGGCCATTTCGCGCTGACGTTCGCCACCGGGTACGACCGGGTAGAGCGGCCGTTGCGCTTCATCCATGGCCCAGGCGGCGGCCCAGTCGTGGGCGCCGGCGATAACCGGCGAGACGCCGTCGTTGATCCTCTCGCCGGCTCGCTCGACCCAGACCGTGCCACCGGTCCAACGGCCGGGAAACTCCTTCAGAAGATAGAACGAGCGGGTCAGGACGTGGTCGTCGGAAACCGGCACCAATGGCGGAATGTCGAGATCACGGGCCAGGGCGGCAAGCGACGCCCCGCCACCGTCGGGATCGCGGGTATCGAACAGGATGGTTCCGCCGTCGCGCAGGTAGGTATTGATCCGCGACTTCGCCAACTCGCTCGTCAGCCTATGGTCCGACGTCATCGGCCAATAGATCAGAGGAAAGAAAACCAGATCGTCGGTAGCCGGATCAACCCCTTGCGGCGGCCCCAATTCGGCCGCCGTGCGGCGTTTGAGGATTACGTTGAGCCCGGTCAGGCCGGCTTCGCTGGTCTCGTCGACTTCCGCGTTTCCGGTCATGACGAAGGCCAGGCGGGTCTCCAGGGAGTTGCCCATACTGTAGGCGTCGTCGCCCGATTGTGCCTGGGCACCGGCTGTCAGCACGGCTAGGCCGAAAACGGTTGCAGTGGCGACGCCGATGCGGACGAGGCCGCGCATAACAAGGCTCGCCGCCATATCGATCAACAGCAGCAAGAAGGCCAATCCGAGCAGCCACGGCCGCAGGTCGGTGGCCTGAGCCGCATCGTAGGCGCGCCGTTCAACACCGGGCGGCAGGATGCCGATCGGTTTGGGCGGCGCCAATCCCGCCGACAGGTTAAGAGCCCGGCGGCTGGTACCGTCGCCGTAGTATCCGGGCGGGTGAACCGGGATCACCGCTTGATCGTCGAACGCCTCGGCCGCCACCGCGATGGCGCTGGCCGGTGGCGTTCCGAGGCGCCCGAAGCCGTCCACCGTTTCGAGCGGCGTCAGCGGCGGTCCAGCACCGGTCGCTGCGACGCCCTGGCTGAGGCCGACGATACGCCGCAGCATATCGACGAACAAACCGGAAAGCGGCAGATTCGACCATTCGGCGTTTGCCGTCGTGTGGACCAGGACGAGCCACCCCCGCTCTCTCTTTTCGGCGGTCACCAACGGCGTGCCGTCACTCAAGCGGGCCCATGTTTTTTCGACCAAATCGAGGGACGGCTGGGCGAGGACTTGGCGCCGGACCTTGACATCGTCGGGGATGGCGAGACCGAAAAACGGACTCAGCTCCTCGAACGGAGCCAGCGATTCGGGCTTGCTCCACGACATGGCGCCGCCGATGACGCGGCCACCGTGACGCAGCCGCACCGGCAGCAATGGATCGTTGGCGTCGCTGGCCTGAGCCAGTCGGGGGCCGGCGAAACGCAGGACGACACCGCCTTTCTCCATCCACTGGACAAGGGAATCGCGCACCTCCTTGGCGATCGGGCCCGGGTCGCTCATCACCACCACGGCCAAATCGCGACGCAGCAGCTCGTCGGCCTCGCCTTTCCGAATCTCGGTAAAAGGTGTCAATGCGCGGGTCACGTAGTGGGTGTCGTCAAGCAGCGGCTGGGCACTCAACGTACCGCCGAGCGAGACCAACCCGACCGGCCGACGCCGCCAACGCTCGTCGAGTAGAACCATGGAGCCGGCCGACGCAAGACCCTCGACCTCGAGGCGGGCCAGCCGGTTGAGAAGCTCGGTCGGCAGCTTGAAGCCGATCTCGGCGCGGCGGGAACCGTCCTCGAAGACCAAGCCTTCCCGCGCCAGCAGTTGCCCGTCGGCGGCCACCGCACGGATTCGCAGCAGCGCGTCTCCCTTGGCCGACGGCCGCAAACCAGCCACCTTGAGGACTTCGCCCTCGAGGACAGGCGGACGCAGAACGACCGGGAAACGAGCTGGCGGATCGGCGACGACCGAGGTCGCACCGAGGCGCTGCAACGACGGCAGGAGGTCGGTAATGCCGTCGCCGTCCTCAGCCACTTCCTCAAGGCTGTTGCTCAACCACACGACATCGCCCGGTCGCTCGTCGGCAAAAGCCTCCCTGCCGACCAGGCGCTCGATGGCGGCGGCCCTTCTCGTCGTCCACGGTTTCGGTTGCAGGGACTCGAACAATCGCCTGGCGTCGGCCGCCGGCATCAGTTGCACCGAACCGGCCGACTCGCTCTCGGCCGTCGGCGCCGTGGTGACGACGGCTACAGGACGGGCGTCGCGCTCGGCCTGGTCGGCGAGGCCGGCCAACATGGCTTGGCGGGCCGGCCATTGGGCGGCCGCCGCCCAGTCGTCGTCGATGATGACGTAGAGCGGGCCGCGGCCACGCAGCCGGCTGTCGGCGTCGAGCAGAGGGTGAGCGGCGATCAGCACTATCAACGCGGCCAGCGCCAAGCGCAGGATCAACAGCCACAGCGGCGTTTGAACCGGGCTCTCTTCATGCGTCTTCAGTCGCAGCAACAGCAGAATCGCCGGGAACGAGACGCGAGCCGGGGCCGGCGGCTTGATGCGAAGCAACCACCAGATGACCGGCAGCACGAGGAGGCCGATGAGCGCCCACGGCACGGTGAAGGCGAGGGTTCCAAGCCCGAACATGGCTCAGCTTTCGACCGTTTCAGACAGTACCCGGTAGAGGGCCAGAAGCGCCGTTTCCGGCGGATGGTCGGTACGGTGACTGGCGAAACTCCAGCCCATGACGCGGCTCAGCTCCGCCAGTCCGTCCCTGTGTCGGGCCAATTCGTCCCGGTAATCGTCGCGAACCGCCTCGACACGGCGGACCAGGACGTCGCCGTCGCCCTCCAAGCCGTCGAACAGAACGCGGCCCTGGTAGGGCAGGACTTCCTCGGCCGGATCGAGGATCTGCATCAGGTGTCCGCGAACGCCACGGTTGGCGAAGGCGCTGACCGCGTCCTTGATCTCTTCCAGGGGCGACAGAAAATCGCCGATCATGACGATACGGGCATAGCGCGGCACCGGCTCGAACGCCGGCAGGCTGCCGGTCGGGGTGTGGCCACCTTCGATCATTGACCACATGCGGGTCAGCGCCGCCCGTCCCGAGGCCGGCGTCATCCCGGTTTCCAGGAGCGCCACCCGCTCACCGCCACGCACCAGCAGCGAGGCCAGCGCCAGCACCAGGAGATCGGCATGGTCCTCCTTGGTCGGCAACTCGGCGGCCGAGCGGAACTCCATCGATTTCGAGCCGTCGCGCCACAGCCAGACGCTCTGGGCTGCTTCCCATTCGGTCTCGCGGACATATACGGGCTGCGATTTCGCCGACTGGCGCCAATCGATCAGCTGGGTGGAGTCGCCGAATTCGTAGCGGCGGAACTGCCAGAACGTCTCGCCCTGGCCGACCCGGCGGCGGCCGTGAACGCCCTGCGACACAGTCGAGGCGACCCGTTCGGCGGCCACCAGCAGCGGCGGCATGCCGGCCGCCAGCCGTTCCGCCCGATGGTGGGTATCAACTCTGTCGCCTCGCTGGGGCCGGCCCGCCATCCAGCCGTCCTCCGCTTAGGCGATCCGCTCGCAGAGCTTGTCGATGATCGATTTCAAGGTCACTCCTTCGGCGCGGGCCGCGAAGGTCAACGCCATGCGGTGACGCAGAACGGGGTGAACCAGGGCGAGCACATCATCGACGCTGGGCGCCAGCCGGCCCTCGATCACAGCGCGCGCCCGAACCGCCAGCATCAGAGCCTGCGAAGCGCGCGGTCCCGGTCCCCATGAGACGTTCTTCTCGACATCGGAGACGTCGGTCGTCTCCGGCCGTCCGGCTCGGACCAGATCGAGAATGGCGGTGGCGACGCTTTCCCCAACTGGAATGCGGCGAACCAGGTTCTGGCCGGCGATCAAGCTGTCGGCGTCCATCACCCGGGGCGGTTTCTCTTCGTCGGCACCGGTGGTGCTGACGAGGATTTCCCGTTCCGCCTCAAGATCGGGGTATTCGACATCGACCTGCATGAAAAATCGGTCCAGTTGGGCCTCCGGCAGCGGATAGGTGCCTTCCTGTTCCAGGGGATTCTGGGTGGCCAGGACATGGAAAGGCGACGGCAGGTCGTGATAGTGGCCGGCCACCGGGACCCGGTGTTCTTGCATGGCTTGGAGCAGTGCCGATTGGGTGCGCGGGCTGGCCCGGTTGATCTCGTCGGCCATCAGCACCTGACAGAACACCGGCCCCTTGATGAACCGGAACGAACGCCGCCCCTTTTCCGATTCCTCGAGAACTTCGGAACCGAGGATATCGGCCGGCATCAGATCGGGCGTGAACTGCACTCGGCGGTCGTCGAGCCCAAACACGGCACCGATGGTCTCGACCAGCCGGGTCTTGCCCAACCCGGGGACGCCGATCAACAGAAGGTGTCCGCCGGAAACCAGGGTGATCAGGGTTTCGTCGATGACCCGGCCCTGGCCGAAGATCGATTGACCGATGGCGGCGCGGGCCTGTGCCAAATCCCTACCCAGCCGGTCGACGGCATCGACCAGTTGATCGGTTTTATCTTCGTTCGGTTTCGTCTTATTCTTTTTCTTCGCGGTGGCTGCCACGTCAACGCCTCCATGGGTTTGGATCTGTTCGCTATTATGGTGCTAGAGAATTATGTAGGGATTATGACGAAAAATACTCCGGACCTCAGTAATTTATCGCAAGGGGCGGAGCCGGGCGGACCGGGGCCCGTCGGAATCACGCCCAAGGACGGTCAGATCGTGTGCGGCGACATCGACATCCGCATCGACCGCAACGGCACTTGGTTTTACCACGGCTCGCCCATTGGCCGCAAAGAACTGGTCAAGCTGTTCTCGAGCGTGCTCAGGCGCGACGAGGCCGGCGATCACTGGATGATCACGCCGGTCGAGATGTGTCGGATCGAGGTCGAGGACGCGCCGTTCATGGCTGTCGAGTTGATCGTCTCCGGGGACGGCCGCAACCAGGTCATAGGATTTCGCACCAACATCGACAAGGCCGTCAATGTTGATGGCGACCACCCGCTCAGGATCGAGATCGACCCGGCAACCGGCGAACCAAGTCCCTATGTGGTACTGGAAGGGGGCCTCGAAGCCAAATTGGCCAGACCCGTCTATTACGAACTGGTATCGCTCGGCATTGAGGAACGGGTCGGCGACGAACGGATCTACGGCGTCTGGTCGAACGGCGATTTCTTCGCCATCGGCCCGGCCGGCGATGCCGCCTGAGCCTGGAGCCATGGACCGCCGCCATATCATCGAGCGTTTTTCGGCCGCCCCGCCGGGCGGCGGCGGCGGGCGCGGCGACCACGACCTCAACCCCGGCATGGCGCCGGGCAACGGATCGGGATCGAAGCTGATCGCAGCGGCTGTGCTGGTGCCGCTGGTCGACCGCGTGGGCGGCATGACGGCGCTGTTCACCCAACGCACCGGCCACCTGGCCAATCACCCCGGCCAGATCAGCTTTCCCGGCGGCCACATGGACCCCGGCGACGTCACACCCGAGGAGACGGCGCTACGCGAAACCGAGGAGGAAGTGGGCATCGAGCGCCGCCATATCGAGATCATCGGCCGGCTCGACCTCTACACCACGCGTACCGGTTTTGCCGTCACCCCAGTGGTCGGCCTGGTCCAGCCGCTGTTCGAAATCACGCCCGACGCCCATGAGGTCGAGGAAGTTTTCGAGGTGCCGCTGGGTTTCCTGATGGATCCGTCCAACCACGAACGCCACAGCCGCGAGCACATGGGCGTGGTCCGCGAATTTTACGCCATGCCTTACAACGGCTATTACATCTGGGGGGCGACCGCCGGTATGCTGATCAATCTCTACGACGTATTGAAGGACCGATGATCCGTATTCTTTTCACCTATGTCCTGCCGCTGGTGGCGCCGCTGGCGCTCTATCTCGGCTGGATGTATATCCTGCGCCACCGCTCGAAGGCGCGCGGCGACGAGGTGCCGAGCGTCGAGCGGGCCGGCATCTTCTGGGCCCTGCTGGCCGGTTTCGGGCTGATGGTGGCCGGCCTCGTCGCGGTAGCGCTGACCAGCGGCGTCGAGCCGGGCAGCGGCGAATATCAGGCGCCGCGCATGGAGGACGGCCGCGTGGTGCCGCCCACATTCAAATAGGGTCGGTTCTTCTCGGTTTCCCGTCCTTGCCCAACGAAGGCCGACGTCGGTCAGCCGCCGAGCAGGCTCCGGCCCGGTTCGACCCGGGTGAACCGGACCGCTTCGGTATCGACGATTAGGCCCTCGCTACCGTTGCGCACGCGGGTGAAGGCGGAGTCCGCCAAGGTGCCCGGCTCGGGGTGATCGGTCCGGTAGTGGGCGCCGCGCGAGTCCTCGCGAGCCAGGGCGGCAGCGGCGATGGCGCGGGACACCAGGATTAGGTTCTTCAAGTTGATCCAGTCGTGCCAACTCACGTTGTAGGCGGCGTTTTCTTCCGACCGCAGGACGGCGACCGTTTCGACCTCGTCGGCCAGGGCCGACAGTTCTTCCGCCGCCCGCGCCAGCCCGCCTCCGTCGCGTACAATGCCGACGTCGTGCCACATGAAGTCGTTGAGGCGCTCGCGGATGGCGTTGATGTCGCCGCCGCCGGGAGCCGATGGCCGACATCCCGCCTTGGCCGCTTCGAGGGCGTCGGCGTCGGCGTCACGCAGCGCGCCATCGGTGGCCACCCGGGCAGCCATGGCGTCGCCGGCGATACCGCCGAACACGGTCGAGTTGGCGACCCCGTTGCCGCCCAAACGGTTGGCCCCGTGCACCCCGCCGGTGTCCTCGCCAGCGGCGAACAGGCCGGAGAGCTCGGTTCGGCATTTACCGTCGAAAACGACGCCGCCCATCATGTAGTGCGCCGTCGGGATGACCTCGACCCGGCCCGCCGCAAGGTCGAAACCGCAATCGGCGCAGCGTTCGACCATGCCCTTGAACTGGGCGCGGACAGCGTCCGCCCCGAGATGAGCCATCTCGATGTAGACGCCGCCCAGCGGCGAAGTATTGCCCCGGCCGATCTCCTCGAAGATGGCGCGGCTGACGATGTCGCGGGTGGCGCGCTCGCCCTGAGGGTCGTAGCGCTCCATGAAACGTTCGCCGTCGCCGCCCAGAAGCCAGCCGCCGGCCCCACGCAGGCCTTCTTCCAGCACCGTCCCGGTCATCCGCGTCTGCGGCCCGGCCAGCAGCCCGGTCGGGTGGAACTGCACCATCTCCATGTCGCGCAAGCTGAGCCCGGCCCTCAGCGCCATCGCCATGCCGTCGCAACTCTTGTCGCCGGACGGCGTGTGGTAGGTGTACATGGTCGGGCCGCCGCCGGTGGCAAGCAGCACCGCCTTGGCCTGCACGAAGACGAAACCGCCCGAGCGCATGTCGATCATCAGGACGCCGCTGATCGCCTCTCCGTCGGTGGCCGGGATCAGGGCGACGGCACGATGGTCTTCCAAGCGGCCGATGTCGCGCGCCCAAACCTGCTCGGAGAGCCTGTTGATGATCTCGATGCCGGTCAGGTCGCCCTTGTGGACGGTGCGATCGAAGGTCTGCCCGGCGAACGCCTTCTGATGCACGGTGCCGTCCGGGTTGCGGTCGAAGAAACAGCCGATCTCGTTCTCGAGCTCGCGGATGCGGACCTGCGCGCCGGTCACCAATGCCCACGCCAGGTCCTGGTCGTTCAGCCATTTTCCGCCCTCGATGGTGTCCATGAAATGGCGCTCCACCGAATCGCCCTCGGCCAGGGCGACGTTGTAGCCGCCCTGCACCATGCGGGTGCAACCGCATTTGCCGAGCAATCCCTTGACGGCGACGGTGACCTCGAGGTCGGGCCGGGCGGTCTTGGCGTGGAGAGCGGCGAACAGGCCGGCGCCGCCGCTACCCAAAATCAGGATATCGGTCGAAGAGGTTCTCAATCGGATATGCCCAAGGAGCGCAACGCCTGTTGGCGGCGCCCGGCGGCGTCCTCGCGGACCCGCTCGTAAAGGCTGCCGTCGTGGCTGTCCATGCCGACCAGCAGCGGCCCGAAGTCCTTGATCTCGAACTGCCACAGGCTTTCCGGGTTGAGATCGTCGAGGTCGACGTCGACGATACGCTCGATCCAGGTCGTCTCCAGCGCCGCGGCACCGCCGACGATGGCGAGATAGACGCCACCCAAATCGCGGAAGGCGGCGGACGATTCGGCCCCGAGGCCGCCTTTGCCGATGATCATGCGCACCCCGCACCTCTCCATCAGCGGCCGCGTGAAGCGTTCCATGCGCGCAGATGTGGTGGTGCCGATGCAGACCGAGGCGTAGCCGACCGGGCACGAGTTCGAGGGCTCCACCTTCCTGACGTTAGGGGCGGTGTGGATGACGGCGTGACCGGCCATATCGAGCCGCGTCTCGCGGCCGTGGTCGAACATATGGATCAGCGTCGCGTCGCGGATGCCGAACAGGGTTCCTTGCAGAGTAACGTGGTCGCCGGCGCGAAGGGCACGGACCTCGTCTTCTGTGCACGGCGGGGTGAGAACGTGATCGGCCATCTTCAGAATCCTACTTCCATGCCGTCCGGCGTGAACGTCACCGTGGCCCGCCTCGCCGAGTGGCACTGGATGTTGACGGCGACCGGGTTCATGGTGATGTGAGTGGCCGCCGTCTCGACATGAACCTCGAACGCCGTCGAATCGCCGCCCAGCCCCTGCGGGCCGACGCCGAGACTGTTGACTGCTTCGCTCAGCGCCGCTTCCAGCTTGGCACCTTCCGGATCGTCGCAAACCGAGCCCAGCGGCCGGGTCGCGGCCAGCTTGGCCAGGTGCATGCAGAGATCGGAAGTGCCGCCGACGCCGACGCCGACCACGGTCGGTGGGCACACTTTGCCGCCGGCCTCCAGGACCTTGTCGATGACGAAGGTTTGAATGCCGGCGACGCCGTCGGCCGGGATGCACATCTTCAGGAACGAACCGTTCTCCGACCCGGACCCCTTCGGCACGCACTTGATGCTGAGTTGCTCGGGTTTGTTGGAGAAATCAATGTTGATGACCGGCACCCGGCGGCCGCACGAGGTATGCTCGTTTTCGCGGGTGACCGGGTGGACGACCGACGAGCGCAACGGGTGTTCCTCGGTGGCCCGCGCGCAGCCCCGCCGGATGGCCTCCTTGAGGGCGACGCCGTCGACCTCGACGCCGCGGCCGATGGTGACGTCGTAGATCGGAATGCCGGTGTCCTGGCAAAGCAGGTTGTCGGTGGCCTCGGCGACCGCGACGTTCTCGATCATGGTCCCGAGAATGGCCTTGGCGGTGGCGTCGGTCTCGGTCGCGTCCAAGCGCTCGAAGCCAGCCTTGACGTCGTCGGGCAGGACCTTGAGGGCGCGGATATAGAGGAGTTTGGCGGCTTCCTCGACGGCGTCGATGTCGATCTTCAACGGTCCCCTCCCCTTCATATGAGGTTGAGCGCGAACACCAGGCCGGCCAGCAGGCTCAAGCCAGCGACG
>CAYFMP010000001.1:0-89317 GCA_964344215.1 uncultured Thalassospiraceae bacterium | reverse complement strand
GAAGACCGCCAGCCCGAGGACGAGGCCGGCCGTCAGCGACGGCGGCGGCGGCGTTCTTCTGCCAATCGCGCCAGGCCAGGAACTCGACGGCCAGCACCCGAATCCCCCCGGTCAAGTGCAGTGCCAGGAGAACAACGAGGCCGGTCTCGGCCGCCTTGACCAGCGGCATCTCGGCCCATGCCATGAACGTGTCGAAACGGGTCGCTTCGTTGACGGCGAGCGACAGCACGTAGAAATGGATGGGCAGGAACAGCGCCAGCAGCACGCCCGAAACGCGGTGCGCCAGTGCCGCCCAGAAGAGCGGCTGGCCGCGGGAGGCAGGGGCGGCGGCACCCATCACCCTGCCCCCGGCGCATAGAGTCCGAAGGCGGCGCGCCAGCCGAGCCCGATCAGCAACAGCCCGAGGACGATAGCGGCCAACCCGGCGGCGCGGCCCGAAACGCCGGCGTTCTCGATCAGAACCGTGCGCAGGCCGATCGGCGCATGGACGGCGGCGGCCGCCGCGAACACGACGTAGAAAGCGAGCCAAGCCGTGTTGCCCTCGGTCCTCGACAAGATCTCGGCAGCGCTCAGGCCCGAGCGCATGGCGAAGGTCATGGTCGCCAGATGGACGGCTACGGCGACGGCCAGCACCACGGCGCTGAGACGCTGGGCCAGCCACAGACCGGTCTCCGTCCTGACCCGACCGGCGGCGCTCACAGCGCCCTCCTCAGCCAAGCCGTCGCGCAGGCCCGCTTGAGGCCGGCGATCGACGCCGTCGGGCTCAAATGCTTGGGGCAGCGTTCGGCGCAGCTCTGGTGCGAATGGCAGGCATGACAGCCGGCGTCGCCGGCGATGTCCGCCAGCCGGTTGGTACCGCCGGCGTCGCGGACGTCGTTGATCAGCGTCCAGGCACGGTTGAGGGCGGCCGGCCCGGCATAGCCGGGATTCCAGGCGACGACATCGCACGACGCGTAACAGATCGCACAGCCGATGCATTCGATGGCATCGTCGACGGACCGGCGCGCCCGGTCCGCAGGCGCAACCACGGCGAAACCGTCGTCGCGCCCGGCCGTCGGCCGGAACGCCGCCCCGGCTCCCGTCTGTTTGTCGAAGAACGCCGTCATATCGACGCTCAGGTCCTTGACCACCGGCAGGTTGCGCAGCGGCTCGATCAGGAGCCGGCCGCCTTTGGCGACCCGGCTGACGTGGGTTCTGCAAGTCCAGCGCGCGATCCCATTGACGGTCATCGCACACGATCCGCACATGCCGACTCGGCAGGCGAAGCGGTAGGTCAGGCTGGTGTCCAAGCGGCGCTGGATATAGGTGACGACATCGAGCACGGTCTGATTGGCGGCGCGCGGCACGGCAAAGGACTGGTGACGCCCCTCGGCGCCGCCCCGCCATACCCGAACCTTCAGTGTATTGTCAGTCGTCATGTCCTTATCGCCAGTATCAGCCTATCGCAATCGGTATTCGACGCCTACGCCGAACTTGACCGGAGGGGTTGCCGGACCGGCGGTGTCAGTCGGCCGGCACCAGGACATCGTCCGGGTCCCAGGAAATCCACATCTCGTCGCCGACCGAGGCGCGCAAGTGGCAGTCCTCGAATCGTTGGGGACGTTGGCGGTAACGGTGACGCCGGTGGCGTTGCTGAGAAGAATGTGGCTCTCGTCGGTTTTGTCAGACTAACGGCAACGGGTCTCTCAAGGGCGACTGGGCAATGGGCTTTGGGCCGCCAAAGACTGCCGCTCAATGAGAGCGGCAGATCGATGGAGCTTGAAACATCTTTACGAATTTCGCACCCAGGGGCGCTAGCCGGAGCTGAACGCATTGGCAACTCAATTTGCATTGGCACTGCCCCCGACAGGAATCCTTGGATGACAATGCCAACGACTCAGTCGCCCAACAAATTACAGTCTTCCGCATTCCAGCCGATCGAAACCGGGTCACCTTCCTTGAAGTCGAACTTTTGATCGATCCGGCTTTGAATACGACAGAAGATGGAATGATTTCCGCCCAGCGCCACCTCGAGCTCCGTCACGTCCCCCAAATATAATTTTTCGATGATCTCACTATCAAATTTGTTGTCGGCGGCCCATTCGCAGTCCCGGGTAAACACCTGGACGGCCTCGGGACGGATTGAGAAACTGATGGACGTTCCGGAAGGTATTTCCTGGCCGCCACGGCTGACTACTCTGAGGCCGGTTTCGGTTTCTATTTGGATCGTCCGGGTAGAATCGCGGGGTGCCGTGTCGGTGCTTGCAGCAATGACCCGCCCGGAGAGAATATTGGAAGCTCCCATGAAATCGGCGACAAATCGAGTCCGGGGGGCTTGAAATAATTCCTGGGGGGGGCCGATCTGTTCGAAAATTCCGTTGCGCATCACCGCGACCCGGTCCGACATGCTCATGGCCTCGTCCTGGTCGTGGGTCACGTAGATAAAGGTGATGTTGACCTCGTGCTGAATTCTTCGCAGTTCGAACTGCATGGCCTTTCGAAGCTTTCGGTCCAGGGCCCCCAACGGCTCGTCCAAAAGCAATACCTTGGGGCGCAACACCAGGGCCCTTGCCAGAGCGACGCGCTGTTGCTGGCCGCCGCTGAGTTGATTTGGACGACGCGTTCCAAGGCCCTCCAGGTGAACCAGCCGAAGAGTGTCCTCGACCAATTTCTCGATCTCCGGTTCGGCTACCCGTCGGGACTTCAAGCGCAACCCAAAGGCAACGTTATCCTCGATGGTCATATGAGGAAAAAGAGCGTAATTCTGAAAAACGATATTGGAGCTGCGCTCATAGGCGGGGCGGTCGTTGACGACTTCGCCATTTATGAGAATGTCGCCTTCGTCCGGTTGTTCCAAGCCTCCGATCAACCGTAACGTGGTGGATTTACCGCAACCGCTGGGCCCCAACAGCGAGAAGAACTCACCTTCCGGAATCGTCAGACTCAGGTTGTCCACGGCGACGGTGTCGCCAAACCGTTTCGTCACCTGCACCAGTTCAACGCTGGGAACCTGTTTCATGATACGCTTCTCCGATCAAAATAGGTTCCGACAATGACAATAATCAGCGGCACCACAACGATCAGGGTCCCCAAGGCGTTGACCATCGGTGACACGCCGAGTCGAATCATCGAGTAGACGCGCAATGGCAACGTGGACGACCCTACGCCGGAAACAAAGAACGTGATCACAAAATCGTTGAACGACCACGGAAAAGTCAACAACGCGGCAGCCAGAATTCCGGGCATCAACAGGGGCAACGTCACTTTCCACATGGTCGTCCATTCATCGGCACCGAGGTCCATCGCGGCATCTTCCAGCGTTCGATCAATGCGCTGCATCCGGGCGATGATCACCAAAGTGGTGAGCGGGATCGAGAACGAGATATGGGCCAGCAGAATGGTGAGAATTCCAAGGTCCAACTTGATGGAGGTATAGAACAGGAGAAGCGAAATCCCGATGACCAGATCGGGCATGACCAGCGGAATATAGAGAGTGCCCTGATACAGCGCTCTACCCATGAACTTATAGCGGTAAAGGGAGAATGCGGTGATCGTCCCGATGGCCGTGGAAATCAAGACGGTAGGAATCGCGACGATAAGACTTACTTTCAAGGCGTTCTGAATATTCTCGTTTTCAAATACTTCCATATACCATTTTAAAGTAAAGCCCTCCCAAACCACTCCATATTCAGTTGATGAAAAAGAAAAAACCATCAAGATTAGTAAAGGTGTGTACATAAACAGGTACACCGCGGCACATCCGATAGTTAAAAGACGAGGCGAAATTCGGTTCATTGCTGTTCCCGGAAAGCGTCTTTTCCGCCTCCGGCCCGCATGTAGAGGAAGATCAGAGCCAAAATCATCGTCAACAGCAAAAGGGAATATGCGGATCCCAGCGGCCAGTGGCGCAGGCCGATGAATTTAAGCGCGATAAACTTGCCGACCATCATGGCCTTGGCCCCACCCAGCAGCTCGGGAACCAGGAACTCGCCGATTGCTGGGGCGAAGACCAGCACCGACCCGCTGAGTATGCCCCCCTTGGTCAAAGGCACTGTAACCTTGAGGAATCGTTCCCGCGCGGTGGCTCCCAAATCCGCGGCCGCCTCCAGAACGGATCGGTCCAGTCTGTCGAGAGAGGCATAGAGCGGCAGGATCATGAACGGCAGGTACGTATAGACGAGTCCAACCAACACCGAATATTCGTTGTGGAGCAGCGGTAAAGGCGCGTCGATCAGGCCCAACCCCGTCAAGAACGTGTTGATCAGGCCATGATCGGACAACAAGGTCATCCAAGCGTAGATTCGCACCAGATAACTGGTCCAAAACGGCAGAATGACCAGAAACAGCAAGAGATTCTTGCGGCGTCCCCCATAGAACGCGATCCAATAGGCGATCGGGTACGCCGCCACCAAGCAAAGGATGACCGTCAGGGCCGCCAACTTGAACGACCGGCCAACAATCTTCAGGAACAGCGGATCGAAAATCTGCCGATAGCTGTCGAGTGTGAACTCGAAGACGACGGTGCCCCAAGGGCCCCGCGTGAGAAAGCTGTAATAGACCACGATCCCCATCGGGATCAACGTGAAGACCAGAAGCCAAAAGGCCGATGGACTCAGCGTAGCGCAGACTCTGAAGGTAGGGTGGCTTCTGAAGAAGCGGAGAATGGATCTTCGTAGCTCGGTCAAATCGAATACCTTCACTCGGGACACAACCAACTGCCGCCGGCCCTTCATCGAGCCGCAGGCCCAGCCTCTCGGCGGACGGGAACGGGTCCAGGGCATGCGAGAACCCGGTCGGCCCGGCCCGGCGGCCGCCTTTTCCCCCGGACTGTACGGCACCCGGACATTCAGTTGGGCGATTATTCAGCCCTTACGGCCCGCCATCAAGGCCTGCTTCGACATGCGATCCCGCACACGGTGGCACGGGGTCGTGCACTCTCACCGCGCTCAACCACGCCACGTGGCCGCCGCTTATATTTGCCGGACGGGGGTCCCGCGGCACCGTGGCATCTAGACGGCCGTCACTCCTTCTAAGCGCTTAACAACCGTGTCCAGATATCGTCGTAAACCGGCAGGATATCATCCGGAAGGACCGTCAGGAACTCGAGCCGCGCCAGTTCCTTGGCGGTCGGGTAGATTGCCGGGTTCTTGGCGACTTCCGCGGGCACGAAATTCTCCACCGCCTTCTGGTTGGCCGTCGCATAACCGCCCGCATCCGAATTGGCCGTCGCCACGTCGGGCCTGAGCATGTAGTTGAGGAACGCCTCCGCCGTAAACTTGTGCGGCGCGCCCTTAGCGATCGCCATGTTGTCGAACCAGGCGGTTCCCCCTTCCTTAGGCAACAGCCATTTGACATTGGGATTTTTCCGGTTCGCCTTGACGACCTCGCCGTTCCACTCGTGACCGACAATGATGTCCTCGGTGATCAGAGCCTTGGTCTCGTCGGCGCCCGGATAGAAGGCCTTCACGTGGGGCTTTGTTTTTATCAACAACTCGCCGGCCTCCAACAATTCCTTCTTGTTGCGGCTGTTGACCGAGTAGCCCAGGTACGCCAGGGCGGTCGCGATGACTTCTTCCCGTTCGTCGGTAAAAGCCAGCTTCCCGGAGTAGCGCTTCGGACCGCTTTCGAACATGAGCGCCCAACTGTCGGCGTTGGGGTCGCCCTTGGTGTATTTCGTGTTGTGGGCCAGGGCGGTCATCCCCCAAAGATAGGGGACCGAATATTTGTTGCCCGGATCGACCGAGGTATCGAGAAATCTGGGCGTGGCGTTTTTCAGGTTTGGAATATTTTCGAGGTCCAGGGGCTCCAGGAGTCCCTGTCCGATGTGAATCGGTACGAAGTTGTGGGTCGGAAACACGACATCGTATCGCGAACCGCCTGCCTGAAGCTTGGCCAGCAGATGTTCGTTGCCCGGGTACGTGTCGAAGGTGACCTTCACACCGAACTCCTTCTCGAAGTTCGGTATGGTGTCCGGATGGATGTATTCCTCCCAGTTGTAGACGGACAGTTCGCCGCCCTCTTTCTTGATCTTTTCCAGAACGGCGGGAGAAGGGCCTTCCGCCGCAAACGCCTTTCCGTGCAGAAGCAGAATGTCCGATAGCACGACCGAAGAGACACCCAAGGCCGTCGCCCGGCGGAAGAATTCCCGTCGGGTCAAGCGCCCCTGAAACAATCCCTCGACCGATGCATCCAGTTGTTTCCTCTGGTTCCGATCGTTGATTTTCATCGCTTTTCCTCCCCTTAACACACTGTTTCCATTGACCTTTCTATTTCAGGCAGACTGCTGCTCAACTTGCGTTTGTGCATACCATGATATCAATCTAAAACATATACTACGCGATGCATATACGATATTAGGTATATGCAATCGTGATGTTCCCCCCAATGAATTGATCCACCCTTTTGGCGGGTTGAGGAGGATCACGACCGCTATCGCATCCACGCCAAGGCCCGGATGTGGGTTGCCTGCACGCTCTTTCCCGCCCTCACCGGCGTAACCTTGGAGCCCTTCTCCCCGGACCCGCCTCAGGCGGCCAGGTCCCTGGCCGTCAGGTCGAGACACTTGACGGCCAGCTCCATCATTTCGTCGATCTGGGCACGCTCCCAGACCAGCGGCGGCGACAGCACCAAGGCGTCGCGGACGGCCCGCATGACCAGGCCGTTCTCGAAGCAGTGGTCGCGACAAATGGCGCCGACCCGGCCGACCGGCTCGAAGAAGCGTCGGCTGTCTTTGTCCTCGACCAGCTCGATGGCGCCGATGAAGCCGACGCCGCGGACCTCGCCGACCAGCGGGTGGTCGACCAGCTCCCTGATCCGGGACTGCAGATAGGGTCCGGTGTCCTCGCGTATCCGCTCGACGATGTTCTCGCGTTTCAAGATGTCGATGTTGGCGAGCGCCACGGCGCAAGCCACCGGATGCCCGGAATAGGTAAAGCCGTGCTCGAACTCGCCGCCGTCGTTGATCAGCACCTCGGCGACCCTGTCGCCGACCATCACCGCCGACAGCGGCTGGTAGCCGGACGTCAGGCCCTTGGCCATCGGCATCAGGTCCGGCGCGATGCCGAAGGTGTCGCAGCCGAACCAGTTGCCGGTCCGGCCGAACCCGCAAATTACCTCGTCGGCGATCAGCAGGATGTCGTATTCGGCGCAGATCCTCTGGATTTCCGGCCAATAGGTCGAAGGCGGCACGAGGACGCCGCCGGCGCCTTGGATCGGCTCGCCGATGAAGGCGGCGACCTTGTCGGGGCCCAACTCGAGGATCTTGCGCTCGACGGCGCGCGCCGCCTCGAGGCCGAAGGCGTCGGCGTCGAGATCGCCGCCGTAAGCATACCAATAGGGCGGCGTGACGTGTTCGAAACCGGGCAGCGGCAGATCGGCCTGGGCGTGCATGTCGGTCATGCCGCCGAGACTGGCCGATGCCATGGTGCTTCCGTGGTAGGCGTATTGGCGGCTGATGAAGGTCTTCTTCTGCGGCTTGCCGACGAGGTTCCAGTAGTGGCGCACCATGCGGACGATGGTGTCGTTGGCTTCCGAGCCGGAACTGGCGAAGAAGGCGTGGTCGAGCCCGTCCGGCGTGATCTCGGCAAGCACCCGGGAAAGTTCGATGGAAGGCGCCGTCGCCGTCTTGAAGAAGGTGTTGTAGTAGGGAAGCTCGAGCATCTGACGGTGCGCCGCCTCGGCCAGTTCGCGCCGCCCGTAGCCGACGTTGACGCACCACAGCCCGGCCATGGCGTCGAGGATTTTCGCGCCTTCCGAATCCCAGACATACGGTCCCTCGGCGCGGCTGACGATGCGGCTGCCCTTCTCTTTCAGTTGCTTGTAGTCGGTGAACGGGTGCAGGTGGTGGCGGTTGTCCAATTCCACCCACTCTTCGGTCGTTCGGTTGTGCGTTCGGTCTGTCATGTCCCATCTCGGTTCTGTTCGAGGGCCTCGGCGAGGCCCTGTCTAGCGACGGTCGGACGGCAAGTCCGGCGTTCGGGTCGGCGAACGGCCTGCACGACGGCAGGCGCCGCCCCGGTTCGAACAGGGAAGATCAGGGATTGAAATCGACGCGGGCGCAGCAAACCGGGTCCCACGAGCCCGAACAAATGTCGTGGGTATCGGCATCGGTCGGCCGGTCGAAAGTGGGGAAACGGCTGAAAATCACTTTGGATTTTCCCCTGGTTTCGCTACGTGCCCACCCATCATACAAAAAAAGACCCGGCAGGGTAGAGGGAAAATGAGCCCCAAACAGCACGGTCAGGCTGCGGAGCTGCCGCCGTCGACCGGCAGCAGCGCGCCAGTGACGAAAGAGGCGTCGTCGGAGGCCAGGAACAGGACGGCGGCGGCGACCTCCTCGGGCGCGGCGATCCGGCCCAACGGGATCGACTGCCCGCCCAAGGCCTTGCCTTCGTCGTGGGTCAGGCCAAGCTCGGCGTACTCGCGGGCGATCATCGGGGTGTCCGTGTCGCCGGGACAGACGGCGTTGACGCGGATGTTGTCGGCGGCGTGATCGATCGCCATCGAGCGGGTCAACTGCACGACGGCACCTTTCGAGGCGCCGTAGGCGGCCGCCCGCTCGGCGCCGACCAGCCCCCAGTCGGAGGCGATGTTGACGATGACGCCGCCGCGGCGGCGCTTGAAGGCGGCAACGGCGGCGCGGCTCATATAGAAGACGCCGTCGACGTTGACCGCCATGGTCTCGCGCCATTGTTCGTCGGTGGTCTCCTCGGCAGTGGCGCGGTGGATGATGCCGGCGTTGTTGACCAGCACGTCGAGGCCGCCGAAGCGGGCTTCGGCGTCGTCGATCAGAGAACGGCAGAATTCGGGATCGGAGACGTCGCCGGCGACGAAGGCCGACGGGCCGCCGCCGACCTCGGCGAGGACCTGCTCTCCCCGCCCGCTGTCACGCCCGGTCAGCAGCAGCGACGCGCCTTCTTCGGCGAAGGCGCGGGCGATCGCCGCCCCGATGCCCGAGGTGGCGCCGGTGACGAGCACGGACCTGCCGGCGAACCCGGCCATTTCAGAACGCCTCCAGGGCCGGAAGCTCGCGCCTGAACGGCGTCGCGTCGCGGTCGACCGGCTCGTCGAGTTCACGGGCATAGCGGTGACCGGCGTAGACGGCCGCCGCGATGGTGCTGGGCGCCAGGCAATCGCCGATCCGTTTCAGCGATTTGATGCCGGCTGCTTCGAGCGCCGCCGGATCGGCCTGGAGGTCGTGGTAGAGCCCGTCGTCGGGCAACCGCATCGTGACCATGACGACCGATTTCGCTTCGACGCTTCTCGTCCTCCCGGTGTAAGTGCAGGCCAGTTCGGCCTCGCCGGGCTGGACGGCGGCGAGGTAATGGTGGGGGACGATCTCGACTCCCGACTCCAGGAGCCGGGTCTGGATACGGCGCTGCTCGAGCGTGTAATGGGTCCAGGTCGAGACGTCGGCGGCCGGCGTCGCCAGCGTCACCTCCAGTCCACTCTCACGCAACACCTCGGCCATGATGCCCCCCATGTAGTAATGATCGTCGTCGAACACCACGACCGGCCCCTCGACCTCGGTCCCGGCCATGATGTCGTCGGGGGTCAAGACGTGCGCCGCCTCGGCGCCGGGAACAGGCTTGTGGTTGGCCCGGCCGACGCCGTCGCCGCGCCAACGGGCGCCGTTCGCCACCACTACGTGCTCGGCGCCGAACTCGAGCACGTGGGCGGCCTCGATACGGCTGTCCAGGTAGACCTCGACGTTGGTCATGCGCTCGATCTGTCCCGTCCGGTAGTCGCGGACGCGACCCCAGGCGGCCAGACCCGGCAGCCGGCTCTCGCGCACCACCCGGCCGCCGAGCTCGGTGCCGGCCTCGGCCAGCACCGTCTCGTAACCGCGCGCGCCGAGGGTGCGGGCGCACTCGAGGCCGGCCGGTCCGGCGCCGACAACGAGGATGCGAGCGTCTGACTTGTTGGCTTCGATCTCCTCCGGGTGCCAACCTCGCCGCCACTCCTCGCCCATGGTCGGGTTCTGGGTGCAGCGGATCGGCGTCTTGGTGAAATCGCTGCTGACGCAGACGTTGCAGCCGATGCACTCGCGGATGTCCTCTATTCGTCCTTCCTCGATCTTCTTGGGGAGGAACGGGTCGGCGATCGACGAGCGGGCGGCGCCGATCATGTCGAGTACGCCGCGCCTGATCTGCGACACCATGGCGTCCGGCGAGGTGAAACGGCCGACCCCGACGACCGGCTTTGTGGTCAGTTGTTTGACGAAGGAGACGTAAGGCTCCTGCCCTCCTTCTTCGCCAAATCTGGAGGTCTCCGAATCGTTGGACCAATCGCTGACGTTGACGTCCCACAGGTCCGGCAGCTCCGCCATCATGGCGATGACGTCGCGGCTTTCCTCCACGGTGATGCCGTCGGCTCCGATCAGCTCGTCGGTCACCAACCGGACAGCGACGGCACAGGTATCGCCGACCGCGTCCTTGGTGTCCTCGATCATCTCGCGCAGCAGCCGGGCCCGGTTTTCGAGGCTGCCGCCGTATTCGTCGGTGCGGTCGTTGAGACGGCGGCTCAGAAAGTGCATCGGCAGCGACAGATTGTGGGCGGCGTAGACGTAGACGATATCGAACCCGGCCCGCTTGGCGCGGACCGCGGCCTGACGGTGCCAGCGCCGCACGTCCCTAATATCCTGTTTGTCCATGGCATAGGTCTGGACCGGGTCGTAGGCCGGCGCCACCAGGTCGGAAACGCCCATCGGCACCTCGCGGCTGTAGCGGTTGGCCGCTTCCAGGCCTTGGTAGACCGGCTCGATTCCGGCCAGGCCGCCGTGTTCGTGCACGGCCTCGGTCATCCGCGCCAGGTGCGGAATGTCGGAATCGTCCCACAACCGCTCCTCGACGTAAGCCGATACGTCAGTCGAATGGTGGATTTCGCATTCCTCGGTACAGACCACGGCCCAACCGCCTTCCGCCTTGACGCCGCGCATGGCGGCCGTCGAACTGGGGTGGTGGTGGCCCATGCCGTTGCAGTGCGGCACTTGGTAGAAGCGGTTCTTGGCCGTCACCGGACCGATCTGCACGGGCTCGAACAGAATGTCGTAACGGGGATCGCGGGTCATTTCGTGGGTCGCCGTCCTTAAAGGTACCACTTGTACTCGAGCGGCGAGGCGATGGCGCGGAACTTCTCCACTTCGCCCTTCTTGGTTTCGTGATAGAGCGTCAGGTATTCCTCGCCCATGTAAGCGGGCAGGACCTCGGCCGCCTTCAGGGCCGCCAGCGCCGCGTCCGGCGTCAGCGGCAGGCTGTCGTCGACCTCGGCGCAGGCGTTGCCTTCCCACGGCGGCCCGGGGTCGATTTTGTTGACGATGCCGTGGTGGGCGCCGGCCAGCACGGTTGCCATGACCAGGTAGGGATTGGCTTCAGCGCCGGCGACGCGGTGCTCGATGCGGCGCGCGGTGCCGTCGCCGGCCGGGATGCGGAACGCCACCGAGCGGTTATTGGCGGCCCAACTGCGGGTCACCGGAACGAACAGGTCTGGCCCGAAACGGCGGTAGGCATTGATGTTGGGGGCAAACACGGCCATCGCCTCGCCCATGGTCGCCATCATGCCGCCGATGGCGTGTTTCAAGGTCTCGCTGCCAGTTTCCGAGCCGTCGTCGAAGATGTTGTTTCCCTTTGCGTCGGCCAGACTCATGTGGATGTGGGTGCCGCTGCCGGTCTGCTCGGCGAACGGTTTCGACATGAAGGTGGCCTGCACGCCCTTTTGCAGGGCGACGCGCTGGACGGAGTAGCGCAGCAGCGCCCCTTGGTCGGCGGCGGTGAGCGGGTCATCGACATGGGTGAGGTTGATCTCGTATTGGCCCGGCGCGTATTCCGACGTGATGGTCGAAGCCGGGATGCCCTGCGCCGCGCACGCCTGCTCGATGCCGCGGATGACCTCGGCGTGGGCGTCCAGGTCGGCCAGGCTGTAGACATCGATTTCGTCCTCGCGACCGCCGCGCACCGGATTGACAACGGTCTGCGGCCGCCCGTCGGCGTCGCGCTCGCGGTCGATCAGGTAGAATTCGAGCTCGACCGCCGTCACCGGCTTCAGCCCCAGTTCGTCGAACCGCTTCACAACGCCGGCAAGGACATTGCGCGGCTCCATGTCGGCCGGTTCGCCGTCGTCGTCGACCATGCTCATCAGCACTTGCGCGGTCGGTGCCGAAGCCCACGGAACCGGCGCCAGCGTGCCGGGCACCGGCAGCCCGGTGCCGTCCGGATCGCCGTCGTCGAAGCCGCGGCCGCAGGGGTCGGACGAATCGCCGGTGACGTCGAGCAGATAAACGGTGTATGGAATCTGCATGCCCGACGACAGCACCTTCTCCATCTCGGGCCGCGGGTAGCGCTTGCCGCGGACAATGCCGCAGATGTCGACGAACAGCACGTCCAGGTACTGGGTGTCGGGATGTTGGGCGAGAAACGCCTTCAGGTCGATCTTGCTCATCTTGCCCCCTGTTTTCTCTTCGGCGCGCCGATTATAGACCGGCGTGGCGCCGGGGAAAGTCGCCTTTCGCAACGGCGGCTCAGGCGAACAAGTCGCGAAGCCGGTAATACAGCATACCCAAGGTCAACAGCGGCGTGCGAACCGGCCCGCCCGGAAACGGCAGGTGCTTGATGGAGGCGAATACGTCGAAGCGCTCCGCCGTACCGACCACCGCTTCGGCGATCAGCTTGCCGCAAACGCCGGAAAGCACGACGCCGTGCCCCGAATAGGCCTGCGCAAAGAAGACGTCGTTGGTCAGTCTGCCGACGTGCGGCAGGCGGTTCGCGGAAATGCCGATGTTGCCGCCCCAGCAATAATCGAGGCCGACGCCTTCGAGCTGCGGGAATACCTTCAGCATGCGTGGCCGCATGAAAGCGAACAGATCGGCCGGCTCGTATCCCGAATAGCTGGCGCGGCCGCCGAAGAGCATCCGGTGGTCGGCCGATAGCCGGAAGTAGTCGACGACGAAGTTCGAATCGCTCACCGCATCGTCGTCGCGGATCAGCGAACGCGCACGTTCCCGGCCCAAGGGTTCGGTCGCCACGATGTAACTGCCGACCGGCATCAGACGGCGATAGAGAGGCGGCGCCAAGCGCCCCAGATAGGCGTTGCCGGCGATTACTAGGTAACGGGCGCTAACCCGTCCCTTGTCCGTATGGGCTATAGGGTTCGGTTCCATCTCGAGGCGCTTCACCCGGCTGTTTTCGAAGACCTCGCCGCCGGCTGCGACGACGGCGTCGGCCAATCCGAGCGCATAGTTCAAGGGATGCAGGTGGCCGGCGTTGCTCTCCCACAGCGCTCCGTGATAGCGGGTGGTGCCGAGCCGTTCCTCGAGGCCGGCCTTGTCGAGGATCGCCGTCGGTTGACCGCCGTAACGGCCCCATTCATCATCGATCTTCTTCAGGTGGTCCAGGTGCGAGGGCCTGGCCGCGGCGTGCAGGTAGCCCCACTTCAGGTCGCACTCGATGCCGTGGGTCTCGACCCGCCGGCGAATGAGGTCCTTGCCGTCCTCGGCCACCTCCCAACAAATCCGGGCTGCCTCCGGACCGAGCATCGCCTCGATGTCGGCCAGGCTCTTGTTGTAGGCGGTGCATAGCTGGCCGCCGTTGCGTCCCGATGCGCCCCAGCCCGCCTTCTCGGCCTCGAGGACACAGACCTCGTATCCCCTTTCGGCCAGCTCGAGGGCGGCCGACAGACCGGTGTAGCCGGCTCCGACGACGCAGACGTCGGCCGTACGCTCGCCAGCCAACGCGGGTCGGTCTTCGATGCGCCCGGCGCTGGCGGCGTAATAGGAATCGGTATGGCGGCCCGCGTTCATGCCGCCATCTAGAGGCGACGGGCGGCGGCCGTCAAGCGCCTAAGAACGCCCGGCGATCGGCGGCGCGAGCCTAATGGCTGGTTCCGGACGACAGGTTGATCTTGTTGAAGACATTGTACTTGCCGGACGGTTTGCGCATCGGAATGCGCCTGACTTCTTCGAGGCTGGCGGCGTCGTAGACGACCAGCGCGCCATCTTTTTCCCAGATGCTCAGAAGCGCATAACGCCCATCGCGGGTGAACTCGACGTGGGCCGCCGTCTTGCCGGGCGCCGGGCGCAGCGTCTTGACGATCTCGAGCGTGCGTTTATCGATGATGTGGACGGCGTCGCGATCCTTGCCGAAGAAAACGTCGACCCAGGCGTACGGAGTCGCTTCGTGGCTACGCATGAAGAACCCGGGACCGAGGGTGGGGATACGGGCGCGCGTCTTCCAGGTCCGCATGTCGATGACGCTGACCGCATTCTCCCGCAAGTGCGGCGTCGCCAGCACCGGCGCGCCCTCATAGGCGAAGGTGATGCCGGAACCGAGATGCGGCATACCGTCGAGATCGAGGTTGGCGATCTTGCGCCCCACCGTCATGTTGACGACCTGGCCGTTCTTGGCGTTGCGGGCGGCCCCGATCAGGTGCCGGTAGGAGGGGTCGAAGAAGAAGTCGTCCAGGTAGTCGTCGAGCTTGATGCGGCGGACCGGGAACGGCCCGAAATCGAACTCGCCCTCGAGCTGACCCGGCTGGTAGTTGTGGACCAGCCCCTTGGCGACCGGCTTCGGGTCGTCCTCGTAGGACATCTCCCAGATCTCCGGCAGGTCCTTGAGGGCGGCGACAAAACTGTTTCGGGGGTGCGCCGTGTAGACGGCGCTGACCCTGGACGTCTTGCCCTTGTCGCCGACGACGGGGATGACCTTGAGCGGACTGAGATCGACGGCGTCGAGGATGACCAGCGTGTGTGGCAGCATGTTGCCGGCCATGACGTAGCGGCCGTCGCCGGAGACGGCGATATTGCGGGTGTTGATGCCGGCGCGGATTTCGGCCACCGGCTTCAGGCCCCACAGGTCGTACTTGCTGACCCAGCCATCGCGCGACGCCAGGAAGACGTAGCGCCCGTCCGGCGAATACTTGGCGCCGCCGTGCAGTGCGAAGCGCGACGGGAACCGCCACAGCGCCTCGAAGGTGTCGCCGTCGAGGATGGTGACGTGGTGATCGCCGGTCTCGACCACGGTAAACAGGTTCAGCGGATCGGCGGCGTGGACCGGGCGCTCGGGCAATGCGGCCGGCGCGTTGTGGATGACGTGGCTGGCTTCGATCTCGGCCAGGTCCCAGACCGGAATACTGGGCAGCTTGGTGTAGATGAGTTCGACCAGGGACTGAACCGCGGCGGCGTCGAGGACTTCGCCGAAGCCCGGCATCTGGGTGGCCGGACGGCCGGCGACGATGACCCGGGCCGCCTTGTTCCTGCGAAGGCGTTTGAGGTTCTCGGGCAACAGCGCCGGCCCGATGCCGCCGAGGCGGGCAGCGCCGTGGCATTCGGCGCAGTGTTCCCGGTAAAGGGCGTCGCTCTGGCCGGCGACGGCCGGCGCGGCCAGCAGTACGATCCCGACGACGGCCGATGCGGATCTAGGCAGCCGCATTGCGCCGGCTCCGGTACGGCGTCACCTTGACCCGTTCGGCGCCCGCCTCGATGCCGATTTCCTCGTCCGACAGGTAGCAAGCCGGATCTTCGCCCCAGGCGTCGCCGGTGACCTGCTCGGAGCGGACCCGGGTGTTGCCGTTGCAGACGTCGAAATAGGCGCACGCCCCGCAGCGACCGCCGACCCGCCGCGGGCGGCGCTTGAGCCCCGCCATCAGCGGATCGGATAGGTCCTCCCAGATTTCCGAGAACGGCCGCTCGCGGACGTTGCCGAGGTCGTGGTGCCACCACATTGTGTCCGGGTGCACGGTGCCGGTGTTGTCGATATTGGCTACATTGACGCCCGACGCGTTGCCGCCCCACGCCGCCAGCTTGGCCCGCATATGCGCCTCGCTCTCGGGGAAACGGCGGCGCACCCAATGCAACAGGTAGACACCGTCGGCGTCGTTGTTGCCGGTGACGATCTCGCGCTTGCGCCCGGCCTCGACGTGCCCCCATGCCGTCTCGAATAGCAGGTCCATGGCCCGCCGTGTGGTTTGCAGGTGGGCGTCGTCGGCCCGGTTGGTGTTGCCGCGCCCGGCGTAGTTGAGGTGCGACAGATAGAACCGGTCGATACGCTCGGTTTCGCAGAGTTCCAGCAGGGCCGACAACTCATCGGCGTTGTCCATGGTCAGGGTGAAGCGCAAACCGACCTTGAGGCCGGCGTCCCGGCACAGCCGGGCCGCCTTCAACGACGCGTCATAAGCGCCATCGCGGCGACGGAACGCGTCGTGGGTCGGGCCGATGCCGTCGAGGCTGATGCCGACATAGTCGTATCCGGCCGCCGCGACGCGATCGACGTTGATCTCGTCGATCAGGGTTCCGTTGGTCGACAGCCCGACGTAGAAGCCGAGTTGCTTGGCGCGCCGGGTGATTTCGAACAGGTCGGGGCGCAGCAACGGCTCGCCGCCCGACAGGATCAGGGCCGGAACGCCGTAGGCCTTGAGATCGTCGAGCACCGCCATCACCTCTCTGGTGCCGAGTTCGCCTGAGAAATCGGTGTCGGCCGACAGCGCGTAACAGTGCTTGCAGTTCAGATTGCAGCGCCGGATCAGGTTCCAGATGACGACCGGGCCAGACGGTGTCCTGTTGGGCCTAAGCGGCGTCGGCTCGACGATCTGGCGCATGTACTGACTGAGCCGGAACATGCCTCTTCTCCTCAGGCGACCAGCCGCAGGCCGGTCTTTTTCAGAATCCGGCTGCTGTAGAGAACGTCCTTGGCCCGGGCCCGCTCGCCGAGCAGTTCGGCGATCCGCCGGGCCTTGTCCTCGACCTCGTCCCGGTTGCGGCCGTGGACCATGGCGAACAGATTATACGGCCAAATGGGGAGATGCCGCGGCCTCCGGTAGCAATGGGTAACGAATTCGAGCTCGCCGACTTGGCGGCCGGCTTCCGCGACTTCTTCGTCGGCGATGTCCCAGACGGTCATGCCGTTGGCCGCGAAGCCCAGCCGGTAGTGGTTGGGAACGGCGCCGATGCGGCGAATGGCGCCGTTTTTTAACATTCGTTTCATTCGATCCATGACTTCGTCAACCTCCAGACCGAGGGCCTCGGCGATAACCCGGTAAGGCTTCGGAACCAGCGGCAAACCGGCCTGGGTCGCTGCGACGATGCGGCGGTCGATTTCGTCGATCGGGCGTCGGGGCGGCTCGGCGTTCATGGCGTCAGCCTCAGCCCGATAAAGAATTCCTCGACCTTCGGCATGTCCAAGACCTCGATGCCGGTTTCCATTTCGATTTCGGCGATGACCCGGTTGACCCGGCCCGGAGTCTCGGCCGCGATCACGAACCACATGTTGAGGGTGTGTTCGCGGGCGTAGTTGTGGGCGACCTCCGGATGCGCGTTGACTATCTCGGTAACCGCCTCGAAGCGTCCTTCGGGCACCGCCATGGCGGCCAGGGTGATCTCACCGCCGAGCTTCTCGGTGTCGAACAGCGGCCCGAACCGGCTCAGCACGCCGTCGTCGCAAAGCCGCCGCAGGCGTTCGATCAACTTCTGTTCGGGGACGCCGAGAACGGCCGCCGATTCCTTGAAAGGCTCGTCGCAGACGGGAAATCCGCCTTGCAACTCGCTGACGATACGGCGGTCGATGGCGTCCATCAGGCGGCTCCCTTCCATGCGTCCTGCGGTCGCCCATAGCGCGCCCCGCACTGCTTGAACCGGCGTTTCGAAAACAGCACCGCCCGTTCCAGGTTCTCGATCCCCTGGTCGCGGCTGAGCGCCGCGATCTGATCCTCGACGGCGGCGCGATCGGTGCCGTGAATCATGCAGAACAGGTTGTAGGGCCACTCCGGCAGGTGGCGGCGGCGTTCGTAGCACAGCGTGACGAAGGGATAGTCGGCAAGGACGCGCCCCAACGAGGCGACCCGGCGGTCGGGGACGTCCCAGGCGACCATGGCGTTGGCCCTGTAGCCGAGTTCGCGGTGGCGGACGACGACCCCGAAGCGGCTGATGACGCCGGCGGCGATCAGGCTGCGGAGCCGCGTGACGACTTCCGTTTCGCTGATGCCGAGAGCCGAGCCGACGGCCGCATAGGGGTGCGCCACCAGCGGCAAGCCATCGGCGATTTCGGCAAGCAGGCGTTGGTCGGCGTCGTCGATTCTCATCTCAGGTCGAACCCCAGGTCGATATGGAAGGCGTTGAGCAGCGGCAGCGAGATGACGGCAAGGCCGGTCTCGTCCTCGATGTCGCGGAGCACTTCGTCGAGCCGTGCCTGATCGGGCGCGGTTGCGACGAACCACAGATTGATGGCGTGCTCGCGTTCGTAGTTGTGGTTGACCTCCGGATGGGCGCTGACCTGCGCCGCCACCGCCTCGAGGCGGGATGCCGAAACCCGCATGGCGGCCAGGGTGCTGGCGCCGACGGTTCGCGGGCTGACGACGGCGCCGACGCGGCCGATGGCGCCTTCATCGCGGAGTCTGGCGAGCAGCCCGAGTACGTCCGCTTCGTCGATGCCGAGGTCGTCGGCGATCCGTTTGTAGGGCCGGGGCTCCAGGGGAAAATCCCGTTGGTAGTCGTTGAGCAGCCGCTGTTGCGTCGCATTCAGGTTCATGGCGCTCACAATCCGATCCGGTGGGCACGCGCGGTCAGGAAGATGCCGCTTGGCTTGGCGGCGGTGATGCTGGTCAGACGCTCGAAGGTTCGGGTGTCGTAGACGTCGACCCGCCCGGCGTCGCGCACCGACACCCAGACCTGTTCGCCGCGCGGCGTAAACTCCAGGTGCAACACCGCCTTACCCGGTTTGAAGCTCTTCATAACGGCGAGTTTTTCAACGTTGATGACCTGTACCACGTCGTTCAGCGGATGCGCGAAGTTGACCCAGACCTGGCGGCCATCGGGGCGGGCGACGGCGAACACCGGCTGGCCGTGAACGGCGATGCGCCCGACCTCGCGCCAGGTGGCAGGGTCGACGACGAGGATTTCATGGCGTCCGATGGCCGGCAGAAAGATCAGCTCGCCGGCCGTCGCCCAGCCCTCCAGGTGCGGCATCTTGTAGACCGGAAGTTTCTTCTCGCCGCGGCCGTAGCCGTCAAGGATGCGCCGGACACCGTTCTCGGGCCGCCACAGGTCGAGCGTGACCAACCCGTCCTCGCCGAACAGCCCGGCGATATAATGGCGGCCGTCACCGGTAATCAAAGCGTCGTACGGCAATTCGCCGATGCCGGCGAACTTGGTCAGGACCGGCGTCTTGCCGGCCGCGAAGTCGGCGATCCAGATCTCGCCGGCATCGTACAGGCTGAACACGAACTTGCGCCCCGGTGCGTCGACCAAGCCGACCACCTTGGAGTGGCTGCCGTCGGCACCGACGGCCGGAATGTCGGCGACCGGCTCCAGCGTGCGGCTGTCGAACACCCGCACCCCGCCCGGCTTGTAGTTGGAGACGGCGACCAGCGAACCGTCGTCGGAGATGGCGCCGCCGATGCTGTTACCGGCCTGCAGGACGCGATTGACGATCCGCCCGGTCAACAGGTCGACCTTGCTGAGCCCGCCGTCGCGGCCGAACACGAAGGCGTACCTCTGGTCGCGCGAGAACACGGCCGAGGCGTGGCTGAGGTCGCCCAGCCCCTCGACGGTGCCGACGACGGTGCGGGTCGTCGTCTCGACGACCTTGAGCGATCCCTGCGCCCGTTCGACGACGATGCCGAGGTCGCCGGTGCCGCGGAGCGCAACGTCGGCGTCGGCGGCTCCGGCCATGGCGGCGGCCGAGATCGCCACCAGCCCGATCAGCAGCATCCGGATGAACAGCGGCAGGGTCGGTGTCATCGGGTCAGACCTTTCTTCAGTTGTTCGACCATCCAAGCCGCTTCGTGGGGCCGCAGGTACGGCCGCCACGGCGGCATCGGCGTTCCCGGCATACCGTCGAGAATGATTTCGACTAAGGCGTCCTCGGCCCTGCCTTCGAGGTTCCTGGGCAACAGCGGCGGCCCCAGACCGCCTCTCATGGTTAATCCGTGGCACGAGCCACAATCCTGGACCAACAGGTTCCTGAGGTCGGCCATGGGCCGGTTCGAAGTGGGTTCCGCCGCCGCCGCGCCGGCCGCCACCAATCCGACCGCCAGGACCGCGGCCTTAAGCATGACGCCGGGCTCCCGGTCCGGCCGAGGTGGCCTGTGGGGGCTCGGCGATGGCGAACGTACCGGCCAGTTCGACGACCCGGCCGATGACGAACAGCACCGGGCCGGTGAAATCGAGACCGCCGACGACGCCGGCGATTTCGCCAAGTGTCGAGACGACGTGGCGTTGGTCGGCCCGGGTGCCGTTGCAGATGGCGGCAACCGGCGTCGTCTCGGACAGGCCATTGGCGATCAGCCGGATGGAGATCTGCGGGATATTGGTCATCCCCATGTAAAGGACCAGCGTCGTCGCCGGATCGGCCAGGCCTTTCCAATCGAGTTCGAGATCGCTTTCGTCGCAGCCATGGCCTGTCACGAAGCGAACGCCCTTGGCGGCGCCGCGGTGGGTCAGCGGAACGCCGATGGCGGCGGCGCAGCCCGAGGCGGCAGTTATACCGGGGATAACCTCGCAGGCGATGTTGTGTTCCTTGAGGTAGGCGGCCTCTTCGCTGCCGCGACCGAACATCAAAGGGTCGCCGCCCTTGAGGCGGACGACGATACGATCGTCGCGGGCCAGGCTGACCAGCAGTTCGTTGATCTCGGCCTGCGGCACCGGGTGAAAGCGGGGCTGCTTGCCGACGTTGATACGCGGCGTCCCATGCGGAATCAAGTCGAGGATTTCGTTGGATATCAGGCGATCGAACACGACCACGTCGGCCTCCTCAAGGGCCGTATAGGCCTTCAGCGTGAGGAGTTCCGGATCTCCGGGACCGGCGCCGACCAGGATGACTTTGGCTTGATCCAACATGGTTGCGTGCCTTGCTAAAGGACTAAAAGAAACTCCGGCGGGCCGGGCCGGAAAGCCGGCCCGCCGGATCGACGGAAACCCGTCAGTAGATGTCGTTACGGGTGTTGTAGACGTTGAATTTGCCGGTCGGCGTCACCAAACGCTTGTCCTTGATGACCGCCTTCTTTTTCAGCGTCTTGTCGTCAACGACCACGATCGCCGATTGCTGGCTCTTCGAATTCCACACGGAGAACCAAATCTCGTCGCCGGCCTTGTTGAACTCGCCCTGCACGACGCGACGCACGCCTTCGCTGATGCCGGACCATTCGCCGATCGGCAGAACCGTGTACTTCGGTTCCTTCTGGCTGAGGTCGCCGACCTTGAAGACGGCGACCGAGGAAGCCAGCTCGGCTTCCGGATTGAGAGGCGTATCGACGTAGATGTGCTTCGACTTCGGATGGGTCTTGATGAACAGCGACCCACCACCCTGGCCTTCCAGGCTTTGCACCATTTTCCACGCGTTTTGCGGATGCCCCTTGGGATCGGTGCCGATGACCGCGATGGTCTCGTCGCCCAGGTGGCTGGTCGCCCACACCGGCCCGTAGGTCGGGTGCACGAAGTTGGCGCCGCGGCCCGGATGCGGCGTGGTTCCGGTCTTGATCTTCGCCACCAGGGTGTTGTCCTTGGTGTCGACGACGGCGACCGTGTCGCGCGCGTTGGCGGCGACCAGGAAGTAGCGCCCCGTCGAATCGAAGCCGCCGTCATGCAGGAAGCGTTCGGCATCGATGGCAGTGACCTTCAGGTTCTTGATGTCGGAATAGTTGACCATCAGGATCTTGCCGGTCTCCTTGACGTTGATGACGAAATCCGGGTTGTAGTGCGAGGCGACGATGGAGGCAACCCGCGGTTCGGGGTGGTACTCCATGGTGTCGTAGGTCATGCCGCGGGTGGAGACGACCTTCAGCGGCTCCAGGGTGGCGCCGTCCATGATCACGTACTGCGGCGGCCAATAGGAGCCGGCGACTGCGTACTTGTCCTCCCAACCCTTCATCTTCGATGTTTCCACAGAGCGCGCCTCGGCACCGATCTTGATTTCGGCGACGGTGGCAGGGTTCTTCATCCACAAGTCGATGAGATTGATCTTGGCGTCGCGGCCAACGGTGAAGAGGTACCGCCCCGACGCCGACAGGCGCGAGATATGGACCGCATAGCCGGTCGGGATGACCTCGACGATCTTCTTGGTGCTGCCGTCGATCAGGGCGACCTGACCGGTGTCGCGCAACGTCACCGAGAACAGATTGTCGATATCGAGATTGTTCTCAGGCTTGGTCGGCCGCTTCGCCACCGGCACGTGGACTTTCCAAGTGGCCTTGATCTCCTTCAGACCGAATTCCGGCGGCTGCGGCGGTTCTTGTAGCAGATACCGGGCCATCAGGTCGATGTCGTCCTTCGTCAGGTCACCCGACGTACCCCAGTTGGGCATGCCGGCCGGCGACCCGTAGTCGATGAAGTCGCGCAGGTATTCGTAGCCGAGTTCCTTGGTGATCTTGGTGGTCAGCGGTTTGCCGGTGGCGCCCTTGCGGAGCACGCCGTGGCATCCCGCGCAACGTTCGAAATAGACCTGTTTGGCACGTTGGAAATCGGCGCCGGAAATGGGTGGTACGCCGGGGGTTACGCCCGGCTGCTGGACCGGTTGATCGCGCAGCACGTCGAGGGTCGGTTCGTATTTCTTGCCTGGTGTCGTCTCGTGTTTCTTGAGATCGGCGGGTTTCGGCTTTTCTGCGGCGAGCGCCGAATACGCCCCCAGGCTGAGTGCTGCGGAGAGCAACACGCTGATTACGGCTCGCATGGGTATTCTCCATTTAGGGTTTCGATCTCCCCTTTATCGGTTTTTCCGCCCGGCCGCGCCTTGACGCTGGTTAAGTGTTCCCATCGGTGCCGGCCTTCACTTAACCTGCGTCAAGGAGCGAAATCGCCGCTCGGCGATAGTGGAGAAATGCACCGAGAGGCCGTTCACCGGAAGTGGGATCGTTCAAGCGCACTCGCCTGCCTTGTCGCCGTTGCCTTGGCCCTTCTCCCGACCTCGCCGCAGGCCGAAGACGCCCATCCGCGGCGCTTCGGTCCGGATGTCTTGTTAGAGGCGTTTCCCGGCGCCCAGTCGGCCGGCCCGGTCAGCGGCCAGCCGCCGGCGGCACCGGTCTACCGCGATGGCACCATCGCCGGCTACGTGGTGTCGACCCTTGACGCGGTGCGCTCGGTCGGGTTTTCAGGCAAACCCATCGATATCACCGTCGGCATCGGCGTCGACGGCCGCATCGCCGGCGCCCATCTGATCGACCACGACGAGCCGATTCTTATCATCGGCATCCGGCCTGAGCGCCTCAGCCGCTACGTCAGCGCGTTCGCAGGCATGCGGATCGGGGGTACGCCGACGCCGGAGGAGACCGCGGCCCCGAAGAAGGCGCCGGACATGATCACCGGCGCCACCGTCAGTTCCGCCGTCATCGGCGACGCCATCCGCCGCTCGGCCCGCGCCGTCGCCCGCTCGCGCGGCATCGCCGGCTTCGAAGCGGCGCGCGGCAGGCTGGATCGCGAGTCCTTTGCGCCGGCCGGTTGGGAGGATTTGAGCGGAGACGGTTCGATCGTCCGGCTGAGATTGACCCGGGCGATGCTGGCATCCGCCCTCGGCGTGTCTCTCGAAGAGGGCGTCGGCGCCGACGACCTGTTTATCGATCTGCACGCCGGACTGATGACGCCACCCCGGGTCGGCGAGAACCTGATCGGCAGGATCGCCTTCAACCGCCTGCTCTCGGACATGGCGAACGACGATCAGGCCATCGTCGTCGCCGCCAGCGGGCTGTATTCGTTCAAGGGCACGTCGTTTGTGCGGTCGGGCCGGTTCGACCGCATCCAAGTGGTGCAGGGCGACAAGACCATTCATCTGAGCAAAGCCAACTACAGGAACGTCGAGCGATTGCGGATCGCCGGCGCGCCTGATTTTCGCGAGATCGGTCTTTTCGTGATCCCCGCCGACACCGGTTTCGATCCCCTCGAGCCGTGGCGGCTGAGCCTGCTGGCCAGCCGCGAAACCGACAGCGGCGCATTGCTTCAGGCGGCGTTCACGCTGCCCTACGAGCTGCCCGCCTCGTATCGCGTCGGCAGCAATGAACTCGACAACGGCGAAGTGCGGCTTCCGGAGACGGCGCCGCTGTGGCAACAGGCGTGGCGCGGGCGGCTGGGTCAGATCGCCGTGCTATGCGGGCTGCTCGTCGTGCTGACCGGGATTCTCGTCTTTCAGGACACCGTCTCCGCCAACTACGAGTTCTACCGGACGGTGCGGTTGGGGTTGCTGGCGGTCACCGCAGGCTGGCTCGGCTGGTACGCCAACGGCCAGCTTTCGGTTTTCAACGTGCTGACTTTCATCCAATCGCTGCTCGGCGAGTTCAGTTGGGAGTTCTATCTGCTCGATCCGATCATCTTCATCCTGTGGTGCTACGTGACGATGGCCCTGCTGTTTTGGGGGCGCGGCGTGTTTTGCGGCTGGCTGTGTCCGTTCGGAGCCTTGCAGGAACTCCTTAACGAAGCCGCCCGTAAGCTTCGCCTCCCGCAGATTTCGCTGCCGTTCGCCGTGCACGAGCGGTTGTGGCCGATCAAGTACATCGTCTTCCTGGGGCTGCTGGCCATTTCCTTCCACTCCACCAACATGGCCGCCGTCGGCGCCGAGGTCGAGCCGTTCAAGACCGCCATCACGCTCAAGTTCGTACGCTCCTGGCCGTTCGTTCTGTACGCCGCCGGGCTGCTGGTGGTTGGCCTGTTCCTGGAGCGCTTCTTCTGCCGCTACATCTGCCCGCTGGGGGCGGCGCTGGCGATCCCGGCCCGCATGCGCATGTTCGATTGGCTGAAACGGCGCTTCCAGTGCGGCCACGAGTGTTCGGTGTGCGCCCAGCGCTGCACGGTCCAGGCCATCCATCCGAACGGCGCCATCAACCCCAACGAATGCATCCATTGCCTCAATTGCCAGGTCATCTACCTGGACGACAAGCTGTGTCCGCCGCTGGCCGCCGAACGCAAGCGGCGTGATCGGCGGCGCAAGCTGTCGGAGGGATCGAAGGAGCGGTTCGGAGGAACGATCGATGGCTGAACGCGACGCCCCCCAACGGCTGACCCGCCGCCGCCTGCTCACCGTCGTCGGCGCCGCGGCCACCGCTCTGTTAGCCCCGGACGGTTCGCGGGCGGCTGCGCCGAAGCGCTTCGAGTGGCGGGGGTGGGCGCTCGGCGCCGATGCCTGCATCATCCTCTATGAGCGCGAGCGCCAGCGAGCGGCGGCCGCGATCCGGACCTGTGTCGCCGAGATCGAGCGTCTCGAATCCGAGTTCAGCCTGTACCGGCCGACCTCGGCGCTCAATCGCCTCAACCGCGACGCCGTTCTCGACGGACCGTCGCACGATATGGTGCGGCTGTTGACCGAGGGCCGGCGTTTCGGCGAGATCACAGGCGGCGCCTTTGATTTTACTGTGCAGCCGCTGTGGCGGCTGTTCGCCGGTCATTTCGCCGCCAACCCGGCGGCGTCGGAAGGACCGCCGGCGGCCGTGGTCGATGCGGCGCTGACCCATGTCGATTACCGCAAGGTCGAGATCGCACCCGATCGGGTGCGGCTCGAACCGGGCGCTGCCGTCACCCTCAACGGCATCGCCCAGGGCTACATCACCGACCGAGTCGCCGATGTCTTGCGGCGGCGCGGCTGGTCGAACGTTCTCGTCAACCTCGGAGAGATCCGCGCCCTCGACGGCCGGCCGGACGGAACCCCGTGGCGGATCGGGCTCAAGCAAGGCGGCCCTGCCGTGCCGCTCGACAACCGCGCTGTCGCCACCTCGATGGGATCGGCGGCGGCGTTCGACGCCGGGGCCCGCCACCATCATCTGTTCGACCCGCGCACCGGCGGCAGTTCGTACCGCTATCGGGGGATCACCGTGGTTGCCGACGACGCCACGACGGCAGATGCCCTATCGACCGCTTTTTCGTCGCTGAGCCGCTCCGAAATCGCCGCCGTCGCGGCCGGCGAAAACGGTGTCGAAGCGTGGATCGCAGGTCACGATGGCACCCTAACCCATGTGGTGAGATGAGAGCCCGGCAAAACCCCTGCCCGGCCTTCCTGTCCTACGGCTTTCGGCCGTTTTTCCTGATGGCCTGCGCCTACGCCAGCATTGCGATGGCAGCGTGGCTGTATTGGATCGCCGTACAGGCGGGCGGTGCCGGAGTGGCGGCGCCCGACGCCGGTTTCGACCTACGTCTATGGCACGCCCACGAGATGTTGTTCGGCTATACGGTCGCCGTTATCGCTGGATTCTTCCTGACCGCCGTCCCCAACTGGACCAAGACCGAGCCGGTGCGGGGCAGCTTGCTGGCCGGGCTGGCCGCTATCTGGGCGGCCGGCCGGATTGCCGTCTGGGGCAGTCCGCTGGTTCCCGCCGCCGCCGTCGCTATCATCGACCTGGCCTTCGTTCCGGCGCTGGCGGCCCTGCTGATCGGCGCCCTGTCGACCGGCTGGTCGAAGCGCAATCTCGTCTTTCTGCCGATTCTGGCGGCGCTGTTCGTGGCCAACCTGATGTTCCACCTGGAGCGCTTCGAGTTGAGCGCGCTCGACCCCGGTGCCGCTTTGCGGCTGGCGCTCGACTCCATCGTCGTGCTGATCGTCATCATCGGCGGGCGAATCGTGCCGGCCTTCACTCACAACGCCCTGCACCGGCGCGGCGAGGCGCCGATGCCGGCATCGCGGCCGCCCATCGAGGCCGTATCGATCGCCGCGGTCGTCGTCCTGGCTGGTCTCAACGTTGCCGGCACCGCCGATCGCTGGGTTGGCGCGGCGGCGGTGATCGCGGCTCTGGCCAACGGCCTCCGTCTGGCCGGCTGGCGCGGCACCAGGATCCTCGACGAGCCGATCGTCTGGATCCTGCACGTCGGATACGGATGGCTGGTCGTCGGCCTCGCTCTCGAAGCGGCGGTGCGGTTCGGCGGCGGCGTGCCGTCGGGATCGGCAATTCACGTCCTTACCGTCGGCGCCATCGGCTCGATGACGGTCGGCGTCATGACCCGGGCCGGTCTCGGTCATACCGGACGGGCACTCAAGGCCTCGCGCCTGATGGTCGTCGCCTATGTCGGCGTCTCGGTGGCGGCCGTGGTGCGCGGCATCGGACCGATCGCGTTTCCCGAGTTTCAGACCGCCCTGATGACGGTCTCGGGAGCCATCTGGGTCGGCCTTTTCGCCCTTGTAACGGTCGTCTTCTGGCCTATCCTGACTCGCCCCCGTCTCCGGGTCGAGCCGGGCGAATGAGGCCAAGGAGGTAGGACATGGCTCTGATCCTGTGGTCGGACGATTTCAGCGTCGGCGTCGACCGGCTCGATTCCGATCACATTACCATCTTCAGTCTGATCAACCACATCGACGAGGCCAGTCAGAGCGGCAGCGACGAGAAGGCCATCGGACACATCCTCAGGACCCTGACCGACGTCGCCCTCGCCCACTTCAACCGCGAGGAGAGCCTGATGAAGCTGAACGGCTACCCGGAATTCGAGGCCCACGCCGCCGAACACATGGCCATCGTCGACGAACTGACGTCGTTGAGCGCCGCCTACCACGAGACCCCGAGCGCCGAGATCTGCCGCGAGCTCGTAGAGATGCTGTCGGCCTGGCTGGAGGGTCATATCCTCGAATCGGACATGCGCTACAGGCCCTACATCGGGAAGCCAACGGACGGTTGACCCGCTCTAACCGGCGGCCAGGCAATCTTCGCTGGCCGAGCCGTTGCTGTAGGCCGACAGCGCCGCGACGTCGGAGATCAGAACCCGGTTCTGCTCGGTCTTGACGCCGGTTTTACGGAGCTTGGCCAGTATCCTGGACAGGCTTTCGGGCTGCATGCCGAGACGGCGGGAAATCAGCGTCTTGTCGTAGGGCAAGGAGATGACCGCCGGACCCTCCTCGACCGTGCACAGCTTGAGCAGGAAATCGACCACACGCAGCGTCGCCGTCCGCGTCTTCAGTTGCTCGACTTCGGCGACCAGCTGATGGTTGCGCTTCGAGAGCGACGCCAGCATGTTGGCGGCGACGTCCGGCATGTCGCGGACATGGCTGCAGAACGGCTTCGACAGGATCGGCAGCAGGCGGGCTTGTTCGACCACCTGGGCGCTGGCCGGATACTCGAGGCCGACGAAGGCGGCGGCCTCGGCCAGGCATTCGCCCTGCGCGAAGACACCGAGCACGGCCTCGTCGCCGTTGGCGGTCTCGCGGTAGACTTTGACCCAGCCGCTGAGCACGATATAGAAGCAATCCGACGGCTCGCCGCGCACGAACAGCACCTTTCCCTTCGGGTATTCCTTCGGAAAGGTGTTGCCGAGCAACTTCACCAGGGTCTCGTCCCGCAGGTGGTTGAACAACGGAATTTGCCGTATCAGCGCCAGATCGTCGCCGTCCAACATCGTTCTTCGTCCGTCGCTATTCCCCAAGAGGGCCGGTATTTTGACCGCTCCGCGCCGAAACCGCTTTGATCTGGGTCAAATCGGGCCGATAGTCCGGTGCAGGCGCGAATCCTTTTCCTTGAAGTGCTCGACGAACCAGTCGTGGATCTTCGACTGCAGGTCCGCGTCCAGACCACCGAAGGAGCCGGCTTCGACGTCGTCCATGATGCCCCTGATCTCGTCGAGCAGGCGTTCGTGGTCTTCCTTGTGGTCGTCGTACTCATCGTAGCGGCGATCGCGCATGATCTGTTCCTCGAGCGCGAAATGAGCCGAGATCCAGGCATGGATTTCACCCAGAAGCCGCCGGGCCGGATCGCCGGCGCCCTCGTTCTCGACCATCTCGAAGAATTCGTTGAGGCGCTCGACCATCTGCCGGTGCTCGTGGTCGACGGCCGGGTTGCCGGTGTCGAATTCCTCTTTCCATTCGATCTTCAGCATGACGCGGTCCTCATTACCTGACGACGAAGCCGCCTTTGGTCGGCTTGAATTCGATGGCCACCACCTGGCCTTCGCCGAGTTCGATGGTTTCGGTTTTCTGGTGATCGAAGCCGGCCTCGCCGTGCTCGCGCAGCCGCATCGAAAGGCGGTGTTGGCCGACCGGCACGGTGAAGGTGTCATAGAAGATCGACGGTCCGTCGGCGGCGAGCCCGGCCGGGCGGGCGCTCTTGGCGAAAATCGTCTTCTCGCCGAGACGCAGCTCGACATGGACCGGCCACCTCTCGCGCGGGCAATCCAGCGGCCGGCGCATGTTGGGAGGAAGCTCGGCGATCTCCTCGGCGCTCAACTTCCGGCATTCGGCCTTGCGCTTGCCCGGATGGCTGAGGCTGAGCTTGACCAGCGCCGTACCGGGTTCGCCGTAGGCGTACGGCGGCGACGACGCGAACACGCCGATGACGGCGGCGAACCAGGCATAGGTGACGGCCTGCGCGAACAGGCCGAGCGGCCGGGCGTTGGGGCCGCGAACACTGCCGACCCGCTCCGAGCCGCGCTTGCGGCGGCGTTCTTCCTCGAAGCGTTCCGCCTCCTCGGCCTCGCGCTGGTGCTGGCGGCGGATATCGTCGCGCAGCCGGGCCAATCCGCGCAGGCCGAGGGTATAGAAGACCCACAGGAACAAGGGCCCGAACACCAAGAGCGGAGCGATATAGAAGTAGGTATTGTCGAACGCGTCGCCCATTAGTTCGTCTCCCTCGGCCCGGCCAGGCGCGTCCGCAACGAGGCAAGCTCGTCCCGCAGCCCCGCAACGTCGCCGGGGCCGCCCCAGTAGGCGTGCAGCCTCTCGCGCGGCACCCGCTTGCGCAGGTACGGATCGCGCAGTCCGGCCAGGCGCTGGTCGGTCCATTCCAGGCCCAAGCGCTCGTGGCAGTCGCCCTCGCCGCAACCGGTCAGGAGAATGCCGTCGGCGCGTTCGCCGCTCAGCGCCCAGTCGACGAACGAGGGCGGCAGCATGCCGATGCAGGGAAGGACGATGGCGCGGGTCGTCCGATCGGCGAGCGCTTCGAGGTCGGCGCCGTGTTGGCAGCCGATGACGATGATGCCCGGATCCTCCGGCGAGCGGACGCCGGCCAGTTCGTCCATGGCGGCGCGCATGGCGGCGTGAACGCTGTCCAACGGCGAGCCCGGCAAATCGATGCCGGTGCTGAGGCTCTCGGCGTGGCGGAACGGTGTCGACATCGGGCAGGCGCCGACGCAAATGCCGCAAGCGGTGCAGAGGTCGGCATCGACCTCGGCCTCCTTTTCGAACGGACGGCGGTCGGTTCGCGGCCGCATGGCGACGGCGCCATAGGGGCAGTCCTCGAAACACCGGGTGCAGCCGTTGCATTCGTCGAGCCGGACCTCGGCCACCGGCCGCCGCCGCAGCGGCGGCAGCCACGGCATCACCGACAGTACCATGGAACCGCCGAACGCGATGCCCCACATGGCGCCCGCCCCCCAACGATCGAAGATCGGATAGAGGAACATATAGAACCAGTCGAGATCGAGCACCGCCGGTACCGTGCCGAGATCGGCCGGTGGATGGCTGACCGCCGGATACGCCAGCGACAATACAAGCAACATGACGAAGCTGCCCAACGCCAGGCCCCGTGGCGGATTGGTCTTGGCCCGGTTGACCCTGAGGATATGGACCCACATCATGAACAACAGGAACAGCGGCCCGAAGCAGTGGATGAAGACGAGAAGGCTGAAGAAGCGGTCGTCGAGGCTGCCCCGGGTCAGAAAATTGGCCGCCACCGGTTCGCCGAAGATGCCGAGCCAGTCGAACCACTCCATGGAGCCGATGGCGACGTATTGGGCGAGCTCGTCCCAGACCAGCCAGTAGCCGCTGATCCCGGACAGAAACAGCAGCCAGATCACCGGCACCCCGGTAAACCACGAGTACCAACGCGCGCCGCGATAGCGGTCGAGCGAGAACTCGCGGACCAGGTGGAAAACGGTAGTCACCACCATGGCGTCGGAGGAATACCGGTGCAGGCTGCGCATGACGCCGCCCAGGTACCATTGCTCGTGGGTCATGTATTCGACCGACCCGTAGGCGCCGCCGACGCTGGTGTCGAACAGGATATAGACATAGATGCCGCTGACGGCGGCGATCCAGAAAAAGAAGAAGGCCAGCGTCCCGGTCTGGCGCAGCGGGTTCCAGGGCGGACCGAACGGCTTGTCGAACAGTGTCTCCAGCCATTCGAGACCGGCGCGCAGCGGTCTTTGGAGAGCGATCAACATGAAGTCGGGCGCTCCTTGTAGTGGGACGTCGGGACTCTCATAAAGCGGAGCGTACTCGACCCGGGCGGCTACGGCGACGCCGATTTCTCCAGAGTTCGCGGACCACGATGACGGCGACGGCAAGGATGATCGAGGCGCCGGCGAACAACTGGATGAACAGCGAGTAATCGAACCGGTAACGGTCCATGGCGGGATCGTAGAGAGTGCAGAAAAGGCGCACCTTCTTGATCAGGTCGTCGAGGCTGCGGTACGGCGCCGGCGTCCCCAGCACCAACTCCTTCAGGGGCTCGATCAGCGCCGGCTTGTCGAAGTGCTCGCCGTAGACCTGGGTATGGATGCGACCGGCGGCGTCGATGAGGGTGACCTGGTCCAAGTGGTCGAAACCCTTGGGCGAAGGCCGATAGACGAATCCGAGGCGCTCGCTGAGCGAAGCGATGGCGCCACCGTCGCCGCTGACGAAGCGCCAGTTGGCTATCCCGGCGACGCCTTGGGCGCGGGCGAAGTCACGCATCCGCCCAGGCGTGTCGTTGGCCCAGTCGAAACCGACCGTGAGCACGTTGAAGCTATCGGCGCCGAGCGCGTCGCGGGCGTTGTCCAGGGTGTCGGCCAACGCCTGGGTGAGGACGCCGCAGCTATGCGCGCAACTGGAGTAGACGAAATTGACGACCAGCGGCCGGCCCTGCAGGGCGACGAGCCCGACCTCGCGGCCCGCCGTATCGGTAAACCGGATATCGCCGACGGCGCCGCCGATCGCCGCCTGACTGGTGGCCAGCGCCGTTTTCTCGTCGAAGGCGGCCGCCGGGTAAGCCATCGCCACCACGGCGGCTGTCAGCACGGCCCGCGCCAGAAGCCGGTTCATAGGCCGCTCACCGCGCCGGCCAGGGCGCCCAGGATCAACAGGCTCAGTTGAACCAGCGAGGCGAAGAACGTCTTCATGGCCATCGGCGGCGACGGCGTGCGCGCGTATTGCAGGCTGTGCCACAGGAAGTAGCTGCCGCCGAGCGCCGCTCCGGCCCAATAGAACCAGCCCAGCCCGAACATCACCGGCAGCAGCGAGACACCGACCAGCAGCGCCGTGTTGACGAGGATGATGCGGGCGGCCGCCTGTTCGCCGACGACGACGGGCAGCATCGGCACTCCGGCCCGCGCATAATCTTCGCGGAGCGCCGCCGCCAGCGCCCAGAAATGCGGCGGTGTCCACAGGAACAGCACGACGGCAAGCGCCAGGGCCGCCGGCGACAGCGCCGGGTCGGCCGCCGCCGCGCCGGCCAGAACGGCGAAACTCCCCGACAGACCGCCGACGACGATGTTCCAGGCGGTCCGCCGCTTCAGCCACACCGTATAGACGACGCCGTAGACGAAAGCGCCGAGGAACACGTAGAGCGCGACCATGCCGTTCAACACGTAGGCCGCCGCCGCCACCGCCACCGCCAGCAAGGCCACGATGCCGGCATACCAGGCCGGACCGGCGACCAACCGCCCGGTCACGAAGGGCCGGTTGCTGGTCCGCTTCATGCGGGAGTCGAGATCGCGCTCGACGACATGGTTGAAGGCGCCGGCGGCGGCCGACGAGGCGAGAACGGCAAACGCCAGAACGACGATCTCCAACGCGCTTGGCGCCGGGCCCGGCATGACGGCGAGGCCGGCCAGGGCACTGGCCATGATCGCCAATCCGATGCGGACCTTGAAGACGTTATAGAGGAGTTTGGCCTGTGCCTTCATCGATGCCTCCGGGCTGTAGAGCCCGAACCGACGAATAAGGCGGTGGAGCCAGGAGGCAACCCCACCGCCCTATCCGATCAGCTCAGCGGCCAGACGCCGGCCAGGTACTTCCAGTTCACGAAGTAGTAGAGTACGAACGAAACCAGGAAGACCATGGCCAAGACGAAGGTGCCTGGAACCGCCATGGTGCCGGCGGTGCCGTAGCCCGACACCGCGGCCGCCCCTTCCGGCGCCGTCGCCGGCGCTTCCTCGGCGGCCGGCGCCTCTTCGGGGGCCTTCGTCTTCGCCTTGCCCCAGAGCAGGGTGCCGACCATGTTGAGGATGAAGATGACGCCGCCGAGCGTGCCCATCAGGGCAGCCAAGCCGTTCAATCCCATCATCAGGTGGGCGGCGCCGGGGAAGTCGTAGACGACGGCGGCGTCGGCGAAGGTGATGTCCCAATGGCGGCGTGGTACGCCGAGCGTGCCGGCCCCCATCATGAACACCGACGCCAGCCCCATGCCGATGCCGAACAGGTAGGGCTGCCATTTGGCCAACCCCGGAAACACCAGCTCTTTCTGCCACAGCACCGGCACCAGCCAGTAAGCCAGCGCCATGAAGGCGAGCGTGGTGCCGACCACCACCGTGCCGTGGAAGTGTCCGGGCACATACATGGTGTTGTGAGTGATCAGGTTGAGCTGCTCGGTGCCCATCATGACGCCCGAGATGCCGCCGAGGAACCCGAACATCACCACGGAAAGGGCAAAGCCGGAGAACGACGGATTGCCCCAGGGTGCCTTCCTCAGCCACTCGAACAGGCCGTTGGTGAAGCCCTTCTGGCGTTGAGCGGCCTCGACCGCGCCCGGCACCGTCAGGCCGTGGATCATGCTGCCCAACACCGCAAGGTATAGCGCGTAGCTGGTGTTGAACACCTTGTATTCGGAGCTCAGGCCGGGCTCGACCAGCAGGTGGTGGGCGCTGGCCAATTGCAGGAACAGGATGTAGAGCAGGAACGCCGTGCGGCTGACTTTTTCCGACAGCGGCTTGGCGCCGAACAGGATCGCCGCCAACGCATACCACACGGCGATGTGGGCGGCGACGTTGATCTGCTGCGAGGAATGCCCCATGGCCCACCAAACCACCTTGTACATGACGGTGTCGATGTGGCCGATGTAGCCGACCGACCACAACAGCGTCGGGATCAGGATGACGGCGCCCGACGCGATGGTGAAGACGGCGATGATGGCCGCCGTGATGGCGCCGAAGGTGACCAGCGGCACCGAGCCCTCGTAGGTCTTCTCGCGCTTGGCGATGACCAGCGTCCCGAAGAACACCATGCAGCCGACCAGGGCGCCGACCGCGAAGACGATGATGCCGAGGTAGAAATCCGGGGCCGCCTTCAGGGGCACGTAGGAGGTGAACATGACGCTCGAATCACCCCTGAGCACCGCGATGTTGGTGACGATGGCGCCGATCAGCATCAACCAATAGGCCACCCAGCCGAACTTCGGCGTCGCCAGGCGACAGCCCAACAGAACCGAGGAGGCAAAATAGAGAATCGCGATCTCGAAGAAGATAATCCAGACCAGAAGCACGTCGAGACCGTGCGCGGTCAGGGCCAGATAGAAATAATCGGCCGGCAGCAGGTGCACGGCCGGCCACCGCGTCAACGCGACAAGGAGGCCGAACAGGCCGCCGACCAACAGGAAGACGACGCCGGTGACGGCGTTCCACTTGATCAGCTTGTCGGCCGGCAGATGGATCTTGAACCCGGTATCGGGGCAAGTCCTGAATTCAGCGATTTCAGCCATGATCTTACCCCCTTATTTATCGACCACGTGGATCTTGCCGACCATGGTGTGGTGGCCTATGCCACAGAACTCGTTGCACACCACCGAATACTCACCGGCTCGGTTCGGCTTGATCGTGACCACCATCTCGTAGTTGGGATGGACCTGGATGTTGATGTTTTCGGGCAGCAACGAGAAGCCGTGCTGCCAATCCAACGACGACAGGTGCAGGCGGTAGGACTGGTCTTTCTCGAGCTCGAGGACCGGCCACCACTCCCACAGGCGGGCCAGCATGTAGATATCGCTGCCGGCCGGCGGATGGACCACCGGAACGCCGGTGTCGCCCTCCTCGCGCACCTTGTATTTCTCGGCCATCGCCTCGGTTCGCTCGGCGAAGACCTCGGGCTTGATCTTGTAGGCCTCGTTGGCCAGGTTCTGTTCGCCCTTGATGTGCCAATACGGCATCATGAAGAAAAGCACCAGGCACCATGCGAGCGCGATGGTGACCCAGAGGATCTCGGACCTTTCGATGGGTTCCTTCCACCAGATCCGTTGGGCGGGCGGGAATATGGACATGTCGGTTCCCCCTCAGCTGGCCATGGGGATGGCAATGACTTCCATGACCCCCCAGACGATGTAAAGGACGGTGGGGACCGTGATCCCCAGGAATAAGAGCAAGAACGGGTTATCGAGCACCTGTTGCATGAACGGGATCGGTTCGTCTCCCGCCATCGGAGCACCGGTGTCTGTATCGCCCATGAGTTTGCCTCCTTTTACCACTGCAGTTGGTGAAAGCGCCGAATACCAGACCACGCCGGTGCGACGGCCGCCTTGACCTTGGTTAAGTTGCAGCCGTCGGCGAGCGCTCGCACCGCCATCCGGCGGGGACCGGAGGCGGCCGTGTGGACCAATACTGGGAGCTTCCGGTTCGGGTGGCTGCCGACTTGGCAGTTCATACGGCAACCACGCTTCGGCCCGTGACTATGCTGGCGGCGGGAGACGTTCCTGGCACCGAAAGCGGAGATTCGATCTTTCAAGTCATCCGGACCGGACGCCTACACCCACTTGAAGACGGCGAACCCAAATCCCAGGCAGAGAACCAACGCCCCCCACAGCGGTGTTCCCATTACCCCGAGCCACGCCAAGTTAATGAAGGCGCTGCCCAATAACGTGATGAACAGCCTGTCGCCACGTGTGGTGTCGAGCCCGAGGATGCCCCGACGCGGATCGCTGCCCGGCCGGCGCCACTCCCAAACGACCATGCCGACGAGGCATAAGACGATGAACACGAAAAAAGCCGCCGTCGGCCACGTCCACGCCATCCACGACAATCCCATTCGTCATATCCCCTTCAAACAGCGGTCCACGGACCCGTTCTACACGCGGCCCAAGGCGAAACCCTTGGCGATGTAATTGCGTACGAAATAGATGACGAAAGCGCCTGGAACGATGGTCAGCGTTCCCGCCGCTGCAAGCAGACCGAGTTCGTATCCCGACGTACTCGCCGTCCGTGTCATCGTCGCTGCGATAGGCTTGGCCGCCACCGATGTCAGGGTCTTGGCCAACAGCAGTTCGACCCAAGAAAACATGAAACAGAAGAACGCCGCGACGCCGATGCCGGCGGCGATGGTGGGAACGAATATCTTAATGAAGAAGCGCCAGAACGAATAGCCGTCGACATAAGCCGTCTCGTCCAGCTCCTTCGGCACGCCCGACATGAACCCTTCCAGGATCCAGACGGCCAGCGGGATGTTGAACAGGCAATGCGACAACGCCACGGCAATGTGGGTGTCGAACAAACCGACCGCGGAATACAACTGAAAGAACGGAAGCGCGAACACCGCCGGCGGCGCCATGCGATTGGTCAGCAACCAGAAGAACAGGTGCTTGTCGCCGAGAAAGCGATACCGCGAGAAGGCGTATGCCGCCGGCAACGCCACCGTCACCGAGATCGACGTATTGATCAGGACATAGCTCAACGAATTGAAATAGCCGTTGTACCATGTCGAATCGGTGAAGATGGTGATGTAGTTGTCGAGCGTGAAATCCTGCGGCCACAATGAGAACGACCCGAGAATCTCGTTGGTCGTCTTGAACGACATGTTGAGCAGCCAATAGATCGGCAGCATGAGGAAAACAATATAGAGGGTCGGCGCCAGCCAGGTCGCTTTCTTCATCAGAATTCCTCGTTCCTCATCATCAACGTATAGAAGATCCAGCACAGCAACAGAACGATCAGAAAGTAGATCAACGACATCGCCGCCGCCGGACCTAGGTCGAACTGGCCGAGCGCTACCTTGACCAGGTCGATCGAAAGGAACGTCGTGGTGTTGCCCGGACCGCCGCCGGTCAACACGAAAGGCTCCGTGTAGATCATGAAGCTGTCCATGAATCTGAGCAGGATGGCGATGGTCAGGACGCGCTTCAGTTTGGGTAGCTGAATGTGACGGAATACCGCCCACGGTGTGGCGCCGTCGATCTTGGCGGCCTGATAGTAGGGGTCGGGAATCGAGCGAAGGCCCGCGTATGCCAGCAGGACGACCAGGGACGTCCAGTGCCAGACATCCATGAGAATGGTGGTGAACCAGGCCGAGCCCGGCTGCTGGGTGAAGTTGTAGTCGATGCCGAGGCTGTTGATGGTCTTGCCGAGAAGACCGATCTCCGGCAACGCGAAGATGTTCCACATGGCGCCGACCACGTTCCACGGAATGAGCAACGGCAGGGCCATAGAGACCAGGCAGACCGAAACCCAGATCCCGCTCCGCGGCATCGCCAGGGCGATGGCGACGCCGAGCGGAACCTCGATGATCAATATGGTCCCGGTAAAGATCAGTTGGCGCAGCAAAGAATCGTGGAAACGGTCGGAATGCAGGACCTGCTGGTACCACTTGACCCCTTCCCAGAAGAACACGTTGTCGCCGAAGGTTTCCTGTACCGAGTAGTTGACCACCGTCATCAGCGGGATAAGCGCGTTGAAGGCGACGAGAACGATAACCGGCAGCACGAAGAACCAGGCCTTGGGATTGGAAGTCTTGGTTGTCATATTCCGGCCTCAGTTGACCATCCAACCGTCGGCGTAGACTTGCGTATGGTCGGGATCGAAATGGACATGGGCGCCATCGGACGGCACTTCGCCGCCCTCCGCGATGAGCAGCTTGATGGCATGCTCCGCGTGACTGACTTCGACGACGCGGTAGCGTCCGGCGTCGCTCACTTTGACGATATCGACGGGGATGCCGGTGTCGGCAAAACTCACGAATTCGGGCCGAATGCCGATTTCGAGCCTTTCATCGTTGATTCTGTGCGCAATCGGATGTTCGGTCGGAACCGGATGGCCTCCGAAGACGGGCGCGCCGTTTTCGAGCGTACACGGCAGCACGTTCATGCCCGGCGATCCGATGAAGTGCCCGACGAACGTATGCTGGGGCCGTTCGAACAGATCGACCGGAGTGCCGATCTGCACGACCGTTCCCTCGTGCATGACCACCACCTTGTCGGCGAACGTCAGCGCCTCGGTCTGATCGTGGGTCACGTAGATCATGGTGGCGCCGAATTGCTGGTGGAGCTCCTTGAGCTTGGAGCGGAGTTGCCATTTCAAATGTGGGTCGATAACGGTCAACGGCTCATCGAACATGATCGCATTAACTTCCGAACGAACCAGCCCGCGGCCGAGGGATATCTTTTGTTTTCCGTCGGCGGTCAATCCTGACGCCCGCTGCATCAGCATCTCGTCGAGATCGAGCATGGCGGCGATCTCGCGGACCCTGGGCTCGACCTCGGTCTCGGACAGGCCTCGGTTTCGCAGCGGGAATGCTAGATTGTCGTAAACGCTCATGGTGTCGTAGACGACGGGGAACTGAAAAACCTGGGCGATGTTGCGCTGGTCGGTTGGAGTGTCCGTCATGTCGCGTTCGCCGAACCAGACCTCGCCCTCGGTCGGCATCAAGAGCCCCGAGATGATGTTGAGCAGGGTCGTCTTGCCGCACCCCGATGGCCCCAGCAAGGCATAGGCACCGCCGTCCGACCAATCGACGCTCATGCGCTTGAGCGCCCAGTCCTCGTCGTCCTGCGGGCTGGTAAGGTAGCTGTGTCGCAAATCCCGGATACTGATCATGGTCATTGTGCGATGGCCCTCACGCCGCGATCAGTTCGTCTCGTTCGCCGAAATACAGACACCTGCCGATTTCCACGTGGAAATTGGCGCGGGCACCGACCTCGATGGTGTGCACGCCATGCGACTGTGAAATCCAGGTCCGCCCCCCGAGCTCGAAGTGAACGACGCTCTCCGAACCGCTCAACTCGGTGACCAGAACCTTGCCGGTAACTTCGATGGTATTCGCGCCAGGGCCAAACGGCCTCACGTGATGGGGTCGAATGGCCGCGGTGTAGGATCCGTCGCTGAGCCCACGTTGGGCGTCGCCGGCGGCCCAACTGATATCGTCGTCAAGCACGAAGGTGTCTCCCCGTTTGACGACGTTGGCTGTGTTGATCGGCGGGTCGGAGAAAACCCGAGCCGAAGTCAGATTAACTGGTTCGCGGTAGACCTTGGCGGTTTCGCCGAACTGCGTCACGCGCCCCTCGTGCATGGTCGCCGTGTAGCCAGCGAGCAGCAACGCCTCGGTCGGTTCGCTGGTCGCATAGACGACCGTGCAGCCACGATCCTCGAACAATTTCGGCAGCTCGTCGCGCAACTCCTCGCGCAGCTTGTAATCCAGATTGGCCAGCGGCTCGTCGAGCAGGACCAAGTCCGCATCCTTGATCAGCGCCCGGGCCAGTGCTGTGCGCTGCTGCTGTCCCCCGGACAGCTCCGACGGGCTTCTGTCCAACATCGGCGAAAGCTTGAGAAGTTCGGCCACCTGGCCGACGCGGGCCTCGACCTCGGTGCGCGACAGGCGGGCGACCCGAAGCGGCGAGGCGATGTTCTCGAATACGGAGAGGTTCGGATAGTTGATGAACTGCTGGTGAACCATCGAAACGTTTCGCTTTTGAACCGAAACGCCGGTCACGTTGTTATCCTTGAACCACACCTCGCCCGACGTCGGTTTTTCCAGCCCGGCCATCAGTTGCATCAAGGACGTCTTGCCGGCCAGGGTCGTGCCGAGAAGGATGTTGAAGTCCCCGTCCCGGAACTCCACGCTGGTGTCGTAGATGTGGATGTCCGCGCCAACCCGTTTGACGACATTCTTGAGAACGAGGGTCATGGGCGTATTCCCTGTCGCCGCGGCGGGTTCTCCTGCGCCATTCGACACTCTGCCGCGCCCTGCGTACCCCGTCCGATGCGCGGGGCCGCCCGCAGGTGCCCAGTATGAGGGCTAGGCCCACCGACGGGCAAGAGATGGCTGGCGAGAAATACATGATCGCATCCTCCGGGGAGCGCATGGCGACGCTCCCCGGAAAGACGCGTAGCTTAGGCCACTAAACGGCTATCAGCCTTTCCACCGCTTGACGAGTTCGTCGTAATTGACGGTCTCGCCTTTCGGCTTCTCGTTGACCTTCGCCTTGGGAGAACCCGGCTTGTTGAGCCAGACCGACGGGTCCTGCTCCTTGTTGAGTCTGGGACCGCAACCGCCATACGTCTTGGCCTTCTCGTCGGCCGCTTGCATGCGGGCCATGACCTGATCCATTTCGGAAGCGAGCCGGTCCATGGCCTGCTGGGGCGTAAAGGCGCCGGAGTTGACGTCGCCGATCTGCTGCCACCAGATCTGCGCCAACTTCGGATAGTCCGGCACGTTGACGCCGGTCGGCGACCAGCGGACCCGATCGGGCGAGCGGTAGAACTCGACCAGACCGCCGAGTTTCGGTGCCCGCTCAGTGAACGATTGGTGACGGATATCGCTATCGCGGATCGGCGTTAGGCCGACATGGGTCTTTTTCAGCGACACCGTCTTCGAGACCACGAACTGGGCATACAGCCAAGCCGCCTTGCGGCGGTCGACCGGCGTCGACTTGAACAACGTCCACGAACCGGCATCCTGGTAACCCAGTTTCTGTCCGTCGACCCAGTAGGGGCCGTGCGGCGACGGCGCCATCCGCCACAGCGGATTGCCGGCATCGTCGACGGTGTTGTTGCCCTCGCTCTTCGGCGCCACCATCGAAGCCGTAAACGCGGTGTACCAGAAAATCTGCTGGGCCACGTTGCCTTGCGAAAGAGCCGGTAGCGACTGGTAGAAGTCGTAGCTGGCGGCGCCCGGAGGGGCGTACTTGCGGAGCCATTCGTCCCATTTGCGGATCGCGTAGACAGCGGCCGGACCGTTGGCCGCGCCGCCGCGTGACACGGAAGCGCCGACCGGATTACAGGTACCCGGCTCCATGCGGATTCCCCACTCGTCGACGGGAACGCCGTTGGGCAGACCCTTCGAGCCGGCGCCGGCCATCGACAGCCAGGCGTCGGTCATGCGCCATCCGAGGTCGGGGGCGCGTTTGCCGTAGTCCATGTGTCCATAAACCCGGACCCCGTCAATCTCCTTGACGTGGACCGAGAAAAACTCGGCGATGTCCTCGTAGGCCGACCAGTTGACCGGCACCCCGAGCTCGTAGCCGTAAAGGGACTTGAACTTCTCTCTCAGTTCGGGGCGCTGGAACCAGTCGTAACGGAACCAGTAGAGGTTGGCGAACTGCTGATCGGGAAGCTGGTAGAGCTTGCCGTCCGGTCCGGTGGTGAACGACTTGCCCATGAAGTCGTCGACATCGAGCATCGGGTTGGTAACGCCCTTGCCCTCGCCGGCCATCCAATCGGTCAGGTTGACGGCCAATTGCAAACGCGAATGCGTGCCGATCAGATCGGAATCGTTGATATAGGCGTCATAGAGGTTGCGCTTGGTCTGCATCTGGGTTTGCACGGCCTGGACGACTTCGCCCTCGCCAAGCAGCTGATGGTTGACCTTGATCCCGGTGATTTCCTCGAAAGCCTTGGTCAGGGTCTTCGATTCATACGTGTGAGTCGGGATCGTTTCCGACAACACGTTGATCTCCATGCCCTTGAAAGGAGCCGCGGCATCGACGAACCACTGCATCTCTTTCATCTGATCCGCCTTCGACAATGTCGAGGGCTGAAATTCCGAATCGACCCACTTCTTGGCTTCATTCATGCCGGCGTAGCCCGTGCTCGCGAACGACACCAGCGCCGCCCCGGTAACGGCGGCCATCAAACGACGGTTCATTGGAGGTTCCTCCCTGTGCCTGAAACCGATTAGACTATCAACCGAAAAAAAACGAAGGTCAAATGAAATTTGGGAGCCGCCCAACGGGCTGGCATTCGCTCCGCGAATGCATTAGTTGTTGCGGTACGATGAACTGGGAGAGCTTGAACGATGGAACCTCTTTCTCCTCGTCAGCAGGATATCCTGGAATCCGCCCGCGAGGCCGGTCGGGTCGGGGTCGAAGCACTTGCCAAACGCTTCGCGGTGACGCCTCAAACGATCAGAAAAGACCTCAATGATCTCTGCGAGGGAGGGTTGCTGCAGCGCGTTCACGGCGGCGCCGTCGTGTCGTCGGGCGTCACCAATTACGAATACGAGGCGCGCCGCGAACTGGCCTCCGAGGAGAAGCGCCGGATCGGCTTGAAGGCGGCGTCTCTAATTCCTGACAACTGTTCTTTGCTGATCAATCTGGGGACAACCACAGAACAAGTCGCGGCCGCCCTGTGGAGCAAGCGCGGCATCCTGGCGATTACAAATAATATAAATGTCATCAATACTTTATACGGCAGCCCGACGGTCGAAGTGATCGCCGCCGGCGGTCCTGTCCGGCGCTCCGACGGTGGCGTTATCGGTGAGGCGGCGGCGGATTTCATCAAGCAGTTCAAGGTAGATTATGCCATCATCGGCACGTCGGCCATCGACCCCGACGGCTCGCTGCTCGATTACGATTATCGGGAGGTCAAGGTCGCACAAGCGATGATCGACAACGCCCGGCAAACCATCCTGGTTGCCGACAGCATGAAGTACCAGCGCTCGGCGCCCGTCCGGATCGCCCACATTTCCCAACTCAACTGTTTCGTCACCGACCGGCCGCCGCCGAAGGGATTGACCCAGATCTGCCGGGAAAACGACGTTCAGATCGAGGTCGCCGACGGATCATAGGAGTTTCGCCGCACGATTTCGAGGGCCAGCAACATTTTGCCGTTGTAGGTTCGTTTTCTTTCATTTACGGTTTCGGTTGTTCCAATTTCTAGAAAACGAAACCCGAGGGAGGTCGTGAGCGAGCGCCTGTACGATATCGCCATCATCGGCGGCGGCGTCAATGGCTGCGGCATCGCCCGCGACGCGGCCGGCCGCGGGCTGTCGGTCCTGCTCGCCGAAAAGGACGATCTGGCCAGCGGCACCTCGTCGGCCTCGACCAAGCTGATCCATGGCGGACTTCGCTACCTCGAATATTACGAGTTCAAGCTGGTTCGCGAATCCCTGGTCGAGCGCGAAGTGTTGCTGGCAATGGCGCCGCACGTCATCCGGCCGCTGCGCTTCGTGCTGCCGCATCACCGGGCGCTGCGACCGGCTTGGTTCATTCGCCTCGGTCTGTTTCTCTACGACCACCTGGGCGGGCGCAGGGTGCTGCCTGGCTCGCGTTACGTCGACCTCGCCGGTGACGACGCCGGCGTCCCTCTGAAGCCCGAGTTCAAGCGCGGTTTCGAGTACTCGGACTGCTGGGTCGACGACGCCAGGCTGGTCGTCCTCAACGCCCTCGACGCAGCCCGCCGCGGCGCCGCGGTGCGCACCCGCACCGAGGTACTGTCGGCGACACCGCAAGGCGATGTCTGGAGGATCGAGCTTGCCGATGGCCTGACCGGCGAGACAGAGACCGTCGCCGCGCGCCTCCTCGTCAACGCCGCCGGGCCGTGGATATCTCAGGTCATCTCGGAGCGCTTGGAGGTCGAGGCGAAATCACGCACCCGCCTCGTCAAGGGCAGTCACATCGTGGTGCCGAAGCTGTTCGAGCACGGGCGCGCCTATATCTTCCAGAACGCCGACAAGCGAATTGTCTTCGCCATCCCCTACGAGGGCGACTTCACCCTGATCGGCACCACCGACGTCGACTTCGAGGGCGATCCGGGGTCGGCGGCGGCCGAAACCGACGAGGTCGCTTATCTCTGTGCCGCCGCCAGCGAATATTTTTCCACCGCCATCGAACCTTCCCAGGTGGTTTGGGCTTACTCCGGCGTCCGCCCGCTTTTTGACGACGGCGGAACCTCGGCCCAGGACATCACCCGCGATTACACCCTCGATCTGGTCGGCGGCGACGGCGCACCAGTCGTCCTCAACATCTTCGGCGGCAAGCTCACCACCTATCGTCACTTGGCCGAGGAGGTCCTCGACAAGCTGCGGCCGTGGATCCCCGAAACCGGGCCGCCGTGGACCGCCGCCGCCGCCCTGCCCGGCGGCGACTTCCCGGCCGACGGGTTCGAGGCGCTGCTGGAGGAACTGCGGTCCGACTTCCCGGACCTCGACGCGGACCTGATGAAACGCTTGGCGCGCGCCTACGGCACCACCGTCCACGACATCCTGGCCGGCGCCACCGAAGCGGACGACCTCGGCGTCCACTTCGGTGCCGGCCTTTATGAGCGCGAGGTCGAACACTTGATAAGGAATGAATGGGCGCGAACGACGGAAGATATCCTGTGGCGGCGCTCGAAGCTCGGTTTACGGCTGAGTGATGAAGAGGTCGGCGGCCTCGCCGATTGGCTGAAGGAAAACTACACTACGGTCATCGACTCGGCGGCCTAGCGGCTCGGAAGGAGGTCCCGGTAATGCCTGAATACGTTCTCGCCATCGATCAGGGCACGACGTCTTCGAGGGCCATCGTCTTCGGTGCCGACTGTGCCATCGTCGCCGTCGACCAGCAGGAGTTTCCGCAGCACTATCCCAAGTCCGGTTGGGTCGAGCACGATCCCGAGGACATCTGGCGGAGCACGGTGGAAACCTGCCGCAACGCCCTGGCGCGGGCCGCCGCCGATGCCGCCGACGTCGCCGCCGTCGGCATCACCAACCAGCGCGAGACGACGCTGTTGTGGGACCGCGAGACCGGCGATCCCATCCACAACGCCATCGTCTGGCAGGACCGCCGCACGGCGGACGCCTGCGAGGCACTGAAAGCGGCCGGCCATGAGGACGACGTCACCGCAAGAACCGGCCTGTTGCTCGATCCCTACTTCTCGGGCACCAAGCTGGCGTGGCTGTTGGACAACGTCGACGGCGCCCGGCAGGCAGCCGAATCCGGCCGGCTCGCCTTCGGCACCGTCGATACGTTCTTGCTGTGGCGGCTGACCGGCGGCCGGGTGCACGCCACCGACGCCACCAATGCCAGCCGCACCCTGCTCTACGACATCCACCGGGGACAGTGGAGCGAGGAACTCCTCGATCTTCTGCGGGTGCCGGCCGCCGTCCTGCCCGAGGTCCGCGACAGCGCCGCCGATTTCGGCGAGACGGAGGCAGACCTGTTCGACGGGTCGATCCGGATAGCCGGCATCGCCGGCGACCAGCAGGCGGCGACCGTCGGCCAGGCCTGTTTCGAGCCCGGCATGACGAAGTCGACCTACGGGACGGGGTGTTTCGCGGTCCTCAATACGGGCGATCAGGCGGTGCGCTCGCAGAACCGTCTGCTGACCACCATTGCCTATCAGTTGAACGGCGTTCCCACCTACGCCCTCGAAGGCTCGATCTTCATCGCCGGCGCTGCCGTCCAGTGGCTCCGCGACGGGCTCGGCATCATTGACGACGCCGCCCAGTCGGGTGAACTGGCGGCCGCCGCCGACCCGCATCAGGACGTTTACCTGGTGCCGGCCTTTGTCGGTCTCGGCGCACCCTATTGGGACGCCCAGTGCCGCGGCGCCCTGTTCGGCCTGACCCGCGCCTCCGGTCCCAACGAGTTCGCCCGCGCCGCCCTCGAATCGGTCTGTTTTCAGACCCGCGACCTGCTCGAAGCCATGCGCGGCGACTGGGGCGCGGAACTGCAGACGGTGCTCAGGGTCGACGGCGGCATGGTGGCCTCCGACTGGACCATGCAGCGCCTGGCCGACCTGCTCGACTCCGCCGTCGACCGGCCCAAGGTGTTGGAGACCACGGCGCTCGGAGCCGCCTACCTGGCCGGTATGCACGGCGGCTTTTATCCCGAGCCGCAGGCGTTCGCCGAGAACTGGGCGCTGGAGCGGCGCTTTGTGCCGGGCATGGCGGCCGACGAGCGTGAAACCAGGTACGCCGGCTGGAAGGATGCGGTCGGCCGCGCGCTGACGAGGTAAGGTTTTCCGGTGCCCGATGGGGCGGCGATATTATTGACTTATGCCAATTACTTTGCCCGACCCCTCCCTTAAGAGACAGCCGTAGCCGCCGGCCCCGGGCGGCGAGTCTTCCCAATGGGACGAGGGATCAAGCGAAATGTCGTTTCTTACAATCGGGCTGCTCGGGCTCGGCGTCTTCTTCTGGGCTTTGAGGAGCGGCCAGTTCGAGGACCTCGACGGTGCCGCTATGCGCATTCTGCCGGACGATCCGATCACCGAGGCGGACGGCGACTCGGGTGCCCGGCCGCCCGAGCCGAGCCGAAGGGCTTGATGCCGGCGCCCGGCTGCCCTACCTGGGGTCTTATTGTCCTGGATCATTTCGATCCAGGACGTGAACAAGCCTCTGGATAAATGAAATAGAGGGCGATTCACATTTCAAACTGACTCGGCTTGAAACGATCGCACTCTAGGGAAACAGCCTCACGAGGGCCGGCCCGGCCCCGCCCATCCACGGAGATCCGGCATGCAGATGAGCGACGAGATTCGCATCGAGGCCCCGCGCGACAAGGTCTACGCGGCCCTCAACGACCCCGACGTCCTGAAGCGTTCGATCCCGGGTTGCGAGGAGATCGAAAAGGTTTCCGACACCGAACTGAAGGCCGCAGTGGCGGTCAAGATCGGCCCGGTCAAGGCCAAATTCAAGGGCCACGTAACGCTGTCCGACCTCAACCCGCCCGAAAGCTACACGATCTCCGGCGAGGGCAAGGGCGGCTCGGCCGGCTTCGCCAAGGGCGCCGCCCAGGTATCGCTCGAAGCCGACGGCGACGCCACTATCCTGCGCTATGAGGTGCAGGCCGACGTCGGCGGCAAGCTGGCGCAACTGGGCGGCCGCCTGATCGACAGCACCGCCAAGAAACTGGCAGGTGACTTCTTCGCCAGCTTCAACGAGGCGGTGGCAGGACCCGTGGAGGAAGCCGCCCTTGAAGAAGCGCTGGCGGTGGCCCCGACCAAGGGCATGGGCGGTTTGAGCCCGTTGGCCCTGTTGATCGGCGGCATCATCGCCTTCGTCATCCTCTATTTCGTGCTCGGCGCGCCCTGATCGGGCCAAGTTCGCTCAGTCCGGATCGAGGTCGGCCGGCGTGTCGATGTCGAAGTGGATGCCCGGATCACCGACCTCGACCGACGCCAGCCGCTCCGGGTGCCGGTCGATCAGCCCTCGGGCGCCGACGTCGCCGCCGAGCGCCATGATCTCAGCGAACAGCGCCTGCGGCCACAGCACGGGATTGCCCGGCCGGCCTTCGCAGGTCGGCCGGCAGATGGCGCGGCCGTCGTCGGCTTCGAAGCGCTCGATCAGCCGATCGACGACGGCTGCGTTCACCTTCGGCATGTCGCCGAGCAGGACGATGGCGCCGGCGCGGGCTTCCGGAACCACCGCGATGCCGGCCTTCAGCGAGGTGCTCAGGCCCTCCGGGTAGTCGGGGTTGTGGACTAGGCATACATCGAGTCCGTCGAGGGCTTGCCGCACCTTATCGGCTTCGTGGCCGATGACGACGATGACATCCGTGACCCTGGAATCGAGCGCTGCCGATACCGCCAGCCGCACCGCCGCCGTGCCGTCAATGTCGGCCAGCAGCTTGTTGGCTTCCCCCATCCGCGCGGATCGACCAGCCGCCAGCACGATTGCCGAAACGCCCGTGACTTCGCTCACGCCTCTCCTCCGCGGCCGTTCTTGGCGGCGATCACCTGGGCGAGGATCGAAACGGCGATCTCGGCCGGGGTGCGGGCGCCGATGTCGAGGCCGACCGGGGCGTGAATGCGCTCGAGCTCGCTCTCCTCGTAGCCGGCGCCGCGCAATCGTTCGAGCCGCTTGGCGTGGGTGCGGCGGCTGCCGAGCGCGCCGACGTAAAAGGCTTTCGAGCGGACGGCCAATCCCAGCGCCATGTCGTCGGGCTCGGCGTCGTGAGTCAGGGCGACGACCGCCGTGTGCGGATCGACGCCGAGTTCGGCCAGCGCCTTGTCGGGCCACTCGCCGACCAGCTCGACCTCGGGGAACCTAGCGTCGGTGGCGAACGCGCGTCTGGGATCGATGACGGTGACGTCGAAACCGGCCTCGACGGCCATCGGCGCCAGCGCCTGGGCGATGCGTACGGCGCCGACGACGAGCAGCCTGTAGTTCGGCAGCACCGGATCGACGAAGTAGCCACGATCGCCGCTCTCGACCGTGCGCGGTCGCTCGTCGGCGAGCGCCGAACGGGCGGCGTCGAGGACATCGTCAGGCGGCGCCAGCTCGCCGGCAACAGCGTCGCCGCGCACCACCGCCCAGCCGCCGCTCATCAGATCGACGACGCGGACCGCCGGACGAGCGCCGGCCAGCTCGCCGAGCAGCGCCGCGTCGAGCGGTTCGGCCAGCACCCGGACGGTGCCGCCGCAAGCCAGCCCGGCCTCGAAGCTCATCTCCTCGCTGACTCCGTATTCGAGCACCTGCGCGCCGCCTTCATTAAGGATTTCCAGGGTCTCCGAAACCACCGAGGTCTCGATGCAGCCGCCCGAAACGCTGCCTTCGAAGGCCGCCTTGTCGTTGACGATCATGCGGCTGCCGGTCGGGCACGGCGACGACCCCCAGGTTTCGATCACCGTGACCAGGGCGACCCGCCGCCCGTCGGCGGTCCAGCTTTTCGCTTGCTCGATGAGGGGGTCGGATCGGTGCATCACGGTCATCAAAGAAATTCGAAAATCGGTACAATTCCAGGCTTTTTTCGCGTCTTCGGCTGGTCTATCGTAGCCCGCTTCAAACGATAGAGTCCCGAACCCCGCCAATCAAACGGAAACCAACACGATGCCGACGGTCACCTTATCGGTCAACGGCAAGCCGGCCAGCGGCGAAGCCGAAGCGCGCACCTTGCTGTCCGAGTTCCTGCGCGAGACGCTGGGCATGACCGGCACCCACGTCGGCTGCGACACCAGCCAATGCGGCGCCTGTGTTATCCACGTCGACGGCGTCGCCGTCAAGAGCTGCTCGATGTTCGCGGTGCAGGCGGACGGCGCCCGGGTGACGACTATCGAAGGACTGGCCGACGGCGACGAGCTGCACCCGATGCAGAAGGCGTTCCGCGACCACCACGGACTGCAATGCGGGTTCTGCACGCCGGGCATGGTGATGGCGTCGCTGGCGCTGGTTGCCGACAACCCCGAGCCGACTGACGCCGACGTGCGGCGCGGGCTCGAAGGCAATTTTTGCCGCTGTACCGGCTATCAGAACATCGTCGAGGCGGTGCTCGACGGCGCCAAGGCGATGCGGGAGTAAGGTTAACCAAGCCATGCAGGATTTCACCCACCACCGCCCGGCCGTCGTGGCGGCGGCCGCCACCGTCCTCGAAAAGGCCGAGGACGGCCAGTATCTGGCCGGCGGTCAGACCCTGATCCCGGTCATGAAGCAGGGGCTGGCAATGCCGTCCGACCTCGTCGACCTCGGCGGTATCGGGACTCTGCGCGGCGTCCGTGAGAGCGACGGCGGCCTCCTGATCGGCGCCATGGCGACGCATGCCGAAGTCGCCGCCGACGCTTCGGTGAAGGCGAAGATCCCGGTCCTGGCGGCGCTGGCCGGGGCCATCGGCGACCCGCACGTTCGCAACCGCGGCACCATCGGCGGCTCGCTCGCCAACAACGACCCGGCCGCCGACTATCCGGCCGCCGTCCTCGCCTTAAACGCCACCGTGCACACCGACAAACGCGAAATCGCGGCGGATGACTTCTTTGTCGGTCTGTTCGAAACGGCGCTCGACGACGGCGAACTGATCACCGGCGTCGAGTTCCCGGCGCCGCAATCGGCGACCTACGAGAAGTTCACCAACCAGGCTTCGCGGTTCGCCATCGTCGGCGTCATGGTGGCGCGCGGTTCGGACGGTGTCCGCGTCGCCGTCACGGGGGCCGGCCCCGGCGTCTTCCGGGTCGGCGAGATGGAGAGCGCGCTCGGCACGGACTTCACGCCGGCGGCGCTCGAAGGGATCGAAATCGCCGCCGACGATCTCAACACCGACCTCCATGCCTCGGCCGAGTACCGCGCCCATCTGATCGGCGTGCTGGCCAGGCGCGCCGTCGCCCGGGCGACTTGACGGGGTGGCGGACATGAACAAAATTCGCATCGGCCAATCACAGCTCCGCACCGAGGATTTCCGCTTCCTGACCGGCCGCGGCACCTATGTCGACGACATCGTCATGGACGACCTTGTTCACGCCGCCTTCCTGCGTTCGCCGCACGCCCATGCCCGCCTCGAGGCGATCGACGCGGCGCAAGCGGCCGGCGGCGACGGCGTATTGCTCGTCGTCATCGGCGCCAACTGGCACAAGCGGGGCTACGGTCACCTGCCGTCGAAGTCGGCCGTCAACAAGAACCGCGACAGCACCCCGATGTCGGAGCCGCCACGCCATTGCATGGCGCTCGACCGGGTCCGCTATTGCGGCGAGATCATCGCCATGGTGGTGGCCGAAACCGCCGACGCCGCGCAGCACGCCGTCGATCTCATCGATGTCGACTATGAGCCGCTGGACGCCGTTGTCGACCCGAGACGGGCGCTCGAGGACGGCTCACCGCAGTTGTGGGACGATATCGCCGGCAACCTGTGTGTCGATTTCGAACTCGGCGACGAGACCGCTACCGACAAGGCGTTCGCCGACGCCGACCATGTGGTCAGCCTCGACGTCATCAACAACCGCGTCACCGCCGTTCCCATCGAGCCGCGCGGCGGCGTTGCCAGCTACGACGCCGAGGCCGACGCCTTCCTGCTTTACAACGCCACTCAGAATATTCACGCCAACCGTGACATTTTCGCCGACAAGGTGCTGCACATCCCCAACGACAAACTCCATCACGTCGCGCCCGATGTCGGCGGCGGATTCGGCGTGAAGAACGGCGCCTACCCGGAGCCGCCGCTGATCCTACACGCCGCCCGCGAGCTCGCGCGCCCGGTCAAATGGATCAACCGGCGCGCCGACGCCTTCCTTTCCGATACCCACGGCCGCGACCAGATGAGCCGGGTCGAACTGGCCTTGGACAAGGACGGCACCTTCCGGGCGCTTCGCACGGAGACGGTCGGCAACATCGGCGCCTATTGCGCGACGGTCGGGCCGTTCACCCCGACCGGCGGCTCGGCCCGCACCCAGGGCGGCCCGTATGCGTTCGAAACCATGTACTACCGGTCCCGCGCCGTCTTCACCAACACCGCGCCGATGGACCCGTACCGCGGCGCCGGCCGTCCCGAGGCCTCGTTCCAGACCGAGCGCATCGTCGAGCACGCGGCCCGCACCTTGGGCTTCGACCCGGTCGAGCTCAGGCGCAAGAACCTGATTCCGCCCGACGCCCTGCCGCTGAAGACGGCCATGGGCCTCGACGTCGATTGCGGCGATTTCCCGAAGGTCTTCGAGCGCACGGTCGAGTTGTCGGACCGGGCCGGCTACGCGACCCGCGCCGAGCAGAGCCGCAGCGACGGCAAGCGGCGCGGCTTCGCCATCGCGCCCTACCTGGAGTGCACCGGCGGCGGGCCCAAGGAGTACGCCGGCGTCACGTTCGATCCGGACGGCTCGGCTCACCTGGCAGTCGGCAGTCATTCGACCGGCATGGGCCACGAGACCTCGATGCCGCAGATCCTGGCCGCCGAGCTTGGCATTCCGTTCGACGCCGTCGGCTTCACCCAGGCCGACACCGAGGCGACGCCGTTGGGCGGCGGCCACGGCGGTTCGCGCGGCCTCGAGGTCGGCGGCAGCGCCGTCCGTAAAGTCTCCGGCGAGATCATCGACAAGGCGAGCAGGCTGGCCGCCTACCTATTGGAAATGGACGCCGCCGACGTCAAGTTCGACGACGGCACATTCACCGCTTCCGGCACCAACCGCTCGCTGTCCATGACCGAGGTCATCAAAGCATCGTTCGATCCGGACAGGCTGCCCAACGACATGGACACGGGCGCGCTCGACACCGGCACCACGTACGAGCGCAGCGTCATCTCCATCCCCAACGGCTGTCACGCGGCGGAAGTCGAGGTCGATCCGGAAACCGGCCTTATCGACGTCGTCGGCTACTGGGTGGTCGACGACTTCGGCACCATCATCAACCCGATGCTGGCCGACGGTCAGGTCATGGGCGGCGTTGCCCAAGGCTTGGGCCAAGCGCTGTTCGAGGAGATCGTCTACGATGACTCGGGCCAGTTGGTGACCGGCTCGCTGGTCGATTACGCCCTGCCCCGGGCCGACGACATCCCGCCGATGACCATCGAGTATTACGAGGGCGCGCCGACCGCCAAGAACCCCCTGGGCGTCAAGGGCGCCGGCGAGGCCGGCTGTGTCGGCGCGCCGCCGGCCATCGTCAACGCCGTCCTCGACGCGCTTTCGGAATACGGCGTCGAGGATTTGGGGATGCCTCTGACGCCGGAGAAGGTGTGGCGCGCTATTCGGGCTAGCGGCTGACTGTAGCTCCGGCTGCGGCTTCGGCGTCGATGGCGTAGCCGGTGCCGCGCACGGTGCGGATGAGGTCGGGCTCGCCGCCGGCGTTGAGGACCTTGCGCAGACGTCGAATGTGGACGTCGACGGTGCGCTGCTCGACGTGAATGTCCCGGCCCCACACCATGTCGAGGAGTTGTTCGCGGCTGAACACCCGGCCCGGCCTTTCGATCAAGGCCTGCAACAAACGGTATTCGGTCGGCCCCAGGTGCACCGGACGCCCGCCGCGGTTCACTTTATGGGTGGTCAGGTCCATGATGACGCCGCCGTATTCAAGGACGTCGGCCGCCGCGTCCGGCCGCGTGCGCCGCAACACGGCGTGAATGCGGGCGATCATCTCCTTCGGCGAGAATGGTTTCACCAGGTAGTCGTCGGCGCCGGTCTCGAGCCCGCGGATGCGGTCGGCCTCCTCGCCGCGTGCGGTTAGCATGATGATCGGGACGGCTCGGGTCGCCTTGGCCCGCCTAAGGGTGTTGCAGACGTCGATGCCGGAGAGCTCCGGCAGCATCCAGTCCAAGAGCACCAAGTCGGGGGTTTCCTCCTTGACCAGCAGCAGCGCCTCCTCGCCGTCGGTGGCGTGCGCCGTACGGAAGCCTTCCTTCTCGAGATTGTAGCGCAGCATCTCGGCCTGCGGCGCTTCGTCCTCGACGACGAGAATGAGCGGCTCCATGTCCCGGCGTCAGTCCACGCCGTCTTCCGATTCGGGCGGACCGATGACCGTGAAGCTGGTCTGGTCGCCCTTCGGCCGGCCCGGCTCCAACTCCTCGCCGACCACCATCAGATGCACGTGTTCGGCGACGTCGGTGATGTGATCGCCGATGCGCTCGATGTTCTTGGCGATAAACAGGAGGTGCGTGCAAGTGGTGATGTTGCGTGGGTCCTCGATCATGTAGGTCAAGAGCTCGCGGAACAGGCTGTTATGGATCTGGTCGACCTCCTGGTCGCGCAACCGGACGTCCTCGGCCATCTTGGCGTCGCGGTTGATATAGGCGTCGAGCACGTTCTTGATCATCTCCTGGACCAGCCGCCCCATGCGGGCGATGGTGTTGGCGCCACCGCCGATCGGCGGAGTCTGGGCAACCGCGGTCGTGCGCATGCACATGTTGCGGATATAGTCGCCGATGCGCTCCAGGTCGTTGGCCGTCTTCAGCGCCGCGATCACGGTGCGCAGGTCCTCGGCCATCGGCTGGCGTAGCGCCAGGATGCGAATGGCGAACGAATTGACCTCGCGCTCCAGCTCGTCGATGCGGCCGTCGCGCGCCGCTACCCGTTCGGCCATCTCGCCGTCGCGCTTGATCAGCGCCTGGATGGCCTCCGACAACTGCGATTCGGCAAGCCCGCCCATCTCGGCGATGACGGTGTCCAGTTTGCGCAGTTCCTCGTCGTAGGCCTTGACGATGTGTCCGCTTTCCATGGTGTTCATCCTCAACCGATCCGTCCGGTGATATAGGCTTGCGTGCGCTCGTTGGCGGGCGCCGTGAAGATATGTTCGGTCTCGCCCTGCTCGACCAGTTCGCCCATGTGGAAAAATGCCGTCCTTTGCGACACCCGGGCCGCCTGCTGCATCGAGTGGGTGACCATGATGATGGTGAAGTTGGCCCTGAGCTCGTCGATCAGTTCCTCGATGCGGGCCGTCGCGATCGGGTCCAAGGCCGAACACGGCTCGTCCATCAGGATCACCTCGGGCTCAACGGCGATCGAGCGGGCGATGCACAGGCGCTGTTGCTGGCCGCCCGACAGGCTGGTACCGGGCGCATCGAGGCGGTCGCGCACCTCGTCCAAGAGTCCGGCGCGCTCCAGGCTACGCGTGACGATGGCATCCAGTTCGGTCTTGTCGGCGGCCAGCTTGTGGATGCGCGGACCGTAGGCGACATTGTCGTAGATCGATTTCGGGAACGGGTTGGGCTTTTGGAAGACCATGCCGACCCGGGCCCGCAGGTAGACGACGTCGAGGCCGCGAGCGTAGATGTCCTCGCCGTCGATCTCGATGTCGCCCTCGACGCGGCAACCCTCGATGACGTCGTTCATGCGGTTCAAACACCTGAGGAACGTCGATTTGCCGCAGCCCGACGGTCCGATTAAGGCGGTGACGTGGTTTTCCGGTACTTCGAGGTCGATGTTGAAGAGCGCCTGCTTGTCGCCGTAGAAAACATTGACGTGGCGGGCCGACACCTTGGTCCGGGGTTGGGCATCGGGCTCGTCGGCGGCGCGCGGAGCCGTTTCGGCGATGGCCGATTCGGGCGGCACGGCCCGCCCGGCGGCGTCGGTTTCGTTCAAGGGAATGACGTTGGCGGACATAAGTCGTTGATTCTCCATTACCAGCGCCGCTCGAACTTCTGGCGCAGAACGACCGCGAGCAGGTTCATGCAGACCAGGAAAACGAGCAGGCAGATTATAGCAGCCGCCGTCCGTTCCTCGAAGGCGCGCTCCGGGCTGTCGGCCCACAGGAAGATCTGAACCGGCAGGGCGGTGGCCGGATCGAGGATGCTCCTCGGTATATCGACGATAAAGGCGACCATGCCGATCATCAGGAGCGGCGCCGTCTCGCCCAAGGCCCGGGCCATGCCGATGATGGTGCCGGTGAGGACGCCGGGCATGGCCAGCGGCAGGACGTGGTGGAACACCGTCTGCATCGGGCTGGCGCCGATGGCCAGTGCGGCGTAGCGGATCGACGGCGGCACCGCCTTGATCGACGAGCGCCCGGCGACGATGATGGTCGGCAGGGTCATCAGGGCCAGCACCATACCGCCGACTATCGAGGCCGAGCGCGGCAGCCCGAAGACGCCGAGGAACATGGCCAGGCCCAAGAGCCCGAAGATGATCGACGGCACCGCGGCCAGGTTGTTGATGTTGACCTCGATCAGCCGGGTCCAACGGTTCTTCGGCGCGAATTCCTCCAGGTAGACGGCGGTCAGCACGCCGACCGGGAACGATAGCGCCAGACAGACGGCGAGGCTGAACAGCGAGCCGACGACGGCGCCCATGATGCCGGCCAGTTCCGGCTCGCGCGAATCGCCGCCGGTGAAGAAGCGCACGTTGAACCGCTTCTCCAGCGCGCCCTTGCCCTCGATATCGGCGATCCAGGCCAGCTGCTTGTCGCTGACGGGGCGGTCGGATTCGGGGATGTCGGTGCGGATACGGCCCTTCATCACCATGTCGACGTCGTCCGACGCCGGCAGCCACAACCCCTCGGTGCGACCGATCATGGCCGGATCGTCGAGGACCAGGCGGCGCAACTCGAAGGCGGCGCCCTGGCTGACCAATTTGTAGAGCTTGCGCTTGTCGCGGCGCTTGCGAACGTCGGGGAAGGCCCGGCGCAGGGCGGCCTTGACCAGGCCCTGGTAGTCGGCGGCCGAAAGCGTCTCGGGGTCGCGCGTTCCTTCGGGGTCGATGACGGTCTCGTCGAAATGGATGTCGAGCCTGACCGAGGTCTGCTGGAAGGCCGACCAGCCCTTGGTTGCGATGGAGAGGAACATCAAGCCCAGAAACGTCAGCGCAACGACGATGGCGACGACCCCGAAGACGCGGAACCCGCGCTCGGCCCGGTGGCGGCGCTTGAGCGTGCGCGAGATGCGGACGGCGACGTCGGCTGCGGCGGTGGCGGCGGCGTCAGTCATATTGTTCCCGGTATTTCCTGACCGTGTGCAGGGCGATCAGGTTGAGCAGCAGCGTAACGCAGAACAGCAACAGCCCGAGCGCGAAGGCGGCCAGGGTCTTGGCCGAATCGAACTCCTGGTCGCCGGTCAACAGCGCCACGATCTGCACGGTGACGGTGGTTACCGCCTCGAACGGGTTGGCCGTCAGCCTGGCGGCGAGACCGGCCGCCATGACGACGATCATGGTCTCGCCGATAGCCCTCGACGTGGCCAGCAAAAGACCGCCGACGATGCCCGGCAGGGCGGCCGGCAGCACCACCTGGCGGATCATCTCCGATTGCGTGGCGCCGAGGCTCAAGGCTCCTTCGCGCAGCACCCGCGGCACCGCGGTGATGACATCATCGGACAGCGACGAGACGATCGGGATGATCATGATGCCCATGACGCCGCCGGCGGCCAGCGCGCTTTCCGAAGAAACTTCGAAACCGGTCATGCCGCCCGTATCGCGGATGATCGGTGCGACCACCAGGGCGGCGAAAAAACCGTAAACGACGGTCGGAATGCCAGCCAGGATCTCAAGCCCCGGCTTGACGATATCGCGCACCCGGCGGTGCGCGTATTCGGCCAGATAAATGGCCGAGAGCAAGCCGAGCGGCGCCGCCACGGCCATGGCGATGGCGCTGATCAAGGCCGTGCCGGCGAGCAGCGGGATGGCGCCGAACGAGCCCGACGCGCCGACCTGGTCGGCGCGGATCGCCGTCTGCGGGCTCCACTCCAGGCCGAACAGGAACTCCACCACCGGCACCTTCTCGAAGAACCGCAAGGTCTCGAAGATCAGCGACAGGACGATGCCGACGGTGGTGAAAATAGCGACCGTGGAGGCGATGATCATGAGGGCCATGACCATCTTCTCCACGGTTTTCCGCGAGCCGCGAGCCGGCGTGACGCACCTCCGGCCTCCACCGGCGGCGGTCGCGAATGCCGGTTTACATGGTGAGATTGGCAAGTTCCTTGGTTTTCCTTTTCCACTCCTTGCGCTCGTCGTCTGGCATCGGGATCAAACCCTTGTCGGCCAGGTAGCCGTCTTCGCCCGACGCCTTGTCGCTGGTGAACTCGGCGGTGTAGGCCTCGATGCCCGGAATCTTCCCGACGTGCGCCTTCTTGACGTAGAAGTACAGCGAACGCGACACCGGGTAGTTGCCGTCGGCGATATTGTCGAAGGTCGGCTCGAAACCGTCGACCATGCTGCCCCGCACCTTGTCGATGTTCTGGTCGAGGAAGCTGAAACCGAAGATGCCGAAGGCGTTCGGGTTGGCGTTGAGCTTCTGGACGATCAGGTTGTCGTTCTCGCCGGCCTCGACGAAGGCGCCGTCCTCGCGGATGGTGTGGCAAAGCGCCTTGTAGGCGTTCTTGTCCTTCTTCTTCAGAGCCTTCACCCAGCCGATCTTCTTGCAGCCGCCCTCCATGGCGAGCTCGACGAAGGCATCCCGCGTGCCCGAAGTCGGCGGCGGGCCGAGAACCTCGATTCGGGTCGCCGGCAGGGCCGAATTGACGTCCTTCCAGGTCTTGTACGGGTTGGGCACGGTCTTGCCGTCGCCGGCCGGCACGTTCTTGGCCAGCGCCAGGAAGATGTTCTTGCGGGTCAGTTTCATCCGCTGTGATTTCTTCGAGTTGGCGAACGCGATGCCGTCGTAGCCGATCTTGACCTCGACGATCTCGCTGACGCCGTTGTTGGCGCAAAGCTCGACCTCGGACTTCTTTATTCGCCTCGACGCGTTGGCGATGTCCGGGTGGCGCTCGCCGACGCCGGCGCAGAACAGCTTCAGGCCGCCGCCCGAACCGGTGCTCTCGACGACCGGGGTCTTGAACTTGGTTGTCTTGCCGAACCGCTCGGCGACCGCGGTCGAGAACGGAAACACCGTCGACGACCCGACGATGCGGATCTGGTCGCGGGCTTCGGCGGCGCCGGCCGCGGCCATGGTGGCTATGGCGGCGATGGTGAGAACTCGTTTGAACATTTCCATCTATCTCCTACGTTCAGTCATCTGCCCGCAACTCCATCGGCGGGACTTCGTCCGACGGATATCCCATCGAACGGCCTGAACCCTAGGCGGTGTCGGCTACGATTTTATGACGTGTCTGTTACAGTTTCGTGACGCCGGCGCGGCCCGCTCGGGCGCAATCCGGCCGCCGCCGTCACCGGAAGGTAGACGGTAAACGTGCTGCCCTGCCCCAGCGCGCTGTCGATGACCAAGCGGCCGCGGTGGCGGTTGACCACGTGCTTGACGATGGCCAGCCCGAGGCCGGTGCCGCCCATCGAACGCGAGCGCCCCTTGTCGACCCGGTAGAAACGCTCGGTCAACCTCGGCACGTGCTCGGGCGCGATGCCGTCGCCTTGGTTGGCGACAGCGACGGCGACGCCGGCGCCGCCGCTTTCGGGGATCCGATCGACGATCTCGATCGTCACCGTCACCGACGTGCCGGCGGCGCCGTAGCTGATGGCGTTGTCGAGGAGATTTCGGAACACCTGGATCAGTTCGTCGCGGTCGCCCTCGACCTCCGGCACCCGGCCGTCGGCCTCGAAGCTGATCCGCATGTCGCGGTCCTTGGCCCTGACGGCCAGCGAATCGGCGATTTCGCGCAGCAGGTTGGTGAGCTGCAGGGTGCCTTGCGGGCGGATGTGCTCGTCGGCCTCGACCTTGGACAGCGACAACAGATCGCCGATCAGCCGGGTCATGCGGTTGGCTTCCTTTTCCATGATCTTCAGGAAGCGCTCGCGCGCCTCCTCGTCGTCGCGGGCGGCATCGCGCAGAGTTTCGATGAACCCGGCCAGCGACGACAGCGGCGAGCGCAATTCGTGGCTGACGTTGGCGACGAAATCAGCCCGCATCTGGTCGCCGGCCTTGACGGCGGTGATGTCGTGCAGGACCAGGAGCGCGCCCAAGGCGCCGGTGTCGCGATCGGGCAGCGCCGAAACCAACAGGTTGAAGGTGCGCTGCACCGGCACCGGCAGCGTCAGTTCGACCTCCTCGGTATCGCGGCCGCCGCCGAGGATGGCGTCGATCGCTTCCAGCGCCGCCGGATGGCGCAGCCCAAGCGCAATCCCGCGTCCCTCAATCGCTTCGCCCAAGAGCTCGCGGGCGGCGGCGTTGGCGACGCTGACCTGGCGGTCGGATCCAAGCAGCAGCACCGGGTCCGGCAAGGCGTTGAGGATCGTCGTCATCAGCTCCGGATCGGGCGGCGTCGAATGCGGTCGAGCCTCGGCCACGGGCTTTCTCCTTTCCGGGGGGCAGTTTAGAACATGGCGGCGGATTTTACACCGTCGGCCCGGTCGGGCAGCGCCGCCGCGTTCAGTCGATTGAGGTGCCGAAGAAGTTGAACTTCTGACGTTCGAAATCGAAGTTCGGATCGTAGAGGTCGACGGGCAGTTTCAGGAACTCGGCGTTGAGCCGACCGAGACCGGTTATCACCGTGTAGGACAAGACGATGACGTCGCGTCTGGCCGTCACCCGGTTGACCTCGGCATCGAGAACCTCTTTCTGCGCGTCGAGGTAGTCGAGCACGGTGCGGCGGCCGATCTCCAGTTCCTTTTCGACGTTGGCGCGGGCGGCCTTGGCGGCCTCGACCTCCTGGCCGTAGGACTCGGTGCGGGCGCGGGCGCTGAGCAGATTACCCCAGGCCTGGATCATGCTCTCCTTCGCCTTCAGTCGCGCATCGTCGAGCAGAAGCCTGCGTTGCAGCATGGTCTTCTTGGCGGCTCGCACCTTCGAGAGCTCGGAGCCGTTCTGATAGATGGGAACGGTTAGGGTCAGGGTGGTGGCCAGACTGCTTTCCTGCGAGTCGTCGGAATCCGGGCCGTGGGTGAACGACTTGTTGTGGCTGTAGCTCGACGACATCTCGAGCGACGGCAGGCGCACACCCTGCGCGGCGTCGATGTCGGCCTGCGCGATGTCGATCTGGTGACGGGCCGCCTGCACGGTCAGGTTGTCGCGTATGGCGCGCTTGACCGCCTCGTCGAGTTTTTTCGGCAGATCGGCGACCGGCGGCGGAAAATCCAGGTCCTTGGGGTCGAGGCCGATGAGCCGCTTGAAATTCGCCTCGGCCGTGTTCAGCGTGCCGATCGCCGTCGTCAGGTCGGCCTTGGCGCGGGCCAGGCGGGACTTGGCCTGCGACAGATCGGTCTGCGTCTTCTGACCGAGGTCGAACTGGACCTGTGTCGTCTCCAGACGCTTGGTCAGGAGGTCGACGTTGGTCTGACGCAGCCGCCGGATGGCGCTGTCGCGGATCACGTTCATATAGGCGGTGATGCCGGCCAGCAGCACCGTCTGTTCGGAGGTGGCGAGCGTCACCCGCTGGTTCTCGATGTTGCTCCTGGCGCGATCGAGGGCGGCGAAATTCTGACCGCCCTTGTAGAAGGATTGCGACCAGGTGATGGAGTTGTTGAAGGCTTCGACGGTGGTCTTCGAGATGGTCCCCGAATCGGTTTTGGTGAACGTCTTCGATCCGGCCGAGGACAGCGACACCGACGGCAACCAGGCCGAGATCGCCTGTGGGTATTCCTCGTTGGCGGCACGCAACGCCTGGCGCGCCGCCAGCAGTTCCGGATTGCTCTGGTAGGCTTCGGCCAACGCCTCCTGCAGGGTCAGGGCCTGCGCCGTGTGGATGGGAACCATAAGCCAGGCTGCGCTCAAGGCAACGATACAGGCAACCGGTCGCAACCGGCACCGACGGTCAGACAGGTACGAATTCGATCGTTTGTCGAAAGCCAATACCGCACCTTAGCGGAAGAGAAATCCCACGTGGTCAAGGTATGAAAGATATCGCCACGCACGCAACCGAAATATCGCCGACCACCGCCAAGTTATCCACAGGTTACGCAAGCCCAGGGATTCCGCCGGTTGCGCCTTCCGCCGACCGTCGACGATGCCTTGAGATCGTTCCCGGCGCATGCCAGAATCGGCGCCGAATGAGCCATTTCGTCTGTCGATTCGGATTTCCATGAAAAACTTCATTTCGGTCAATGGCCGGCCCGTCGACCTCGAGGATGCCCTGTACTGGTCGATCATCGAGGATTCGCCTTCGTTCCTGCAGGCCTCCCGTGATCGCGAGGTGCTGCGCCAACATGCTCTGAACTCGGGTTTCGACGTCACCGCCGAAGAGCTTCAGGACGTCGTCGACAAGGTACGCCGCGGCTTCGGGCTGGAAAGCGCCGAGGATACCCAGCGCTGGCTCGACGAGAACCACCTCACCTTCGATCGCCTTAAATCGGCCTGCGGCCTGCTGGTTCTGCAGGAAAAGATCTGGCAGTCGTTTCCCGAAGACGAGATCGCCGCCTACTACGAGGAACACGCCGAGGAATTCGTGCAGATCGATCTCTACGGCTGCCGCGTCGGCGACCGCAAGACGGCGGACCGGCTGGTCTCGCGAATTCGCGACGGCGAAGCGAACTTCCACCTCGAGACGATGGCCCATTCCCTGGACGAGGAGAGCGCGCCGATGGGCGGCTACATTGGACGCCTGACCCGCGATCAGGTGCCCGAGGAAATCAGCGTCTCCGTATTCAGCGTCGACGTCGGCGATATCATCGGCCCCGTCAAGCTGCACGACGGCTTCGCCTTCTTCACCGTCACCGGCATCTTCCACCCGTCCCTCGACGATTGCCGCGAAGACATCCGCAACCACCTGTTCGACGAACTCATCGAGCGGCTGACCGATCAGGCCGTCGTCTCGCACCCGATCTTCGGCGGCGCCTGATATCGACTCCAGACCGGTTCGGGGAATGCCAGCCGGCCGGGCTCGAAGGCGGTCGGCCGGCGGTCGCCGCCTACTCGACGCTGAGCTGGCGGGCGCTCAGGTGATAGTAGAGGCCTTTCTGGTCGATCAGTTCCTGATGGCTGCCGGTCTCGGCGACCAGGCCGTTGTTGAGAACGATGATGAGATCGGCGGTCCGCACCGTGGACAGCCGGTGGGCGATGATAAATACGGTGCGGTCGCGGAAATGCGTCATCACGTTTTCCATGACCAGTCGCTCGCTTTCGTTGTCGAGCGCCGAGGTCGCCTCATCGAGGACCAGGATCGACGATTGCTGCAGGAAGGCGCGGGCCAGAACCAGCCGCTGACGCTGGCCGCCGCTCAGGTTCGAGCCCTGCTCTTCGATCATGCTTTCGAAGCCGCCGGCCATCTTGTTGATGAACTCGTCGGCTCCGGCCAGCTCGGCGGCCTCGCGGATCTCTTCCAAGGTGGCCTGTTCGTTGGCCAGGGCGATGTTGTCGCGGATCGTCCCCTTGAAGATCAGGTTGTCCTGCGGAACCATAGCGATCTGGCGACGCAAGGAGGGGATCGAGACGTCGGTGATACTGAAGCCGTCGACCAGAATTTGCCCCTCGCTGGGCGGATAGAAGGCGTACATCAGCTTGATCAGGGTTGATTTGCCGCAGCCGCTGGCGCCGACGAAGGCGACCTTCTGTCCGGCCGGTATCTTCAGGCTGACGTTTTGCACGACGTTGCTCGGATCGTCCGGTTCGTAGCGGAAGCCGACGTTGCGGAATTCGACGTCGCCGCGCAGCATCGGCAGCTCGATCAGTTCCTTTTCGGTTACAATGCCTTCGCCGAATTCAGGCTCCTTCTCGAGCACGTCGTTTAGGCGTTCGATGGCGACGAAAACCTCCTGCAGCTCGTCCCACTTGCCGATGATCGCGTTGACCGGGCCCTGGACGCCGTTGGCGAACACGGTGAACGCCATCAGTTCGCCGATCGTCATCTTGCCCTGAATGACGAAGGTGCCGCCCAGGAACAACACGGCGATATCGCCCAAGCTGTCGAGGGTGCCGGAGAAAAGGCCGGCGATCTGGCCGAGCTTGGCTTCCTTGAATTCCATGTTAGCGACGGCGGCGAAGTGGTTCTCGTACTTCCAGCGCGCCATGAAGTCGGCGCCGATGGTCTTCAGGGTCTCGGCGCCGCGCAACGATTCGATCAGATGACTTTCCGCCTCGGCCTGCTTGACGAAGGTCTCGCGGTTGATCTGGCGGATACGCGGCGAGATGTAGCGGATGATGAACAGGTCGAAGACCAGGAACGACAACGCCGCGAAGGTCAGCCAGGCGTTGAAGTAGATCATGAAGAAGAAGTAGACGATGCCGGTCATCAGGGCGAGGAAGGTCTCGAGACCGTCCTCGGTCAGGAACTGGGTGATCTCCTCGTGCTGCTCCAGACGGCTGGTGATGTCGCCGGTGCGGCGATTCTCGAAGAAGGTCATCGGCAGCCGCAACATGCGGTCGTATACATGGCCGATGAGGTCGAGATTGCAGCGCATCGACAGCCTCAGCACCATGTTGTCGCGGACATAGGTCAGCAGCATGTTGATGATGCCGGCGCCGCCCATCACGAACAGCGCGATCATCAGCCACTGGCGGTCGCCCTTGAGGATGACGTCGTCGACCACGAACTTGGTGAACAGCGGCGTCATCACGCCGATCACCTGCAAGAACACGGCGGCGGCGAAGACCTCGGAAATGGTCCGCTTGTGCGGCGCGAAGAACCGGTAGAAGGCCTGGAACGACGGCTTGCTTTCCTCGAGCTCCTCGAAGCTCGCCGTCGGCTCCAGGAAAATCGTGTAGCGCGACCAGTTGGCCTCGAATTCCTCGAGGGTGATGGTGATCAGTCCCTGCGCCGGATCGGCGGCGACCACCGAGTTCTCCTTCATCTCGTGGACGACGATCCAGTGATAGCCCTTCCAGTTGACGATCGCCGGCAGGGTGCGCTCGCGAAGCTGTTCGACGGTGCTGACGTAGGCCTCGGCATGGAAGCCGAATTCCTTGGCGGCGCGAATCACGTTGGCCATCGAGGCGCCGTCCTGTTTAACCCGGGCGACCTCGCGGGCGATATTGATGCTGATGGTCTTGCCGTAGGTCTTGATCACGGTGCACAGGCAGGCGGCGGAGCAGTCCATCTCGCTGTGCTGGCGGATGGCCGGCGGCTTCGAGAAGCGCTGCCAAAAGCCTTTTTCGACCTCGACTTTCTTCGTTTTCTCGGCCGCTTCGGCCTCGCTGCGCTCGATCCGCTCCTTGCGCTCGGCCTCCTTGCGCTCGATCTCGGCGGCGCGCTTCTTGCGGCGTTCCTCCTTCTCGCTGATCTCCTCGGTGCGGACCCGCATCAACTGGTCGAGGTTGGCCGACAGTTCCTCATGCGCCGCGACCAGGGCGCGGAACGCCTCGCCGGATATCTCGTAAAGTTCGCTGTCGGTTTCGGCGGCGACGTTGGCGGCCCTCGGCTCGCCGCTGAGCACCGCCATCTCGCCGATCAGCGCGCCCTCGCCGAGCGCCGCGATGCGGTTGTTGGGAGCCTCGTTGCGGGTCACCACGAAGCTGCCGCTCTTGACGATAAAGAGGTGGTCCTCGGCCTCGCCCTGGTGGATCACCGTGTACCCGGCCTTGACCTCCTTGAGCTGGGCGACCTTGGCGAGGGCAATGATGCCCTCCGCCGGCACCGTTTCCAGGCTGTGGGCCGAGGACAGGAAGTTTATGATGGCGTTCAGCCGGTGGGACTCTTTCAGTTGTTCGGCGACGGCGCTGTCGGCGGCCAGGAATTCGGCCAAGGCGCCGCGCGAGACATGCTGCAGAATGCCCTCGTCGTCGCCCATCTGAACGCGCCGCGCCGCCGGCGTTTCCTCGAACAGCGAATCGGTCCCGAAAAAGGCGCCTTCGTGCAGGGTATCGACGACGACCGGCGTCTCGGCTTCCGGGTCGTGAACCAGCGTCGCCGTGCCGGCCCGCACCAGATAGAGGCCTTCCGGGACGTCGCCCTGCTCGCAGACGATCTCGGACGGACGCGTCTTGACGAGCACGCCGAGATCGGCGATGCGCTGGCGCGTATCGCCGTCGAGGCCGGCGAAATCCGGCAGGGCGGAGAGCTTATCGGCGAGCGATTGCGACATGTCTCAGGCCTGGGACCTCCCGGCGGCGGTGAAAGGAATGTTCATCAGTTCATCTTCTTCATGATGATGCGGAGGATGCGTTGCTTCTCGGTCAGCAGGTCGGCCTCGACGGTAAGGCCGGGACGCAGTTTGACCTCCTGTCCGCGCACTTTGATGGTGGTCTTCTCCAACTCCAGGCGGACCGCGAACAGCGCCTTGCCGGGCACGGGGTAGAGACGGACCACCTTGGCCGGAATGGTGCCGAACTGGCGGTAGGGGTAGGCGTCGATCTTGACCCGGGCCGGAATGTCCTGCTTGACGAAGGCGACGTCCTTGTTCTTGAGAACGGCGATAACGATCGGCTTGGCCAGATCGGGAACGACGGTGGCGACCGGGTTGCCGCGCGCCACCAGACGCCCCGCCGTCGTGAAGTTGAGCGCGGTCAGGGTGCCGCCGACCGGGCTGACGATATTGAGGTGGCCGACCTGCACCTCCTGCAGATCGAGCTTCTGGCGGACGTTGGTGATGGTCGCCTGAAAGGCGTTGATGTTGTTGGTATAGGTGGTAATGGCGGAGCCCAGGTTGGCGAGCGCCTGGTCCATCGCCGTCACCGCCTTCTCCCATTCGTCGCGCAGGGTCTTCTCGCGCTTGGTCAACTGGCGGCGGCTGTTGACGATGCTGAGCCGCGATTGCGAAATCTCGAGTTCGGTCTGGCTGATCCGCTGGCGCTGCTCGTTGACCTGGTTCTCCGCCGAGATGACCGTGTCGCGGGCCTGGTTGACCTGCGTCAGCGGCACGATCTTGCGTTCGGCCAGGCCTTCCGTCTGGGTCAGATCCTGTTGCTTGCGTTTCAACGTCTTGAGCCGCGTCTCCAGGGTCTTCTTGGCGGTCTCCAGGTTGAGGCGCTTGCGCCTGAGGGTCTCCTCGGCAAGGGCGATCTGCGATTGGGTGAGCCCTTTTTCCTTCTCGTCGAACTCCTTGATGTTGGCGGTCGCCTTCTTGTGCTGTTTGCGGGCGTTGCGCAGCGCGTTGACGTAGACCAGCCCGGGGCCGGCGTCGACGAAGTACGAGGTTTCGTGCTCATCGACGACCTTCGGGTTGGCGATGACCTGCTCGACGACCTCGCGGGCCCGGGTCAACTGCTTGCGTTTCTCGGTCTCGAGCTTGAGGCGGTCGCGCAGGGTCCTGAGACCGATCTGCGTTTCGGTGCCTTGCAGGGTGAGGATCGGGTCGCCGGCGGCGACGCGATCGCCGGCGGCGACGTGAACCTTGACGACGACTCCGGCCTCGCGGGCCTCGACGTTGACGTTCTGGCCTTCCGGCACGATTTCGCCCTTGGCCGGCACCTTGACGTGAATCTTCGTGAAATAGGCGATCGCCACGGTGATGACGATCGTCGCCATGAACGTATAGAGCGCGCCTCGCATGATGAGCGAGGGAACGGCTTCGATGATGTCCGAACGTTCGTCGGCCGAACGGTTGCGCTCCGCATGGCGGTCGAGATTGGCGAATTGCTCCTGGTCGATTTCGCCCGCGGCTTGTTCATCCTGTTCCGACATGACCGTCCTCGTTTCCTATCCTGGTAACCGGCTCCGGCTACGCATTCGAACGCGTCGCCAGATAGTGGTAGAGGCCTTTTTGGTTCATCAGTTCGTCGTGCGTGCCTTTTTCGGCGATTTTCCCCTCGTCGAGCACGACGATGACGTCGGCGTCGCGAATGGTGCTGAGGCGATGCGCGATGACCAGCGTCGAGCGATCGGCCATGATGCGATCGAGATTGCGCTGGATGATGCGTTCGCTCTCGTTGTCGAGAGCCGACGTCGCTTCGTCGAGAATCATGATGTTGGGGTTCGGCGCGATGGCGCGGGCGATGATCATGCGCTGCGACTGACCGCCGGAAAGCGACCGGCCGCCTTCGCCGATGCGGGTGTCGTAACGCATCGGGAAGCCGTCGATGAAGTCGTGGCAGCCGGCCAGGGTCGAGGCCGAGACCACCGCCTCGAAGGACAGCGACGGCGCCGCCTTGGTGATGTTGTCGCGCACCGTGCCGCTGAAGATGAAGGGTTTCTGCTCGACGACGCCGATCTGCTGGCGCAAAGACGACAGCTCCAGCTGGCCGACATCGATGCCGTCGATGGTGACGGCGCCCTCGGTCGGCGACAGCAGGCGGTTGACGAGCCTGACCAGAGTCGACTTGCCCGAGCCGCTGCGCCCGACGAAGGCGACCTTCTGGCCGGGCTGGATTTCGAGATCGATGTTGGAGAGGATCCACGGACCGTCCGGGTCGTACTTGAAGCTGACGTTCTCGAAGCGGATGTGGCCCTTCAGCGGCGGGCAGATGACGTCGCCCTCGGCGGCCTCGCGCGGCGCGCCGAGAACGTCGTTGAGGCGATCGAGGGCGATCCGCAACTCGAGGATCTCGTCGTAGAAATCGGCCAGATCCTCCATCGGGTCGGTGACCTGGCTGGCGATGCCGTTGAAGGCCATCAGTTGGCCGGGCGTCAGCGAGCCGCCGAGTACGAAGAAGGCGCCGACGCCGAGCACCAGGATATCGGCCACCTGGTCGAATACCTCGATCGCCATTTCCATGCGGTTGTCGAAGATCTCGCTGCGGAACTCGATCTCCTGTTCCTTGTAGAACAGCTCCTGCCCCTTGCGGCTGAAGTCCTCCTCCTGGGCCAGCGCCTTGATGGTGTTGACGCCGTTGACGACCTCGATGATGTGCGAATCCTTGACCGCGCCGGCCTCGAATTTCTCGATCTCGTAGCGCCTCAGCTTCGGCGCGCAGGCGACGGCGATGGCCCCCATGCAGAACGAGCAGAACACGACGATCAGCGCCAGCCGCCATTCCATGTAGAAGAGGATCGGCGTGTAGACGATGATGCTGACCGAATTCATGATGATCCTGAGGCCGCCGCCCGACGCCATTTCCAGGACCTTCTCGTTTTCCTCGAAGCGCGCCGTCAGCGCGCCGGTGTCCCACTTCTTCAGGTAGGCCACCGGCAACGACAGGATATGCCCGAAGAAGCGGATGAACAGGGTCGCCGTCAGCCGCCGCATCAGGTGCATGCTCAAGAATTCGCGAAAGGCGCCGGTGACCATCGCCACCAGGGTGCCGACCAGGATGGCGAACAGCATGATGACCAGCAGGTTCCAATCGCCGACGACGAGAACGTTGTCGATCAGGATCTGGGTGAAGAACGGCGGCAGTAACCCGAGGATGTCGAGGATGACGGTGATGGCGAGAATGCGCCCGATCATCGGCCAATAGGGCCTGAGCAGCGGCAGGAACTGCTTGTAGAGCTTGGTCACGTCCTTGCCGATGGCGCCGAAATCCGGAACGTAGGTGATCGTCAGCACATGCCCGTCCCAGTTCTTGACGAACTCGTCGTAGGGCACGATTTCCATGCCGCTCAAGGGATCGGCGATGGTCACCTCTTTGGTCGTCAGCTTGTAGACGACGGCTACCTCCCCGCTCAAGCTCTGCACCACCGCCGGATAGGGGACCGCGCGCAGATCCTTCTCGTCGATCTTCATCATGCGGCTCAGGAAACCGGAGCTCTCGGCCTTGCGGCTCAGCGAATAGAGGTCGTCGCGAAGGCCGCTTTCGAGTTGGCGTTCGATCAATCCGCCGAGTTCGACCGGCCGCTTGAAGAACTCGGCGATCATGGCGAGGCAGGCGATGCCGGCCAGCAGGTCCGATTCGGTGGCGGCCAGCGGCCGCGTGCCGGCGAACAGGCCGCTTCCCAGCTTGGCCGGCTCGACCTGCACCAGGTGGGCGACCGAGGCGCTTTCCTCTTCCTCGGTCTGTTCGCGGGCGCTGGCGCCGGCGACAATGGTCTGCGCCTGCTGGATGTGACGGCTGGCCTGATCGGCCAGCAATTCGGTGATTTGGTTGTTGTCGCCGATGATCGTCTGGAAATCGTCGCGGCGCAGCTTCATGACGACGGTCGGGCCGTCGGCCAGGGCGGCGGCCGAGCGCGGCGCGTCGAAAACGAGGGCGATCTCGCCCAGTACCTCGCCTTCCTTCTTGTGGCCGAGCAGGGCGTCGTCGGCGCTCTCCTTGACGATCTTCAGCCGGCCGTCGCGAACCAGGAACATCGAATCGCCGGGATCGCCCTCGTGGAAGAGCACCTCGTCATCTTTGAGCCGGATGGTCTCGATGGCCTCGACCAGGGCCGCCGTCTCGGCCGGCTTGAGCCCGGATAGCAGGTTCTGGGTCTTGAGGAAGTTGAACTCGCGCTGTCTGGCGGCGGCGCTCTCCAGTTGCTCGCGGATCTCGCCGCGCTCCTCCAACAGGGCCTTGAACTCTTCCGCTCCGATCTTCAGCAGCACGACGTTGCCGGCGGCGCGGACGGTGGCGGTGACTTTGACGTCCTGCAGCAGCGAGCGTTCGCCGAAACTGTCGCCCGCCTTCAGCAACGCCAGCGACACCGGCTTGCCGTCGCCGCTGTCGTCGACGACCCGGACCTTGCCCGATTCGATCAGATAGAACCCGTCGCCCGCCTCGCCCATACGGAGGATGACCTCGCCGAGCTTGTAGGTGGTAACGGTAACGGCCCGGACGATGCGCTCGAGCAAGGACTCCGGCAAGGTCGCGAACAGCGCATGGCCCGCTAGCGTCTCGCGGACTTCAAGAGCGCTCATGGTGCGATATCTCTAAAACAAGGAACGGGCCCGACCGCCCGGCCGGATAACGACTTGGCGGTCGGGCCGTGGACCTTAATCGTCGTACTCGTCGTCGTCTTCGTCTTCTTCGGCGCCTTCGTCGATCGGGTCGTCCTTGATCCCCAACACAACCTGTTCGACGTCGGCCCGGGCCCCGATCTCTTCGAGCAGGTTCTCGAACAGCTGATCGCCGATCGAGTCCTTCACGTCGTCGAGTTCGGGCTGGATGATGCTGCGCACCATATAGATGGTGTAGCCGTCATCGTCCTTGATCGGACCGATCAGATCGCCGGCCGAAGCCGAGAACACGGCCGCTTCAACCTCGGCTCGGACGGTCGAGCGGGTGACCTCGCCGTTGAATCCGCCCTGACGGTAGGTGTCCTGGTCCGTCGAATGTTCGAGGGCCAGGTCGAGGAAGCTGCCGTCCCCCTCTTCGATCTGCGAGTACAACTCGTTCGCCAGATCTTCGGATTCGACGGTGATGCTGTAAAGCTCGGCGACATCATAGGATTCCCTGTTGGCTGTGAAGTACTCGGAGATGTCGTCGTCGGTGATAGAAGCGCGAATCTTGTTACGGACGGCGCCGATCTCGCAGGCGTTCTGGACGGTCTGCAAATCGAGACCGTTTTCGGCCATCCACGTGTTGAAGTCGTCGGCTTTCTCCAACTGCAGGTCGTAGCGAAGCTCGTTGAGGAAGCCTTGAATGTCATCGGTAGATGCCGATAGGCCGTTCTCCGACCCGTACTGCTTGACGGCGGCGTTGGTGATGGTGGCGTCGGTGAAGTCACTGTTACCGACGACCTACTGCCATTGCAGAGCCGTCTTCACATCCACCGTCGCGCCGTTGACGTTCAGAAAGTCCATCGTAACCTCCCTTGGTTCACCCCCGGGGCTTTAATATCCCCGTTGTCGAAGCGGCGGTCGCTCAACCTGGAAACCGAACCGTCTTCATGTATTTCGTAGTTTGCCCCCCCCGGTCGAGCCCGTCGTGCGATCGGTGTTCTGCGCGCGAAGACGGCCACGGATATTCTAGGACCAAACCTCCCCACGAGGAAACCCCTTGCTGACGATAAGCTTGCAAAAGATTCATCGCCGCCGCCGCTGCGTTCAGACAGCCGCTTCGTAGTCGGCTTCGTGGTCGGCTTCGTCGTCGTGGAGTAGTTCGAGATAGGCCTTGTGGTCGAGCATGAACGGAAGGATGCGCTCTCGATTGGCCAACCGGCGACCGATCAACGCATCGACGGCGTCCTCGTCGAGACCGTCGGGCAGCGGCGGCGCGCGGTCGGGCCGGAAGCGCAGGCCGGCCAGGATGTAGTTCCAACTGGCGCACTTGAACAACGACCGCTCGCATTCTTCTCGGATGTCGCTGGGCAGCCCGTCGCGCCAGGCCTGCAGGCGCCCGCTCAGGCTGTCCGGGATATTCAGGTCGAACTTGTTGGCCCGCCAGAACGCCGTGTCCTCGCGCTCGGTCAGGCAGTAGTGCAGGGTGATGAAATCGACGATGTCGTTGAACTCGCCGACGAGCGCCGCATTGAAGCTTCCGGCCTTGGCAGCGTCCATGGGTTCGTCGGGGAAGTTGTCGACGAGCAGTTCAAGGGCGCGCTCGATTAGGTAGATGCCGGTCGATTCCAAAGGTTCGACGAAGCCGCTGGAAAGGCCGATCGCCGCGCAGTTGCCGACCCACGAGCGCCGGTTGCGGCCGACCCGCATCTTCAAGCGGCGCGCTTCGCGCCCGTCGGCGGCCGGGCCGAGGTAGCGGCGGAACTCGGCCTCCGCCTCGTCGTCGGAAATGAAAGCGCTGGAATAGACGTAGCCGTTGCCGGCCCGGTCGAACAGCTGGATGTTCCAGATCCATCCCGACGGCATCGCCAGCGAAGTGGTAAAAGGATTGATGCCTTCCTGGTCGGCCGGGTGCGGCGTCTGCATGGCGACGGCGCGGTCGCACAACAGGGTATCGCCGAACGGAACGAACGGTTCATCCAGGGTCTGGTTGATCAGCAGCCCGCGAAAGCCCGTGCAATCGACGAAGAAGTCGGCTTCGATGGCGCCGTGTTCGGCCGTATCGAGCGACAGCACCCGGCCCGATTCGCCGACGTTGACGTTGTTCACCGTGTCCTCGATCCGCCGGACGCCGCGCTCGATTGCCTTTTCGCGAAGGAAGCGGCCGAACAGGACGGCGTCGAGGTGGTAGGCGTAGACGACGGAACCGAGAAACGGGGTCGATTCCGAGGTCTTCGGCACCTTCAGGGCATCGCACATGGCCGGTTGCGGCGACGCCGCGTAATCGAGCGGCGCGTCGCCACCGCGCGCCCGGTAGTTGGCCCACAGCGACCAGAATTCCGCATCGCCGATCGGTTCCGGATATTCGAACGGATGAAAGAAGGATTCATCGGGCGCCTGGCCGGGCGGCAGCCGCCAGTTGCGGAAACGGATGGCCTGCTTGAAGGACGCATTGGTGCTCCACATGAATTCGTCCTCGTCGAGTTCAAGGTAGGCCAGCGTCTTGCAGATGTTCGGCACGGTCGCCTCGCCGACCCCGATGATCCCGATATCGGGGGACTCGACGAGCACGATTTCAGGTCTGCCGGCGCCGCGCAGAGACAGCGCCTGTTCGAGGTAGGTGGCGCTCAGCCAGCCGGCGGTGCCGCCACCGACGATAACGATTTTCTCGATTTTCATGGGCCGCTTCCTTTCAGCCCGATTGTCCTATCGATCGCCTCCTCGGGAAAGAAAGAGGGGCCCGCGAAGGGCCCCTCCATCCATTAGTGCATCGTGCCTGTGCTTAGACCCGCGCGGCGGCGCGACGATAGGCCGAGGCCATCCGCGAGTGGAAGGCGGCCTTGCGCAGGTACATGGAGCGACGGCGACGGCGAATGGACGCGCGACGGCGCCTCGCCCAGTAGGCGCGACGACGCCACGAGTGACGCCGACCCCACCGCCGACGACGCCGGCGACGCGGACGACGACGACGGCGCCGGCGATACCAGCCCCAACCGCCGAGCACATCGGCTTGCTCTTCTTCACCAAGCGCTTGCGCCCGGCTCGGAAGATCCTCGATCGTGATGCAGAGATCGGAAAATTCGAGTTCTGACATGTTCTGTCTCCATGTATGATGTGGTGACGTGTTATTTATTGTTATCGTTGGACTTTATTGGTGTTCTTGCCGGTTGCTCGTCGGCGATGATCTGCCGAACCGACCGGAGGGCCGACCCGAGTCTTTCCGGGCCACGTCAAACAGTTTACTAAAATTTTAGGCAAATGTCATGTGACGAACGTCACACGAACGCCGCTCGGCCGGCCTGACCGATCAGGTCATCAGGTCAGGCCGGGTCCGGGTCAGGCCTTGGCGAACCAGTCGTCGCGAAAGGCGTTGACCTCGGGGCCGTGGTGGCGGGCCGTTTTGCCGCTCGGCGGCAGCGGTTCGTCATACATGAAGCCGGGCAGTTCGTCGTCGGCCACCGAGAAGCCGGCCGCCTTGTTGAACTCGTGCTCCAGCTTCAGGGTCTCGCGCCCCAACTGGTTGATGAAATCCGGCCCCAGTTCGGTGCCGTGGGCGTCGTTGAAGGCCTGGATGATCAGTTCGTGGTGGGTGTCCGTCACCGAGCGCCCGAACAGGCACAGCCCCAGCGAATCGGCGGCCGCGCAGTTGACCTGAACGCCGAGGCTGGCCTCGGCCAGTTCCTCGGTGGTCTTGCCCTTGCACTCGTAGGTCGGCAGGTTGCCGGTGGTGTGGTCGGCGCCTTGCGCCGACACCATCATGGAGATACCGGTGACCTCGATCGAGCGCGGGTCGTAGGCGCTGATCGACTGTTTCTTGACGACCGGGATGCGCTTGTAGCCCTTGGCCTCGCCGAGGCGGGCCGCGCCCTGGGCCAGCAACCTGCCGCGCTCGTTGCCCTGTCGGATGTCGTCGAGGGCCGCCTGCATGAACTGGACGTCGCCGAACTCGGCCTCGCCGTTGTCCATCATCATCGCCAGCATGGCGCCGGTCTCGATGGTGTCGATGCCGAGGTCGTTGGCGACGTGGTTGAGCCTGGCGACGTCGTCGGGGTCGGTCAGCCCGCAGTTGGTGCCCAACAGCCCGAGGGTCTCGTATTCCAACGGCGAGACGATTTCGGCGCCGTCCTCGGCCACGTAGACGTTGGAGCACTTGATCATGCAGCCCGGCATGCAGGCATGGGTGGGCTCGCCGCCGCGCCCCTCGTTGAGTTCGCGGATGTAGGTGCCGCCCATCTTGAAAGGCTCGCCCTCGGCGCTGTGCGCCTGGCCGGAACTGAACGAACGCACCGGGATGCCGCCGCCGTGGTTCATGACGTCGGCCATCAGGGCGGTGCCGAAGTTGGCCATGTTGGCGACCGGTTCCTGCTCACCCAGCTTGGCGCCGTATTCGCGGACCGCGCCCATCACTTTCTTGCGGTCGTGGAAGGTCGGCATCTTGTGCTTGTCGGCGACGATCGCCTTGACCTTCTTCATGCCCATGACGGCGCCGACGCCGCCCCTGGCGGCGATCCGCTCGGGCCGCCCTTCCGGGTCGCTGAACGAGACGCCGGAGATCAGGCCGCCGTATTCGCCGACTAGACTGCACAGCGCCAGCGAGATCTTGTCGCCGTATCTCTCGTGCAGGAGTCGGGCGGTCTCGACGTTGCCGAGTCCCAATAGCCCTTCGGCCGATTCGAAGGTGACGTCGCCGTCGACGGTGATGCGGATCACCACCCATTCGTCCGACGCGCCCTCCAGCGTCAGGCCGGAGATCTCCAGCTGCCCCAGGGCGAACCCGAAGGTGCCGCCGGAGTTGGCTTCCTTGACGCCGCCGGTCAGCGGGCTCCTGCATCCGACACTGATGCGGTTGGCGTTGGAGAAGTTGGAGCCGGCGAAAGCGCCTACCGAGAAGATTAACGGGTTGGCGGGCGACAGCGGATCGACGTCGGCGATGCCGCCTTCCAAGAGCGTCTTGGCGATCAGGTAGCGTCCGGCCCGGACAATGGCCTCGCCTTCCAATTCTTTCGCTTCGACCGTCCGGTCCGAGAGGTTGATATTCAGGTATTTACGCATGTGCAGTCTATCTCTTTATGCTTTGGGATGGGTCCTTCCTCAACAGATGGGAAGCGGCGGCGCAAACGCAAGACGCGGAGTGTTTAGGCCCCGCGTCGCTTAGGATTCCTCAGGCTGGCTCTTAAGATAGTCGCTCCGCCGCCGGGTGCCAATGCCGGTGTTGGGACGGCCGTCTCAGGCGACGACGATGCGGCCCAGGACGCCCAGACCGATGGCGACGGTGCCGACGCCGACGGCGGCCTGCAACGACCGATTGGCCCAGGTCAGGGCCGACGCCGAAAAGGCGATCGGCACCGCGATCACTGCCGACAGCGCCGCCATGCCGACCACCGACCCGGCCCCGAACAGCGCCACGTAAAGAAGCCCTTCGGCCGGCGAGGCCATTGCCGAAGCGCTCAGCACCAGGAGCGCCGCCGAACCGGCGGCCCCGTGCATCAGGCCGACCCACAGCGAGCGCCACGGAAGCCCATGCCGGTGCTGGTGGCGGTGGGCCGAGCGGGCGTGCTCGCCGACGTCGCCGGCGTGGGAGTGGGCGTGGAAGTGAACGACCCCGTCGGCGTGGCGGTGCAGGTGGAAATGCACGCGGTCGCGGATCAGGCGATAGATGACGTGGCCGCCGAGGCCGACCAGCATGACGCCGACCGCCGCTTCCAGCCAGCCGGCCAGTTGGTCGCCGACGGCGGCGCCGAGCACGATCGCCGAACCGGCGAACGCCACCAGTGCCGCCATATGGCCGATGCCCCAAACGGCGCCGTGGGCGACGATGCGCCGGACCGAGGTCTGGCGGGCGGCGATCGAGGCGACCGCCGCCACGTGGTCGGCTTCAAGGGCGTGCTGCATGCCGAGCAGGAGGCCGAGAAAAAGGATCGATGTCATGGCGGCTGGACGACCGTTCGACTTTGGGAAACGGGGCCGATCATAGGACGCCCCCGCTCCCCCATCAATCACCGAATCGACGCTTCCGCCGCCGACCGGGCCGACCGCCGACGGGCCTTGAGCGACGGCCGCACCGGGCTATGATTGGGCGATTCCAGAGGCTTGTCGCCCGAGGATCGAAACGATCCCCTGACGAGAACAGGCCACTAACCGAAACGGCGGCGGTCCGCCTTTCAAACGGGACGGTTTTGAAACCGCCGCACTCCACGGAGGCCGCAATCCATGGCCAATATCGCCGCTTCCGCCTTGCGCGACCTGATCGGACGGGCGCTCACCGCTTCCAGGACATCGCCGCAGACGGCGGCCCAGGTCGCCGCCGCCCTGGTCGCCGCCGAGGCCGACGGCATCCCCTCGCACGGCGTCTCCCGGGCCCCCGTTTACGCCGCCCAGGCCAAGGCCGGCAAGGTCGACGGCTTCGCGGTGCCGAGGCTACAGCGGACGGCGCCGGCAGCCGTCCGAATCGACGCCGCCAACGGCTTTGCCTACCCGGCCATCGCGCTGGCATTGGAGGCCCTGATCGGAACCGCGCCCGAGACCGGCGTCACAGCCGCCGCCGTCCATGCCTCGTCGCATGCCGGCGTCGCCGGCCACCACGTGGAGAAGCTGGCCGAGCACGGTCTGGTCGGCCTCGCCTTTCTCAACACGCCGGCGGCAATGGCGCCATGGGGCGGCGATAAGCCGCTGCTCGGCACCAACCCGATCGCCTTTGCCTGTCCGCGCGCGGCGGCACCGCCCCTGGTCGTCGACCTTTCCTTGAGCAAGGTGGCCCGCGGCAAGATCGTCATCGCCGCCAAGCGCGGCGATGCGATACCCGGCGATTGGGCGCTCGATTCGAGCGGCCATTCGACCACCGATGCGGCCGCGGCGCTGGACGGCACCATGCTGCCGATGGGCGAAGCCAGAGGGGCGGCGTTGGCACTGATGGTCGAAATCCTGTCGGCGGCGCTGACCGGCGCCGGCTTCGGCTTCGAGGCGACCTCCTTCCTCGACGCCGAGGGCGGGCCGCCGAATGCCGGCCAGTTCTTCGTGGCGCTGGCCCCGGACCGGCTGGCGGGCGGGGGGTTCGCCAAACGGGTCGAGGTGTTGCTCTCGCAAGTCCTGGCGCAACCGAATACCCGGCTGCCCGGCGACCGTCGCCTGGACAACCGGGCCCGCGCGGCGCAGCACGGCCTCGACGTCGGCGACGAGTTGATTTCGGCTCTCGAAACCTTGGCCGACAGTTGAATGCCGCCTCTTCACCCATATTGATTTCGGTCAAGGCGGCGGTTTTCGTAATTTGCGACGATCCGACGTTCTTCGAAGGTTTTGGGCGCTCGAAGGATGGGGTTGCTGATGTTGGATACCGCTGTTTCCTGCCGCGACGACATACAACGTGCCGGCTTGTTCATGGGCTCGTCGCCCGGTCTCGTCGAGAGCATCGTCGAGGCCTCCGCCGTCGTCGCCTACGGCCACCGCGACCGGCTGTTCCAGGTCGGCCAGCCGGCCGACCGCGTCTTCATGGTGCTTGGCGGCCAAGTGCAGATCTTCCGCGGCGACCCGGAGAGCAAGCACGCCGTTCTTTTCGTCATGCAGCCGGGCGATCCGTTTGCGCTGAGGGCCGTATTGAAGGCGGGTCGTTACACCGAGACCGCCGAGGCCATCGGCTCTTGCCGGGTCCTCGAGGTGCCGGCCGCCGTCTTCTTCGAGGCAATCGAACGCGACCCGGTGCTGGCCCGAAGAATCCTCGATCTCGTGGCCAAACGGCTGCAAGCCATGTGCGACCAGTTCGAGCGCGTTCAGCTGATGACGACGTCGCAGCGCCTGGCCGACTACATCCTGCGTTTGGCGCCGGCCGACGCAGACGTCGTCAGGACGGTGCTGCCGATGGAGAAGGGGTTGATCGCCACCTACCTCGGCATGGAGCCGGAAAGCCTGTCGCGGTCATTGAAGAAACTGCGCCAGCACGGCATCGCCTGTGAGGGACGCGAGGTCCGCATCAGCGACCGCGACGCCCTGCAAGCCTTCGTCTCGAACCCGGAGGTGTAAGCGCCCGGCCGGGCTATTTCCGCTTCTTGAGACTGCACTTCTTCCTGATGATTCTGGCCTCGGCCAGCTCGTCGTGAAAACCCTGCTGGGCAGCCGCGTATTTCCTGTTGAACCGCTTCATGACTTTTTCCAGTTCCGGCTCGAAGCGCGATTCGAAGGTCTCGAAGTCGGGCACCCGCTTGCCCGTGAACAGCCTCACCGTCATCGCCTCGATCTTGGCCGGCAGGCGCTTGTAGTGTTTGCGGGCAACCTGGCCGTGCCGTTTTTCGTGATCGAGGGTGGCCTGGCGGGTGCATCTGTTGAACTTCTTCTTCAGCGTGCTTTTCAACTCGATGTGCGGTTCGACCTCGACCGACAGATCGACACCGACGAGACAACCGCCCTCGATCGTGACTTGGCGGCGGACCCGGGCGTCGGCCCAGAACAACCCGAGCAGCTTGCCGCGTCTCTCTTCTCTGTACTCGGGAAGCTTCTCCAGGCCGTAGCCGATCTTGTTCTTGGCGTAGACCAGCTTCGCGGTCGCCGCCGGTTTCTTGCAGCGGGTGTCGGTTTGCAGGGCGGCGGCCGTGGCGGGACCGGCCGCGGTCGGGATGCCGAGGGCGACCGATAGGAGGAACGGCACTGCCGAGGCGAGGCGAGGCGCCAAGGATGCTCTCCCGAAGACAAGGATATCCGATCGCCAGCATAACGTGGGTCGGGCGGCGTCGTCACCCGGCGCCGAATTACGCATTGGAATCTCCTGCGTTCTCGGCTATGTGAGCAGCGCCGCCTCCTCCCCCAACCCGCCGAGGACAAGACCTATGAGCCTGAAAGCCATCACGTTCGACATCTGGGACACCATCCTGATCGACGATTCCGACGAGCCGGTCCGGGCCGAGCGCGGCCTGCGCCCGAAACCGGACGAGAAACGCCATTTGGTGTGGGAGGCGCTGAACGCCGAAGCGCCGATCGAACCGGAAGCGGTCGAGGCGGCGTTCGCCCGCCAGGAGGCCGCCTTCCGCGAGGCCTGGTACGGCGAGCAGATCACCTGGGAGGTGCCGGAGCGTCTCAAGATCATGCTCGCCGACCTCGGCCGGACCTTGAACGGCGAGGCTTTCGATCAGGTCGTCGCCGGCTTCGAGAACATGGAGGTCGACCTGCCGCCCGACATGATCGACGGCGCCGCCAATGCGATTCGCGAGTTGGCCGGACGCTTCAGGCTGAGCGTCGTTTCCGACACCATCTACACGCCGGGCCGGGGCTTGCGCGACATCCTCTCGCAACACGGCATCAAGGATTTCTTCACCGGCTTCGTGTTTTCCGACGAGGTCGGCCATTCAAAGCCGCACCCGGACATGTTCGCCGAAGCGGCCCGCCAGCTCGGCACCGAATACGCCGACATGCTGCATATCGGCGACCGCGACCCGAAGGACGTCGACGGCGCGCAGGCCTTGGGCATGAAAGCGATCCTGTTCACGGCAGCCCGCGACGAGGGCGCCGCCGCCGCCACCAAGGCCGACGCCGTCGCCGCCAGCTACGCGGAGCTGGTCGACAAGATCGACGCCATCGCCGGTTGATCGTTGAACCGACCGCCTCGCCGCCGACCCGGAACCGCCCAGTGAATTTGCGCAACATCGCCATCATCGCCCACGTCGACCACGGCAAAACAACCCTGGTCGACGCGCTCTTGAAGGAGAGCGGCCTGTTCCGCGAGGGCCAGGAAGTTGCAGAGCGCTTGATGGACAGCCACGACCTGGAGCGCGAGCGCGGCATCACCATCCTTTCAAAATGCGCCTCGGTCGAATGGCGGGGGACCCGTATCAACATCGTCGATACGCCCGGCCACGCCGATTTCGGCGGCGAAGTCGAGCGCATCCTCGGCATGGTCGACGGCGTGCTCTTGCTGGTCGACGCCTCGGAAGGCCCGATGCCGCAGACCAAGTTCGTCACCCAGAAGGCGCTGCGTCTGGGCTTGAAGCCGATCGTCGTCGTCAACAAGGTGGACAAACCCGACGCCCGTCCCGACGCCGTCCACGACGAGGTCTTCGATCTGTTCGTGGCCTTGGACGCCAAGGACGCGCAGCTCGATTTCCCGACCGTGTTCGCTTCGGCCAAGCAGGGCTGGGCGGCCGACGACTGGGCCGAGCCGGCCCAAGACATGACGGCGCTGTTCGCCAAGATCGTCGAATGCGTGCCCGAGCCGACCATCGTCGAGGATCGGCCGTTCCGGATGCTGGCGACGACGCTGGAGAGCGACCCTTACCTCGGGCGCGTGCTGACCGGACGCATCGTGTCGGGCGCGATTGCGCCCAATGTTCAGGCCAAGGCGCTGAACCGCGAGGGCGGCGTCGTCGAACAGACCCGGATCACCAAGGTGCTGGCCTTTCGCGGCCTGAAAAGGGTCGGCGTCGAGCGCGCCGAAGCCGGCGACATCGTGGCGCTGGCCGGGTTCTCGGAAGCCACCGTCTCCGACACCCTGTGCGACCCGGAAGTCGAGGACAGCCTGCCGGCCGAGCCGGTCGATCCGCCAACGCTGGCGATGATCTTCTCGATCAACGATTCGCCGCTGGCCGGTCGGTCCGGCGCCAAGGTGACGTCGAGAATGATCCGCGCCCGGCTTTTCGCCGAGGCCGAGGGCAACGTCGCCATCCGCGTCACCGAGACCGAGGACGGCGATGCCTTCGAGGTGGCGGGGCGCGGCGAGCTGCAGCTCGGCGTGCTGATCGAAACCATGCGCCGCGAGGGCTTCGAACTCTCCATCAGCCGACCCCGCGTATTGATGCGCGAGGACCCGGAGACAGGCGAGCTGCTGGAGCCCTACGAGGACGTGGTGATCGACGTCGACGAGGAGTTCGCGGGCGCCGTCGTCGAAGCCATCTCGAAGCGGAAGGGCCGCATGGAGGAGATGCGCTCGGCAGAGGGCGGCAAGACGCGGCTGCGCTTCTCAGCCCCGTCGCGTGGCCTGATCGGCTACCACGGCGAGTTCCTGACCGAGACCCGCGGCACCGGGGTGATGTATAGGGTGTTCCGCGAGTACGGCCTGCACGCCGGGCCGATCGCCGGTCGCCGCAACGGCGTGCTGATTGCCAACGCCGCCGGCAGGAGCGTGGCATACGCGCTGATGAACCTGGAAGAGCGCGGCGAGCTGTTGATCGGCTCCGGCGTCATCGTTTACGAGGGCATGATCATCGGCGAGAACAGCCGCGGCAACGACTTGGAAGTCAACCCGATGAAGGCCAAGCAATTGACCAACATTCGCGCCGCCGGGTCCGACGAGGCGGTCCGCCTGACTCCGCCCCGGCGGCTGTCGCTGGAACAGGCCATCGCCTACATCGACGACGACGAGTTGGTCGAGGTGACGCCGGACACCATCCGCCTGCGCAAGCGCCATCTCGACCCGCACGTGCGCAAGCGGCATGCGCGCCAGGCCGCCGCCGTCAACGGCTGAGGCGCGCCGGTTTTAGCCTCTTCGAACACCCCTCGGCGCCGCGCCCGGCTTGCCCGGAGACGGTCTTCGGTTTATAGGGGGGCATCTTGCGAAGGGCCGGGTTAGCTCAGTTGGTAGAGCAGTTGCCTTGTAAGCATCAGGTCGCGAGTTCGAGTCCCGCACCCGGCACCACTCGTTTCTCACCGCGCTTCGGCTTGAGATCAGTTTTCGCTCTTCCCCCAAAAGGCAGACATTCGGAGGCACCTCGCCAATTGCCTGTTCTTGACCCGAAACCGCCATCTACCTGACTTCATATAACCTGCCTTCCCCTACCACGAAAAACGGAGCCCGGAACATTGGGCGGGCGAAACACGAGCGCTCGGCATCGCCCGTCAGCGCAGGAAGATCGCATTGAATATGCCGCCAAGATGGGTAAAGAACCAAACCACAACGAACGTGCGGCCATATACTTTGTGGTGCCGATTGAAATGGGTGTTGAACCTGTTCCGACCCGTCGTCAATCTGCCGACGACTAGACAGGTCGCGCCGATGAGCGGAACCAGCCCCAAAGACCCGTGCAACGCCATCCAAGGAACGTACTCGCTCGGCAACGGCCCGAGTTCCCCTCCATACCGCTGCACGAATATGTAGTTGATGACGAAGATCCAGGCGCCGGCAGTCAGCAGGATCATGATGTTCCTGTGCGGTGCAATTCTGCCGACACGGATCAGCCACCAAGCCGCGATGAGCAGCACCAGCGCGACAACCGCCCAGGCCGTTGAAATGATGAGGAACATCGACATCGCCGCCACCCTATCTCCCGCACACGCGGCGGGGGAAACTGTATGGAAATTGTAACGAAGTTCGTCTTGTAGGGTATGTATTTGTCGGGAGGCACGAGAGCCGAAAAGCGACTTGGTCGGTCAATCGATAAAGTCTGTTGGCGGCTGAACGCAGACATCCAACCACCCGATGATCCTGGTCCGATTCAAGAAGCGGATGGGGTGGATGGCTCCCGCACCCGGCACCACTTTCGGAATTTCAAGGTCGGATCGAACGCCCCCCGGGTACCGGGAAAGGGCGGTTTCCGTCCGCTCGGTGCGGGTCTTCGCCTTCGGCGCGGGCGATCCTCGTCGCCACGTCCTACCGGGCGGGCCACGCCCGTCCGACGATCTTATCGTAAGGGACGCTCGAAGGCAGGGTACCGTATGCTCGCCCCGTATCATCCCCGAGGCGCGAGGCGCAAAAAGCATCGGCGAGTTCAGCCGGGGCATGGCGCGTCATCAGGGCGCCCTGCAACACAAGCGCCATCGATTCCGTGATCCGACGCGCCCGCGTCTCCAACTCCGATTTGTCGTCCAGCATGTCTTTGAGGCGGTCGATGGCTTGATCGAGCCGGTGGTCGCCGCCACGCGCGCATTCGACCTCGGCGAGGAACGCTTCCAGTGACTCCGGTTGGCGTTGCATGGCCCGCAACACGTCCAGGCATATCACGTTTCCGGAACCCTCCCAAATGCTGTTCAGGGGCGCCTCGCGGTAAAGCCGCGCCATAATGGATTCCTCTACATAACCGCCGCCGCCATGGCATTCGAGCGCCTCGAAGACATGGTTGGGCAGACGTTTGTTGATCCAGTACTTGGCGACGGCGACGGCGATTCGGGTGAATGCCCGTGCTTCTTCGTCCGTCCCGCTTTCGTCGAACCCACGGGCCGTGCGCATGACCATGATCGTGGCAGCCTCCGATTCGAGTGCGAGATCGGCCAGCACGTTCAGCATGAGAGGCTGTCGGGACAGCAGTTTCTGGAAAGCGGCGCGGTGGGATGTATGGTGTAGCGCCTGTACCGTCGCTTGGCGCATCAATCCGGCCGCCGCCAGGGAAGTGTCGAGACGGGTATGGTGAACCATCTCCATGACGATGGGCACACCGCCTCCCTCATCGCCGATCATCCGTGCCCAGGTGCCCTCGTATTCGATTTCGCAGGAGGCGTTGGAGTGGTTGCCGAGTTTGTTCTTAAGACGCTGAATCAGAAATGGATTGCGCGAGCCGTCGGGCCGCCAGCGGGGGACGAGGAAGCAGGAAAGGCCGTTGCCGGTATCAGCCAGGGTCAGGAACGCGTCCGACATCGGCGCCGAGCAAAACCATTTGTGGCCTTTGAGTTCGTATTCCGCGCCCGGTCCGCCGCGGCCAAGGGGCTCGGCCCGGGTGGAGTTGGCGCGCAGGTCGGACCCGCCTTGCTTCTCCGTCAGCGCCATACCGAACGTCGCGCCCGCCTTTTCGTCGACCGGAACGCTACGCGGATCGTATTCGTTCGAAAAGATTCGCGGTTCCCATTCGGCGGCGATCTCGGGCTGCCGCCTGAGGGCGGGGACGACGGCATGGGTCATGGTAACCGGGCAGCAGACGCCGGCCTCGGCCTGGGTCAGCAAATATTCCAGCGCCGTATGCGCCACATAGCCGCCGGGAAGCCCGGCGGTCCAGGCGACGGAGTGGATCCCGCACCCGATGGCAAGTTCCATCAGTTGATGATAGGCGGGATGAAACTCCACCTCGTCGATACGGCGCCCAGAGCGGTCGAATACGCGAAGCTGGGGCGGGTAGCGGTTGGCCTCGAAGCCAAGCCGGATAACCCGCTCGCTGCCGACGGCGGCGCCCAGGGATACCGCCCCGTCCTCGGCCCAGCCGGCCCCCTCGCGGTGGAGCGCCTCCTTGAGGGCCAGGTCGGTTTCATAGAGATTGTATCCCTCCAGGTCGGGCGGCTGGTTGACGACCTCATGGGTGGGAAGCGCGGTGAGCGGATCACGATCCGACATGGCTGTCCTCCAATTTCGTTAAAGCCAACGAAATGGCGAAATTGCCGACCCCAACCGACGCACTTTCGCTCGTCTGCATTCACCAACGCCGCCAACGACCGCGCTTTACGCGGACTAAATCCCGAGACCGTAGTTTCGACATCCGTGGGCCACACCTGAACAGCAGCCCGCTCCACCCCACGGCGCCGAACGCCACCAACATAGAAGTTCGTGCAGAGCGAGAAGCGAAGGGCGCCGGTATCTCTGAGATCGCTCACTCAGGGAACCAGTTGGGCGTCCGGCCTACAACGTGCTCCGTTGGTATTTTAGCAGAGATTGGCGCCTACTTTACACGTGCCCTTTGCAGATGACTTACGTTTGGGTTCGCGTATTTACTCGGAAATTCCCTGGCACCCATGGATCATTTCGGAACGCCATCCGCTGCCAAGACGACCGATGTCTGAGAACTCAACGATCCAGGCGCGACGGAACGGACCGGAAGCCCACGGCCGCTCCGGCGACGCAGGGCGTGGGAGAAGACAAAGAGTCTACGAATTCGGCAGGGAGAACGTGACGTAGCGCAAATTCGGCGGCCCGGTGCAAGGATCATGACGGGGGCCCGCCGCCGGCCCTTGATTTTCGGTTGCCGCCGTTCCTACCTTAACGGCATGGAATTCATCGAGCGCATTCTGGACCGGGTGCCGAGCGGACCGCTCGGCCATGATAGGCCGGTGGTCTCGGTCCTGCGCCTCGACGGCGTCATCGGCCACATCGGCGGACTGCGCCGCCGCTTGAACCTGTCATCGCAAGCCGCCGCCATCGAGCGCGCCTTTAGGTTACGAAACCTGGCCGCGGTCGCGCTCAGCGTCAATTCGCCCGGCGGCTCGGCGGTGCAATCGGCGCTGATCGCCAAGCGCATCCGCGACCTGGCCGACGAGAACGACGTCCCGGTCGTCGCCTTCGCCGAGGACGTCGCCGCCTCGGGCGGTTACTGGCTGGCCTGCGCCGCAGACGAGATCTATGCGAACGAGAGTTCCATCATCGGCTCCATCGGCGTCGTTACCGGCGGTTTCGGGTTTACGGGACTGATCGGGAAGTTGGGCGTCGATAGGCGGCTGCACACGGCCGGCGACAAGAAGGCCATGCTCGACCCGTTCGCGCCCGAGAAGCCGGCCGACGTCAAACACCTCAAGTCCCTGCAACGGGAAATCCACCAGACCTTCATCGAAATGGTCCGGACGCGGCGCGGCGATCGCCTCACCGGCGCCGACAAGGAGGTCTTCAGCGGCGCCTTCTGGACCGGCCGCAAGGCCTTGGACATGGGTCTGATCGACGGCCTCGGCGATTTGCGCGCAGTCATGCGCGAGCGGTTCGGCGAACGGGTCCGACTGCGCCCGGTCGGCGTCCGCCAGCCGTTCTGGCGCCGCCGGGTCGGACTCGTCGAGCGCTCAGGCGGCGACTTAGGGATTTCGTACACGGAAAATCTGGCCGCCGACGCCATCGCGGCGATCGAGGAGCGGCTGATCTGGAACCGCTTCGGTTTGTAGGGAGTGGCGGCGGCGAAATCCGTCATCGGTCGGCCGCGCCGTGATCCGTGTCGGGTTTTCTCCCGACGGCCGATACCCGGGCATGGTCCGCCTTTCGCCCGCTTCCGGCCCGATACTGTTGATAGAGTCGATCGGCGAAGGTGGTGGCGTAACGATGGAATCGAGCGGCCAGCCTCCGTGAATCATTCTTGCACGTAGAGGGCCGGCGTAAATCAGTCTTTCGCCGCAGCGGCTCGAAAATGGTTTTTCAACAGTACCGACCCGAAACGGATATCCATGAAACGGCTAATACTTGCGCACGAACAGGAAGTCGCCGCCGTCGTGGCCGGCGTTTCTGACGTCGGGGTGCTCAGGCGTCTGCTGGGCCGACACCATGACCGGGCGGCGCAGTTTGCTGAACAGTTGTGTGCCGTCCATCACCGCGTCGTTGGTGCGAAGCACGTCGATGAAGGCCTTGGCGAACGGCGAATGGCCGCCGCTGCCGGCGTCGGCGACCGGCTCCAGCCCGCCGGAGACGAGCGCCACCCGGGCCTGCTTTCCGGCCATTCGCTTCCAATAGTCGCCGGTACGCAGGCCGATGTTGGCGCTGCGCGTCAGCGTCCCCGAATAGCAGCTATCGGCGACCACCATGACGTGCTTGGCCTGAAATGTCTTCAGGGTGTCGGTGACGGTGGCGTTGGACATCCAGCGGCTGCGCCGGTTCGGTTTGGCGTCGGTCGGCAGCCAGTAGCCGCGACTCGAATCCTCGTTGAGCCAGCCGTGGCCGGCGTAATAGATCAGCAGGTTGTCGTCGGCGCCGAGCTTTTCCTGGAATTCGTCGAAGGCGTCGAGGATGCCGTCGCGGGTCGGGTTCAACAGTAACGTCACCTTGAAGCCGTAGTCATCTTTCAGCACGCCCGCCACCACCTTGGCGTCGTTGACCGCCGTCGCAAGCTTCGGCAAGTGCCGGTAGTCGTCGATGCCGATGACGAGCGCGTGGTAGCGGCCGAATTCGATACCCTCGACGGCCCGGAACTTCTCCAGCACGCCGAGTCTGGCTTCGGCCTCGGAGTGATATCGGCCGTCCGGGTAGTGTTGCAGATAATCCTCCAACGCCGACATCTTGCGGGTATTCCTGATCGACGCCCACAGCTGCCGCTCCTCGGCCTCGCGGTCGCGCGCCCTGGCCAACTGGGCGCTTGCTTCGGCCTCTCGCCTAATGCGCTCTAGCTCGGCTTGTTGCCTGGCGCGCTCCGCTTCCTCTTTGAGGCGCGCCATCTCCGCTTCCCGCTTCAGGCGCTCGGCCTCCTGCCTGAGACGGGCCATTTCCGCCTCCTGCTTGAGGCGCTCCGCTTCCTGCCTAAGGCGCGCCATCTCCGCTTCTTGCTTGAGGCGCGCCATTTCCGCCTCTTGTTTCAGGCGTTCGGCTTCGTCGACCGAAGCCGAACCATCGGCCGCCGGAACGGCGGGAGCGGTTTGAGCTGTCGGGGCTGTTTCGGTGGCAGCGGTTTGCACCGCGGCAGGTTCGGGCTGCGGAGATGGCGGGGCTGGCGGGGTGACGGATTGGGCGAAAGGCTGGTCTTCGACGGTATCGAGCGCCGCCAGCAGACCGTCCTTTGAGCGATATTTCGAGTGATCGACCTTGAGGTTCGCGAATACCGGACCGCCGCCCTCGTCATAGACGGCGAAGTTGAACTCGCCCGGTCCGATCGCCCAACAGCTTCCATGGCTCGAAAAAAGACCGTTCAGTTTCTCCCCGTCGCTCTTCATGCACAGCCTGTCGGCTTCGATCCACCAGTTGCCGGTGCTGCTTTCGGTCTTCTCGCCGGCGACCTCGCTTTCGCACCTGAAGGCGACAGCGAGCTCACCGCCGGCCTTGAAATCGATCTTCAATTCGGGAACGCCGGGGAAGTCCTCGCCGTCGTAATTGGTCACGAAGCCGAACGGCGAGGAGCAATCGAAATCGGATCGATCGGCGACGGCGCGGTTGCCACTTAACAGGAGCTGGAGTTGGGAGGCGGAGTAGGTGTCATGAGCACCCGGAGCAGCGGCCAATTCAATAATTCGCCCGTTGCCTGGTTCTTGCTCGCGTCCGGCGCCTGGAGAAGGATATGCGACGCCGATCAAGACGCCACAAACAAGCAGTGCTGCCAACGGTGGTCGAAAGGATGAGAACACGTAGACCCCCCAAGCAAACCGACGGATCAGGTGCTTACTTCCCCGACACTATAGCATTCCGCGCCTATGGTTGTAATCGGAAGATTTTCATGCCGTTCACGCGAAATGGATCCGGCCCGCTTCGCCTCCGAAAGCCGACATCCAGGCATGGCCGGTTTGACGTCGCCTCAAGACGACAAGCGGAGATCACGCCGAGCGTGACTGATCCGACAGTTGAATCGTTCGCTCCGGCGGGAACCTGACGGTGACCGTGGTCCCTTTTCCGACCTCGCTTTCGATGGATAGTTGGCCGTCGTGGAGGTCCACCAACGATTTTACGATCGACAGCCCGAGGCCGGTGCTTTCCTGGCTCTTGTGGGGATCGCTCTCGCCTTTGACGAAGGGTTCGGTAACGGTTGCGATCTTGTCGGCCGGAATACCTATTCCCGTGTCTCTTACCTCCAGAAAGTGGTATTCGTCCGAGGCGGTCGCCCTGAGCGTGATCTGGCCGCCTTCCGGCGTGAACTTGATGGAATTCGAGAGCAGGTTGAGAAGGATTTGCTTTGTCGCCCGTCTATCGGCGTAAACGGGCGGGAGGTCTTTCGACACCTTCGTAATCAGGTCTACGCCAAAGGACTGTATCCTTCCGTCGACAATTGCCTCACACTCGGTGACAACGTCTGCGATGGATACTTTCTCCTTGGCCAACAACTGCCCGCCGGTCTCGATGGCTGAGAGATCGAGGATGTCGTTTACCAGCGACAATAGGAATTCGCCGCTGGAATGAATATCCTTGGCATACTCCTGGTATTTCTCGCTAATCGGCCCGAAGCGCTGATGGCGAATAATATCGGCAAACCCGATAACGGCGTTTAACGGCGTCCGTAAATCGTGGCTCATGTTGGCCAGGAATTCTGATTTCGCCTGAATTGCCTGAACCTGTTCGGTCAGGTCGACGCTGACTGAGCCCACCTTGGTGATGTTGCCCTGCTGGTCGTAGATGGGAAACTTGGTAATTTTGACAGTATGAACCTTGCTGTCGATAAAGGGGCGTTCCACCTGTCGCGTCAGCGTTCGTCCCGTGGTCAGCACTTCCCGTTCCTGGGCATTCATCGCCTCGGCTTCTTCGGCAGTCTGGAAGTCCTCGATCTGGTCGGAACGGACTCCGACCATGGTATCCGCATCGAAACCGTACCATTTCAGATAGGTGCTATTCGGCCTTTCGACGACGTGGTCCGCATTCTTGATCAGCAGGCCTACGGGTACGTTTTCAATGATGGAATTGAGCAAATTCTCGCTTTCACGCAACGCTTCTTCCGCCCTCTTGCGTTCGGTCATGTCGAAATGCCAGACCATGGTGCAGGCCCGGCCTTCGAAACTGATCGGGCGCGAGTTCATCAAGGCCCACCACTCGGTCCCGTCCCGACGACGCCGCAAAACCTCCAAATCGACCAGGTCGTCACGGTTCTTCATTAGTTTCTCGACCGCATGTAGCTGATCGAGATCGACCCAACTATCCGAAATTTCCGCTTCGATCATTTCCTCGGAGGATGCGCCGCCGAACATCTGGACGAACGCTGAGTTGACGAACAACCGTTTGCCCGTTACCTGGTTGTCATCATCGGCATGGGAGACGATGGCGACACCGACCGGACTGTTCTCAAGGATTTCACGGAGTTTTGCCTCGCTTTCCTTGAGGGTTCGGACTTGGGAATCCATAGACTTTTGGGTCGCAAAGCGAAGTTCCATCTCGTCGACGACGACCTGCGCCAGATCCGATAGAACCTGTTCCTGTGCCTTCGTCAGTTCCCGTGGTTCGTAGTCGATTGCACAAAGGGTTCCGAGCCTGAACCCGTCCCTGGTGCATAGCGGAGCGCCGGCATAGAAACGAATATTGGGTTCCCCGCTAACAAGCGGGTTGTCGGCGAACCGCTTGTCCTTGGTTGCGTCGTCGACGACCAGGACCTGATCGTCCAGAATGGCATGAGCACAGAACGCGATGTCGCGGGGCGTTTCCCCGGCATCGAGGCCGTGACGCGATTTGAACCATTGCCG